>NZ_JBSWXN010000005.1:0-572847 GCF_056160625.1 Alteromonas sp. ABH4_457
TACCTTCAGCCAGTTCTGCAGGGACATCGGCACTGAAGGTACCGTCAGGTTGCACGGTAGCGGTGACGGTTTGTGCATCGCCGTTGGCATCTGTCACGGTTAACGTCACAGATTCACCGGCTGGCAGATCGGTGGTGCCTGAAATAGTTGGTGTGGTGTCGTTACCGGTACCTTGTGCATCCAGCGTGACTGTTGGAGCAGTGGTATCCACCGTACCAGACGTTGAAGCCGTGCCGGTATTGCCGGCCGCATCCGTGGCTGCTGCATCAACGGTGAAGTTACCTTCTGCTATTTCTGCAGGCACATCGGCACTGAATGTACCGTCAGGTTGCACAGTAGCGGTGACGGTTTGCGCATCGCCGCTGGCATCAGTGACTGTTAACGTCACTGATTCACCGGCTGGCAGATCCGTGGTACCAGAAATAGTCGGGGTAGTGTCGTTACCGGTACCTTGAGCATCAAGAGTGACCGTTGGTGCAGTGGTGTCGATATTACCGCTGGTTGAAGCCGTACCGGTGTTACCGGCTGCATCGGTGGCTGCTGCATCAACGGTGAAGTTACCTTCTGCCATTTCTGCAGGCACATCGGCGCTGAAGGTACCGTCTGGCTGCACGGTTGCGGTAACAGTTTGTGCATCGCCGTTGGCATCTGTCACGGTTAATGTCACAGATTCGCCTGCCGGCAGGTCGGTAGTACCAGAAATGGTCGGCGTGGTGTCGTTACCGGTACCTTGTGCATCAAGTGTGACTGTCGGTGCGGTGGTATCCACTGTACCAGACGTTGAAGCAGTGCCGGTGTTACCGGCTGCATCCGTGGCGGCTGCATCAATGGTGAAGTTGCCTTCTGCCATTTCTGCAGGGACATCGGCGCTGAACGTACCGTCTGGTTGTACGGTTGCGGTAACAGTCTGCGCATCACCATTCGCATCGGTCACCGTCAAGGTGACGGATTCACCGGCTGGCAGGTCCGTGGTGCCTGAGATAGTCGGTGTGGTGTCGTTGCCTGTGCCTTGTGCATCCAGTGTGACTGTCGGCGCAGTGGTGTCCAGGTTGCCTGAAGTGGTTGCAGATGCTGTGTTTCCTGCTGCATCTGTTGCAGTGGCTTGAACTGTATAGCTGCTTTCAGCCAGCTCTGCGGGTACGTCCGCACTAAAAGTACCATCTGGTTGAACGGTGGCTGTAAAAGTTTGTACATCTCCGTTACTGTCAGTGACGTTAATGTTCACAGTCGCGCCGGCTGGCAGATCCGTGGTACCTGAGATGGTAGGCGTGGTGTCGTTGCCTATGCCCTGAGCATCTAACGTGACTGTTGGGGCAGTGGTATCAACTTCACCGCCAGTTGCTGTTGCAGTCGTGGAATTACCAGCTGCATCAGTGGCCGTCGCTTCAACCGTGTAGCTACCTTCTGCCAGTTCTGCTGGCACATCGGCACTGAACGTACCGTCAGGTTGTACGGTAGCCGTTACAGTTTGTGCATCGCCGTTAGCATCTGTCACGGTTAACGTTACAGATTCACCGGCTGGCAGATCCGTGGTACCAGAAATAGTTGGCGTGGTGTCATTGCCTGAACCTGGCGCATCCAGTGTGACTGTTGGTGCAGTCGTATCAACTTCACCGCCAGTCGCTGTTGCTGTCGTGGAATTACCAGCTGCATCGGTGGCTGTCGCTTCAACGGTAAAGCTACCTTCTGCCATTTCCGCAGGCACATCGGCACTAAACGTACCGTCTGGCTGTACGGTAGCCGTTACAGTTTGCGCATCACCATTCGCATCTGTCACGGTCAACGTCACAGATTCTCCCGCTGGCAAATCGGTGGTACCGGAAATAGTAGGTGTGGTGTCGTTGCCTGAACCTTGCGCATCCAGCGTGACCGTTGGGGCAGTCGTGTCAACTTCACCACCAGTCGCGGTAACCGTAGTTGTGTTACCTGCTTCGTCAGTAGCGGTGGCCTCAACAGTGAATCCGCCTTCTGCCAGCTCAGCAGGGACTTCTGCACTGAAAGTGCCGTCAGGTTCAACGGTAGCTGTAATTGTTTGTTCATTGCCGTCTGAACCAGTGACAGTCAGCGTGACGGTCTCCCCGGCTGGTAAGTCCGTTGTACCGGAAATGACAGGCGTAGTATCGGAATCTACATCAGGTGGATTGATAGTCAGTTCAGGCGCTGTTGTATCTGGCTCAACAGGATCGACGGGGTCTGATGGTTCTACTGGCTCAGAGGGATCGACATCTGTCGAGCCTTCTGAGGGAGGCGGGGTAGTGGTGCCACCTTCAGGGGAAGTTGTAGTGTCGCCACCCTCAGGAGTAGTGGTTGTTTCTCCGGTTTCACCCGGAGTAGTTGTCTCGCCGGTTTCACCCGGAGTAGTTGTCTCGCCGGCTTCACCCGGAGTTGTGGTTTCGCCGGTTTCACCCGGAGTTGTGGTTTCGCCGGTTTCGCCCGGAGTAGTTGTCTCGCCGGTTTCACCCGGAGTAGTTGTCTCGCCGGCTTCACCCGGAGTAGTAGTCTCGCCGGTTTCGCCCGGAGTAGTCGTTTCGCCGGTTTCGCCCGGAGTGGTTGTTTCGCCGGTTTCGTCCGGAGTGGTTGTCTCGCCGGTTTCGCCCGGTGTCGTTGTCTCGCCGGTTTCGCCCGGAGTGGTTGTTTCGCCGGTTTCGCGCGGAGTGGTTGTCTCGCCGGTTTCGGCCGGTGCGTCAGGTGTTGTCTCTTCTGCCGGTGCTGGCTCTGCCGCAGTTACAGAGAAGGTGTCGTTAGCCTGAGTCTGGTTGCCGGCTGCATCCGTTGCGGTTACACCTACTGTGTAATCACCCTCAGCGAAGTTGTCCGGTAAAGTCAGATTAAAACTGCCGTCCGCGAGGACATCGGCAGTAAATGTTTGAGTGCTGCCATCTGCGCCGGTCACGGTAATTTCAACGACACTGCCCTGAGCCAAATCAGTCGTACCGCTCAGTACAGGCGCTTCTCCTTCAGCAGCATTTACCTCAAAAGTAAGCTCTGGTGGAGTGAAATCTGTTTCACCGGTGGCGTTCACTGACGTCGTATTACCCGCTTCATCGCTGGCGGTAACCACTACATCAAAAGCGCCTTCCGCAAGAGGGGCTACCGGCGTTGCAGAGAAGCTGCCATCTTCAAGAACGATAGCAGTGATAGTTTGCTCGTTTCCGTCCGAATCAGTAATCGTGATGGATATTTCGCTGCCTGCAGGCAAATCTGAAGTGCCGCTGACTTCGGGAAACTCATCATTGGTAACCTCGATGGGATTTACATCGATAGTGGGAGGCGTGGTATCAACCACGAATGTTTCTGATACCGTAACTGTGCCGTTCTGAGGATCCGGCGCTTCAACTACAACATCGAAAGTACCGTCTTCCAGCGTATCCGGTAAGGTAGCATTGAAACTGCCATCATCTGCAACGATAACGTCAATAACTGTTTCAGCGCCAGTCTCATCAATAACTGTAATTGTAATCGGAGTACCGGGTTCCAGGTTAGAATCACCGGCTACTACAGGCGGAAAATCACCGGAAATGGTGATGTTGTCCAGTGTAGTGGGTTCGTCCTGAGTCGCTGTACTGGCAGGATCCTGCTCGATATTCTGTGGTTCTGCAGTCGCCGGCTCATAATCAAATGCCAGCGGATCCACATCTTCAGCAATACGGCTTAGTTGCACAAATGACGCACCGCCGCCACCTGCACCACCGCCGCCACCGGCCGCAGTTTCTTCTAACGCATCAAGAATGTCTCCATCGCCACTCAGCAGGGCATCAATATCCGGGATATCTTGTGAACCATTCGCATCGAATCCTGTATCACCGCCGTTAACCATGGCAAGCATGTCATCAAGAGAATCATCGTAGACCACGAATTCATCATCGAAAGCTGATGCTTCAAAAGATTCTACATCTGCTACCAGTTGTGATGCACCCGGCGCAAGATCAATGGCTCCCTGTTCCTGAGTGATGATCTGGCCACCATTATCTGAAACGATTTGCGCATCTGACGGAATCGTGTCGCCGGCTGAAACCGGGAATTCATCCCCGTTGGGAAGGCGGATAAAAACGTCACCGGACACATTAGTTACATTCAACATAATTCAATACCTTTTGCATTTGATGCACTAAAAACTAGTCGCCGCAAAAAGTTTGACCCTGTACCAGAGAACAGTCTGAATCTAAATGACTGTTTTTATAGCAATTAAAAATTAAATTTTTTTTCCGTAATAAAAATTCATTTCTGCCGGTTTGCGGGCTTCAAAGTTCGTGACTACTTTTACAACTACAGGGAATTAATAGTGAAAACGGAAATTTGTCGGTAAACGGAAATGGGGTATTCATGCTGATTCGAATTTTGGCCGTGGGTTTGGCAGCAGGTTTTTCGCTGTGCGGTACGCCTGTGAGCGCCGCACCAGTGAGCCTGTCAGAAGTCGTTAAACAAGCCATTGACACAAATCCTGATGTGCAGGCAGCGTGGCGGGAATTTCTGGAAGCAGAACAAAATGTGAAGATTGCCAGATCGGGCTATCTACCGAAAGTGGATGTTACTGCCAGCTCAAGTCTGGTGCGCCGGAACTATGGTCTCGACCAGAGTTACGTATCCAATGAAGCCCGTATTTCTGTTACCCAAATGCTTTACGACGGCTTCTTTACCTCTTCGGAGGTAAAGCGTCTCGAGTCGGCGAAGAAGGTCAGATTTCTTGAACTGTTAAATCAGGTAGAACAGATTTCATTAGAGGTTGCCACTGCCTACTCGGATGTGTTGCTTTACCGCGAGTTGTTACTGGTGGCAGAAGACAATCTCAAAACCCACGTCGACGTTTATAAACAAATCGAAAAAAGTGCTGCTGCCGGTGTGGCCAGGCGGGCTGATCTGGAACAAATCAGCGGACGTTTGTACCTGGCTGAATCTAACGTGATGACCGAACAGTCGAATTTGCATGATGTCTCTTCCCGCTTCCTGCGATTAACCGGGTTTCGGCCGCCGGCGGAACTTGAACCGGTAGACAATCTCATAAACGCTGAGATCCCGTTATCGATGGAAGAGAGTTTACTTGAAGCCTACAAGCGCAACCCCGGTTTTCTGGCATCATGGTACAACGTAAATTCAACCAATTACGGCATCGATTCAGCCAGGAGTCGTTATCATCCCACATTAAATCTGGTGGGGAGTTACGGTTCTCAGTCCAGAGATGATGCGGGCCTTGATAATACCCAGACCGAAGGGCAAATCGGACTCCAGTTCTCATACAATCTTTACAACGGTGGTGCAGACCGGGCGTCGATCCGAGCTGCGCTGGCGGTAACCGATCAGGCTAAAGATCTGCGGGATAAATCCTGCCGGGATGTTCGTCAGACAGTGCAGATAGCTTACAACGACATTCGCAACCTCGACAGACAGATCCCGGCACTGAATGAACACCGGCTATCTTCCAGCAGGGTGCGTACCGCTTACCTGGATCAATTCAAAATAGGTGACAGGACTTTATTAGATTTACTGGACTCAGAAAACGAAGCCTATGAATCCGGCCGCGCATACACCGAAGCTGTATTCACTCAATACAAAGCCATTTTACGTTTGATGGCCGGTGGTGGTGAACTGGCTGAATACCTTACGGTGACCCGGGATGAGTTTGATTTAACTGAAGCTATTCGTCTGTCGGAAGCCGTATACGATCCTATGTACGTTTGTCCGGCTGAAACCATCGATGTGATGTCTCAGGAAACCAATATTCTGATCCGTGATACAGACGGTGATGGCATTACCGACTTGTGGGATGAATGTCCTGATACACCTTTTGATACCGCAGTGGATGACTTTGGTTGCGCAACTCAGCAGCAAAATTCCGGTGACATCATTGGTGTGATACGTCAATCAGAAGTGGTGATTCCTTTCGGCGCTGACTCTGCTGAACTGGACCCTAAATACCTCGTTAAACTTGAGCCTATGCTGGATACGCTTGGTAAAGACCCCGCAGCCGGCGTCGTTGTGTACGGCCACGCCTCTCTGGAAGGGGAGTCTCACTACAATATGATGCTTTCTGTACGGCGTGCCAATGCCGTTGCTGAATGGCTGAAGGTTCAGTCCGGCAGTAATGAGCAACGCATCTCTGCCATCGGTTTGGGCGAAGATAAGCCCCTCATCAATGACATTTCACCTGAAGCGAACCTGGCTAACCGGCGTGCGGAAGCCGTTGTCGTGGTACTTAATTCATCTTCAGATTCGCCGGAGTACATCTATTAATGGCGCAACCTAAGTTGTCTGCCCCCGCAATCGAGAAGCTGGCAGAATCCTCTGAAATCCATGGCGGCTGCCTGATGGCCTGCCTGAAAGCAATTTGTGATTTCCACGGCATTACCCTCGTGCCCGATGCGGTTATGGCAGGATTGCCAATGGACAACGGGGAATTATCACCATCGGTGATGCCCCGTGCTGCAAGCCGGGTGGGTCTGAATTGCAAGGTAGTCAAACGTGAGCTGGCTGAAATAAATCCCGCGTTATTGCCGGCAATTCTGGTGTTGTCAGAACAGCGGTCCTGCGTGTTAGTTTCCTGTCAGATTGAATCCGGTCAGGCTGAAGTGGTATTCCCGGAAGCACCTGAAACCGTTGAAGTCATCGATATAGAGGATATTGAGAAGGACTACACTCAGTTCGTCATGTTTTTACGTCCGGACAGGCGTATCGGCAAACCTGCATCGGTATCCAATTCTCAAAAAGGTGTGCACTGGCTCTGGCATACCGTAGCTTCAGCGATTTCGCTGTATAAAGATGTATTGCTTGCCTCAATATTCATCGGGCTGCTGTCCCTTGCCATGCCACTGTTTGTGATGAATGTGTATGACAGGGTGGTGCCGAACGCGGCGACGGAAACGTTGTGGGTACTGGCTATCGGTGCTGTTATGGTGCTGTTTGCCGAGTTTTCATTACGTATGCTGCGGCATTTCTTTGTTGAACTGGCAGCCAGTCGTATTGATATCACTTTGACGGCGAATTTGATGCAAAAAGTGCTCGGCTTTTCGTTTAAGGAAAAGCCGGCTTCCACCGGTGCCTTTGTCAACAACCTGCAATCTTTTGATGCGATCCGCGGATTTACGAACTCACTGACCCTTGTGGCGCTGGTCGATCTGCCCTTCGCCGTGTTCTTTATTGTCATTATTGCGCTCATCAACGGCTTTTTATCACTGCCAATTCTGGTGGGCGGACTTTTACTGATTTGTTTCGGGCTTTACGCCCAGCGCAATATGGCCAGGCTTGCCAGCAGCGCAAGTGAAGCCGGCTCAGCCAGAAACGGGCTGGTGACTGAATCAGTCAACATGTTCGATGACGTTAAGTTTTTTAATGCCGGTCATCATGTGCAGCATGAGTGGGAACAGCATTCCATTTATCTGGCAAAACTCAATGCCAAATTACGTATCGCAGGTACATCGGTCAGCAGTGCTGCTCTCTGGATCCAGCAGACCGTGGGCGTATCTATGATTGTCGTCGGTGTATTTCTGATCGTGGACGGCGAACTTACACAAGGTGGACTTATCGCGGCGTATTTGTTGTCTTCCCGCGCAATGGGACCACTGTCACAGGCTGCCAGCCTGCTGTCACAATATCATCATGCTAAGACCGCTTACGAAACCTTGTCTGATTTAATGGCCAAAGAAGATGAGTCAAAAGCCGAACAAAAGTGGACGCAGCATACCCGCATTCATGGCCGGTTACACTTCGATAAAGTGTCCTTTGCTTATCCGGAGCAGCCATCCCATGTGATTAGCAGAATGTCCCTGACCATTGAAGCCGGTGAGCGGGTAGCAATTCTTGGCAATAACGGTTCCGGTAAAACTACGTTGCACAAATTGTTGCTGCACGCCTATTCACCAACAAGCGGCCTTATCACTCTGGATAATATTGATTTACAGCAATACGAACCGAGTACGCTGCGTAATCAGATTGGTTATGTACCTCAGGATATCAATCTGTTTACCGGCAGTCTGCGGGACAACATTACGGTATTTAAGGAAGACTACGACGAAGATTTTATCTGGGAGATACTCAATGCCTGCGGTTTAACTGACTTTGTTAACCATCATCCTGACGGTCTGAATCTCAGTGTGGGAGAAGGTGGAAAATTACTGTCCGGTGGCAAACGTCAGTCTGTTGCTCTGGCACGGGCACTCATCCGTCGTCCCTCCCTGTTCCTGATGGATGAACCGACTTCGGCCATGGATGCCACTGCTGAACAACGTATAAAGGAGCTGCTGGACAGAGAAACGAAAGGGAAAACCTTAATTCTGAATACCCACCGGCACTCTCTTCTCTCACTGGTCGACCGTATTATTGTTATCGATCAGGGGCACATCATTGTTGACGGTCCCCGTCAGGAAGTCATTAAACGTCTCGCTGCTGCGGTTAAAGGCTAAGGATTTATTATGCTTATGTCATGGGCCCGCGATTGGCTGGCACCACCTCCGGAAAATGACTGGGTTTTGGAAGCCGAGTGGGCGCGTATTCAGCAGCGGCCACTGCGGGCCAAAGCGCTGCTTTATGTGGTTGTACTCACAATCACGGCATTAATTGTGTGGGCATGTTTTGCTCCCATCGCAGAAGTGGCAAGGGGAGAGGGTAAAGTCGTGCCATCCAGCCAGCTACAGATTTTGCAGTCCTATGACGGCGGTATTGTTCAGGACATTCAGGTAAGGGAAGGGCAGAAAGTCAACGCCGGTGACATTATCCTGAAAGTGGATCCTACCCGCTACTTATCTTCGCTGCAGGAAAACAATTCTAAGAGAAACGCTGTGGCTGCGAAAGTTCACAGGCTGACGGCACAGACACGGGCGCAGCCATTGAGCTTCCCGGAAGACCTTAAACAGGCCGCGCCTGAAATTGTTGCCAATGAAACGGCGTTATATTTTTCCAGTGTGAAAGAACTGGAAGAAACCTTGTCGAGGTTTGAAAGCCGGATTGCCCAGCGCCGGCAGGATTTGCAATCTTACCGCGCCGAATTACAGCAATATCAGGACACTCTATCTATCGCGCAGCGGGAGCTTACGGTCACACGTCCGCTGATGGCTTCGGGCGCTGTTTCTGAAATCGATATTCTGCGGCTGGAAAAGCAGGTTATTGAAAATCAGGGGGCCATTCAGCGCACACGGGCTGCAATAACCCGCAGTCAGGCAACCATAGATGAAGAGCAGAACAATCTTAAAGAAGCCAGCCTGAAAATGCAGAACCGCTGGAATGAAGAACTCAATGAAGCGGTTGCGACCATGCAATCTTTGCAGGAGTCTCAAACCGGTCTGGAAGATGTGGTGAAACAATCTGAAATCCGGTCGCCGGTCGCCGGTACCGTTCAGCGACTGCTGGTAAATACTGTGGGTGGTGTGGTGACGCCCGGCAGTGCCGTTGTGGAAATTATTCCTGCCGATGACCGGTTAATCGTTGAGGCAAAAATCCCACCCAAAGATATCGCGTTTCTGAAATTAGGACAGCCCGCCATTTTAAAATTCAGTGCTTATGATTTTGCTATTTACGGCGGTATGGAAGCCAGCGTTGAGCACATCAGTGCTGATACCGTGACTGACGATCAGGACCGGACTTACTACCTCGTCAGGCTTTCCACCGAAGACAAAAACGCCCTCAATATGGATATTCTGCCGGGCATGATGGTGCAGGTAGATATCATCACCGGTAATCGTACCGTCATGCAGTACCTGCTAAACCCGCTTATCAGGGCCTCTTCATCAGCATTAGGAGAACGTTAGGAATGAAATTTTTCGTGTTAGGAGAGTCGCTTAAGGAGTATGCACCGCTATCTGATGCAATAGCGTGGCACGAAGTTTCATTTTCCCTTGCTGCTGACGGGGGGATCTGCTGGGTCGATACCCGTGAAACTGACTGGTTACGCTTTGTGCGGGAAAGCAGTGTGCTGGGCGTGCATCCTGTGGTGATCAGCCATGCACCTGATATCAAGGAAATGCAACGAAGTCTGGTGGTTGGCGGACGGGGCTACTGCAACGGAACCGAATTGATACGCCATTGCAATGAAATTGCCAGTGCTGTCATGGCGGGCGGCATGTGGATCCCCGGCGGACTCGTCACGGCGATGGTTCACCGCCTCAGTGAACATCCGGATTATGAGTTTAAAGAAGCGCAGACCGAAGTGCTCACCGAACGGGAAAAGGAAGTTTTGCGGCTTTTACTGGACGGTGATTCTAATCAGGATATGGCGGATAAGCTAAATATTACTGTCAGAACGGTAAAAGAGCATATGTCGTCTATTCTTAAGAAATACAGAGTGAAAGACAGGGTGGCCTTGCTGCTTAAAATTGGCCAATTCAGACGAACTGCCCTTTAACGGCGCTGAGAATCCGGAGAGGTAGGGGTGAATTTAATATTTCAAAAAAAAGTACTCACTTTTTTGAGTGTGCTTTTCAGCATTCTTTGCACCTTTGGCGGTTACAAGGTGTACGTGAAACTGACAGAGCAGGAGCGCGCGGCATCTTTCGATGGACCGGTTAAAGAGTTTAATGACCATTTTAATGAGAATCTGGAGGACATGGAGTACACCCTGCACTCTGTAAATCAGTTATTTGACTCCTCCTCAAATGTAGATGCAATGGAATTTAATACTTTCAGCGGTCTGATTCTGGAATACAACCTGTCCATTGCAGGTATCGGCGTTTTCAATTTTGACTCCCGTGAAATGGGAGCTAAAACCACCTTGCCGGAGCCTCAGTACTGGCTGGCATCTGATTCATATCCCCAATTTACCAAACGGGAAGTGACGATGGCGATGAAGCGTAACGTTGAGTTACGGGAAGCGACAAAGCTGGACAATTTTGCCTCCGATCTTTTCAGTGTTAACGACAGCCAGCAGCAATACGTATTACTTGTTCGGGCAATGCCTGAACACAAGTTACTTTTGGCTATGGTGGTTGATCTACACCGCGCTGCCAAGCTTTCTGTAAGTAACCGGATTGTCAGTAATTTCATTGTTTACCGTGAGGGAGAAAACAGAAAAGAACTGGCTTTTTCTGATGTGAAATATTCTGCGACACTGGCAAAGCCTTTTAACGGCGAAATCTTCCTGTTTAACCGTGTCTGGTCCATGGTGATTTATCCGCCGGCAAATTTATTCAACCAATATTATGTAGCTATCCCTGTCATAGCCTTCCTGTTCAGTTTGATGGTGCTGTATCTGGTTTATTTCGCGTTCAAATTACACAAGCTCAGCGATGACCGGCAACTGGCCCTGCAGGATTTGAAGTTCGCCCAGAGCAAGATGGTTGAGGCCGAGAAAATAGGTGCAATGGGGGGGCTGGTTGCCGGCATCGCCCATGAAGTGAATACGCCCCTGGGGATCAGTATTACCAGTTGTTCCCACGTGAACGATTTGATGCGGGATCTGAAGGAAGATTTCGATCGCGGTGAACTGGATCAGGAAAAGTTTGAAGATTTTCTCTCCTCAGGCAAGGAAATGCTGGGTATGGCGCTGGAAAATATGGGCCGGGCATCTAAGCTGATTGCATCATTTAAGAAAATTGACGTCATTAATGCAGACGATTCCACCAAAACAGAGCTGGTTGACGTGGCCGAAATCGTTGAAAACTTTGTTGAGCATTATCAGCAGAATGCCATGTCAACGAAGATTAAGTTTGATGTGGAAATTGGCAAGCGGACACAAATCCAAACCTACCCTACTGTTATTACTCAGGTGCTCGCCAGCCTCGCATCGAACTCAGAGGTTCATGCGTTTGCGAAGAAGGATGAAGACTGTGTTATTTCAATCCGGGTATCTTCCTTCGGTAACTCTGTGTTGCTGAAGTTTGCAGATAACGGTAGCGGCGTGAAAAAGAAAGATCTCGCACAAATTTTTGACCCCTTTTATACCACCAACCGTGGTGCCGGTAATGCCGGCCTCGGCTTAAGCGTGGTGTACAACCTGGTGAAAAGTAAGCTGAAAGGTGAACTGAACCATGGTGCAGTACCCGGAGGTGGTCTGTGGATATCACTACGAATTAAAGACTTAGAAGAGAAGGAGTAAACTATGGGGAATCCATTATTTGCCAAGCAGAAAGCTGCACCAGCTGAGTCTGTGGATGACGCGGCAGAGCAGAAAGATACCTCACCGTTGAAAGTGTTGATTATCGATGACGAAACCGAAGTTCACCGGGTAACCGACCTGACGTTAAAGCGCTTCCGCTTTGACGGCAAGAAAATTCAGTTTTTGCATGCGTATTCCGGAAAAGAAGCGAAAGAGATTTTCGATAAAGAGACCGACATCGCGCTGGCCCTCGTGGACGTAGTAATGGAAACGGATCATGCCGGCCTGGATGTGGTGCATTATGTGCGTAAAGAGCTGAACAACACAGCCTGCCGGTTGGTATTACGTACCGGTCAGCCCGGTCAGGCGCCTGAACATGAAGTCATTGAGCGCTATGATATTAATGACTATAAAGAAAAAACGGAATTAACCAGCCAGAAGCTGAAAACTCTGATGTACACAGGGCTGCGCTCATACCGCGATATCTCCACCATTGAAAGCCACCGGAAAGGTTTGCGTCAGGTCATAGAAAGTACGACTAAAATGTTGCAGACCCATGCGCTGAACGAGTTCGCCTCAGCGGTGCTGAAGGAAATTATGAACCTGCTGCAACTTGACTCCAGTGCTATTTATTGTTCTACCTTCCCGCAAAGCGCAGAAGCCACCAAAGGCCGCACGGTATTGGCAGCTACCGGAAGTTTGGCTGACATCAAGGAAAGCCACCAACCTGAAGTGCCTGACGAAGTGGAAAACTGCTTTAAACAGGTTTTGGCTTCTAAACAGTCTCAGCATTTCCCTTCTGGCTATGTGTTCTATAACTGTACCGACCTGGGTTATGAAAACCTGTTGTTTATCGACACCAAAGGTACGCTTTCTGATGCACAGAAAGAGTTTCTGGAAATTTACTGCATAAACGTCTCGCTGGTTTACGAAAACCTGATGATTACAGAAGAAATTTCAGAGACACAAAAAGACATTATCCACATGTTGGGGAACGCTGTTGAATTACGCACCAAGGAAGTTGGCGCGCATGTTAAACGTGTGGCAGAAATCAGCTACAAACTCGCGATTATGGCAGGTTTAAGCGATGATGAAGCTGAAAATATCCGCCGTTTTGCACCGGTTCACAATCTGGGCAAAGTCGCCATACCTGATACTATTTTACACAAACCCGGAGAGCTGACCCCTGAGGAGTGGGACATCATGAAGTCTCACCCCAAAGTCGGTGCGGATATGCTGAGCCTTTCTAACAAACCCATGATTAAGAATGCGGCGAAGATTTGCTATGCACATCACGAGCAGTGGAACGGTGGCGGTTACCCTGAGGGTCTGAAGGGCGAAGACATCCCTCTGGCAGCGAGGATCACGGCGCTGGCAGATGCCTTTGATTCCATGGGCTCAAAACGCAGCTATAAAGAGGCGTGGCCGAAAGAAAACATTATTTCAGAAATAGAAGCGCAAAAAGGTGAACAGTTTGATCCGCAACTGGCGGAAATCTTACTGGCCAATTTTGATGACTTCTGGGCTCTGCGTACCCGCTATCCGGATTAAGAGGAGAGTATCGTGTCCAAATCTGTAACCGAATCGATGGCGGCGTTACTCAGCCCTGATTTGCTGCGGGCACTCCCGGTACAGTCTCAGTTTCCGCTGCTGGATCAGGCCGTTTACATTGGTGCTGATTGTTATCATGTATCAAGCTGGCATGTGAGTGACGAGGCCAGTATTGCCGTGGACTGCATGGGGTGTATTCCCGGCCGTCAACTGGAAAACAGCATGTTAAGTTCCTTGCTGGCCGGTAAGGGGGGAAACCGCTGGGCAGAACGCAGTGTCGTTGATGACAGTTTCTCTGACTGGATGGCACAGGCAGGCATGGCGGATAAAGTTTGCTCTGTGTATGTGATTGCCGATGAAGACCATGTGGGGGGATTCATTGTTCTGGTAACGCAAACGCCGGTAGATGAAAACGATGCAGGCCTGACTAAATTGCTGGACGAATTCACACCGCTACTCATAGAAAGTGAGTATCTGAAGGAAAAGAAGGAAGCGGCCATCGAAATGGAGAAACTGTGCAACTTAGGTGGCATGGTTGCAACGGTGGCTCACGAGGTAAACAACCCTCTCGGGGTGGCGATTACATCTTTATCGCACCTTAAAGAAAGTGTTGACGATCTTGATAAAAGTTTTAAAGACGGAACACTAACAGAAGAGTACTTCTCAGACTTTATAGACGACAGTAACGAAGTGAGCGATTTGCTCTCGTTCAACTTAGGGCGTGCTGCCAAACTCATCCGTGACTTTAAAACCAATGCGGTAAACCAAAGCGCTGATGTGCTGATGGCGTTCCCGCTGAAGGGCACCATCGAAAGTGTGCTGAGCAGCGTAAAACCGCAGTTGAAAGCGAAGCAAATTGAAATTGTGCTGGATTGTCAGGTGCCCGACTCCTTTTTTATGAAGGGTTTTCCGGGAGCCCTGTCTCAGGTGCTGACAAACTTACTGTTCAATGCATCTATTCACGCATTCGATAAATCCATTACGTCCCCTAAAATTCAAATCAGGGCAGAATCAGCGGATGGCAAGGCAACGATCACCTTCAATGATAACGGTAAAGGGATCCCTGAAGAGTTTCGTGAAGTGATGTTTGAGCCCTATTTTACCACCCGCCGTGAAGAAGGTGGCAGCGGTTTGGGGTTACATATCGTGAAGAACCTGACAGAAAACAAGATGCAGGGACAGCTGACACTAAAAAGTGAAGTGGGTAAGGGGACTGAGTTTGTTATGGTCCTTCCCGTTGAGATAGACGCTGAATAGAGTAGTTGTTAATGACCCTGAATAAGCAGCTGTGGATTGCCATTCTCACCATTATTGCCATTAACAGTGTGGTGAGCTTTCTGGTGCTATTTTTCTCTACGCAGAAAAACACCGAGGAACAGCTGTATCTGAAGAACATTGATGATGCGAATTCACTGGCACTGGTGCTGACGCAGGCGGAGAAATCACCAGCCGGCATTCGCCTCATGTTGTCTGCAAAATTCGATTCAGGGCATTATTCGCTTATCCGGCTTGAAGGCACGGACGGGAATGTTATCGACGAAATCTACTTTGAGGGGGAAGCGTCAAACGCGCCGGACTGGTTTCAGTCCATGGCGGAACTGACCGTGCCGCCCGGCATTTCCCAGGTGAGTGACGGTTGGGATCAGTTTGGCACCCTTTATGTGGAAAGTCAGACTGCCTTTGCCATGGATACATTGTGGTCGAAGTTTAAAAGTTTTGTGATGAGTATCGTGATCCTCACTGTAGGGATCGGGATAATCGGCTCCCTCATTTTACGTGTCATCCTGAAACCGTTGGGGACTATTGTCGACCAGGCCAACAGTTTTTCAGAGAGGAAGTTTATAAAAATTGCGCTTCCCTGGACCGCCGACTTTGCCCGGGTGGTAAATGCCATGAACTCGCTGGCCGACCGCTTTAAAGCAAACCTCATAGAGAACAACCGCCGGCTTGAACTTGCCAGAGAACGGGAACAGCATGATCCGGTGACGAATATTCCTAATATCAATGCCTTCTTTACACTGCTGGAGTCTCAACTGAGATTTCGTGATAAAGATGGTCAGAACGTGTTGCTCATGCACAGTCTGATGAAAGACAAAGGCGATATTCAGGCGTTTGCGCCGGAGATTTTTAATCAGTTCGTAAAAGAGTTTGCTGACAGACTGGACGGCTTCTACCGTGAACACAGTGAGCTTTACACCGACTTCCGCATGGCCCGAATCAATGAAACAGATATTTGTGTATTGCTGACAGAGTGCCGTGATCTGGAAGGGATTCAGGAAGTGTTTATGGAAGACAATCCGCTGGAGCACAGTCCGGATTTTGCCGATTTGAATATTCACTGCGTCACCGCCGGCGTCTACATCCGGGCTGATGAAGCGAGTTACGAACTGCTCGACCGGGTTGACGGATTACTGGAAGAAGTGCAGGAAAGTGAAATTGTTTTCGGTTTTAATCTGCAGCCGTTGCCGGAAACGCACTATCGCTGTGACAGCAAAGAGAAATGGCAGAAGGATTTCGACATCGCCAGTCAGTCTGCCGAACTGATGACAGTGAGTGTTCATACCCACAGCGGTAAAACCATGCATTATCAGGCTTTCGTGCTGTATAAAGACGGCGATGAAATGCGAGGATTCGGACGTTTTACTGAAGCGGCCCGCCGCTTTGATACGGTTGATAAAATCGACCTTCTTGCTCTGAATAAAGCGCTGGCATGGCTGAAAGATAATCCCGAAAAATGCTGCGCGGTGCTTCTTTATCAGGAAACAATCCTGGATACGTTTAACAGATCACAACTGGAAGATTTATTAAAATCGAATCAGGATGTGATCACCCGGTTATCGCTGGAGTTGCGGGAGCATACAGCTGCAAGCCATCCTAAATCCTTCCGTCAGTTTTGTGAGCTGGCTGATTATTTCAAAGTGGATACCGGGCTCAAAAGAGTGGGAGAAAGCTTTTCGAAGGTGGCCGATGTGCATGAATTTGGCCTTAAATACCTGAAGATTGACAGTACTTACGTGTATGACGTGGTGAACAACCGCTCAAATCAGGTTTACCTGAATGGTCTTGCCGATCTTGCCCACTCCCTGGGAATGGCGGTGATTGCCGATGGCGTAGTATCTGAAAAAGACGAGGAAGTTCTGCTGTCTATCGGTTTCGACGGTGTGGCGCGGCTAAACATTGACGATCAGGTTGCAGTAAAGTGACAAACTCGCCGTACGTGGTACAGTACATGCTCAGTCTTTATCAGGGTAAGTAGTTGTGCTCCTGTTGAAACAGCCACTCTTTCAGGGTAACCCCATATCATTCAGTCAGCGCCGGCTGTGCATTATGGTGATTGCCTGTTTCCTGCTGACAAACGCATTTGTTACCCGCGCATTTGTCGATATTAATTTTGGCAAATTCTGGCAGGCCGTCGCCAGACATGGCGGTAAAGTTAATGCAGGCCGCCAGGCGGGTCTGGAAGGCATGTTCAATGAAGCGCAGAATCTGCCGGAGTCTAAACAGCTTCTTCTGGTTAATGCTTACTTTCGCGATAATGTAACCTACAAAACCGATGATATCGTCTGGAAGCAAAGCGATTACTGGGCATCACCTGCAGAGTTTCTGGCTAAAGAACTGGGCGATTGTGAAGATTACGCTATAGCTAAATACATCTTCCTGCTCAAATTGGGGGTCGCCGAAGAAAAGCTGCGTCTTATCTACGTAAAAGCTAAAGTGGGCGGGCGCCGCAGCACTGTGACTCAGGCGCACATGGTTCTGGGTTATTATGAAACTCCCACCAGTCAGCCTATGATCCTCGACAGTTTAATTTCAGAAGTGTTGCCAGCACGGCAGCGAACAGATCTCATTCCTGTGTTCAGTTTTAACAGTATGGGGATCTGGTCTCCGGGCCAGAAGCAATCATCCGGTTCTCCTTCGGCCAGATTATCACGGTGGCGTAATGTGCTGGACAAAATCAGCTCTGAAGGCATCACAGTAACATCCTGATCCCGCTTAAGCCTGCACGAATCATCGCCGGTGCCGCGGCGGATTGTTGACTCGCCGCGCCGGTGTGGTCAACATAAGGCATGATGTGTCTCTGACTTTATATTGTTGTTCTTATGAAAATCCTCCATTCCTCAGACTGGCATCTCGGTCAGAGCTTTTTTACCCAAAACCGCAAAGACGAACATCAGCAGTTTCTCGACTGGCTGTTGCAGGTTGTAGAAGCGCAACAAGTTGATGCCATCATCGTTGCCGGCGATGTGTTTGATACCGGCACGCCACCCAGTTATGCCAGAGAAATGTATAACCGTTTTGTGGTGGCTTTGCAGGCTCACCGCTGTACCCTGATTGTGCTGGGCGGAAACCATGACTCTGTGTCAGTGCTGAATGAAACACGGGGGCTGCTGTCTTGTCTGAATACCCATGTTATTGCCTCGGTGCTGGAAAACCCGGCAGATCAGGTAGTAGAACTTAAAGATAAAAACGGCGAAACCGGCGCATTTGTTTGTGCGATCCCGTTCATCCGCCCCAGAGACGTGCTGGTCAGTGCTGCGGGTCAGTCCACAGATGAGAAGAAACAGCACCTGGGTGATGCAATCAAAGCTCACTACCGGAGTGTGTACGATGTCGCGGCTGAGCGCCGTGAAATTTCAGGAAAAGCCGTTCCTGTTGTTGCTACAGGTCATCTTACTGCGCTTGGCGTATCAGCCTCGTCCAGTGTGCGGGATATCTACATCGGTACGCTGGAAGGCTTCGCCGCCGACGGCTTTCCGCCGGCAGATTATATTGCGCTGGGCCACATTCACCGGCCACAGAAAGTGGCTAAATCAGAGCATATCCGCTACAGCGGTTCTCCTGTTGCTCTCAGTTTTGATGAGCTGGGTACACAAAAGCAGGTGGTGCTGGTGAGTTTTGAGGGCAGCACAACCCCTGCTATCGAAGCCCTTCCCGTACCGGTTTTCCAGCCTATGGCAGTTATCCGTGGCGATCTGGATACCATTGAGCAGTCACTGAAAGCGTTCACTGATACGGCAGCAACCACCTGGCTGTGTATCGAAGTCACCTCGCAGGGGCATTTGTCTGATTTGCATCAGCGCATTCAGGCAATGACAGAAGATAAGCCGGTAGAGGTACTGCAACTCAGGCGGGTTCATGAAAGGGCTGCAGCGTCGTTGACGGCAGAATATGAACAGGATTTGTCAGAACTGTCGCCGGAAGAGGTCTTTGAGCGGCGCTTGCTGTTAATGGATGAGGCCACAGAGGAAGAGGTGAAAGCAGAGTTGCGTACACAGTTCCGTGAAGTGGTATCGGGCCTTGATGCAGGGGAAGCAGCACAATGAAAATATTGACCCTGCGGCTTAAAAACCTCAATGCGCTTAAAGGTGAGTGGAAGCTGGATTTCACCGGCGCACCGTTTACGGATAACGGACTCTTTGCCATCACCGGTGCTACCGGAGCAGGCAAAACTACCTTGCTGGATGCAATCTGTCTGGCGCTTTATCATCAGACGCCCAGGCTCGGCCAGCTGTCTGCGTCATCCAATGAAATCATGACCCGTGGCACAGGTGACTGTCTGGCTGAAGTTGAGTTCTCTGTTAAGGGCACGGCCTACCGTGCTTTCTGGAGTATGCGGCGGGCACGGGGTCATGCCGGCGGAAACCTGCAACCGGCGGAAGTGGAACTGGCCGAAGTAGAAAGCGGCAAGGTACTGGCTACACAAATACGCCCGAAAGCCGACGAGATAGAGCGGATCACCGGTTTAAACTTTGCCCGTTTTACTAAATCCATGATGTTGTCGCAGGGGGACTTTGCAGCCTTCCTGAATGCGCAGGAAAACGAAAGAGCGGAGCTGCTTGAAGAGCTGACCGGCACCGAAATCTACGGTGAGATTTCCCGCCACGTGCATGAAAAATATAAAGAGGCTGAACAGGAACTGGCATTGCTGCGGGGAAACCGCAATAACATTTCTGTGCTGAGTGATGAGGAAAGAGCGTCGCTGATTTCGGCACTGGCGCAGGCTGACAATACGCTGAAAGAAGCCCGCGAAGCGTGTGAACACTGGCAGAGCGGACTGAACTGGCAGGCCGGTTTTGCGCAGCGCTTGTCACAAAAGCAGCAGGCAGAAGCTGCGCTGACTAAGGCTAAAGATGATCTCACTGCATTTGCGCCGGAGGCAGAAAAACTGCGGCAGGGTGAACTGGCAGAGCAAATTAAACCTGAATATGAGCAACTGAGTGCGGCAGAATCTGAAGTGCAGACATTGCAGCAGCGCAATGAACTGCTGAAAGAGCAGCAACAGCAAAGTGCACAGCACGCAGAAAGCAGCCTTAAAGAGAAAGATCAGTGCACCGCAGCCCTGGAAATCGCGGAGCAGGAAGGAAGTGCCCGCATTGCACTTATTCATAACCGCGTGATCCCGCTGGATAACAATATTGCCAGGCTGACTCAGGAAAAGCGTGAACTTGAATCTGCGCTGGAGCAGCAAAAAGCAATCACCGGTAAACTTGCCGCTGATATAGCAGGGTATGAGCAGGCGGTGGTAAGCATGCATGAGCAACTGACTGCGCATAAAAACTACCTGAACGAGCATCAGGCCGACAGTGTTTTGCTGACGAAGCTGTCAGGCTGGCGCGGACAAATTAATCAGCTTGGCGTGCTCACCGCCAGCGTGGCGACCTCAGAAGAAGAAGCCATAAAGGCCCGTGAGCAGGTTGACAGGCAGACACATCAGGTTGCACAGGCGGAAAAAGCCCGCAATGAGGTTATCAATTTTTATAACGACAAGCAGTCTGCTGTGGTAAAACAACAGCAGACAGTAGATTCGCTGGCCGCTGAGCTAAACGGGCAGCAGATCGAAAAGGAGTTACTGGCCATAGAACAGGGCTGGGCACCGCTTAACCGGGCGATGTCGTTACAACAGCAATACCTGAAGTTATGCGGGAAACAGTCTGAGCACAAAGCTGAACAGGCGAGGCTGCAAAGTGACTACGATGAAGCGGTAAAGCTACGTGGCTTCATGCGCGAAGAATTTGTTGCTCTCAGGCAGTCTTTAAAGGATGTCACGTTATTGCTGAAACAAGAGGAGCAACTGGCAGAGTACCGGATGCAACTGACTGACGGCGAGGCTTGTCCGCTATGCGGCTCATTGTCTCATCCTGCCTCCGGGGAGGTCGCACTGGATGTGTCTGCTACTTTAACCCGCAAACACGAACTGGAAGCACAACTCAAAGAGGCGGAAAGTCGCGGCATTGCGCAAAACGAGCTTTGTGAGAGATTAAGGATCGGACTGGAACAAACCACGCAGGCGCTGGAAAAAGCTGTGCAAGATTCAGATGACATTGCCTTACAGTGGGAAAGCATATCGCAGGAAGCTGGTATTTCTGTTTCTCTGAATGATGAAACCGGACTGACTCAATATGAGCAGCAGCAAAAAAATCGAGGGGCAGCGCTGCGGGAACAGCGAAGCAGAGCAAATCTTGAGAAGGAAAAGCTTGCAGCACTCACGACAGAACTGAACGAGCTGCAACGGCAGGTAAGTCATGGTGAAAATCAGGTAGCACTCGCAGCTGAACGGTTGGCCCAATATCAGAAGCAGGCTGGTGACACACAAAGTGCACTTAAAAGCGCACAACAACAATGTGTTGCGCTGCACAATGCCATAGCGAAAGAAACCGCTGACGCCGGACATCCGTTACCGCCATCGGATTTTTCAGCCTGGCTGGGCGGGCTTGAAGAGAAAGCGCAGCAATGGGCTGATACTAAAGAGCAGGTGACTGCACTTGAGCAGCAGGCATCACAGCAGGCGGTGTATCGTGAAAATGCACAGCAAAACTGGCAGGCAGCAAAAGCGCAGGCCGGTAAGCTGAGTACTGCATTTAACGCTTTATGTGAAACCCTTACTCAGCATCAAACCGAACGCCATGCTCTGGCCGGTACAACCCCGTCGCAAACAGTCATCACGGAAGCGGAACAGCGCATCGCGCAGGCCAAGCAGTTTGCACAGCAGGCACAGGAGCGGGCAACGGCCGCAAAGGAGCATCACACCGGCGTTACATCTTCATTAAACGCTGCTGTTGAAGCGCTGGGATCCGCGCAGCAAAAGACGGAAGAGTTATCTGAACGCTGGCAGATGCAGCGTAACCGGGCCGGTTTTGACAGCGATATGGCTTTTCAAAATGCGTTACTCACACCCGGACTACGTGATCAGCTCAGCCGGGAGAAGCAAACCCTGGAAGCCGCAACTCAACGTCATTCGGCGTTATTTGAAAGCGCCAGTATGCAGTACAACAGCTGGCTCAATGATGAACAGGCCGCATTGTGGCAACAAGCTGACGGCGATGAGTTGCAGAGTAAATATCAGCAGGCGAATGAAGAACGGGATCGCATTCTCACCCGGCGGGGAGAACTGGCTGCCAGATGTCAGGCTGATGATGAGCAGCGTGAGAAATTGTACAGTTTGTCAGAAGGTATAGCGGAAAAAGAACAGGCGTTTGAGATCACATCGGCCCTGCACGGTCTCATCGGTTCCGCCACCGGTGATAAATTCCGAAAATTTGCGCAAGGCCTGACATTGGACAATCTCATTGTGCTGGCGAACCGTCAGTTACAACGTCTGCATGGCCGCTACAGGTTGCAGCGAAAGCAGGCGGACGGTATGGCTATTCTGGTAGTGGATACCTGGCAGGGCGATATCGCCAGAGACACCCGGACTTTATCCGGTGGCGAGAGCTTTCTGGTCAGTTTGTCGCTGGCACTGGCGCTGTCTGATCTTGTCAGTCATAAAACCAGCATTGATTCGCTGTTTCTGGACGAAGGATTTGGTACGCTGGATGCTCAAACACTTGATATTGCACTGGATGCGCTGGATAACTTAAACGCCTCCGGCAAAATGATTGGCGTGATCAGCCATATCGAAGCGATGAAAGAACGGATCCCGGTACAGATCAGGGTGAATAAGCGAAGTGGCCTCGGGATCAGTGAGCTGGATAAAAGTTTCCGCTTTTCCCCTGAAGCCCCTCTTGCCGGATAGTAAAATCCGGTCTGAGACTGTGCTATTCCGGATGCTGTATCAGCCCCAGCGAAGCCAGTGCCAGTTCATGAGCGCCGGCTGATGCGCCGCAAAGCGGGGCGGTATCCGGCATTGCACTGGCAATTACCCTGGTCGGCATCAGTGTTTTTTGTGGAATCGTGTCTTTCAGTGTTTTCATAAAGGCGTCGTGACGGGAAAGCGGACCACCAATCACTATGAGATCCGGATTCACCAGAATTCCCGCGTTAGAAATCACGTGGATAATTTTATCCATAGCCGGATGATCGTACAAAGAACGGTTTTCCAGTAAGGCTTTACCCAGCTGGTTCTCTACCACGTAATCCTGAAGGTTCTTCGAACCATCCACTTTAAAATAGCCCACTTCGCCGGCAATACCCGAACTTCCGCGGATAAGATGTCCGTTGATATAAATACCGGCACCGATCCCCCGGCCAAAATAAAAGAACATGAAGTTCTTCTCGCCGATAGCGTTACCCTGCGAACGTTCCGCCATGGTTGCCCAATTCACATCGTTATCAATAGTAATGGGGCAATGGAACATACTGGCAAACAGAGAGGGAAAATTAATGTCGTGGGCGAGGGGGAAAGGGGCACCGTGCAGAGGTAATACCTGGCCCGTTTCAGAATTCACCGGGTCGGCAATCGATATGCCTATGGCGAGGACTGCGCTTTTCGTTCGTGCAACCATGTCTTCAGCCATGGTGGTCAGTTTCTGGAAGAAGGCTTCGCTGCTGTCAATTCGGGTAGACGGTACGTGTGCTGCTTCTACATCGTAATCGGGTATGGCGTGGCCGTTAAGCGCGGCTAATTTGAACTGCTCTTCTGCAACAATATTTTCAGCCAGGTCGGTGAGGCGCATCTGAATGTGCTGACTGTCCAGAGCAACAGACAAGGTAACACCCCGGTTGGCATTAATTTCATAAAGTATACCTGCACGGCCCTGTTTATTCTGGGTTTTCTTTTTCGTTTCATTGACCAGAGACTGGCCCTGCAAACGTCCTGCAGCCTCTGAAATAGTGGGGCGGGAAATGCCGGTAAGCTGAGAGATGGCTGCTCTGCTCATGGGGCCATTTTCGCGAAGACAGCGAAAAAACTGTCTGTCTGTGTCCAGTGCCAGGCCTTGCTGTTGGAGACGCTGACTCGATTGCTTGTGTACGGGCATAGTATTTTTGTTATGGAACAGCTCGCGCTGTTTTATCCTGTTGTTGAATAATTGTTAACGGTAAAAGGACTTTAAAAGCCGTTTTTGTGACACACATTGTTAAAACCAGATCGCTGTTAAAGAGTCTTCTGCACTAAAAAAGTTCAGGGTTTACCGCTGTTTGTTTTTTGTTCTTTTTGCGATAATTCAGGCTTTACGGAACTTTCTGGTTTCTTTACATTTGTGTGACAGCAAAGTCAGTTTTATTATTGTTTTTTGCTTTGCACCATTCCCTTTTCAGGGGCCTCTATCATCTTCCGGTTATATTCTCTATAACTAATGCTTATATTTTTCCTTTATTTTTCATAGCAAATTTTCAGCCTTTTCAAACAGTGACTTATCATAAAAATTTAATATGACCAATCCTTGCACTCCGGAGAGTTGTCACCTTTACTTAACCTGTATTTGTAAATAAAAAGTGCCTGACAGGCCATTTATTCTAATCAGATACAGATAGTAAAATCTGCATTTACCCGCTCATTTAAGACTAAAGAATACTTCAATTTCAAGAAAAAGGTTAATTTTGTTAGGCAACCTAACAAAATACTTGCAATTGCTTCACAAGGCGGGCTATAACTACACCGTTACAATTCGTTAACGTTAAATGGCGGCTTGTAACGCGTTACATTGTGAGAATGGGATCACAACGTAGCGGTTTGCACAGCGAGTGCGTGATGGGGTTGAGTGAACTGATTGACCAGTGTTTTATGCGCGGTAGTCATCCTCCTCATAAGGGACACGCACTTTAATTCACGTGTGAAAACTCAACTGGAAACCAAACTATGTTTAATAAAACAAAGCTATCTTGCGCAGTGTCAGGGGCACTCTGCGTAATGGTCGCATCACCTGTATTTGCTCAGGACGCACCAGAACAAGTAGAACAGATTGAAGTACGCGGTGTTCGCGGAAGTTTGTCTCAATCTATGAACGTAAAACGTCAGTCTACCGGTGTTGTTGACGCCATCTCTGCTGAAGACATGGGTAAATTCCCTGACACCAACCTGGCAGAATCTCTGCAGCGTATCACTGGTGTTTCTATCAACCGTGTAAACGGTGAAGGTTCAGAAGTTACCGTTCGTGGTTTCGGTGGTAACTTCAACCTGATCACATTAAACGGCCGTCAGATGCCTGCTGCGAACGTAGCATCTATCACCGGTAACCCGCTTGACCAGGGTGCTTCCGGTACAACCCGTTCTTTTGACTTCTCTAACCTGGCATCTGAAGGTGTAAGTGGCATTGAAGTTTATAAGACTGGCCGTGCAGCCGTACCATCAGGTGGTATCGGTGCAACAATTAACATCAATACGTTAAAGCCACTGTCTCAAGGTGAAAACCGTGCCTCTATCGGCGCGAAAGCCATGAAAGACTACAGCGGTGACGGTGTGACACCAGAATTAAGTGGTGTTGCGAACTGGTCAAACGATGACAACACATTTGGTGTAGCTGTGTTCGGTTCTTACCAGGAGCGCGACTCCGGTAGCCGCCACATGAGTGTTGAGAACTACCAGCTGTACAACTGGGATTCAACGTCTCCTGGCACTTTCGGTCTGGTAGACGGCGCTAACGTGACTAACGCACCTGCGGAAGGTCAGTTGGTTGCCATGCCTTCTAACTTAGGTTTAGGTGTTAACGAAGATAACCGCGAACGTATGAACGGTATGGTTACCTTACAGTTCGCACCTTCAGAAACTCTGACACTGACCGCTGACGCAACTTACGCCAGCAACGAAATTAACTCTACCTCTGTTGTTGACGGTGTCTGGTTTGCCCGTCAGTTCACGGATATGGAATTCGATGGTAACCCGGTTGTTGCCACGCCAATCCGTTTCACTGAAGATATCGACGGTGGTAAAGACTTCTTCTTCCAGAACCTGGTGATGGCCGCTAAAGATGAACTGACATCTTTCGGTTTCAACGCTGACTGGTGGGCAAACGATTCACTGAACCTGCGTTTCGACGCTAACATGGCGAATGCAAAATCTGGCGGTAACGGTCCTTACGGTAAAAACGTAATCCGTTTCAACGTAGCAGGTGCAACTGCCGGCTGGCAAACCATGGACTTCGGTCTGGATATGCCTCAGGCAAGCATTGTTGTTGACGATTCTGTTAAAGGTAACAACAACGGTATTTTCGACCTGGCCGATGTTGGTCCTCAGGTTACCCGTGCCATTTCTTCTGATCAGGAATCTGACGTTAAACAGTTCCGTTTCGACGGTACCTGGGACGAAGGTTCTGACGTAAAAGTTGACTTCGGTATCGGCTACATGGCGACAGAAATGAATCAGCTTCGTTATGAAACTGAAGCGCAGCTTGGTGGCTGGGGTGTTGCTGATGTAGGTAATATTCCTGAAGGTCTGCTGGAAGTGACTTGTACAGCTTGTGCATTTGAAGATCACAACATGAGCGGTGTTGCCGGTGCGGATTCAATTGCCCAACCTGCAGGTTCAACCACTATCCCTCTGGGTAGCGTATCATTCCGCGGTAACGCAGTAGACCTGCTGAACGCTGTTGCGCCGGCGTATGGCTTCACCCCGGGTGATCTGCCTTCTGTTGGTGCTCAGAACAACACCGTTAAAGAAGATATCCTGTCTCTGTACGCGATGGCGACAATGGACGGCGAAATCGGTGGTTTCGAAGCTAACTTAGTGGTTGGTGCCCGTTATGAGAAGACAGACGTTGAGTCTATCTCTCTGCAATCTGTACCAGAGCAGATCATCTGGTTGTCAGATAACGACTTCACTATCAGCTACGGCGATCAGACTGAAGCGCTGTCTCAGGACCACTCATATGAAGCGTTCCTGCCAAACATCGACTTCTCGGTTAACCTGACTGACGATTTGAAAGCCCGTGCGTCTTACAGCATGACGCTGGCTCGCCCTGCGTATAACCAGATGTACACAGCTACCAGCATTGGTGCGCCTGGTCGTCCTACTTACTTAGGCGGTGTGGCATCAGGTAGCCGCGGTAACGCTGCGCTGGATCCACTGGAGTCCAACAACTTCGACCTGTCACTTGAATACTACTACGGTGATTCAAGCATGGTGTCAGTAGGTTACTACCGTAAAGACGTAGACAACTTCGTTGGTACACAACAGGTTTCTCAAACTCTGTTCGGTCTGCTTGATGCGACTTCAGGTGCTGCCGGTACTGTTTCAGGTGAAGCTATTGCAGAGCTTGAAGCACGTGGTATCGAAGTAACAGAACGTAACTTCTTCACCATGTCTGCACTGCTTGCAAACCCTGACGTGTTCCCTGGTGGCGCTGATGAGTTCGAAGAAGGTCAGGCATTTGCTGATGACGTATTCGCTAACAACAATGTTGAGCCAATGGCAGGCGACCCTGAAATGGCCTTCGAAGTTACTCAGCCTGTAAACAACCAGAGCGCACGTATCTCCGGTTACGAGTTTGCATGGCAGCACTTCTTCGGTGACAGCGGTTTCGGTTACCAGGCTAACTTCACCATCGTTGACGGTGATATCGGTTACGATGTAGGTGCTGATCCGGCAATTGACCAGTTCGCACTGGAAGGTTTAAGTGACTCAGCTAACTTAGTACTGATTTACGAAAAAGACGGCCTGTCTACCCGTGTTGCTTACAACTGGCGTGACTCCTTCCTGGCGGAAGTAAACCGTGGCGTATCTTCTGTTCGTAACCCATTGTTCATCGATGAGTACAAGCAGGTAGACGTTAACGTAAGTTACGACTTCAGCGAAGACCTGACAGTAAGCATGGACGTAATCAACCTGTTCGAAGAAGGTTCACGTCAATACGGCCGTAGCTACAACAACACGTTCTTCATCCAGGAACTGGACAGACGTATTGTACTGAGTGCCCGCTACAGCTTCTGATAGCTGTCAGCATCCGGTCACAATCCTCCCGGATTGTGACCTTTGATTCTCAGGCCGGTGTGCCCTCGCATGCCGGCCTTAATCCTTACAAACATGACATTGCGCCTGACGGGGTAGCGCGATAACATCCTGCGTATACCTTTCGCTCAACCCGCAGTAACGGGGACCAATCTATGTCTAAACCAGCTGTTCTGAATAACGTCGATCATAAAGATCTGAAAGTTAATACCCGTCCGGGAGCTTTTTCCGGCCATCAGGTAAACCGTACCCGCGTATTCGCGTCTGAAATCAGTGAGCTGCACAAAGAGTTTCCGCTGGTATTTTATAAAGATGCCGACAGTGGCGAGTTGCAGATCCACAGTATTCTGGGGCTAAGCAAGGACGAAAACCTGTTCCTGAGTGAAGACGGATGGACAACCCGTTATATTCCTGCCGTGCTGGGGCGCGGACCATTCAGTATTGCCTATCGTGAATCTGATGATGCCGCACCGGAACCGTTTATTTGTATTGATATGGACGATCCCCGAGTTGGCGAAGAAGGTGAAGCGGTCTTCCTGCCAATGGGTGGCGAATCCGGTTATCTGAATTATGTAAAAAAGGCATTGCAGACTATTGAAGCCGGTGCCCAATACAACAAAACTCTGTTTACCCTGGTGGAAGAGATGGAGCTTCTGGAGCCGGTGAACATTGAGATTAAGCTCAGCAATATAGAGCAGGTGAATTTCTCTAACTACTATTCTGTCAATCAGGAAAAGCTTTCTCAGCTCGACGGTGACAGTCTGGCAAAGTTAAGTCAGTACGGTATGCTTGGCCCGCTTTACTTTATTTTATCTTCACTGGGTAATTTTCAGCGTTTAATTGATCTGAAGAACGCAAAATCTGCGCTGATTTAGGTACAGTGCTGGTCCGGATTGTCAGTGCCGGCTGGTACTGACATTTAAGCCGCTTTTTATTAACGGACGAAAACAATGGTTACACCTTCCCGACAAACCGTAACAGTGTGGGAAGGCATCACACCAGATGCCATCCCGTTTGATGATCTCTTCGCTCTTAACCAGCCGGTTATTCTTAAGGGGCTGGTAAACGACTGGCCAATGGTTAAAGCAGGGCGGACATCCCCCCTTGATACCATGCAGATGCTGGAAGATAACTACAGCAATAAACCCATGCTGGTGTATCGCGCACCATCAGAAATTCAGTCCCGCTTCGGATACAACGATACCTGTACCGGATTTAATTTCTCTGCAGAACGGTCAACGATCCCCGATGTGTTCAACACAATCCGTAGTGAGCTCAGTGAACAGGAACATGAATACCTGTACGTTAACTCTCTGGTGCTGAAAGAAGGATTCCCTGCACTGGCAGACAGTCATTCCCTGGCGTTTACCCATCCTGAATTTGAGCAAAATCCGGTGGTCGCCAAAATCTGGCTGGGAACAGAATCTGTAGCTGCTGCACATTTTGATCAACCTAAAAATCTGGCCTGCTGCGTTGTGGGTAAACGACGGTTCATGCTATTTCCGCCGGAGCAGGTGGAGAACCTTTATCCCGGGCCGCTGCATCCTACGCCGGGTGGTCAGGTTGTTACGCTGGCGAATCTCGCTGACCCTGACTTCGATAAGTTCCCCCGCCTTAAAGAGGCGATGGACAATGCATGGATTGCTGACCTGGAACCCGGTGACGGCCTTTACTACCCCAGTATGTGGTGGCATGAAGTGACGGCATACGACCGCTTTAACGTAATGGTTAATTTCTGGTGGATGACCACAGAGCGTCACAAAGGCAACCCCATGGATGTGCTGTTACATGGCATGATGAGTTTGCGGGAAAAACCTGAACAGGAAAAACAAGCCTGGAAGGCGTTGTTTGATTATTACGTGTTTGGTGATGCGCAGCGAGTTCGTGAACATCTTCCGCCGGAGTGCCGCGGTGCGCTGGGGGAAATGGACGACATTAACGCCAGGCGTTTGCGTTCCATGTTAATCAGTAACCTGAACCGGTAAGGAGCAGGCGTGAGCGAAAATAAAAAAACAAAAGTTGTCATTGCCGGTGGTGGCACAGCCGGCTGGCTGAGTGCATTCAGTCTGGCTACCAGGCTGGGAAATTTACTCGACATTACGCTGGTTGAATCCGACCAGATCGGCACCGTGGGTGTGGGGGAAGCCACTATTCCTACCATGCGCAGTTTCCATCAGTTGATGGGTATAAACGAACAGGAATTTATGTCTGCCACCCAGGCCACATTTAAACTGGGCATTCAGTTTGAAAATTGGGGGTGTAAAGATGAAAACTATCTGCATTCCTTTGGCGAAATTGGTCAGCGTGCCTGGATGGCAGAGTTTCACGCCTTCTGGATGGCGGCAAAAGAAAGTGGCTACAGTGCCGGACTGGACGACTTCTGTCTTGAGCTGAAAGCCGCCAGAGAAGGTAAGTTTGCCCTTGCGGCGGGTAAGAAACCACTGAATTATGCCTTTCATCTGGATGCAACGGCCTATGCCGCCTGGCTGCGTAAAAAGAGTGAAGCCGCCGGTGTGAAACGCATTGAAGGCAAAATTGCTGCAGTGGATCTTCACAGTGACAGTGGCAACATTACGGCATTAAAGCTGGAGACGGGCCAGGTCATAGCCGGTGATGTGTTTATTGACTGCACTGGCTTTCGCGGACTGCTTATTGGTGAACACCTGGGTGTTGAGTACGAAGACTGGAGTCATTATCTCGCAGCCGACAGCGCTATTGCTGTGCAGACTGAGTCCGTTGAACCACCTTTACCTTACACCCGTGCTATTGCCCACGAGGCCGGCTGGCAGTGGCGTATACCGCTGCAGTCGCGCACCGGTAATGGCATTGTCTATTCCAGTCGTTTTCTCAGCGATGAAGAGGCTGAAAAGACATTGCTGGCAAACCTTGACGGCAAGCCCCTGACTCAACCGCGGAAACTGAAGTTTAAAACCGGAAGACGGGTAAAGGCATGGCATAAGAATTGTGTCGCCATCGGTTTGTCCGGCGGCTTTCTGGAGCCTCTTGAATCAACCAGTATTCACCTGGTCACCACGGCACTTATCCGTCTTATGAAGTTATTTCCGTTTTCGGATAATTTTGGAATATTAGCCGAAAGGTTTAACCAGGAAACGGCGGTTGAACTTGAAACTATCCGGGACTTTATTATCCTTCATTATCATCAGACTACACGTGATGACAGTCCGTTCTGGAACCACTACAGGACAATGGATGTGCCCGGTTCGCTGAAACACAGACTGTCGATTTTTCGTGAAAATGGTTATGTGTGGCCTGACGATGTATCGCTGTTCAGAGTGGACTCATGGGTACAGGTTATGATGGGGCAGGGACTGATGCCCGGAAGCTATCATCAGGCCGGTAAATTGCTTCCTCCTGAAGGACTGAAACAACAGTTAACAGCATTAAAGAATCAAATTGATAACCAGTTGGCGCAATTGCCGCCACACGCACAATTCATAGAGAAATATTGCCCGGCAGGGAAGGTGGGTTAATTTTCAGGAGACTGGAAAATGACGAACCGTGTTGTAATTGTAGGTGGTGGTGCCGCCGGATGGCTGACAGCAGGCATCCTGGCCGCGAAAAATGGCGAAAAATCCGGATGTACCCATCCGGTTCGCATTGAACTGGTTGAATCTCCCAACGTTAAAAACCTCATGGTAGGCGAGGGCACCTGGCCTACCATGCGGGATACTCTCCGCCAGATTGGCATATCTGAAAAAGACTTCATGCAGTTCTGCAATGCCGGGTTTAAACAGGCTTCTAAGTTTGTGGGCTGGCAATATGGCAACGGAGAGCATTACTATCATCCGTTCACTACACCGGCTGGCTATGGCGCGGTGAATCTGTCGCAATATTTTCTTAAAAATCGTCCCGGTTCTGATTTTGAAACACTGGTCTGTGCCCAGGGGGCTGTGTGTGAGCAGTCACTTGCACCGAAGACGCTGGCAACGCCGGAATTTGCTTTTGCTCTGAATTACGGTTATCACCTCAACGCCGGTAAATTTACCGAAATGCTGCGTTTGCACTGCACGCAGAAATTAGGTGTGGTGCATACCACCGGACATGTAGAACAGGTTAATGGTGCGCCGGACGGTGATATTGCTTCAGTGACATTGTCGGATGGCCGTGTCATTGAAGGTGATTTGTTCATCGATTGCAGTGGTTTTAAAGCATTATTGCTGAACGGGTTTTATAACGTTCCTATGGTGTGCAGGCGTGAACAGTTGTTCAATGATGCTGCGCTGGCACTTCAGGTGCCTTATCGGGATGAAAATGCGCCGGTAGCTTCTGCAACCGTAGCAACGGCACAAAAGCACGGTTGGATTTGGGATATTGCCTTGTCCGGCCGCCGGGGTATTGGCCATGTGTTCTCCCGCCAGTACTGCTCGGCAGATCAGGCTCAGGATGCACTGATGCAGTATGTGAAAAATGACCCGCATCTGGATGCATCAAAAGCAGAGCCCCGGTTAATCACTTTTGAGCCTGGTCACCGTTCGGTGTTCTGGCACCGCAACTGTGTAGCCATTGGCGTGTCAGCCGGGTTCGTGGAGCCTCTTGAAGCAACAGCGCTGGTGCTGGTGGAAAAATCTGTTGAATGGATAAGCCACCAGTTTCCCCGTTGCCGCAATGCCATGACGGTACTGGCTAAACGTTATAACGAAATTACCCACAGCCGGTGGGAAGAGATCATCGACTTTATCAAGCTGCATTATGTGTTGTCGTCCCGGGATGACAGTGAATACTGGCGTGCTCACCGCGATGCAGCCTCAGTGCCGCAAAGCCTTAAAGATTCCCTGGCACTGTGGCAAACCCAGCCGCCCTGGCTTTACGAGAGCGATCGCCGTCTGGAGCTGTTTTCCTCAGCCAGTAAACAATACGTGCTGATGGGCATGCAATCTACATTCGGTGAGGCATGTACAGGCCTGTCGCAACATGAAATGCGGGTGGCCGATAAGGCTTTAAATGATGTGCGACGCTCGACAGAGCAATTGCTGAATGGCTTACCTACCAACCGCGAGTTTTTGTCACGGCTGGCAGGCGCAGTTAAAAAGGACTGCAGGGCTACCGCTTAGCCCCCGCAATTTTTTCAGCCAGAGCCTCAGAAACAGGCATCGGCTTAAACGCACTGACGTTTCCGCCGCCGGTGTTACCGGCGAACAGACATGGCGATGTTTTTTGTAAAATTACCCATGTGATGACTTCCTGTTCATTTCTTAATGACAGCTGCTTTGCATATTATTGCCGGAAAACCACTTGTCCTTCGCTGCCTGCCAGCTGTTACGTAACATCAGTGCGCTGAGCACTACCGCACACAATGCGTAAAAGGCATTTACTGTCTCGCCGTGATGGTGGGCTCCCTCACCGTTGGGAATAAAGGACTGCCAGTTAAATGCCTCCACCGCTGCATTCAGCAAATAACCCAAACCGATGCTGGCTGTGAGTATGCAGAACAAATAGATGATAAGAGAGCGGCGGCCGAGTTCGCGGCCAATCATTCCCATGGTAGAAATATTGGTTGCCGGACCCGCGAGCAGGAACACCAGGATTGCACCGGGTGACAGGCCGGCAGACAGAAAGCCAACGGCAAGCGGTGTTGATGCCGTTGCACAGATATACATAGGGATCCCAATCAGCGCCATGACCAGCATAGCCAGAAAACCATCGCCCCATTGGGTCAGAAAAGATACCGGTACCCAGGTCTGAATGGCTGCAGCCAGCGTAAGGCCAATGAGTAACCACATGGTAATATCTTCCAGTAGTTTACCTGTAGCGAACTGCCAGATTTGAACGACTTTATTCTCTTTTTCTGATTCGGCCTGAGTTGAACTGCAACAGGAAGACGCTTCTGCAGGTGCCGGTGTAGTGACTTTCGTGTCACAGCAACTACTTTGCGCAGCAGGCTTTCCGGTATTTAGCGCAGCAGGCTTTTCACTGCTGCAACAGGATTTAACCGGCGCAACCACTTCAGTTTTTGAAGCACAGCAAGACGATACCGGTTCCTGCACCGGTGCTTTACTGCTGCAGCAACTGTCCTGCTCAACCTTTTCTAAAGAAGCCGGTGAAGACGATATGGCTTGGTCGTCCCTCACAAACCACTTCACCACTAAACCGGTATAAATGGCGCTGAAGATGGCAGCAACAGGACGAACCACAGCGAATACGGGGCCGAGCAGGGCGTAAGAAACCGATATTGAATCTACCCCTGTTTCCGGTGTGGAAACGAGAAAGGATGCTGTGGCCGGCTTCGAAGCTCCGCTTCTTCTTAATCCCAGTGCGGCGGGAATGACTCCGCATGAGCACAGTGGTAATGGTGCACCAATGAAGGCAGATTTTATCACCGCCCCCACACTGTTCTTACCCATATGTTTCTGCAACAAGCTCACGGGGACGAGCTCGTGCATTATGCCGGCAACCAGTAAGCCCATGAGTAACCACGGCGCTGATTCCATAAACAGACCAAAGAAATTGGTGAGCAATAGCGTTATATCGTTCATAGCGGTTTTTCTGAGTCCAGTAGTTGTAGAATCGTGCAATGCTGAGCACTTTCAGGGCCGCCATCGCACAAATTATTCATTTGAAGCAGCGACTGACGGATACGCTCCAGTTCATTAATTTTAGCTGTTACTTGCTGTAGCTTTTGTTCGGTGACTTTCTTCACTTCACCGCACGTGTGGGTATCAGGATGCAGTTTCAGCTCCATGAGTTCGCTGATTTCATTCAGCGTAAAACCCACCGTTTTAGTGCGTTGGATAAATAAGAGCTTTTCCACATCATCTTCAGAATACAGGCGATAACCTGCATCAGAGCGTTCGGAAGGCGTAAGCAAACCCTTGCTCTCATAAAAGCGGATGGTGTCGTTACTCAGGTCAGTCAGGCGGGCCAGTTCGCCTATTTTCAGCAAGTCTGATTTTTTCATAGTGCTTACTATAAACCCTGGAGTTAACTCCAGAGTCAAATGTTTTTCAAAAATATATAGAAGCAGGATTAGCGTTGCCGGGGATTTATAGATATCAGCGATGATATAAAGGGCGCTGAGTTGTTGCACCTTAACGCCCTGAATGAACCTTAGATTTATTTGAACAAGCTTGAATTCAGCTAATTCTGGAATACTGCTTCTTTAATTTATCCGGCAGGTAGGCCATTGTCGTGTTGTAGCCGGTTTCGAATAACGCTTCTTTGTCAGCGCCATTGGCATCAAAGTCCACGGCGGAGACCTCGCCGGTATCAATCAAAATAGTGCGCTGCCAGAATTCAGCGTGTACGTACTCCCTTGCCAGTGCCGACATAAAAGTACGGATTAACAGCATGACATAAGTGGGCAGGGCGAAACGGGCTTTCTTCTTGCCGAGGTTCTCTTTTTTCTGACGGCTTTGCAGGCGGAAACAGACCGAAGGTGTGCCGTCCTGCTGCCAGTCACGAAACAGTGCGTCCTCAGACAGTACCGCGCCGTCCACCAGTAATTTATCTTCGAATTGTTTGAAGGCAAAAATGAGGGGGATCGACATGGAAGCCCTTACTGCAGCGGAGACTTTCACATCCGGCGTTTCTGTTGCATTAAACAGCGCCGGACCACCGCCGTTCACATCTGTGGCCAGAATATGTAAAGGATAGTTGATGGTTGAAAAGGTAACCCCGTCGAGCTGCTCATCCAGCCATTGCTCGAAAATATCTCCCGATGCCAGACCGCCTTCACGTAACAGTCGCCACAAAGAAAAATCAGCAAACTGACGAAAGTCAGTATTCAATGCCAGATGTTTCATTTCGGTTACTGTGAAGCCCCGTGCGTACATTGCCGCAATGATAGAGCCGCCGGATACGCCCACAATAGTGTTGTGTTTTACGTTAAGGTCGTCGAGTGCCTGTAATATACCTATGTGAGCAGGCAGCCGTGTACCGCCGCCGGATAAAATGGGAACGATTTGCTTGGGGAATATTCTGGATACAGACATACACCATCACCTTTTTCACCTTATACAAAGCATAGTTCAAGGTTGAAAAAGGCGACAGTGTCCGCTGTGTGATAAGCGCTTTTCAGTTATTAAATTTAATACTAAACAGCAGCGCTGTGAGCGAGGAACTCTTCGTAGGTACCTTCGAAATGATTGATTTTCTGATCTTTAATTTCGATAACCTGGGTGGCCAGTGAAGAGACAAATTCACGGTCGTGGCTGACAAAAATTACAGTGCCGTCGTAGTTTGCCAGAGCATTATTCAGTGCCTCAATAGATTCCATATCAAGGTGGTTAGTAGGCTCGTCCATTACCAGTACATTGATATCCTGCAGCATTAACTTGCCAAACAACAGACGGTTTTTCTCACCACCGGAGCAAACACTCACTTTCTTATTGAAATCATCAGAGGTAAACAGCAAACGACCCAGCATGGCTTTAACCTGCAGATCATCATGCTTTGGTCCGCGCCACTGGCTCATCCATTCAAATAAAGTCAGATCGTTGGCAAAGTCACGGTTGCTGTCCTGAGGAACGTAGCCTACTTCGGCGTTTTCAGCCCACTTTACCACGCCCTCATTGGCGTCCAGTTCGTTGATCAGACATTTCAGCAGGGTGGTTTTGCCGGCACCGTTTTCACCAATAATGGCCAGGCGGGCTCCCGCCTCTAAAAGCAAATTACCGTTACTGAAAAGAGGCAATTCCGGGAAGCCGTGCCCCAGATCTTCAAGAGTAATCGCCAGACGATGCAGCTTCTTGTGCTGTTTAAAAATGATGTACGGCTTACGGCGGCTGGACGCTTTAATCTCGTTCAGCTCAATTTTCTCAAGGCGCTTTGCCCGTGAAGTTGCCTGCTTGGCTTTTGAGGCGTTAGCTGAGAAGCGGGCTACGAAACTTTGCAGCTCTTCAATTTCTGCCTTTTTCTTATCATTTTCATGATGGAGCTGTTCCAGCGCAGCGGCAGCGGCTTCTGAGAAATCGTCATAGTTACCGGGATAAATACGCAATTCACCGTAATCGATATCGGCCATGTGAGTGCATACGGAATTTAAGAAGTGACGATCGTGAGAAATAATGATCATCGTAGACTTGCGCTTGTTGAGCTCTTCAGCCAGCCAGTTGATGGTGTAGATATCGAGGTTGTTAGTCGGTTCGTCCAGCAGCAGAATATCCGGATCGGCAAATAACGCCTGTGCCAGCAACACACGGACTTTTTTACCCGGCGCTACCTCTTTCATCAGACCAAAGTGATAGTCTTCCTCAATGCCTGCAGCAATTAAGATATCTCCTGCACGGGCTTCGGCGGTATAACCGTCCATTTCAGCAAAACGGGTTTCCAGATCGGCTACACGCATACCGTCTTCTTCACTCATGTCTGCTTTGCTGTAAATCTCGTCACGTTCCTGCTTCACTTCCCACAGTTCGTTATCTCCCATGATCACAGCATCAACCACCGACATTTCTTCGAAGGCGAATTGATCCTGATTCAGGATCCCTAGCTTAGTGCCCGGGGCGAGTGATACATTTCCGGCGGAAGGGGTAAGCTTGCCGCTTAAAATTTTCATGAAGGTTGACTTACCACAGCCATTCGCGCCAATCAGGCCGTAGCGATTGCCGTTACCGAACTTAGCGGAGATATTTTCGAACAAAGGCGCAGAGCCAAACTGCATGGTGATATTGGCGGTGGTGATCACAACAAATTCCCGGAAAACAAAAAAGAGGTACACGTGAGTGCATTCAAGGCCGCGCAATATAAAGAATCCTGCCGGCTGTGTCGAGGTTAAACTGGCTAAAAGTCGCGCAATAGCGCACCGGTGAGTCAATCTGTCACGAAGGTGACTGAAATGTTAAAAAAATGAGAGTGGCATTGACCTTTATTTGACCGTGTCGTAATGTAATGAAAGCGCTTTCATAATCGGCGGGAATGGAATTCAATCGCGCTCAACTGAACAGTGCTTTCTTTTTGAGAAGATTTGTAAGCGCTTACAAAATTAATTCGACCACACAGACGGGACGAAAACTAAAAACAAATTTCCGGCACCGCCTGCTTGCCGGAAGTTGAAAACAGGGCTGAACACAATGACTAAAACATTTTTACAATTGTCGCGGCTGGCGGCCGCGATATCGGTCACAACCCTTGTGGGATGTGGCGGTGGCGCCACCACAAATACGGACGTGAATATTGTTGAGCCAACGGTACCGGTAACAGACTGGGAGTTGGTATGGAGTGATGATTTTGACGGGTCTTCTATTGACGGAAATAACTGGACTCATGAAGTCAATTGCGCCGGTGGTGGCAACAACGAATCCCAGTGCTACACCGACAGTCCTGAAAATGCATTTGTCTCTGACGGCACGCTAAAAATTGTCGCGTTACCCGCCGGAGAAGGGGCGGAGAAACCTTACACATCAGCCCGACTCGTTACACAGTACAAAGCAGATTTCAAATATGGTCGTTTTGAAATGCGCGCTAAGTTGCCCTCTGGTCAGGGAAGCTGGCCGGCATTCTGGATGATGCCTACCGATTCTGTTTATGGTGGCTGGCCGCGAAGTGGTGAAATCGACATCATGGAAGCGGTGAACCTGAAAGCCATGGACGCAGACGGCAACCCGGAAGCCAATATTCACGGTACCCTGCATTACGGCAGTGAGTGGCCGAACAACAAACACACCGGAAAGGCATACAAGTTACCGGATGGTTCCAACCCGGCTGACGATTTCCACACCTATGCAGTGGAATGGCAGGAAGGGGAAATTCGCTGGTATATGGATGATTACCTGTACGCCACTCAGCGAAAATCAACGGTGCGTTACAACAGCAAAGACGAAGCAACAGGCCTGGCGCATCGTGGCTGGTACACTGAATATTTCGATCAGACCAGTGGCGAATTGCAGAACTACTATACCAATGCACCCTTCGATCAGGAATTCTTCATGATCCTGAATCTGGCGGTGGGCGGCGACTGGCCATCTAACGTGAATGAGCTGGGCATCGACGCAGAAGCTTTCGCGGAAGGTCAGACTTACGAAATCGATTATGTGCATGTATATCAATGTTCAGCCAATCCGGATACCGGTAAAGGCTGTGAAACCGTGCGCCCCGGCTACGACTCTACAGATGATGCTCTGGTAGAAGGTGAAGCGCCCATTCCTTCACCACCTTCCAGCGGTGTGGCACAGAACCTGACCATCTTTGGTGGTACCGATAATCCGAACTGGCCAGCATGGGACTGCTGTGGTGGCTCAACGCCTGCCATCGTCGACGATGCCGAAAAAGGTGACGTTTACGAATTCTCTATTGGCGCAACACCAACTGTAATGGGGTTCGTCAGTCGCAGTACCTTTATTACCGATCCAAACGGTCAGGCAACCCCTTTTGACGGTGCGCCTATGGTGGAAACCGGCAGTGTAAAGTTTGATTTGAAAGTCACGTCGCTGCCTTCTGATGCCAGTGCTGCCTGGTTGTTCAAAATTGAAAGTTCAGAAGGATCAACCGCTGTAGAGTTTCCACTGGCAACCGGCTACACGGGCCCGAATGAATCTGCCGGCGATATGCCGGAAGAGGGCGTGTGGGAAACTTATAAATTTCCGCTTTCCATGCTCGATGAAGCTGGTCTGGATGTGAGCGCCATTGACGTCATTATGGTGTTCCCTGCCTGGGGCGCGGGTGACGGAGCAACTTACCGCCTGACCAACGTGGAAATTTCTGCAGAATCCAGCTACCCGGAACTGGTGATTTTTGAAGATGCTACAAACCCCAACTGGCCTATGTGGGACTGCTGCGGCGGCTCAACCCCCACAGAAGAAATGGATGACGATGCCCACGGCCTGACCGCTGAATTCCGTATCGGTGCCGAACCTACTGTAATGGGCTTTATTACCCGTCCCGCTGACGGTGGCGGTGACACCCCGTTCGACGCCACTGCACTGGCAGACGGCGGCCTGCTGCAGTTCGATATGCGTGTTGTGAGCTTGCCAAACGATGCCTCTGCAGCCTGGTTATTTAAGGTGGAATCTAACGGTGCTTCTACAGCCATTGAATTACCCATCACAGAAAGTGTGGAAGGGGAAGCACCGGTTGAAGGCGAGTGGCAAACCTATACCTTCCCCATAGCTGACCTGCAGGCCGGTGGCCTGGATATCAGCGCCATTGACGTGATCATGGTGTTCCCGGCCTGGGGGGCCGGTGAAGGTGCGGCATATCGTATCGACAACATGAAACTGTACCACCCGGATGCCGGTGCGGCTGCAGGTTTAACCCTGTTCGCTGATACCGCAGCGGATATGTGGAGCGTATGGGATTGCTGTGGCGGTTCTACTCCGACAATCGAAGCCGATGAAGATGCCCACGGTGACGTAGCCGAATTCCGTATCGGCGGTACGCCGACGGTAATGGGCTTCCTGGCAGACGAGGAAGTGTCTTTCGATGCCTCAGCGCTTCTTACTACAGGCGCGGTTCGCTTTGAAATGAAAGTGACTTCTATGCCTGCTGACAGCACAGCCCCCTGGCTGTTTAAGATTGAATCTACCGGTGCTGCTACTGCCGTTGAGTTGCCGCTGTCAGAAAGCCTTGAAGGCGTCGATCCGGTAGCCGGCGAATGGCAAACCTATACCTTCCCGCTGCAAACGCTGTCTGATCTTGGTCTGGATGTTTCAGACATCAACGTGGTGATGGTGTTCCCGGCATGGGGACAGGGTGACGGCGCGGTTTACCGCATCGATAATGCAGAAATTGCAGCGCAATAACAAAGCCTCCGGCGACGCTATACCGGCTCGCCGGAACAATTGATTATGATGAGTAGGTCAACTATGAAAAACAATACATTTAAAAAGACCCGGGTCGCCACATCAATGGCTTTGTTACTGGGTACAACAAGCATGTTCAGCGCGCAGGCACAGGAAGCTGAAGCCGCTGCTGACGAAAGCATGGAAGTCATTCAGGTTAAGGGGATCCGCGGCTCACTGATGCGCTCTCAGGACCTGAAGCGCAATTCAAGCGGTGTCGTAGATGCCATTTCTGCTGAAGAACTGGGTAAATTCCCGGATACTAACCTGGCGGAAGCGTTACAGCGTATCACCGGCGTAACTATCAGCCGGGCAAACGGTGAAGGTAGTCAGATCACTGTGCGTGGTTTTGGCCCTGAATTTAACCTTATCACCCTGAATGGCCGTCAGATGCCGGGCACCGGTTTTACCCGTTCTTATGACTTGCAGAACCTGTCTTCGGAAGGGGTAAAAACCCTGGAGCTGCAGAAAACTGCACGGGCGGAAAATCCCAGTGGTGGCTTGGGTGCTACGGTGAATATTCTGACCATGCGACCTATGGATAACCCCGGTCAGCAGTTCTCCGTATCGGCTAAAGGCATTATGGACACCTCTAACGAGGAAGGCAGTGATATTACTCCTGAAGTGGCCGGCGTGTTTACAAACACCTTTGCTGACGATATGTTCGGTATTGGCATTTCGGTTTCACACCAGGAACGGGATTTCCGTCAGCAATCAGCCAGCATCCAGGGTTGGGTGCTTGTGCCTGACGAGGATTTACCCGAACTGGACCCGTCCATGGTAGTGGATAACCGTTCTGTCATTACCGATGCGGCATTCTTTCCGAAAGATCTGAATTTTGGCTTTGCTGATGTTCAACGTGAACGTACCAACGCACAAGTCACGTTCCAGTTCCGTCCTACCGATAATTTCACCGCAACGGTGGATTACACCGCATCTGATGCCATCACCGGCACTAACAGCTTTGGGTGGGGGATCTGGAATAATTTCGGGCCTAACATAAATGCTTATGAACTGGATGAAAATGGCACCGCATTGTATGCCGATATTGCCGGTGACGACGGTTCTGCTACAGCCAGCCGTAACACCACCGAGGTGAATGCCCGCTCTCTGGGTGTAAATCTGGAGTGGCAAATCACCGGTGACTGGGAAGTGTCAGTGGATTATCACGACTCCTACAATCAGATTGATAACGGTAAGGACAAAGGGTTGGGCGGCAGTGGCCAGGTCATTCTTGGTTCCGATCAGTTGATTTCCAAGGTGTATGACTATCGGGAAGGTGATATTCCGGGTTATTACATCAACTGGAATAACGGCACCAACGAGCTGATGCCCAGTGAAATAGATTCTAACTTCAGTCAATTTACCCGTAATCAGGGCCGTTCGGATATTGAACAGCTTCAAATCGACAGTACCTGGTACAACTCGGTTTTTGACAGCATTCCGCTGGTGAAAGTCGACTTTGGTTATGCCCGTACCGAACAGTCGTTGGGTGCAACGGACGCCTGGGGTGGTTTGCGTGGCGGACCCGGCTTCAGCCCGTCCTATACCGAAATTTTCCCGGACAGCATGTTTGCCCGCCATGATACCGGTGATTTCCTCGATGCATTCAGTGGCGGCGGTGATGCGCTGAATCCGAATTACTTTTACACCTACAGCTTTGACGAAGCGATCACCCGGCAGCTGGCTTACCTTACGGCAGACGTGACCGGTGACAGCAATGTTTACTCCATCGATCCTTTCTTTAATGCGCCAACGGTGAATTTTGTTGAAGAGATCACCGATTCTGTTTACGTACAAACCGAGTGGGATTTTGATATTGGTGATTTCTATGTGCAGGTGAATGCCGGTGTGCGCTATGAAGAAACTGAAGTGCCCAGTTCCGCGCAGGTGCGTGTGCCCACGCAGGTAAACTGGGTCGCACCCTCTGAGTGGATCACTGAATATCAGTCGGAACTTATCCTGCAGGATTTCACCGGTGAATATGACATTCTGCTGCCCATGTTCGACATTAAAGTGGACGTGACAGAAGACGTGGTAGCCCGTTTCTCCTGGGGTAAATCGATAACCCGTGCGCCTATTGGCTTGCTGCAAGGTGGCCGTGCATTTAGCGGCAGCCCCAAAATTGGTGCCCGCACCGCGTCTGAAGGTAACACCAGCCTGAAACCTTACGAGTCGCAAAACCTCGATTTGTCAGTGGAATGGTATTACAGCGAAGACAGCTATGCCTCCGTCGGCTTATTCCGCAAGAAGGTGAGTGAGTATATCGAAACCACCGGGGGCGATCAGACCTTCGAAGGACTGCGTGATATTTACCAGGGACCGCGGTGGAACGAAGCCGTTGCGGCTCTTGAAGCTGATGGTGTGCAGGCCACAGACAGTGCCATCTTCCAGTATTTCCAGGATAACGGCTACGCTAACGCAGAAGGTGTTGTTGAGCCAAATGCTGATGATCCACTCATCACGTGGCGTGTGACCAAGCCGCGAAATTTGCCGGATTCCCGCACAGTGGATGGTATTGAACTGGCCGTTCAGCATACTTTCGGTGACACCGGTTTCGGTGTGGGCGTGAACGGTACGCTGGTCGACGGTGATGTGAAGTATGACCCCTATATTCTCGAAAGCGGTCAGAACCCGCTGGTGGGTATCGGTGATTCTGCCAACTTCCAGATGTTCTACGAAAAAGAAGCGTTGTCGGTAAAAGTGACTTATGCATGGCGTGCAGGCTATCTGCAGGGCATGGGGCAGGCACAGGGTTCATCTGATGTACCGCCAACACAGGCAGACTCTTTCGGTCAGTGGGACTTCAGCATCAACTACGATTTCAACGAACATTTCACCGTGTTTGTTGAAGGCGTGAATGTAAATAACGAGACTGAACGTGGCTACGGCCGCTTTGAAGATCAATTCCTTTACGCCCGTCAATATGGTCCGCGTTATACCCTCGGTGCCCGGTATACGTTCTGATAAAAATAACAGGACCACATGAGTTCAGGCCGCATTGCATTTTGCTTTGCGGCCTTTTTTATATGCAAGGCCTTATCAGAATACTGTTCCGTTAGTGTCCATTTCGGTGAGATAAACCCTTACATCAAACTCTAACTGGTGGTAGTCAGGCTGCATATGGCGGCAAAGCTGATAGAACGCCTTATTATGATCTTTTTCTTTAAGGTGAGCCAGTTCGTGCACCACTATCATGTTCAAAAAAGGTTCCGGCGTATTTTTGAATAAATCGCTGACCCGCAGTTCGTTCTTACTTTTCAGCTTCCCGCCCTGATTTCTCGATACATAGGAGTGCAACCCCAGCGCGTGATTCACGATATGAATTCTACCGTCGTAAACGACTTTGCTTAATGGCTGGGTTTTCTTCATGTAACGGTTTTTGATGTCCATGGCGTACTCACGCAAATCACGGTCATTGTTGAAGTTGTGCACGGACGGGTAACGGGAGCGGAGCCAGTCCCCCAACTGATTTTTGTCGATGAGGTGGCGGATCTGATCCTGAAGATGTTGAGGGTAATGAGATAAATAGGTCAGTGGCCGGGACATGATGAATGCATAAAATAATAGTGTTGCAGCCAGTATACAGCATGATTAACCGCTCACCATGCATCCGGCTTTGAGTTTGCGGGTCAGCGGCTGAATATTAAACCTTTGACAGGATTTCACTATGGATAGATGGAGCAGGAGTAAATGGGTGGTAGACTGTGCGCCGGGCATTACGGGAAGCGAAGCATGAATTGGTTTAGTAAGGGGAAGGCGGCATTGGTGCTGGCTGTTTTAATCGCCGGTGTGGCAATCTGGCAATGGTCTGCAGCAGAAGCGCCACTATTTGATAACCCTGATACGGTTGTGGCGACAGAACCCTTACCTGCACAATTCTTTGAGCATGAGGTCAGCCCGGTTTTGACGAAGCGTTGTGTGGTATGTCACGCTTGTTATGACGCTCCCTGCCAGCTGAAAATGACAGCGCCGGAAGGTATTGCCCGCGGAGCGAATAAAGAGAAGGTTTACGAAGGTACCCGCTTAACTGCCGCCCAGCCGAACCGGTTATTTATCGATGCGCATTCTGAAGACGCCTGGCGCAAGCGTGGTTTCTTTTCTGTTTTACCTGATGAAGACAGCGACGTTGTGCAGGAAACGCAAACCTCTGTGCTGGCGCAGATGCTGTTATTAAAGCGGGCCAATCCGCAACCTGATACCACCCACCTGGGAGACGGTTTCGATATCAGCTTAAACAGAGAGCAGCAATGTCCGACACTTGATGAAATGGGGCGTTATATTGCAGATCAGCCTCTTGGGGGCATGCCTTATGCCTTACCGAACCTGAATGCTGAAGAAGAACTGACACTGCTAAGATGGCTGCAGCACAATGCACCTTTACCTGAATCTCCTTCGTTAGACGAAAAGACTGTTGCTAAAGTATCGGAGCTGGAAACGTGGCTGAATGCAGATAACAACAAAGCGAAATTATCTGCGCGTTATATTTATGAGCATCTGTTCACCACTCATTTGTATTTTGACGGCCTGAGTCCCGAAGGCGAAACGCCGCAGTTCTTTAACCTGGTGCGGTCAGCCACGCCGCCGGGCAAACCGCTTGCGGTAATCGCAACCCGCCGGCCCTTCGATGATCCCGGCGTTGATAGGGTGTGGTACAGGCTCCAGCCTGTGTTCTCAACCATTGTCAGCAAAACCCATCAGCCCTATGTGATTAATGATGATTTACGGGCTAAATGGCAGGCCTGGTTTGTGGACGCGGACTTTGATGTGCCGGCATTACCCTCTTATAAACCGGATGTGGCGGCAAACCCTCTCACGTCCTTTACTTTGTTACCGGTGAAAAGCCGGTACCGTTTCATGCTGGAGCGGGCACAAAATACCATCATGGGATATATCAAAGGGCCGGTCTGCCGTGGCCAGGTCGCACTGAATGTCATCAATGACCGTTTCTGGGTGTTTTTTGTCGATCCGGAAGTCGCGGCTTCAGAAGAGCTTAATGAATTCTATGCCTCCCAACGGGAAAATCTGCATCTGCCGGCAGAAAAAGACAGTACTGCGTTGGCGGTAAGCTGGGTGAAATACGCCCGTCGCCAGGGCGAGTACATGCGTGCCAGAACGACATTTCTTAATGAAGCGTTTACGCAGGGTGAACACCTGAGTTTACAAAGTGTCTGGGCCGGCGACGGCAAAAATACTAACGCCAGTCTGACCGTATTTCGTCATTTCGACAACGCCACCGTGGTGAAAGGGATGGTGGGTACCCCCCCGAAAACCGCATGGGTGATTGATTACGCACTGCTTGAGCGCATCCATTATTTGCTGGTGGCCGGATTTGATGTGTATGGCAATTATGGTCATCAGTTGATGACAAGGCTCTATATGGATTTCCTGCGAATGGAAGGGGAATCGAATTTCCTGACATTACTGCCGCCTGAAACCCGCCGTACCCAGTTAGCTGACTGGTATCAGCATGCCGGGCCGGAACTGACGGATTACATCGAGGGCGATATCAACAGCTTTGAGCAGGACACCGGGATTGAATACGACTCCGGCAAACCCAAAGGGGAGTTGTACCGCCTTCTGGCTGCTTATCTCAAGCATGTTCAGCCGGAAAATACCGGATTACACAGTGATGTACTTAACGAAGAGCAGCTTGCCGCGCTGGCTACCATAGACGAATTACCTGCTCAGCAAGCCACAATCATGCCGGAGATCACCATGATTATGGTGCGAAGTGACGAGAAACCGGAAGACTTCGAGGTGTTTACTGTACTGAGAAATAGCGCACACTTTAACGTAAGCAGCTTGTTTGAAGAAGATAAGAACCGTGACCACGCCAACGATTCATTAACCCTGGTTCAGGGCTTTCTGGGCAGCTACCCGGATGTGTTCTGGCAAGTTAATGCCTCAGATATTCCACAGGTCGTAAAACAGTTGAGCGAAGTGAAAAACGAAAGTGACTATCAGCGTCTGTTAGACAGAGTAGGGGTACGCCGCACCAACCCTGAGTTCTGGTCATTCAGTGATGAGCTTATCAGATGGTCAGAAGCCCGTTATCCCATTGACGGCGGACTGCTGGATTACAACCGGTTAGAGGACCGGTGAGTGCTTGTTTTTTACTCTCGTCGCCAGATCGTGATTTTCAACGTTCACGTCATGGTCGCCATTGTAATGGCGGCCATGACTGCTACTTCATCACTCACATGCCAGCACCCTTGAGTGCTCTGGCGCTTGCTGAATAAACACATCGGCAAGGCTTAACGTTCCGCTACCTGATGTGCGCAGGGCGAAGGCAGTTGTCAGTGTGTTTATGTCAGCGGAGGCGAAACATTTAAGGGGCAACGCCAGTGACTGCCAGCTGTTAGCCTCTAAGCTCGACAGCGCCGGTGCGATATTGACGCCGGACGGGCAGGCTTCATCGCCGTCTTGCTGTTCAGAACACAAGATAACGAAAACATCATCTGAAAAAGGTTGCGAGACATTGACACTGAAAACCAGCGCACGGTTTTCTGAATGCGCATTCGACGCAACTAATTCAGCTTTTTCATTGCGCGTGAAAGCAACACCGGCCGGCGTCTTTCCATCGAAGGTGACGGTGATCGCATCTTCCTGTACCACTTTGTCGCTGGTGCGGTAAGTAATGCTGTCGAAGGATTCAGCGCTGGCGGCAACAGTTTTGCGTTCATTGTTTGAGGTAAGCTGTAACGACCATGGCGCGCGGACGCCGCCCTGTAAAATGGCAACAGACTCTGCAGATTGTTGCTTCAGGCTTTCATCTTGTTCGTTCAGGTTGTCCGGCAGAACATTCTTGTCGCTGAAGGTTAAACCAAAACCATAGGGCAGGAGAGGGGCGTAATCATCATCTCCCACATTGGCTATCTGCAGGGGTGATGCCGGCCATGAGAAGGGCAGTTTACCTTTAAAATCATCATCGCCGAATAATACCTCTGCCACAGCCGCCCCTTCGGATCCCGGAAGCCAGGCAGCAACAAACGCATCTGAAGCATTCAGTTCAGCATTCACCCACATCGGCCTGCCAGAAACAAACACCGATACCACAGGGATCCCGTCTTCTTTCAGTTTCTTCAGTAAGGCTAAATCCTTCTGGTTACCTGGCTGGTAGGCGAGTGTTTCTCTGTCGCCCACACCTTCTGCATACGGCTCTTCGCCAAATACGACAATGGCTACATCGGGTTTGCTGCTATAGCTGCCATCAACTGAAAGTGTGGCATTGCCGCCAGCTTGCTTTGCGTACTGTGAAATACCATCAAAAATAGAGCTGCCACCCGGGAAATCGTCATTGGTATTGTTCGTCCCCTGCCAGGTAATTGTCCAGCCGCCGGATTGCTTGCCAATGTTGTCAGCCGCATCACCGGCCACCAGAATGCTCGCGCTTGCAGACAGTGGTAACAGGTTTTGTTTGTTTTTCAGTAAAACCAGGGATTCCTTAACGGCCTGACGGGCGACTTTTCTGTGTTCTTCACTGCCAATCAGAGACTGCCTACCGGAAAGCGGGCGCTGAGCAGGGCTGGCTTTATCAAAAAGTCCTGCCCGCATTTTTACCCGCAGAATGCGTCTTACTGCGTCGTCTAACCGGGCGCTGCTGATGGTGCCGTTTTTCACCTGCGCTACAGTATTGTGGTAAAGCGCTTTCCAGTCGGAAGGTACCATATAAATATCGAGGCCAGCGTTAATCGCCCGGGCGCAATTGTCGTTAGTACAGCCTTTAATCTGTCCATGCCCGTTCCAGTCGCCCACCACAAAGCCGTCAAACCCCATGCGGTCTTTCAGCACGTCTGTCAGTAAGTATTCATGACCATGTAGTTTTTTGCCGTGCCAGCTGTTAAACGATGCCATCACTGATTGTGCGCCCGCAGTGAGGCCGCCCACATATCCCTGGGCGTGAATTTCAAACAGGGCTTGTTCGGTAGCGATGTTGTCACCCTGGTCGTCGCCTTTCACTGTGCCGCCATCGCCAACGAAGTGTTTTACTGTACTGATCACCCGCTCGTCACCCAGGAAATCACCGGCATCAGCATGGCCTTGCAGGCCTTTAACCACAGACGCAGCATACGCTTTTACGATTTCAGGATCTTCCGAGTAACTTTCATATGTGCGGCCCCAGCGATCGTCACGGACTACGGCAACCGTTGGTGCAAATACCCAGTCGATACCGGTGGCCATGACTTCCTGCGCCGTGATGTTAGCTATTTTTTCCATCAATGCCGGATTGTTCGCAGCGCCAAGACCAATGTTGTGGGGAAACAGCGTGGCACCAATCACATTATTATGACCGTGTACCGCATCTGTTCCCCACATGGTTGGAATCGTGGAGCCGTCTTTACTGTCGTCAACAGAAGCCTGATACATGGCTTCTGCCAAATCTATCCATTCCTGCGGCGTTGCATGTTTATTACTGCCGGGAAATGAGCCTCCGCCGTTAAGATAAGAGCCAAAGCCGTATTGACGCATATCTTCCGGGGTAATACTGCCGATTTCAGGCTGGATCACCTGTGCGACTTTTTGCTCAACAGTCATTGACGCTAACAAAGCAGACACTCTGTCTTCCGTCGCCTGGTCCGGTTTAACGGCTATATCCAGGTGAGGCCAGACTGACGAACTGTCTGCGTTATCTGTGGAAGAAACACAGGCTGCCAGCAGAACGGAGGCAACGACCGTCGAGAGCAAAGTCTTTCGCATAATGTAAGAACCTTCATAGTTAGATTTGAAAGCGCTTACATTTTGTAATAACGTTATTTGAAAGCGCTTACATTTTTTCATGATGATTACACGAAGCGTTAACAAGTTCAATCCTGAATAACGAAACTGGTTTGCCTGCCGGGAACAGATATGAAAAAAATTGAGTTACCTGATGACAGCCCGATGTGGCATCGCGATTTCCTGTTTGGCGTTGCTACGTCAAGCTATCAAATTGAAGGTGGCAGGCATCAGCGGGATGATTGCATATGGGATCTTTTTTGCAAAAAGCCCGGTGCCATCAGCGATGGATCTGACGGCGATATTGCTTGCAGGCATATCGAAAAGTGGCGGGAAGATGCTGAGCTTATTGCATCCCTTGGCGTGGATGCCTACCGGTTGTCTGTGTGCTGGCCCAGAGTTATTAATGATGAGGGAACAGTGAATGAGGAGGGGCTGGCCTTTTACGTTGAATTGGTAACCTGGCTGCACAGCAGAGGGATAAAAGTCTTTGTTACCCTTTATCACTGGGATCTTCCGCAGTGCCTTGAGGACAAGGGCGGGTGGTTAAATCGCGATACTGTCCGGGCGTTTGCCCGGTATGTTGACGTTGTTGCCAGCGCTCTGGGCGATAAGGTCTATGCCTGGGCTACCATCAATGAGCCTTTTTGTTCAGCTTATCTGGGATACGAAACCGGTGTGCATGCGCCTGGTATTACCGGTGTTAAAAATGGCAGACAGGCAGCACACCATATATTAATGGCCAATGGTCTTGGCATGAAAACCTTGCGTGCCTGCTGTCCCGACGGCATTCATGGCATTGTGCTGAATTTTTCTACCTGTATTGCTGCGTCACCGTCTGCTGATGATATAAGAGCTGCCATTCAGGCTGATGCCTATCACAACCAGTGGTATTTGCAGCCGGTGTTAACCGGTGAATACCCGGATATTCTGCTGTCACTGGCACCGGAAGAACGGCCTGAAATCCTGCCGGACGACATGGCATTAATCCGCCAACCGCTGGATTACCTGGGCGTCAATTATTATTCGCCGACAGTATACCGTGATAATGGCAATGGCAGCTTCATCGCGCAGCCACCCCGTGATGTACCGGTTACAGATATGGGATGGGAAATCCGGCCGGAAGCGTTCACTGAATTGCTGGTGTCGCTGCATCAGCGTTATCAACTGCCGCCGGTTTATATCACCGAAAACGGAGCCGCGATGCATGATATCCTGATCAACGATCAGGTGCACGACGACGACCGTGTAGCCTATTTTCACACTCACTTAAATGCGGTGGATGAAGCCATGCGTCAGGGCGTGGATATACGTGGCTATTTTGCCTGGTCACTGATGGACAATTTTGAATGGGCATTTGGCTACAGTAAGCGATTCGGACTGGTCTACACAGACTATGAATCCGGACGACGCATCATCAAGCAAAGCGGATTTGCTTATAAAGAGTTGATAACCCGCAAATAACCGGTAAATTGGTGGCATGATGAAGGCGCAGTATTTTTATTATGGCAACCATTTACGAAGTTTCTAAAGCGGCAGGAGTCTCGCTGGCTACAGTGTCCCGGGTGATGAATGGCAATGCCAAAGTCAGTGACCGGACGCGGCAAAAGGTCGTGGATGCAATGGAAGCGTTAGGTTACAAGCCTAATGCTATCGCCCAGTCTTTAGCTTCAAACCGCACAAACAGTGTGGGTTTACTGGTGTCTGAACTGCACGGCTCCTATTTTGGTGATCTGATGAGCACCATAGAGCTGATCCTTAAAAAACATGGCAAGCACGTTATTATCACCGCGGGCCACGTAGATGAAAACCGTGAAACAGACGCCATCGATTTTCTGACCAGCCGGCGTTGTGACGCATTGATTGTCCATGCTGAAGCTGTGACTGATGACTATCTGATTTCCTTAAGCAAAACATCTGTACCGGTGGCGGTGGTGAACCGTAAAGTTAACGGTCTGGAAGATAAGTGTTTTGTCGCTGATAACGTGGATGGCGGCTATCTGGCAACAAAAGCGGTACTGGACAAAGGTCACCGGAATATCGGCTACATCAGCGGACCGCTTTTCAAAGCAGATGCCTCGGACCGGTTAACCGGACATAAAAAGGCATTAGCAGAAGCGGGTATTAGTTTTGAGTCTTCACTGATGTTTGAGGGAGACTATCATGAGTCGTCAGGTCAGGAAGGGTTTGCCAGCCTGCTGGCTCAGCATCCGGATATGACTGCACTGGTATGCGCCAACGATGAGATGGCCTCAGGGGCAATGACCGCCGCCAGAGAAGCGGGTTTCGATTTACCTGAACAGTTGTCGGTAGTGGGGTTTGATAATGCCATTTTCTGTCGCTATCTGTATCCCAAACTGACTACGGTAAGCAACCCGGTACGTGCCATGGGCGAAATGGCAGCGCACTGGGTGCTGGAACATGTTTACGACATCAAATGTCCTCAACCTGTCACGCATATCTTTGAGCCTGAACTAATCTTACGGGATTCGCTGGGACCGGCACCCCATGCTTAACAGGCTTTCTCCTTCGCTGCGTTACACACTCATTGTAGCGCTTGGCGGGTTCATTTTTGGCTTCGATGCCAGCGTAATTTCCGGCGCTATCGGTTTCATTGATTTAGCCTTCGGGTTGTCAGACTGGCAGCAGGGGTTTGTTGTCAGCTCTCCCACACTGGGCGCATTAATAGCCATGTGCTGTGCCGGTGCGGTCAGTGACGCTATTGGCAGGCGAAAAACCCTTATCATCATTGCTGGGCTGTATCTGGTTTCCGCTCTGGCCTCAGCTCTGTCGGTGAATTACTGGATGCTGGTAAGCGCCAGATTTCTTGGCGGCATGGCATTTTGTTCACTGTTAATTGCGCCGGTGTATATCGCTGAAATCAGCGCTCCGGAAAATCGCGGCAAAATGGTGTCAGTAAACCAGCTCAATATTGTCACGGGTCTGGCACTTTCGTATTTCAGCAATTACGCCTTCCTTCAGCTCAGTGGCAGTGATGCGCAATGGGTAAGTGATCTTGGGATCAGTGACAACTGCTGGCGTTACATGTTGGGACTGGAAATGATACCGGCGGCCATATGGTTAGTGCTGTTGTTCAAAGTGCCCCGCAGTCCGCGCTGGCTCATGCTTAAAAATCGTCAGGCAGAAGCCGGACAGGTTGTCAGAAAACTGTTCAGTCATGAGCAGGCTGAAAGACAGCTCGCGGCTATGAGCCAGTTATCAGAAAACAAACACTGGCGATGGCGGCAGCGGCTTGGATTTCTGGTCGCACCCCGCATGCGCTTTCCTCTCATTGTCGGATTAATACTGGGAGTGTCACAACAAATCACGGGTATTAACGTAATATTTTTCTACGCCCCGACCATTTTTGAGCATAGCGGAGTCGGCACCGATGCGGCTTTTATGCAGGCGATCTGGATAGGATTAATCAATATTGTTTTTACCATTATTGCTATGGTGACCATTGACCGTTGGGGCAGAAAACCGTTGCTTGTAACCGGACTCTGCGGAGTGATGCTGAGCATGGCAATCTGTAGCTGGGGCTTTAAACAAGCTACTTATGAACTGAATTCTGTGGAAGTGGCTGAAATTTCACTTGGCGATCCGGCTCTGGCCACACAACTTGTGCCACTCACCGGCAAGGCATTTTCTTCAGACGTTTCCTTTAAGCAGTCTTTAATAAATGCACTGGGACAGGAACAATACAGTCAGCATCAGCGGGTGCTGTTAAGTAAGGGCATTAATATGAATGCACCAGTGGTTCTCTTTGGATTACTGGCATTTGTGGCATCCTATGCCATGTCTTTAGGGCCTGTCATGTGGGCCATGCTGGCAGAAATATTTCCTAACCAGAGCAGGGCCCTCGCCATCTCCGTGGTGGGCGTAGTTAACTCCCTCTCCAGCTTCCTGGTCCAGTTTTTGTTTCCCTGGGAGCTGATGAATCTCGGTGCCGCCGTCACTTTTGCCTCCTACGGTATATTCGCGCTCATCAGCCTGGTGCTGGTGGTTAAACTGTTTCCGGAAACCAAAGGACGTTCGCTGGAGCAAATCTCTGAGGGATTGTAGGGGAGTCTTATGCATTCACTGGCATGACGTCTGTAATAATTGTACTCACGTTTTTCAAACCTCATTGGTTTGTAGAGTACGAGTTATTAAGAATAGTCATCCTGATTGGGGGCGGCTTCCTGCCGGTATTGTATTGCCGTAAGTTGTCAGGGTTAAAGCGCAGTGGTTAATAAACCCCGGATGATTTTCTTGAATGGGTTTTCGAATATTTCGAAAGTTGACAGGTTTTCGAATATTTCGGATAATTTCCTGTAATAAGCTTTAGTCGGTTCCACTTAATGGTTTGAGCCTGATGGGCCTCTGTTGTTTAAATGATAAAAGACAAACAAATAAATGAGACCAAAGTAATGCTAAACATACAGTCGTTGCCAAGTGCCGAAGAAATTGCATTAGCTAAATTAAGCAGCCAGGAACTTTCAGCCGTGCTGGAAGTGAATGGCGATGCACAAAGTTTTAGTGTGGTAGGTAAAGACGGTAAAACTCACTCTGTTCAATTACCTGCCAGTGCAGTGAAATTAATGATTGAAGTGCTGACTCAACTCGGTCTGGGTAATAGTGTCAATATTACTCCAATAGAAGCTGAGTTAACCACGCAAGAGGCAGCGGATATGCTTAATATGTCGCGGCCGACGTTTATCAAAATACTTGATTCTGGTGACTTGCCTTACGCAAGAACTGGTAATCGAAGAAAGGTGGCGTTTGTTGATGTGATGCAATACAAGCGTCAACTCGATGAACAACGTCTTGCCAGCCTTGATGAGCTGTCAGCACTCGATCAGGAGTTGAATTTAGGTTATTAAATGACAACTTACACTGTAATTTTGGATGCATGTGTTATGTATCCAGCGCCACTTCGAAGTTATTTGCTGTATTTGGCGCAAACAGGTTTGTATCGTGCGAGATGGACAGAGCAAATTCACGATGAGTGGACGCGAAATTTGTTAAAAAATGCAGCCTGACATTCCTGCTGAGAAGTTACAGCGGACACGGGAACTAATGAATCGCCATGTTCCTGACTGTGTTGTTGAAGGCTATGAGCCATTTATTGAAGGAATAGAGTTACCCGATAAGGATGATCGCCATATTGTTGCAGCAGCAATTAAAGGGCAGGCCGAAGGAATTGTGACATTTAATATAAAAGACTTTCCGAATGATAAGCTAACACCATTTGGCTTGTCTGCTATACATCCGGATGTGTTTTTGTCTGACATGTTTGAATTAGAGCCCGGCCGGGCATTGTTGGCCGCAAAAGGCAAAGAAGCTCATTAAAAAATCCACCGATGTCAGTAGATGAGTATTTAAATTCACTGCAAAGGCAAAAGTTGCCCACATTCGTTTCAAAGCTACGCCAATTTGAAATGATGTTGTAATGACTGACATAGTTACCGCTAATGGCAATATGGCAACTAAAAGCAGTGCGCCAGGCGCACTGCTTCTCCATTCACTTTTTACAGTTCAAAAGACAGTCTCACATACGCCTGACGGCCTAACGGGTCGGCGGCGGTAGACAGGTACTTGGTGAAAAAGGCTGCCGGTGGTTCGCGATCGAACAGGTTCACGGCACCCACAGCAATCTGATATTGTTCGTTGCCGCCAAAGCGGAACGCGTACTGCGCATCAATCACCGTGGATGAACTGATCTGTCCCCATGGCGTGGTGTAGTTCATCGGCAGAAACACGTCATCTTCCACACCATCAACAAAGCGCATGGTGACGTTTGCGGAGTGGGCGTTGTGCAGCCAGGATACCTGCATAGTGTCACGGTATTCCGGTGCAACAGAACCGGGGTTGTTGTCGTTTCTGCGTCCTACCACGTCATACACGGGTTGGTCCGGGCCCACCTGCACGGTGTACTCGTTAATCCAGGTCAGCGAGTTGCTGATGCTGAGAATGTGACCTTCGATGATTTCTGTACGGTAATCCAGACGCCAGTCAATGCCGTTTGTTTCGGTTTTACCCGCATTGAAATATCCCACGTTTACCGCCAGTAACCGGCCATCAGCATCCCTGATCAAATCAGGCCCGTTTGGATCCCGCTCTATCACCTGAGTTGCTGTTTCTGCCGTTACCTGATTCTCAAACTCAAAGCTCCAGTAATCTATCGATGTGGTTAATTCATCTGTTACTGTCCAGGTCATGCCGATATTAACGTTTGTTGATTCTTCCGGCTCCAGGTCGGGATTGGCAATTGTATTGATTACACGGAAAGTCCCGTTGTCATTCGGGTCCAGCGGATCAATAGTCTGGCTGACGCCGGAAGATGACTGATTCCCCACTGAGTGCGCCAGAGACGGTGCTCTGAAAGCGGTACTGGCAGAGAGTCTGAAGGTGAGGTCGTCGGTAGCACGCCAGTTAAGACCTAATTTCGGATCAGTAGTGGTGAAGCGCCCGTAGTCTTCATAGCGCAACGCCAGTTGCATATCTAAATCCAGTGTCCAGGGCAGGAATAACTCTGCAAAGACAGCATCGATGGTCCGTGAGCCTTGTCCCGGAGACTGCTTGCCGGTAAAGCCCCAGCGTCCGGCCTGCGTCGCCGCATCAACAGTAACTTTACGGGTTTCCTTTCTGGTTTGCCCGCCAATAGCCACACCAATCGTTCCGCCGGGTAAATCAAACCATGAGCCATTTGCCACAAATTCAAAGATTTGATAAATCACTTCATCCGAAGAGCGGCCGGGTTGCAACAGATTGTAAAATACACGGTCGTCATGGGTAAGCTGATCTTTACCAAATGGGCTGAACCAGACACAGTTTCCTTCACCGGCGGTTTCAGCGCTGCTTGGATTGCCAAACGGATCTGTCTGGCAATCTGCGCCACCATAACCATTTAAAGCATTTTGCAACATTTGCAGATCCGTGTCCGGCTCTGTATTCAGTGTGCGCTCCTGACTCCACACTCCGCTGACTTCGTACTGCCAGTCAGAGAAGCCCAGCTCACCTTTCCCCCCTAATACTAAATGGGTACCGTCCACGTCAGATTCTGCGAGACGGTAATCCGCATTAATTCCCAGCACACGGCCATTGAACTGGACATCAACGCCGAAAGGATTATATGGGTTTTCCGCCGGGACAACAGGGGATCCCAGTGAGATGGGCATACTGGCGACACCATAGCGATTACCTTCCTGCTTATAGAAGCGGCCTTCGAAGAACATCTCATGCTCATCATTTACAAGGTAATTGGCTGATGCATAAGTTAACCAGGTCTTAGATTCTGGCATGATCGGGTTCATTTGCTGGTAGCTGAACTGGCAAGTGCCGTAGGGAAACGGATTGCTGCCAACATAAATGCCGCCGGTGCCTTCGGCGGTACAGTGCGGATCGGCCAGCGTCACTCTGTTGCTGCCTGTATCTGCTGAAATCTGGTCGTACAGGGCGGAATAGTTTACCGGTCCGTTTACGCCATTATCGATGATGACATCTGAACCGTCAGCGCTGACAGGGCGCTCTGTAAGTACGAAGTTGCCCGGCTGCGCTGTACCTGAGGTGTTGTTAGTGGCTGTGACAGCGCGATCTGAATTCTGCAAATTTGATTTGTACTCGTAGCTGCTGGCGATCATGCCGTGAAACTTGTCGTTTCCGCCACCCAGTTTAAATTGCAGCAAATTAGCCGGTGCGTTTTCAATTGCCGTATGTTGCCAGCTGGCCGTCACACCTTCGTAGCGATCATCGGTTATGATATTCATGGCGCCGGCTATGGCATCAGAACCATAAATGGCAGATGCGCCGTCCAGTACGGTTTCAATTCTTCCCACCGCGATAGTGGGAACTAAGGCGGCAAGGTTGGTGTAACTGTTACGTTTAGCATCCATTTCCTGTGAAGAAACACGGTGTCCGTTAAGCAATACCAGCGTGGAAGAGGGGCCCAGACCCCGCAAGTTAGCAGAACGGGTCTGACGGGATTCTGAGCCACCGCCGGCTAGGTTATTTACGCCGCCCACACTACCCGTGTTCGCCGTGTTGTTTACAATGATATCGTCCACACCGGAAAAGCCGGATTTGAGGATTTCTTCACTGCCGACAATCTGGATGGGTGATGACATGGAAGCCTGTGCATCGCGGGTTACATAACTACCGGTCACTCTGATGACTTCAACGTCTTTTTCTTCTTTGTCCTGAGCAAAAACAGTTGTTGATGTTGCCGGGTTAAGCAGAGCGGCGAGAACGGCGAGTTGCAGCTTGCTTCTTAAGAGCGGATGCTTTTTTGATGTGCTGAACATGATGTTTAGTCCTGAATCTGGTCGGACGGCAACCACTAATGCCGTCCTGTTTTATGTGTTTGCCAGCTCCTGGCCGGCAGTCCTTATCAGTTCTCATCACACCATGGTGATATCAATAAGTTAAATTAATTTATACTATTAATTAACAAATTTTTAATATGAATGGGTTTTAAGTTTCTGAAATATAATGGTTTGGTGTTGAGGGGATCAGCTCAATTTTTTCATAATCCAATATAGACGCTATTTAATTATGGTTTTGGCGGGAGCTACCTGAAAAGTCTCTTTTGACTTACCGTTTACCGGTGCGTCGATGACGCCGGGTTCAGTGCCGTGCTCAACCCATTGTTGCAGGGGAGGAAAAGCATCAAATTCGCTGATAAACGGGCCGCCGGCGCAGTGAGACATACCCGGCACTTCGTAATATCTGGCATTAAAAGGCGATCCGGTATCTGCCGCGGCCTCCCGGAAATCGCGTGCTGTATCGGTTGACGATACAACCGGGTCTGCCAGGCCATGATAAATAATGAGTTTTCCGCCTTGTTGCATGAAGGCAGACAAATCCGTTTCTGTGGCGTCGATACGCGGGGAGAGAGCATTTCCTGCCCGCTGATAATCTGTGTGCCAGTCAAATGTCCATGTATCCCATTCCGCCTGATTAAATGCCCACAAACGCCAGAAGTCTGCTCTGGCAGGTTGCGAAGGATTTATTGGATCGGCCATATAAGCGGCCCAGCCTGCACCTCTGGTGTATTCACTGCCGGGTGGAAAACCCGGATAGATTTGCTCATTAGTGACAGGATCGACCGGACCCTGATAAATCTTTGGCTGCCACTGTGTGAGAACTCAGAAGACAAGTGGCAACTGCAAGTTGGCTCAGCAGTAACCGGCTTAAGAACACCCGGCTCATTGTGCATTCTGCCTGTTTAGTATTGCCAGACCGGCGCGGGATGTACTTTGTCGTTGCAGTTCCCTGTTTATCCATAATCCGGTTTCACTGAGTTTGAGTAAATCGATGCCGTGGTTAAACCCTTCGCGGTCAAGCAGATAAACGAGATCCTCAGTGGCTACATTGCCAGTAGCGCCTTTTGCGTAAGGGCAACCGCCAATGCCGCCCACAGAGGCATCAAAGGTACGGATGCCTTCTTCCAGTGAAACATAAATGTTGGCAATGGCCTGCCCGTAGGTGTCGTGCATGTGCATGGCAATTTTGTGTGGCGGAATGCTCTGTAACAGGGCTTTCAGTAAGTGCCTGATACGTCCCGGCGTGCCTGTGCCGATGGTGTCACCTAAAGACACTTCAACACAGCCCATATCAAACAGCTTCTCTGTTACATTAATCACACTTGCGTGTGAAACGTCACCATCGTAAGGACAGCCCGCAACGCAGGATATGTACCCCCGCACCGGTATGCCTGCCTGTTGCGCCGCGCGGGTGACTTCTGCAAAACGGATCAGGCTGGTGGCAATATCGCAATTCAGGTTTTTATGGGAAAAACCTTCTGATGCTGAAGCGAATATCGCCACTTCATCTGCTCCGGCACTTACCGCCTGCGCAAAGCCTTTCAGGTTAGGGGTAAGGGCTGAATAAATCACCCCGGCTTTACGCGATATGCCTTCAAATACGGCAGGGGTATCCGCCATTTGCGGAACGCGGTCCGGGCGAACAAAACTGCCGGCCTCAATATGTGTTAACCCGCATCCGGCAAGCTGGTTGATGAGCATAATTTTCGTGTTCAGGGAAACCGGTAACCGCTCGCTTTGCAGGCCATCTCTGGCACCCATTTCCACTATCTTAATATCGGTGTTCGTCATGTTTTTACCCTATAACGACTTTTATAAGGGGATCACGCCAAGCAACACGGCTACCAGCGTCATAAATAACGACACGCCGGCCAGTAAGGGCAGGGCGTAGCGCTGATGATCTGCCAGACTGATTTGCGTAAGACCAATAAGCAGGAATGTCGCCGGTGTTAACGGGCTGACCGGAAATCCGGTGGTCATTTGTCCCAGCAGTGCACCGTGTGCCACGCTGACAGCAGGCAGGCCCGAATCAGCAGCAATGCCTGCCAGTACCGGCATAATGCCGAAGTAAAAAGAGTCCGGGTCAAACAACAGGCTCAGGGGCATAGATAACACTGCGACCACAAGAGGCATATTTCCGGTTAATGCCTCAGGTAACAAGGTACTGCCACTTGATGCCATGGCATCCAGCATGCCAGAGTGCTTCAGTACGCCGGTAAAACATCCGGCAGCAAACAGAATGCTGACCATCATGAATACCGGCGCAGCGTGGTTATCGATGGTTTTTTTCTGTGCTTCCTGCGAGGGGGCATTAATCAGCAAAGCGGCCAGCGCACCGCCGGTAAACGCCACAACAGGGGGGAGCAGACTGGCGACAATGGCGCTTATGACAATGACTATGAGCCCAATGTTGATGAACCATTTTACGTCTGTCCGGCGGGTTTGCTGTGCTGAAGTGATGGACGTATCTGAAATCGCATTTTGTTTCAGCCGTTCTTTATGGCCCATCCAGTAAGCAATCAGGAGCACAAAAGCAAAGCCGCAAAGATGCACCGGCAGTAAGGGCGCGTAAAGCTCCATAACCGGTACGTCGAGGGCGGCGGCTGCACGGATGGTGGGACCACCCCAGGGAAGCATATTGTTGACACCTGCCGACATCGCTACCAGTGCTGCCAGCTTTTTACGCTCAATATTCAGTGCATCAAAAACCGGTAATACCGCGGGTATCACAATTAAAAAGGTACTGGCGCCGGAGCCGTCCAGATGCACCAGTGCGGTAATCAGCACGACACCGGTGAACAGTTTTCTCGGGTCGCTGCCGCACACTTTCAGCACGCCGTAGATAAAGGGCGTAAACACATGGTTGTCGTTCATGATGCCGAAAAACAATATGGCAAACATGAACATGACCGCCACCGGAGCAATAGCGGTGATACCCTGAACCAGGTAGCCGGGTACCGCCATGCCTTCGCCGGCAATCAGCGCGCCCGCTACAGGGATAGCGACAAGTGCAACCAGCGGGGAGAGCCGTTTGCTGACGATAGCCAGCAAAACGGTCACGATGGTCAGAAAGCCGGTGAGCGCTAACATAAACTGTTAACGGGCTTCTGCGGCAGTCGTTTCAATCAGGTACTGACGAAACGGTACCTGTTTAGCAAAGGGAGGCGGCGTAATAACCTGCGTCATAAAGACTACCAGGCTTTGGGTTTCGGGGTTGACCCAGAACACCGTATTGCCGGAACCTGCCCAGCCGAAAGACCCGTCGGGCATGAAGTTTTCAGCTTCGGTGTCCGGTGATCCAATAGCAAAGCCGTATCCGAACGCCATCGGGGCGTCGTTACCAAATTCTTCAATGGTGATGCGTGGCGCAAATAAGGCATCCACAGACGCTTCGCTTAACAGCCGCTTACCGTTATAAGTACCTTTATTTGCCAGCATGGTGGCAAACGCCACGTAATCAGAGGCGGTGCCGGCCAGTGCACCGCCGCCATCGAGTAAGCGGTTTGCATCTCTGTAATCCGTATTTTGTGCCGTTTCTATGACCTTCAGACCATTCTCAGTCATCAGATAATTGGTCACAAACCGGTTGAGATCGTCACCGGTGACAAAAAAGCCGGTGTTGTTCATACCAAGAGGCGTAAACAGGTTGTTCTCAAGCCAGTTATCCAGCCGCTCGCCGGTAACGGTTTCAATAATTTTACCCAGGAGGGTAGTGGAATAGCTGTAGTCAAACGTTTCGCCCGGTTGGCTCAGCAGCGGGGCCGCGGCGAGTCGTTCAGCCAGTTCCGTGAGATTACGCGCCGGCGCGCCGTCAGTTGGCAGTGTGCCGACGGGGGTATCACGCTTCACGCCATATTTCCGGTAATACTGATGAACCGGTGTGTTGCCGGTAAAGTGATAGGTTATGCCTGATTTATGGGCCAGCAGGTCATCAATGGTCATTTGCCGCTTTACCGGCTCCGTGACCATGTTCTCAAGGTCGCCGGACACATAAACCTGTGAGTCTTTGAAGGCTGGCAGATACTTGCTGACCGGATCGGACACCTGCAACTTACCCTGCTCCTGCAGCATCATAATGCCAACACTGGTAATGGGTTTGGACATAGAATAAAGACGAAAAAGGGTATCATCCGTCATCGCCGTTTTGCTGCCAGTATCCTGATACCCGTTCACATAATGATAAACCGGCTTACCCTGCTCAATAATTGTGGTGACTGAGCCCGGCATAGTGCCGTTTTCAACCAGCGTATCTAATTTGGCAGACAATGCCGCAAACCTGTGGTCATTGTCAGCAGAGGGCGTTGCACATCCGCTCAGCGAAGCAAAAGTAAAAAGCGCAGCTGCACCGAGAATGTATGATTTTGCCTGAATGTTGAAACTCATTTTTCACTCCGTTCAGTGCTGAATATGATGTTCTTTTTCTGTAACTCATCGATAGCGTCGTGGCTGTAGCCTAATCCTTCAAGAATGCTCACCGTATGCTGGCCGGGTAGCGGTGGCGGTAAATCGTCTGTGACTTCTCCGTCAACATTGAAAGGTTTGCCGGGTTGCCGTAAGCGGCCTTCAGAGGGGTGCTCGTATTCATTGAAAAAGCGGATGGATGACAGGTGCGGGTCATGAAGTAAGCCATCAATGTTGTTCACCGGAGCAAAAGGAACGTCAATCTCAGTCAGTGCGGTGACCCACTCTTCCGTGGTCCGCGCAGGAGTGGCTTCACTGACAATTTTATACAGCGAGCCCACGTTTTCGCTCCGCTTTACCGGATCGGTCACCGTGGCGTGCTCAGTCATATCTTCGCGTCCAATCAGGCGGAAGAAGCGCTGCCAGTGACGGGTGCTGTAGGGCAAAATACTGATGTAGCCGTTTGCCGTAGGAAAGGGCTTACGGTAGGGTGAATTCAGCCGTTCATAGCCGGTGCCGCCGAGAGGCGGTACAAAAGTTTCGCCGGCCAGTTGCTCGGTCATCAGAAATGACACCATGCCTTCAAACATGGGCGCTTCAATGCAGGTGCCCTCGTTATGTTTCAGGCGGTGAACCATGCCGGCCAGCACCGACATGGCCAGATGCATACCGCCCACTTTGTCGCAAATAATTGTGGGAATAAAACGGGGCTGACCGTCAGATGTGCGGTTTAGATAGGCAATGCCGCTTTCCGCCTGAATGATGTCATCGTAAGCAGGTTTGTGGGCATACGCGCCGCTTTGACCGTAGCCGGGCGCAAAGCAGTACACAATTTTATCGTTGATCTTCTTTACCGCAGGATAGTCAATGCCAAGACGCTCTGCCGTAGCAGTACGCATGTTGTGAACAACCACATCGGCTTCTGCGATCAGCTTTTGAAGTATTTCCTGTCCGCCCTCACTTTTTAAATCCAGAGCGATGGCTTTTTTATTGCGGTTACAGTTGATGAAGCCCGCCCCCATTTCCGCTGAACGGCCGGGTCTGACGGTTCTGAATAAGTCCCCGGTGATGTTCTCTACCTTGATAACGTCTGCACCAAAATCACCAAGGAATTGCGTTGCATAGGGCCCTAAAACGATGGTGGTTAAATCAAGGACCTTGATCCCGTTGAGCAACGAAAACATAGATTCTCCTCAGATAAGCCGGCGGATGGAAAGGGTAACGTGCCGGCTACTTAATTTTTACAAGTTGTTCATACTATGCGGAATGGTTATCTATCAGGCAAATCAATTAATTCTATAATTCAATATGGAAAATCTATTAATTAGGCGGGGGCTTTGTCAGCCCCGCTGCCGGAATCTGATGTTGTTTGATACGGAGCTGACGTTCAGAAATCAAATTAACCTTTTTTGGATTAAAAGTTTACATTTTATTCATACTATGATTTTCTATTATCTATAACTCCAATAAATAAATTGTATAAATCTATAGTTTATTTTAATTAATTGGGTGTGCTCACGTGGTCAACATCAAACATCTCAAAGCCTTCATTGCTCTTGCCACAGAACTTCACTTTACCCGGGCTGCAGAACGGGTTTGTCTCACCCAGCCAGCACTAAGCTCGCTGATCCAGCAGTTAGAACAGGATTTCGGGATCCAGCTTGTAAGAAGACATACCCGCCAGGTTGAACTGACGCCTGCCGGAGAAGAGTTTCGTGACACGGCAGAAAAGCTGGTGGCTGACTTTGAGCAGGCCATATACGACGTTAAAACTTACAAATCCGTAAGGCGGGGCAGGCTGGATATAGCGGTGCTGCCCTCAGTTTGCAGCTCTTTGCTGCCACGGGTGCTGAAACGTTTCAATAGCGATTATCCGGATATCCGGTTAAACATTCAGGACTGCGCCGGACAGGAGATCATCAATGCGCTGAATGAAAAGCGGATTGATTTCGGTATTTGCTATGCCCAGTCTGATAAAGAAGTGGAAGCACTGACCCTAATCAAAGATGCCATGGTGGTGGTGTGTGCTGATAATCACCCTCTGGCAAAGGAGAAGTCTGTCAAATGGGCACAACTGGCAAATCAACCGGTCATTGCTATGAACAAGGGGACGACGATCCGGACCCTCATCGACAGCACGGCACTGGCTCAGGATATGAAGCTGGATATTATTCTTGAACCCATGCAGATGACATCTGCTTTTGCCTATGCAGAAGCCGGACTGGGCGTGGCAGTATTACCCAGTTCAGGAGTTCCGGCACGCATGTCCCCGGGATTACGGGCGATCGAACTCACCCATCCGGTAGTGGAAAGAAATATTTCTTTACTCCGGCGTAGAGGGGTTGCCTTGTCTCCCGCCGGTAATATTTTAAAGCAGTATCTGATGGAGGCGGTTAATGGTTCAAGGCCCCCAATTACAAGTCTGTAAACTCTACATTTTTTCGCGTGTATATTTCTGTAGCCGTATCACTTTTAAAACACCGTTTTCTCGTAACTTATTGATCCCAAAGGGCGGCACTGGCTTTGCATCAGTTAACTCCGAATGACTATTCATTGTTCTCAAAAGACATATCAATTCAGGAGGTCGTTATGATGAACACGAAGAAAACATTAGCTGCTGTATTTGTTACTGCCACTTTATCCAGTGTTGCCGGTGCCGCTGCAGCCAAACAGGTTGAAACACAGACCGGTGCCATGCAGCCGGTGAAAATGGAAAATCAGCAACAGACTAACGCCCGTGACCGGATGAATAAAGCTGTGATGCAGGCTCAGGACTCCAACACCACAACGCGTCTGGCAGATATGCCGGATACCTGGATCACGCTCACTGGTGAAGTCACTGATGTGGATTCAAAGTTCTTCACGCTGGATTACGGTGACGGCACTATTTTCGTAGAGCTTCATAATACTGACCTGGACGCACAGGCATATGAAGAGCTGGAAGGGAAAGATGTCATGGTAACCGCACAGCTGGATGATGGTTTATTTACTGACTCCCGAATCGTGGCACAAAGTGTTTTTGTGGACGAGCTGGAAACAACCTATCTGGCTGATGATGTGGACCAACATTCCGCAGATATGTACTTGAGTGCTGCAAATTCGCTGGACGTGGATGACGAAGAAATGGTGCTGGTGGGCACAGTTCAGTCTATCGGTAAAAAAGCACTGCAGTTAAAAGTAGGCGACTCAACGCTGACTGTAGAGCTGGACGATCTTGATGACATGCCGCTGGATCAGGATGGCAAGCTCACACTGATTAAGGGCGAGCGGGTTCGTGTCACCGGTGAGATGGAAGAGGAATTCTTCAATACCTTTACCGTTGAGGCCGAAGGCCTGATGAAAATGAAAAGCTAATTTGACGAAACGTAAAGCGCCCGCCCTCCGGCGGGCTTTGTTTTCTGTGAACGTTTGTAATCACCGCTGAGGAGAAACAATAGTGAATCCCATAGCCAATATGTCCGGACTGAAAACGGCGATAGCCAATGGTGAAGAAGACAGAGTAAAGCAACTACTGGCGGGACAAACGCTGGACGAGTTGCAGAAAAGCTATCTGATAGATCTTGCAGACCTCGCCGGTAATGAGTCAATTAAAACATTGCTTCAGGACGCACCTGAAAAGCCTTGAGCGATTACTTAACTTGTTCTCTTTATCGGGCCAGCTATCCCCGGGGATAGCTGGCTTTTTAGGCCCCGATTAAACTACACGTTTCTAATCCTTAAAATCAATTTAAGCAATCAATTTACTTCGTTTTATTCAAAAATAGTAATCGACCATAATCTTCTCAACGGACAGAAACAGTCGCTACCTGAGCACTTAAATAAAAATCTGTCCATCACAATAGTGTCAGTTCAGAAGGATAATATTATGAGTCAGTGTCCATTTTCGGGTAAGAACCCTCAATCTGTTACGTTAACCTCGGCTAACGGTGCGCCGGTTGCGAATGATAATCAAAGTCGCACTGCGGGTCGTCGCGGGCCGGTGACTTTCGACAATCACTACCTGTTTGAGAAGCTGGCTCATTTTAACCGCGAGCGTATTCCCGAGCGTGTCGTCCATGCCCGAGGCAGTGCGGCTTACGGCACCTTCACACTGACCAACAGCCTGTCGGATTATACGATAGCTGATTTCCTGCAGCAGGAAGGTCAGCAAACACCGGTATTTCTGCGCTTTTCGACAGTAGGCGGCGGCCAGGATTCAAGTGATTATGCCCGTGATCCCCGTGGCTTTGCTGTGAAGTTTTACACAGAGCAGGGAAACTGGGATATGGTGGGCAATAACACGCCGGTATTCTTCTTACGGGACGGGATTAAATTCCCCGACTTTATTCACAGTCAGAAGAAGAATCCGCGGACTAATCTGCCTGATCCGCAGGCGGTTTACGAATTCTGGGCGAATAACCCGCAATCGTTGCACCAGTCCACCATTTTGATGTCTGACCGCGGGATCCCGTTATCATACCGCCATGTGAACGGATACAGCTCTCATACTTTGAGTTTATGGAACAGTAAAGGTGAGCGTTACTGGGTGAAATGGCACTTCAAAACTAATCAGGGGATTAAAACGCTGACCACTGAAGAAGCTGCACAAATGCCGGCCTTCGGCGCACAGCAGGACCTGGTTGCCAGCATTGATAAAGGTGACTATCCATCCTGGACCGTGAAGGTACAGATCATGACGGAAGAGGAAGCCCGGAGCTACCACATAAATCCTTTTGATTTAACGAAAGTATGGCCACACAAAGACTTCCCGTTAAAGGAAATCGGGCAGCTTGAGCTGAACCGCAATGTTGATAACTACTTTGCAGAAACGGAGCAGGCGGCGTTTGCACCAAATAATTTAGTACCGGGGATTGGTGTATCGCCGGACAGAATGTTACAGGCGCGCTTGCTGGCTTATCAGGATGCACACCGTTACCGCGTGGGCGCGAATGTGAATCAGATCCCTGTGAATGCGCCAAAATGCCCGGTGCACAACTACCAGCGTGACGGTGCTTTTGCCGGTATTAACCCCGCACTGGCAAGTAGTGGTGCTAACTTCTATCCGAACAACCGTGCTATGGCCGGTGAGCCGGCAGAAGCTGTGCAATATGCAGAGCCACCCATGCCGCTGGAGCAGGATGCATGGCTGGACATTTACGATACGCAGGATGATGATAACTTTTCTCAGGCCGGTGAGCTGTACCGCATCATGAACGAATCGCAAAAGCAGCAACTGGTAAGCAATATTGCAGATGGTTTAAGTCAGGCAACTGCTGATGTACAGGAAGCCATGTTTGCACAATACGATGCCGCCGATGAAGACTACGGACGCAGAGTAAAAGAAGCCGTGATGGCAAGACTGACTGGCGGCTAAACGCCGGTAATAAAAAGAAGGGCCGGTGAGGTAAGTCACCGGCTCTTTTTTATCTCTGCAGTGAAGCTATTTTTGCAACCGGCGACTATGCCGGCACTTTAGCGCCCAGCGGTAACCTGCGAACTACTTTACCGGTTATGCTGCTGATGGCATTTAAGATAGCCGGAACGGCAGGCGGTACGCCGGGCTCTCCGATCCCCGTTGGCGGCTTCACGGAGTCAACCGTAAATACTTCCACTGCAGGTGCTTCATTGATGCGAAGAACCGGATAATTGTGGAAATTGCTCTGTGTTACCACACCGTCTTTCAAGGTGATTTCCTGTTTCAGGAATGACATAGCAAAACCGATCCCGCCCTCTACCTGTGTCGCCACATTGACCGGGTTAATTACCTGGCCGCAGTCCACAGCGCAGTACACTTTGTCTACTTTGTATGTGTTGTCTGCACGCACTGTGACTTCCGCTACCTGAGCAACGATGGTGTTAAACGACTGACGTATGGCAATACCCCGCGCACGCCTTTCGCCCTCTTTGCCCTGTGGTAGTGGCGTATTCCAGCCGGATTTCTCAGCAACGAGATCCAGCACGTTTATAAATTCAGGCGCATCAGCCAGTAATTTACGTCTGAACTGGTAAGGATCCTGTCCGGTTTTAGCGGCAATTTCATCAATCAATACTTCGCCGACAAAGGCAGAGTGTGAATGGCCTACAGAGCGTAACCACGAAACAGGTACATCACCTTTAACCAGGTGCTGTTCTACCAGCATGTTATTAATGGCGTAGGGCAGGCCGTGAGCACCTTCCATCAGCGTATGGTCAACCTGCGTGGCCGGCATGGGGAAGAAACTTTGCCCCACAACACGCCAGCGCCAGGAAGCCACACTGCCATCGGCGTTAATCATGATTTTGTTGTTGTGTATTGTCATCGGGCGATACTGCATGCCACCCATGTCTTCTTCCCGCAGCCACACCATTTTGATTGGCACGCTTAGTCCTTGTGCACGGGCAACTTTGGCAATTCGGGCTGCTTCTATCACAAAATCGCAGCCCGGGCCGGCACGGCGGCCGAAACTGCCACCTGCATACAGCTGTGTGATCTGCACTTTCTCAACCGGCAAACCGGTCTCTTTGGCGATGGCTGCCTGGTCTGCGGTATGCCATTGTTCGCCGTTCCACATATGACAGCTGTCTTCCTGAAGGTGAATCAATGCGTTCATCGGCTCCATTGCTGCGTGAGCAAGGTAAGGCAATTCAAATACCGCATCGATTTCATAACCGCCTTCAGGCACTTCAGCTAATTGCGGGCCGGTGTTTGCTACTTCAAGCCCGGGCGTCGCGGCCAGCTGCCTGTATTCTTCAAACAGGGCTGCGGTACCGGCGTGTGAACCGGTATTCCTGTCCCATTGAATATTCAGCGCATCACGGCCTTTCTTCGCAATCCATGTGTTTTTAGCAAGCACAGCAACGCCGCCCTGAATCACGTTGTCACCGGGGATTTCCAGTACTGCAACGACGCCCGGCACCGCCATGGCAGGCGCCTTATCCACGCTGGCTACTTTAGCGAACTTACGTGGCGGGTGGGCAATGACGGCTACCAGCATATCCGGTAGCTTGATGTCCTGAGTATATACCGCTTTGCCGTTTACTTTTTCCGGCACGTCGACACGGCGCATGCCATCCGCTTTTCCGATGCGCTGATACTCAGCCGGTTTTTTAAACGTAAGTGTACCCGCATCAGGCACCGGTAACTCTGCTGCGGCATCGATAAAGGCACCGTAACCGGCACGCTTATTCGTAGCTTCGTGAATAACGATACCGTCTTCCACAACCAGTTCTTTAAACGGGACTTTCCACTCAAGGGCCGCTGCCTGAAGTAACATGTGACGGGCTGATGCTGCTGCGGTTCGCATTACATTCCATGCACCGGCCATAGCAGTACTGCCGCCGGTGCCCTGCACATTAAAACCTACCGCCGCCAGCGCTGGATTGCCGTATTTTTCTAAATCGGCAGGGGAGCCCGTCACCTGCAGTTGCTCCGGTGTAATGTGTAATTCCTCAGCCGACAGTGTAGCCAGGCCGGTGAAGGTTCCCTGGCCCATTTCTATGTAGCTGGAAATAATCGTAACAAAGCCGTTTTTATCGATTTGAATAAACGCATTGGGCATAAAGACATCAGACCCGGCGTTTTCTGCGGCCAGCGCAACCTGGCCTTTAAAGTTTACCGCCAGCGTCAGTGCGCCCATCCCGGCCAGAAACTGCCTGCGGGTAATGGCAGCACCGTGTTGCGCTGCTTCAGGTTGTTGCTGTTGTTGAGGGTTAATGATCATTATTTCAGCTCCCTTGCCGCACGGTGAATAGCGCTGCGGATCCGCGGATAGGCTGCGCAACGACAAATGTTTCCGTTCATGGCGGCATCAATATCGTCATCCGTAGGCGCAGGTTTCTCTTTCAGCAACGCGACCGCAGACATGATTTGACCAGACTGGCAATAACCACATTGCGGCGCCTGCTCCTCTATCCACGCAGCCTGAACAACTGCACCAACCCTGTCGGTTTCAACGGCTTCAATGGTGGCGACAGCGGCTCCTTCCAGAGCCAGCATCGGAGTGACGCAGGATCTGACCGGCTTGCCATTAACGTGCACGGTACATGCACCGCACTGGGCCATACCGCACCCGAACTTTGTGCCGGTAAGCGCGATTTCATCTCGTAAATACCACAACAGTGGCATTTGCTGGTCTCCGTCAAAGGTTTCGGGACGACCGTTTACGGTAAGCTTAATCATGATATTTCCCTTGAAGCTGGCCTGTTCAGATTACGGGTTTCAAAATGTTTGTATGCAGGGGGAAAGCGATTCTTTGTGGTGGTAGCATATGCATTGTGCTAATGCGTAATATGAATCTTTAGATCCCTGACTGTAAAAGATAGCGCTAATTTGCTGTGAAGCGATAGTCTGATCCTGTGAAAGTATTGCCTGATCCTCCGGGGGCTTTTTAATTGTATATCACGGGGATATCTGGCCCTTTCCAAGTAACTGTAACCCATCTATTTATTAAAAAAATTCATAGGTGCTATGCACAGCTTTTGAAAAACTTTGGCGGTGGTTTGGCGTAATCTGAATAACCTTTCCAACATCAGGAACTCAGTGTTATGCATACTTTCGCAACGTCATTCAGTGTGGCCTGTTTACTCGCTATTTCTTCATTGTCTTCAGCGCAATCTCTTGAAGTCACGCAAAACGGTGAACAGCAGGCAATCACCGGCTCAGACAAGTTCTTCACCGGTACCAGTATCGTGAATCCTTATTTCAGTAATAAAGAGGCCGGTGTTTCCGGTGCCAGTGTCACTTTTGCGCCAGGTTCGCGCTCGGCCTGGCACACCCATCCCAAAGGACAACATCTCGTTGTTACCGAAGGTACGGGATACGTTCAGGAATGGGGTAAAGAAAAGCAAACCATTAAGCCCGGCGATGTGGTCTGGACCCCGCCCGGTGTTAAACACTGGCACGGTGCTGCGGAGCATTCCATGATGTCACATATCGCCATTCAGCAATTCGATGATGGCAAAAATGTGGTTTGGATGGAAAAGGTCAGTGATGAGGAGTACCTGCAAACACCGGTTTCCCCGTAAATTCAGAACACGAATGCAACAGTGACAGCGTAATGCGAATTAAAGAGGCTGTGATATAGTGTTTTATAAGGTGATGAAAAACTGTCTTTACGGGGAAAATATTAGTGACAAACCTTCATCAGCAGGCGCTGGACAAAGCCTCTCAGGGAAACTGGGACAGCGCCCACGCGATTGTCGAAAATGAAAATGATGCATTGTCATGTTTAATTCACGGCTATCTGCACCGGGTAGAGGGCGATAAATTCAATGCCCGCTACTGGTACACCCGTGCCGGCGAAACGATGCCTTCAAACAGTCTGGATGACGAGTTTGTCCGCATAAACGAAATGGTAAAAAGATGATTCACGCCGGTATCTGCTTCCGCTCCGGTACTCACAATTATGTCACTGACAACACAAGGGATTTGAATTGAGCTCATCACCATTTTTAATGCCAGCGCTGCTTCTCATGATGACTGCCTTTTACACCCTTGCGGACGACGAAACTGCCGCTGCAGGCGACTCACCTAACCGCAACCTGACCGGTTTTGAGTCGCTTGATGAAAAGCAGCCATTGTGGGAAGTGGGTATTGGCGGCGGCATTATAGAAGTGCCGAATTACCCTGCATCCAAAGAGCGTAATTTTGTCGGACTTGCTGCACCGTATGCCATCTATCGCGGTGATATTTTTCGTATTGGCGGTGACGGCGGGGCCCGTGCTGTATTTCTGGAAAATGAAAAACTTGAACTGGACATGAGTTTCAGTGGCGCGTTCTCTGCCGACAGCGACGACAATACGGCGCGGGAAGGCATGCCTGAGCTGGATTATATGTTCGAGGCCGGTCCGCAGCTTATCTACAAAATACGGGATTTTTCATTCCAACGTGGTGGAAATGGCAGGCTTACCGGCAGAGTGCAGGCAAGGGCTGTATTTTCAACAGATCTTGGTGATTTGCATACCAGAGGTTATGTTTTTGAACCGACTTTACGTTATCAGCAGCGCGGCGTCTTTTTCGACAGTACCGGACTAAGTCTGGCATTCAGAATGACCTGGGCGACAGAAAAATTGCATGACTATTTTTATCAGGTCGATGAGGCGTATGTTACATCGACTCGTCGTCAATTTAATGCCAAAGGTGGTTATCTGGGATCAGAAGTGTCGCTGGGATTGTCTTTTCCTGTTATGAATAAAGTTCGCGGGTTTCTGGGCACATCTCTGCAATTTAATCAGGGTGCAGCCAATGAAGACAGCCCGCTGTATGAAAAAGATGTGACTTACAGTATAGGAGTTGGATTTGTCTGGCGGGCCTGGGAGAGCGAGGCGAGATCCAACTGGTGAGTTTACGCATATTAACCTGTTCAGAATAATAAGCAGGACAACCCATTGATGTTAGAAAATGTGAAAGCGCTTAAACGTTATGTGTTAAGTGCGCCCGACAGGGTAAACGCATTGCGGGTGAATACCGCTGAAACTGTTGTCATTAACGGTTTCTGGCGTAGTGGTACTACATGGTTACAGGAATTGGTCGCGGAAGGTTTGAGTGCCAAACGGGTGTTTGAACCTTTGCAGGCCAGGTGCGGATATATTCAGAAAGCCGTGCAGGGCATCGCACTGCCTGACCAGGGTTATGCTTACATTAACGGTTTTATGCCTTATGCGACAGCGGCACATCCGCCGTCTCCGGATATGAAAGCGCTTTTGCATCAGGCGCAAAAAGGCATACTGACTAATCCGTTTGTGTTGCGTGATCAGGCACTACTCGACCCGGGCAGGGCTTTTAAAAACCGGGTTGTAGTGAAGTATGTGAAAGGGGCATTAAGCCTGAAATATCTGAAAGATACTTATCAGTGTCCGGTCATCCATATTTATCGTGATCCCCGTGCCGTAATCTCTTCCATTAAAGCAAGAAAAAACTGGGCTGAAGGTGCGTTTGAAAACTTTTCTCTGTCCAACCATTTGCTTAATGTGAACGATGGCAGGGCTGATTACTTCAGCCGGTACAGTGATGACATCCGTGCTATCGATAAAGCCGGAGATTTCGAAAGGCTTACCGGCTATTATTTTCTCACGGAAAAATTTATCGAAGACAGCTTCGCCGGTGACTCACTCCATTACGTGCGGTTTGAAGAGCTGGCCAGAAATCCTGATTTGGAATTCCAGAAGATTGCCGGATATCTGAATTGTGATGACATTAAAGTACCGGACTTTAAAAAGCCGTCTTCAACAGCTTACGTGCCTGATTCGACAAAGAAAATGGAGACCAGTAAAGTGACTTCCGGCTGGGCCGGTAAGCTTGGAGAGGCACACTTACAGACGATAGAAGATATTGCAGCAAGGTTAGCTATGACCCCGCGTTTAACCGGTCTGGCAGGCGAAAAAAACACGTCAGAACAATCAACCAGAGAGTATGCTGAGTCAAAATGAAGATACGAATATTACTATGGTGTTTATTTATGTGCGCAACCTTTAACGCTAACGCAGATACGGAGTCACAAACCGTCAGACATATCGTTGTATTCAAATATACCGGCGATGCGAGTGCTGCGGATATTGATAAAGTCACCCGCGCGTTTGCTGAGCTAGAGCATAAAATCCCCGGTATTGAATCATTTGAGCACGGGGTGAATAACAGTCCGGAGGCGCTTAATAAAGGCTTTACGCATATTTATCAGCTCACCTTTACTGATGAAGCGGCACGGGATACTTATCTGCCCCACCCGGAACACAAGAAGTTTGGTGAGTTACTCGCTGAACTCGGCATTCTGGATGACGTCTTTGTGGTGGATTACGCGAAGTAAATTCTGTTCAGGCCGTCGTTTAGCGGCCTGAAATAAACTGACTTCTGTTCAGTTTTACAAAGGTCCATACATCACTCTCTTCAATGAGAAAACGGCCTTCCGCCGGCAGATCCTCTTTGTCCCCGTCGTCAGTAAAGCCAAGTTTTGCGAGTATCTTTCCGGAAGGCGCATTACCCTTTTTCAGATAATGCGATACCAGTCTGTCCATTCCGAGTATTCCGAAAGCCAGTTCACACATACTTTCTGCCGCTTTTGTTCCCAGGCCTTTTCCCCAGAAATCCACTCCCAGCCAGTATGAAAGTTCTGCTTCCCGTTTACGCCAGTCTATTTTCTTCAAAATACAGCATCCTGCCGTTTCAGAGCCCATGGTAATGACGAAATGCATCTCCTGAGGAGGGATTGATTTTCCGGCAGCAATCCATTTCAGGACGTCCTGCTCACTACAATTTTCCGGTACGCCACTTGTCCTGGTTATTCGCGCATCTTTTGCGATTTCAAGTAGCGCGGGAACGTGATCTGGCTGAGCTAATGTTAATTTCACTATTAATACTTCTGAAATACCGGAGATAGCGCTATGTTATCAAAGCTTCTTCAGAACACCATTCATAAACTCAGGTCTGGTCAAATATCAACGATTTATGCGCACCGATACCTGCAAGTGTTCCGGATGCAACAGCAAGTGTTCCACTCTGCATCGGGTTAGATAAATCGCCGGCTACGAATACGCCTTTAACGGAACTCTCTTTAAAAGCATCTACACAAACAACTTTGCCTGCCGGTGAATCGGCAAGGGCCAGACTCAGCTGTTTCAGAAACGGAGCATGCACTTCTATTTGCGGAGAGACATACAAACCGCCCAGAGGAATAATTCTCCCCCCTGCGAGGGTGACAGACTCCATTTTCGCATCATTACCATTCACTGCAACGACAGGTGTATCCTCTATACGCACTTTCCGGGATTCTAAAAGTGACAAAAGATCACCTTCAGGCGTATACATGCCCTGAGTGAATAATGTTGTATTGCCCCAGTCCGGGAGCATTGCCGCCTGGTGGAGAGACATGTCTGATGTGGCCAGTACACCAAGCTCAGTATTGCGAATTTCGTATCCGTGACAATAGGGGCAATGAACAACATTTTTACCCCAGTATTTTTTGATTCCCGGCAGTTCAGGCAATTTGTCTGCTATGCCGCAAGCTAGTATCAGCCTTCTGCCGGTTGCTTCAATATCCTGACGGGTTCTGACTTTAAACACATTTTGCAGCTTTTCCGTCGTTATTACAGCGTCCTGCCATAACGTGAAGGTCGGATAAGCAAATAGTTGCTCTAATGCCGTTTTACGGATTTCATCCGGTGTTTTGCCGTCCAGACAGAATACGCCGTGAGATGCGGATGCAAACCGGTTTCTTGGTAGATTTGAATCGATTACCAGCACATTGCGTTGAGCACGGACCAGTTGCATGGCTGCCGATAAACCGGCGAAACTGCCTCCGATAATGATGACGTCATAGTTCATAATGTCGCTCCGGTAGATTTAATGTAACTTATGATGTTACAAATTTAAGTTAGCATGAATCATGTAACATTAAAAGTTTCATGTTATGCTCAACTAATTGAAATTAGAGAATGTAAAATGAGAAAAGACAGCCGCCTTTCGCGGGTGCTGCATGTTCTGGTTCATCTGGACGTGCACGAACAACCCGTAACGTCAGAAAGCATTGCTAAAATGCTTACTACAAACCCTGTGGTGGTCAGGAGAACGATGGCGCTTTTAAGAGAGTGCGGGTACGTTGCAGCAGTAAAAGGACATAAGGGGGGATGGTCGCTTTCATGTTCCCTGTCAGATATTACATTGCTTGATATTCACCGTGCTCTTGGTGAAAGAAGTGTATTTACTATAGGACTCACTGATGAGCACAACAACTGTTTAATTGAGCATGCGGTAAATCGCGCACTCGACGGTGCGATGAAAGATGCTGAAGCACTTTTGCTCCAGCGGTTTGGAGAGGTGACGCTGGCAGATCTCAGCAGAGATTTTGAGAACAACTATGGCTAATTGTCTTTTTCAATCGAATTACCCCCGGTCACTGCTATGCGCATGGCGGTTTCTACATCAATATCCAGCGGCGTAACTTTTTCCCTCGGTAAGTACAGCGTGTATCCGCCAATCTGATAGCTCATGGGCAAATACACGGCTACTTTGTCCTCATCAGGAAATAACTTATTGGCCACCTTATCGCTGGTCATAAAGCCAATTAACTTAATGCCACCTTCCATTTCTACGGAAACCGCTTTTCTGCTGTCTTCGTCAGGCTTTACTTCAAACAGTTCTACTGCATCCTGCACGGCACCGAACAATGTTTTTACTACCGGTACGCGGGCAAAAATACGTTCACCTAACAAAATAACCCAGTTGAACAGATAGGCGTTAATTAAAATGCCGACGGCAGTCAGGGCGAGAATGACTGTAACGACGCCAAGGCCAGGGAAGTAGTAATCTTCAGGAAGAAAGGGCGATAACAATGCTTCCGTTGTACTGACCAGCCAGACAAGAAAATAGATAGTAATGGCAAACGGCAGTATGGTGATCAGCCCTTTGACCGGTAATAAGATCAATTTATTCAGCATTGTAACCCTTTTGGAAAATTAGCGGTGTAGTGTAGACCAGCATGGGTGCTCAGAACAGAGCTGGCGGTGTTGAAATCAGCCCCGGATGTCGGGTTTGATGATTCATGTCTGGCACGTTTTGCTCACCGTGGCATTATGAACACATACGGGAATAACCCCAATTCTACCTTCGTCATATCACTCAGGGATCACAATGATAGATAAAGAACAGTTACACCAGCTTGCCGGTATTTGCAAAGAAGCCTCTGACGCTGAAATCATGCCCCGTTTCAGACAACTACAAAACGGGCAGATAGAAGAAAAGCTAAGTCACCACGATCTCGTGACCGTAGCAGATAAAGCGGCTGAAACCTTCATTCTTCAGCGACTTCGTGAACTGTTCCCCGATGCGTTACTGATTGGTGAGGAAAGTGTGTATGAGGACCCGGCAGCATTAGAACTGTTCGGTGATGCACCTCTCAGTTTTGTGCTCGACCCCATCGACGGGACCTGGCATTACGCCAACGGTTCGGTGAACTTCGGCGTGATGCTGGGTATCGCCAGTCACGGTGAAATGTCCGCTGCCATTATCTTTGAGCCTGTGACCGGCGACTATTTATGGGCAATCAAAGGGCAGGGGGCTTTTCAGCGCATAAACAGTTCAGACGTTCCGTTAACGGCTAATCGTCACGGTACACTGCCACTTACAGATACCATGGGATGTTACTCTTTCGGCGTCACAAAGGAAGAAGAGCGGGAACAAGCGGTGAAAGCCGTAATGAAAATGGGGCGGGTGATGGATTACCGCTGTGCGGCAGCAGAATATCGTTTGCTCAACACCGGCGCCGTCTCTTTCGTGTTATTCCAGAACAAGCTTAATTTGTGGGATCATGGCGCAGGATTACTCATTACCAAAGAAGCCGGGGCAGTAGCAAGAATGATCGACGGCAGCGAGTACACACCGCAAATCACCGGCAAATTGCTGGTGGCGGAAAGCGAAGCCCGCTGGCAGGAAGTGGCAGGGTTGTTTGTAAAATAAGTATTATTCTCTTTTCAGCTTTTGTCATGGCCTATAAAATTCAATAGGCATGTTGCGTGTAAATACCTATTTTATAAAGAAATTGGTATGCATTATCAACAGTCTTTCTTCAATCAGACTTTATAGTGCGGCCGGAGCCGGGGCTTCAGTCCATAACGAAGTGTCCTGAGAATCTTCATCACGATCTTCAGGTCGCATTATAGGGACTCACGGTTATTGCTTTTTAGTATAGGATATCAAAAGTCGTTGACCTTATAAGGTCAACGGCTACCACTATAATTGAGCTTTTGTATTGTCTTTATAACCCAATTGATTATTGGACATTAATCTGACGTTTTTAGATATCCATCAACCCCGGGACATCACTGTCGACAGATGTTGTTTGACCTAGTTTTAATCCTGAGGCTAACAATTTTCCTTGCAACGATACATTATATACAGAGGCCCCGCTGACATCATTGAGTATCAATTGTTGGTGGACTTTACTGGTACCTATATCTATATCATTAATTACCAGTTTTGCCACATCATCAAGAACCAGAGCTGGTCTGAAGTCAGAATCAAGTTCATTCAATTTGAGATTTTTAAGATTGATGCCGGTGGCATGTCTGACATATAGAGCCCAAGACGGTAGCTCACCGAACATGGAATATTCAGGGTACTCCCTGCGTTTCTCTGGTACCTGAAAAAGCTGGCTAACAGGAATATAAGCAAGCCCTTTATTGGCAACGCCGGGGTACGTTAATGAGATATTCTTGAGAGTAATACCAGTAACTTTTGCATCAGGTAACCCGGTAATGGAAGCCGGGATAGGATTAAAAAATGCATTCAACCCCGGTCCACGTAGCTGGTAGCTGCTATCCGCTCGCATAAAAGCAATTTGAGCTGTGAGTCCATCAATGGTTACATTACGAATTGAACCCGGAGGCGCACTTTGATATCGCTGCCCGAGTCTTATGACAAAACCATTACCTGTATTAGTAGCAGTGATATTTTTTATTTTAATATTGTCAATATACCCCCCATCTACGCAACCCAGACATACAGCCGAACGGTAGGTGTCAAACGCATGGATATTACGAATTGTAATGTTTTTGAAACCTTTATAAGAGGATGTTCCGAATTTGACGCCATTGGAACTTGAACGAACAATACAGTCTTCAATTATTATGGAATCGTTAATTTGAGTATCCTGTTCTGATTTTATACAAATGGCATCGTCAGCAGCGTTTATAAAACAGTTTGATATCCGGCCGTTAACTACACCATCAAAATCTATACCATCGTTGTTCCAGTAAGCGTCACTTACTACCTTGATATTATCGATGTGTACATCTGTGCAATGATAATAGGTTTGTACCCAGCTAGCTGAATTTGTAATGGTGACATCGAAGATTGAAATCTGATGACAGTCAATAAAATCAATAATCTGAGGACGGTCTGATTCATGGGGGCGCATTCTGCGAGAATTATAATTGTCTACCGGCCTCTCACCAGAGTGATGCATATAATCAATATTCAGTGCTGTTTGCCGTCCACGTCCGTCAATTTTACCTCCGCCGGAGATTGAAATGTTGCTGGCTTTGTGAGCACTTAACAGCGTGTACCAGCCCCGGGCTGAGCGCTGATAATCCGCTATATTATTACTTCCAAGTAAGGCGGCACCTTCTTCAATGTGCAGGTGCGTATTGGTTGGAATGATGAGAGTACCGGTAACAAATTGTCCTCTATCAATGACTAATTTTGCCCCTTGTGTTGCCGCGCTATTTAATGCCCGCTGTAAGATATCAGTATTCAGTGTTTTGCCATCACCCACGGCACCAAAACTACTAACATGCAAACTTGGCCCTTGGGGCAATTGAACCCGATCGGCGGCAATTTTACGGTTGGTATCAAACTGTCTTTCAAGTGATGAAAATACCTGTTTTGATGAACTGGAACAGGCTGAAAGCTGGGAGTAAAGCCCTGCAAGTACACTGGCCTTAATAAAATCACGGCGAATCATTATTTTCTCTCCTTTGAGGTAGATGGTGATGGAACCATTGTCATCTCAAGAACACGACCTGCGATTTTTATCTAACGAGTAGGGGCAGGTTCATCAGTGGAGTGCCGTTGAATTTCGCTTGTTGAAATCATCTATAACTTCGAACGACGAATAATTACTACCCTGAATCGACTTCACCCGTGAAAAAAATCATCTGGCATTTATGTTCGTACGTGCTACTAATCAATAGCAACCGGTTAGTACGCATGCCGTGCTATACCTTCAGGCTCCTCAGCAAACAAGACTTTAGATTGCTTTGGTAAGGCCAAATAACTATGCTTTTGATAGTTATGCATGTCAACAAAAAATCAACATTGTTTAGGTTTATGAATCTTAATGCGTTGATGATAAGTGATATTTGTGAAATTCAATGCGGAATGGTATTGTTTTTAATGCATGAATCCTTTCCATGCCAGATAAGTGATGTTCACTGTTTTTCTGTATTGGTAAGGCCGATAGGGTGTGCTGGAAGTTTCCAATATACCGCTTAGCCAAATGATTACTAGCAGCCCACTAGATATGCTGCCGTGAATAAAAGCTCCTGACCAAAACTAGTGTTCATGAATTATCTTTAAATAAGAATAAGGTCAGTTGGAAGGCGGGCAGGACAGCCATGGATTCGCTTTTTACAAATTCCCGGGACGTTGATTGCAGGGTAGCCATATATAAGAGTGTTTGGCGCTGGAGTCATGGTTGACGAGTCGCTTTCAGACTTTCGAGGGGCAAAACCAGGCTGTCAGTTTACACCGGAATCTTGCAGTCGCGATTATCGTTAATCGCTAATAGAGATAAGTGCGTCATTTTCGATAGTAAACTCAGGTATTAAACTAATACAGGTTAATATTCCCAATACCAGACTCATTAGTAGACTAAACCAACGAAGATCAGAACGTTACTATTTAACGCTGGTGGTAGAATCCCGAATGACTAATTCTCCATCAAATATTTCATTATTATCAGTTGAGTTACTTTGCTTACTCTTTAGTCGTTGAATCAGCCGTACAGCAGCACGATAACCTATGTTCACCAAAGGGTGACGGTATGTTGTAATATTAGGAAACACCTTCGTAGTAATAGATATGTCATCAATACCGCAAATGGAAAGTTCATCCGGAATTTTTATTCCACGGCTTTGAGCTTCATAAAGCACGCCAGCGGCCATTTCGTCGTTAGAAGCAAAAATCGCCGTCGGTCTGGGTGATTTATTTAACAGGACTGATGCTGCATCTCTGCCGGACTGATAAGTGTAGTAGCCTTGTGCTAATAATGACTCATCAGGGTTTAGCTCATGATCCTCAAATGCTTTCCTGAACCCGGCTTCTTTAATTATACTGGACTCTTCGTCCGGATGGCCCTGGATGTAACCAATTCGCCGGTGCTTCAGGCGAATCAGGTAATCTGTAACGTCATAAGCCGCTTTTTGATAATTGAGTCCAACAAATTCCCCGCGACTTTTGTAACTGGGACCGATGCGCATATAGTTAATCCCCTTGGTACTGAGCATTTCGAGCAATTCCAGTTTATCGCAGATCGGAGGCGCCAGAATAAGTCCATCAACCAGTGTGTTATCTATAAACTCCTCAATCTCTTTTAGTAGATTACTTGAGTAATAGCTACAATCGTAGAGGAAGAGCCCCATTTGTTCTTCAGTACAGCCTTGTAAAATTCCCCTCTGCAACTTCATCAGATAACCAGGACTTGGATTGTCAGTCAATAGCGCTATAAAAAATGAGCGATTTTTTGCCAAAGCCATACCAAGGGGATTTCGCTTAAATCCGGTTTCCAGAATAGCTTTCTGAACTTTCTCACGCATGGATTCACTGACATTAATTTCATTATTGATGACTCGTGATACGGTCTTTTTTGATACGCCAGCCTGCCTGGCTACATCATTGATTGTTGCAGGTTTCATGAAAACTATTTGCCTCTGTGATCGATCAGCGAAATTTCGATTTCATAACAATACTAATATTTGGTGAAATTAAATGTAAGCAGATTCCGCTTATTAAACTTAAAATTTTTATGAGTATAGTATGCGGCACTTACTATTCAGTGTGATTGAACTAACTTCCCAATAAAACCACATAGCAATTTCTTATAAAAATTATCTGTATTTATCATCATGTTCGTCAATATCAGAAATTTAACACCTAGGATTGACACCGGTGTCAAACGACGATTATAGTTAACCCAGTGTTAACAGTTGATTAACTTCCAACTTATTTGTTTTCACTTTGCCGCGATACACATAGCTTTTCAAAAGAGTGTTTTGTCATTCGTTACCACTGTAATTCGAATTGACGCTGTTAACCGACAGTTTGAATAGCCAGAAAAATTTCAAGTGTATTGTTATCAACAGCATAAATTTTGGATTCGAACGATAGGACTAATCCGTATTTAGGAGCACTCAAATGAAACTCACTTTTAAAAGAAGTTTGATGTCGGTTGCAGTATTCGCAGGAATAGCTGGCATGCAAGCTCAAGCGGCCATAGCAGAAGAAAATAACGACGTTGAAATTCAAGAAATAATCGAAGTAAAAGGTTTCAGAAGTTCATTAATCAAAGCCCGGGATCTAAAGCGCAATGCTATCGGTTCGCAGGACTCGATCGTTGCTGAAGACATTGCAGATTTTCCCGATCTGAATCTGGCAGATTCGCTGCAGAGAGTACCGGGGATTTCAATTACCCGAGAAGGGGGGGAAGGTCGAAATATATCTCTGCGCGGACTGGGGCCTGACTTTGCGCGTGTGCAGGTCAATGGCATGGAAGGATTAGCGACCAGCGCATCTGCAATGGATAGTCGTGGTGCAGTGAGTCGTTCAAGAGCATTTGATTTCAATATTTTTGCATCTGAGTTGTTTAATCAAATCGATGTTAAAAAATCCTATCAGGCAAGTCTCGATGAAGGCGGTATCGGAGGAACTGTTAATTTACGGTCAGCCAAGCCATTTGATTACGACGGCTTCACGGCGGCAGCAAGCGCACAGATTGGTACAAATAGCCAAACTGAAGGTACCGACCCGCGAATGTCAATCATCGTATCAGACACTTGGGGTAACTTCGGCGCGTTGTTCTCAGCATCATATAGTCAAAGAGATATTAATGAGCAAGGCTACAATGGCTATCGTTGGCGGAAGCGGACTGTGGATGCGGAAGGTTACAGCGATTCATTGTCGCAGGATGTGAAAACTGCGTTGGAAAACGGAGAAATATTCTTTAACCGCGGTAACCGCTACTCTGTCTGGCAAAATGAACAGACAAGAACCGGCCTGGCCACATCACTTCAATATCGTCCGTCTCCTGATTTCACCTTCGATTTTGATATTTTATACAGCGAGTTGGAAAACAATCGTGCGGAATTTCACCTGCCTACTTCTGGCTCTAGCAGCACTGCTATAGGGTATATCGATGCACTTGAAATTATACCTGCATCTGATGGCGATGGTTTTGAAGCCGTATACGGCGAATTTTCAAATACTCCATTGCGTACTGAAACACGTGAAGACCTGGATACAACTAAGTTTACGCAAATAACGCTGACAAACAAATGGAATGTCACTGATGATTTGTTATTAACTACTTTGATAGGACACTCCAGTTCTAAGTTTAGCCAACCGAAGAGAGATAAATTTTATGTAGAAAGTATGGGAAATATTACTACGGACTATCGTGGTTCGCGCAGGTTTGACCCCGTTAATACCTATAGTATTACTCCTACTGACGCGGATGTTTGGACATTTCGGGAAATCGACCTTCGTGAAGACAGAATCGATAATACCTATGATATGTTAGCGATTAACGGCAGTTATATCTTAACAAATGATGCATCATTGAAATTCGGCGTTTCGTTTAAGAAATTCGAAAACTCACGGGAGTTACGTGACAACAACGATATTGGCAGAAATCAGGAAGCGCCTCAAAATAATGAAGTAAGATCTATAGATCAGTTTGCTTACGCGTATACCAATCATGACGATATTGACTGGATTGCGATCGATTTAAACTCGGCAATGGATTTCTATGGGGTTAATCGTGATCTGGGCGCAGCGAGTATCGTTACCAGTGCTACGGGAAAGGTGGAAGAAGATACAAACGCGGCATATGTTGAATATGAGTGGGTGAATTATTTCAGCGACAGTACTCTCAGGGGGAATATTGGACTGCGCTATTACGATACTCAGATTACGTCTTATGGCATTACAAATGGAGTTGCGGTTGATATTGGGTCTGATTATAACGGTGTGCTTCCTACTCTTAACCTTGCCTGGGAACCTACGGAAGAAACTGTAGTTCGCTTTAGTGCTGCAAAAAATGTAACCCGGCCATCACTAGGCTCATTAGGCGTATCCGGAGAGGTTCAGGTGGATCCTGACGGGGCCAGGGGACTGGATGTTTCTGCCGGCAACCCGAAACTGCAGCCATATGAATCTGATAATTATGATATGTCATTCGAATGGTATTTTTCGGAAGAAGGCTCCGTTTCTGCAGGGGTTTTCTTCAAGCAAATTGATAACTTTGTCATTGGCACTACGGTTGAAGTTCCTTACAGCGATACAGGCTTTCCGCTGTCACTGCTGGATGAGACTCTTGGTCAGACTGGGGATACGTTATTCAACTACACGCGCCCTGAAAATGGCAGATCTACTGATATTAAAGGTCTGGAATTATCGTATCAAAGTCTACTGAGTTTCCTGCCTGAGCCGTTTGATAACCTTGGCTTCATTGCAAACTACACGTTTGCGGATGGTGAATTCTTGTATGAGAATGTGCAGAACTCCGGAGAAAATCAATATAAAACTTTTGAAGGGTTGTCAAAACACAACACAAATTTCACTATCTTTTATGAAACTGATGTTTGGGGAGCTCGTATCTCAGCAGCCAGCCGGAGCGATTACATAACGTGGGGAGCGGGCGTTGCTGAAGATGAAGATGAACATGGTATGCATGGCTCAACCTTCGTGGATATATCTATGTTCTATCAGATCAATGAACATATCAAGGTTACTTTAGAAGGCATTAATATGACCAATCAAGCTGATGAACAGTACAGTGACACGGCAGATCGCATTTATAATGTGACAACTAGCGGACGCACTTTCTACCTGGGTACGTCTTACAAGTTCTGATTGGCCACTTAAAACTGAATGCAGACGTGAAGATTTATTTCTTCACGCCTGCATTGGAGACAGGGCTGTTCAACTAAATTTATAAAATAAATAAAGGATTGGCTCTTAGTTTCATGATACTAAGAGCCAATGTTTTAATCTCTGAGTTTTCTGGCTTTCAGGTCAATCTGGCGAATTTCATTTTCTCCACTATATTCCAGCTCTGTAACTAAGATGGAGCGTCTGTAATAGCCGCCGCCTTCCTTAATGCTATCGTGATAAAAAATATAGTTTTTATCTCCGTCCTGCAATATGGCCTGATGATTAGTATTTATGTTCAGGTAGTCAATGATTACACCCTGGTATTCAAAAGGACCAAGTGGAGAATCGCCGGTAGCATAAACAATTTGACCAGGCCAGCCAGTTGAAAACGTGAAGTAGTATTTTCCCTCATGCATATGAAGATACGGAGCTTCTCCATATTGTTTCTTTTCGTCACCGGAGGGAAAATCAGTAATTTTAACATCACGGATTTCACTGGCTAAACTGATCATGTCGCTGCCCAGCATAACAACTTTAGGCACCCGGGTGCCGAAGTACATATAAGCCTGACCATCAATATCAATGAACAGTGCAGGATCAATGGGTTCGTCTCCTGCGTTATTATCCCGTGACTTTTCAATAAGCGCTTTATTAATAGGATCGACAAAGGGACCTTTCGGGTTATCACTAACAACAACGCCTATTTGATCGCCGCCTACTGGTGCATAAAAATAATATTTTCCATTTCGCTCAATAGCTCCGGGAGCCCATGCTTTGGCGTCTTCTGCAGCCCAACTGAACACGCTGTTATGCAAAAAAGAGCCTTCATCATTCCAGTTCACAAGATCCGTAGAGCTAAATAACCGCCAGTCAGTAGAGTCCCAGTATTTACCTGAGTTGTCTTCATCATTTGTAGCATATACGTAGTACGTATCACCAAACTTATGTGCTGAAGGATCTGCACTGAATCAGTCTGATATAATAACTTCAGCGCCTGCAGGAAAGAGCACGGTAAGCGCTAAAGTTAATTTTGAAACTATCCCCGCTTTCATCTTCATATTCCTGCAAGCGTTAATTATTGGAGTGAGTAAAGGTACAAGTGTCGCGCTACCAGCTAATCGATTTTGCAGGAATGTATTTGTCTAACAGCTTTTTGTATTTGGCTTCTAATATATGCTGTGGCGGCAAATCCGGTGTTTTGGAATACAGGTCTGCTTTTTGAAAAGCTTTCAACAGAGGTAGCATTAACCAGTCAAAGTCGGATGCTAGTTCACTATAAGCCATGCTTCCGTTTTGCGGTGTGTGCCAAGGGTAAAATGAGTGGTAGCGTAAGAGGTAAAGCGACTCTTTATTAAGGAGACTGCCTTGTCTCATTGCTTCATAGATGTATTCATCGTGTCCCCAGCTCATATCTACTGCATCAAAACCACAATTCCGGTCGTATTTCCCGAACTGTGTGTCAGATATATATTCATAAGCAGGGTAATCCTGACTAAGGTGAAAATACTTCTTGTCGTAAAACACATTGGAAGATGCAAACGGAGCACCTACCGGATAGGTATCGCCTACTACACACCATTGCTGTAGTTGGCCAAAACGTGGCAGTAACATCACTTTGCCGAGATCATGAATAAAGCCTGTAAGCGGAAACCATGACCAGTCATCTATATGACTGTACAGTGTTTTTATTGTATTTGACTCGTATAGTTCACGCCATTTCCCGGGTAATTCAGACCAGGCTTTATGTTTGAACAGAGTTTTTATGGATAGGTCATCCCGTAACTCAGTCTCATTTTTCATTGCAAATTCACAGATGGACTCTGCCGACTGATAAGCATGAATAATTTGTGGTAAGTCGCTGTCAGGATCGCTTTCATCAACAATGTCTTCAAGAAGCTTAAATACCTGATACACGTCCATCGAGCCATAAGCAAGCTTAAAATAATGTTGCTTTTTTTCTTTCACGAAATCAACCGTCTGGTTTGTTTGCATTTCGCGATATGTGCGCTCAACTCTATCCTGGAACTTGGAGTCGGTGTAGTTTCTGAAGTCGTCAGATGAAACTTCCAGGCTCTTTTCAGTTGTAATCATTTTAAATTTCCTTGTAAAACTAATTGCCCAGATGACCCAGCTTTCGGGTTGGCAATCCTGTATTAATATTTTTCTCTATTGTTTCCAGAGGAACGCCTTTGGTTTCAGGCACCTTGAGTAAAACAAACATGAAGACTATGAGTGAAATAGTGCCATACAGGGTAAAAGTGACGGCGATTCCCAGGTTGGCTAATATGGTTAAAAATGTTGCTGAAACGAGAAAGTTTGTTGCCCACTGAATGGCAACAACAAAACTCATGCAGGTACCCCTTGCGTGTAGGGGGAAAATTTCAGCGATAAGAAGCCAGAACAGAGAGCCCAAACTTATGCAGTAACCAATGATAAAAGTCATGAGAAAAAACAGGGCAAAATACGCTGATGTGCTGGTCATTGTATTGTTCAACAGTACGACCAGAGCGAACAGGCTCAGTGCTGCTAACAGTGAGCCGCAAAGTAGAAATTTGCGTCTTCCTAATTTGTCGATGAATGCCAGTGTGAGAATAGTGAAAAGGAAGTTCGTTACGCCTAACCCCAGAGTGCCAAACATTTGTGTTTCTGCACCGGAAAAGCCAATATTCTTCATGATGTACGGACCATAATACATAACAGTATTTATGCCCATCATCTGTTGGCCAATCCCCATAAACAACCCTATTACTAAGACTCCTCTCAACTTTGGATTTAATAACTCCCGAAAACTGGCTTGTTTATCATTCAGTGTGCTTTTAATAAGGGCGAGTTCTGTCTTCGCTTTGTCCTTACTCATACGAATTTTGGATAGGATGTTTAGCGCTTTTTGTTCCTGGCCTTTTTGGGCAAGCCACTTTGGAGATTCAGGCATAAACAACATACCTACGGTAAGAATGACGGCCGGGACAATGCCACTTAGAATCATCAACCGCCAGTCTCCCGAAGAGGTCAATGAAAAATTGACTAAAAATGCAATCACCTGCCCTCCTGTAAGGAACGCGCCGTTCCATAGCACGAGTTTTCCCCGTGACTGAGCGGGAGCCATTTCAGCGATGAACAGCGGCGTCGCAAATGAGCCTGTTCCAACAGCAAAGCCGAGGATAAAACGACCTGCAATCAGCGCTGCAACAGATTGTGCATAGGCTGCCAATAAGGTACCTACAACGAATATGCACCCAGTGATCACCAAGACCGTTCGTCGACCTAAAATGTCTGTTGCACGTCCGCTGGAAATCGCGCCAAACAGGGCTCCTAATGCACAAGCACTCACTATCCATTCTATTTGTCCGATTGAAGCACTGAACTCCTTTTCTATGAATGGAGATGCCCCCGCGATAATAGCGGTGTCAAAACCAAATAATAATCCGCATGTTGCAGATATACAGATTGTGATAAGTAAATATGGGTTTAATCTGGACATAACTTCCCTAAATTTTTTCAATAATTCCCAACGCACAACTGCATAATGAATACATTGCTTGACACCGGTGTCATAAGGGTTATGTTATTTTGTTGTTACTTGTGTGTCAAGTTAACGTGAAGTGTTGATTTCAGAAAGAGAACCGCATAGGGATTTCAATTTATAAGCCGTAAATTCCGTCAGCTAATTTGGCGGTATCGCTTAACACAAAGCATGAGTCGCAGGGGAAATTGTTGGGATAATAGCCCAATGGAATGCTTCTTCAGAAGCCTTAAAACCGAATGGGGTCCAACAACTGGCTACCGGAACTTTACTGAAGCAAAGCAGAAGATTGGTGATTACATTCATGGCTATTACAGCCGACTGAGACCGCATTCATACAACGGTGGTTTAACACCGAATGAATCGGAGAAACGTTACTGGAATAGCTACAACGATGTGGCCAAAATTACTTGACCACTACAATTCCCCTAGAAGACTATTGGATGATGATAGATGCAAAGAGGAGCTAGATTAACTGAATAAAAGACTGTTATGACATTTTCGCCAGCATTATTTATGAACGCTGTAGCACATGTGTAGCACAGAAAAATTTTGTTGGTGATTACTAACGATGGAAGTCTTTAAAAATGGTGGCCCCACCTGGACTCGAACCAGGGACCTAACGATTATGAGTCGTGTGCTCTAACCAACTGAGCTATAGGGCCATTCTAACTTTAAGAAGCTTGTATGGAGAGCCAGTGTTTGCTGCAGAACTGCGCACTGGTTTTTACAAGCGGGGCGAAGTATAAGCAGTTTTTTGTGGCTTGTCACCCTATACAGCCCGTGAATTCAATTACCTGGCGAAAAGTTGTTCAGCCTGCAGTTGTAACACCCGGCGGTTAAAGTTGTTAGTAAAAAGCGTACGGCTTCCGCGCACCTCATTCTTTGCCCCGTTAGTCTTTTGTCTGGTTGACGAAATGGTGGCTGCCCGCTCACTATGGTGGCGGTGTAAGTTTTAAATTAAGCGTAATTATGAACATGAAATGGATTTTCCTGATTCCGGCTTTTCTGATGCTGACAGGCTGCGGCGATCTGTTCGGGAGCAGCAGAGCCCCCGGAGATATCCCCGTGGAATTTACCGACCTCTCATTAGGTGAAGACTGTGCCTGGGAAGTCACGGTGGATAAAGATCTGTGGAAAATAAACTATCTGGCTTTTTATCTGAGCCAACCGGAAGTGAAAGTGGAGGGCAGATGGGTACCACTGAACTTCGTCAATAACGACTGGCAGTCAGATAAAGTCGCCTTTTTGCAGTTCCATCATGCCTGCGATATAAAGCTGAATAACAATCATATTCTGTTGGATGCCAATGAAGCTTTGCTAAGCAGAGCTACAGAACTGCGCCTGACGATGGGGCTTAATTTTGATGAGAACCATTCATTGCCGGTGGAACAAACACCGCCGCTGGACAAACCAACGATGTACCAGTCGGTGAATGCCGGACATAACTTCTTCCGTGTGGAATTACAAAATACCCGCGAGCCGGGCGCCATCTGGTCGTTTTTATTGGCCAGCGGAGGATGTAATGGAGTGAATGCCGAAACGAAGCCGTCAGATTGTGCGTTTCCCAATCGTGTAACGGTGAAGTTGCCTATGGCCCAGAACGTGTCGGACCTCAGCTTGCTGGCGAAGCTACAACAAATTCTGTTCCGCGTTGATTTAAAAGCGGTTACGGAATGTAATATGGCCGGTTCTCACGATAAAAGCTGTGAAAAAGTCATGAAAAATCTCACCGGCAGGGAATGGTTGCGTTGGGACGCGCCTGAAAAGGTATACCTGAAATCCTGAGGGTATGAACGTAAGTCGGTGGTTTAAGGCGAAATTTGCCTGTGGCGTAGTGCAAGGTGTCAGATTCTTTGCTATCTTTCCTTTACACTAATTTTAGCCAGCCAGCATGGAGATAAGAATGACTGAGAAGCCCTTCCTGGTAAGTGGCCGCAATACCATTATTCATAAAGTTCGTAAATTCGATTTATTGATTGTTAACGGTGATGATAATCCGCCGGTAATCGTGACTCATAAAGGTATTAAGCGGTACGAAGGAAAAATCCCTGATAACAAGCGTGAAGCCAAAATGATGGACATGGAACTGGTTGATATTACAACCGGCGATGTCTTCGGTGACGAAAAAACACTGGTGTTCATTCAGACACTGAATGGTAAAGAATACAAGGTAGATTACAGCAAAGCTGAAACGCCTATGTTCATTAAAGTGCATCAGGACAGCGCTTTCTGATCTGCCATTGAACTACGCCTTCCGGAGCCCGGCAAATATCCCGGGCCGCTTTCAAACAGAACCTGAACTGACCTGCTTAATTCTTTTCCTCCCTCGTTTTTTACTCATCTTCGTACTAAATATGAATGTGACAAAATGTGTTTTTAGCACGATGTATTCCTTCTGTTGCCGATAAGTGAACGGCAAAAAAATGTTGTTCATCGCAAGATCTCAAAACTTTGCGATTCATCGATTCTTCACAGTCCTTTTAACAACACTTCTCTACGTTATCAATATCCTGACCATCGACCTGATGGAAGGTGATTTTAACAAGGAGACGACCATGAAATCTAAACTTCCCAAACGCAACACCGCGTTAATTGTCGCTGTTATTACCAGCGCGTCATTCATTATTCCTGTGACAAGCTCAAATGCAATTGCCGCAACCTATCCCAGATGGCTTGAGAGCAGCCTTGTATCTGTATGTCATGCTATCCGTAAGGATGATACCCGTGCTTTAAAAAACGCAGTAAGAGATTCGAGGGTGTCACTGAAAGTTCTTCATGAAGGATTAGTCTGTAATGGTGAAGATATGATGTCCTTTGCAGAACGCCACCGTGCAATGGACACCAGTGAATTGATCGCGAGACGACTGAAGCTTCAGGATGAAACATTAACAGCCCGGCGTTAACCCCGGCAGGTACGAACATGGAAAGTCAAAACGGTACCGGCAGCCACACAGAAGTTGTAGCCGGTCCGCTACCCCTGCTTAATGTACTGGTGATGATTGAGAATGAGCAGTATCATTCGTCACTCAGGCTGATATTAGAAGATATCCCGCAGGTTGGATGTGTGACAATATGCCGTACCCCCGAAGAACTTTACTGGTTTAATGGTTCCCGCAACTCAATATTAATAAGTTGTCTCAACTCTTTTGCTGTTACCGGCCCTCACCTATGTCCACTTGTTATTGCCGGCAGTACAAATGAGGAAGCTTTAAAGGCCTTCGCTATCAATGCTGGAGGATTTATCTCTATGCCTCCTTCAAAGGAAAATGTCCGGTCTTGTCTGCAACATCAGCACGCACTGTTCAGTGCCCGTACGGAACGCGCCGGTTATGAATCCGCTTGTAAAACTATTTCGCTCCAGGCTGGTATTTCCGTAAGCGCACTGAAAGCGAGGTTGAACCGTCAACTTAACCACCCGGGTTTTGAACGTCGTCTGAGTTTACGTTGTGCGGGTGAGTGGACATATCTTGAATATGGCGACATCATTTGGATAGAAGCTGCAGGGGACTATCTAGTTGTGCACTGTCTGTCTGAAAATCATGTTGTCCGTTGCTCGCTCTGTGATATGCAGCGCAAATTGCCGGATCAATTTACGCGTATCAGCCGCTCAGCCATAATTAATTGTACTGCTATTGTCAGAATCGATGAATGTTGCAGGCGCCCCCGGTTTATTCACTTGTCTGGCAACATAAAACTTAAGATAAGTCAGCATTATGCGATGAGAACATCACGTATCAATACTTCGAACTAAGACCATTGTCGGTTGTGAGACCCGGTCTCTGTCAGATACACTGCCTTATCTTCATTAACACGGACGCCTATGAATAACCTGCTGCACATGCTTGCCGGTCTGGCTGCGATCTTTCTTTTTTATTTCTGCGGAGAGATGCTGGTAAGAGTATTGGCACTGCCGTTTCCCGGCACACTCGGCGGACTCTTAATGTTGCTCGCCTTTCAGTTTCTTTGCAGGAAAACTCCTGTCGTGCTGATATCGGGCGGGGCCCCGCTGTTAAGGCATATGGCGATGCTTTTTGTTCCTGCTGTGCTGGGCGTTGGCGTCTACTGGCAGCAAATCAGCGAAAACCTGACCGGCATCGGGTTAGCCATCATTGTTTCAACCACTGTCAGCCTGGGCCTCAGTGGGTGGATAGCGCAACGTTTATTGCAATCTGTTGCTGTAGATTCAGAAGAAGATGCCGGCTTATGACTGTTGTACAGGCATTTAATGACTGGTTTGCAAGTGTCTCAGCGCTCGTTGTGCCTTCTTTTTCAGCAACGGGATTTATCTGGATAAGTATAACTATTGTGGCCTATTTACTCGCATTATCCGTTGCACGCAGAACCCGCGGACATCCGCTGGCGAACCCTGTTCTGGTCACTGCGGTGATCACCGGCATGGTTATTTTAATAAGCGGACAGGGAACGGGTAATTATCAGCATGAGGCGGGCTTTATTCACTGGTTATTGGGGCCGGCCACGGTGGCGCTGGCGATCCCTATGTATGCTCAGTGGCAAAAAATTCGTGAACTGGGCTGGCGTCTGGTTCTGGCGGTATTTTTTGCCGGCGTCATCGCACCGTTAACAGCATGGCTGACAGTGTGGTTTTATGATGCACCGCTGGCTATTCAGATGACCATGCTGGCGAAGTCCATTACTACGCCGCTGGCGATGGAGGCGACTGCGCAAATCAATGGTATTCCTGCGCTGGCTGCTGTATTCGTTATTACTACAGGCATCGTGGGGGCGGTAATTGCGCCGGGAGTCTATCACTTGTTAAATGTCACTCTGCCGCAAGCCCGTGGTGTCGCGCTGGGGGCTGTGTGTCATGCAGTGGGGACCGCCAAAGCATTGCAAATGAGCGAGCGCACCGGCGCGCTGGCAACATTAGGTTTGTGTCTGAACGGCATCATGACGGCCATTATCCTGCCTTTATTGTTCGCATAACAGAGTCATAAGCAGTAAGCTGCGTTTAAAAAATAACCGCCGTGTTACACCAATGACGAATGGAAATTACTCAGAATCCTGCTATCAATGTATAAGGGTTTCAGTTGACTGAAAACTGTTGTATGCACGGTGTACAATGTTCATGGTCAGACAATTTCTGCAAAAGATTTCGCAATTCTGCGAAGGCTAAAGGAAGGTAATCTTTTTACATGATTTCGGTATTGGTTTGTGACGACTCGCTGGTAGCACGCAAACAGGTAGCAAAGTGCTTGCCGCCTGACTGGGATGTCGCTGTTCATTTCGCCAAAAATGGTCAGGAAGCGGTTGCCGCTTTAGAGCAGGGTAAAGGACAACTGTTATTACTGGATTTGAATATGCCGGTGATGGACGGATACGCCACCTTGCAGGCCATTCAGGATAAGGGGCTGAAAACCAAAGTTGTTGTGATCTCCGGGGATATACAGCCCGAGGCTCATGAACGGGTAACCCGGCTGGGAGCACTGGAGTTTATTCGCAAGCCCGTGGACCCTGCAACGCTGGAAAGCGTGCTGGTTAAACATAATTTGCTGGAAAACGAGCCGGAAGTTGAAGAGTCCGTTGAACTGGAGCCGGATATCCGCGACTGCTATCAGGAAATCACTAATATTGCCATGGGACGGGCGGGTGACCACCTTGCGCGGACGATGAATGTGTTTGTTCACCTGCCTATCCCCAATGTGAATCTTATTGAAGCATCTGAAATGCGCATGATGCTGTCGGATATAGACAGCCATGAGCAGGTAACGGCAGTGTGTCAGGGCTTTATCGGCTCAGGGATCCGCGGCGAAGTCATGTGTATTCTCAGTGATTCCAGCTTTGAAGATGTGGCAAAAATTCTCGATGTGCAGGAGGATGTGGACGATCAGTTGCAGCTTGAGTTGCTAATGGATGCGGCCAGTATTCTTATCGGCACCTGCCTTACTGGCCTGGCGCAACAAATGGACGTGACTTTTGCACAGGGGCAGCCCATTGTTCTGGGGCAGCACCGTGCGATTACCGATATTATTCAGACTAATCAGGTGAAGTGGAAACGTACTCTGGCAATTGAACTGAGTTACGGGCTGGAAGGCTACAATGTGAACTGTGACCTGTTAATTCTTTTCACCGAAGACTCTATGCAAACCATGAACGCCAAACTTGCTCATTTACTGGAGGATATGTAATGCAGGACAGTGAATTAGAGCAAATGCAGTCTTTCCACTGGATGATGGATATGCTGCAAAGTGTTGATGTTGGCATTATCGTTCTGGACAGAGCATTTCAGGTAAAGGTATGGAATGGCTTCATGGAAAGCCACAGCGGCCTCTTACCCAGCGAAGTGCGTGACAAAACCTTATTCAGCATTTTCCCTCACATCAATGAAAGCTGGTTTGCTAAAAAGTGCAAACCTGTATTCGAGTTGAAAACCCGGGCATTCATGACCTGGGAACAGCGGCCTCATTTGTTCAAGTTTCACAATTACCGGCCGATTACAGGTAATGAGCCGTACATGTATCAGAATATCACACTGGCACCTTTAACATCGGCGAACGGGAAAACCGACCATATCAGCGTAATGATTTACGATATGACGGATATCGCGTCCGGTAAAAAGCAACTTGAAGCGTTGCAGGTGAGCAGTGAAGAACGCAAGGAAAGACGTTCACCACAATAAACTGAATACACCGGCGTTTTCTTTTTCAGAGGGTAAGACGACGTGATGTTTCGAATTTCTCCACACCTTCCGTGCCGGCACGGATTCGCCGTTTTCTTGATGAGTCTCGTGCTGAGTGCATGCGGCGGAGGCGGCGGTGATGACTCCGGTGGCACGCCTACTAATCCCAATGCTATTTACGTGAATGCCGGTGCCGACATTGAAGTACTGGAGGCCACGGACGCCAGTTTGAGTGGCAGTGCTACAGGCAATACCGACGGCGCAACCTGGCGCTGGTCTGTAACGCCTTCTGCCACTATCACGCAGGATGACAATACAGTAGCAGACGCGGTTTTTACTGCACCTGTCGTTACCACAGACACGTCGTTTGTTGTTACCCTGACTGTCACCAATAGCAGCGGTAACAGCGATTCTGATACCTTAAATATTCTGGTCAGGCCGGTAAATGTGTCACCGACAGCTGTGATCACGCCGGAGCAGGAAGCCGGTCAGCCGCAGAATACATACTCTGCCGGCAGTAGCGTGGAGCTGAGCGGGTTGGCCAGTACAGACGAGGATGCTCCGGATTCAGCAAACCCCATTGCAGCCTGGGAGTGGCAACAAACTTCAGGTAACAGTGTTTTAAATGGTATCGCCACTGATCAGCCTTCGATAACCATTACTATGCCGGTGGAAACCAGTGCGCAGGCGCTGACACTGACGCTGACTGTTACTGATGCAGAAGGTGCCACAGATACCGCCACTGTTACCCTGAATACATTGTCAGAAAGCCAGACCTTACCAAAGGTCAGTGCCGGCAACGACCAGGCGGTATTCAGTGGTGAGCGGATTGTCCTCAATGGCGTTGCAAGTACGACGGTATCCGCCGGTTTACCGCTACTCAGCGAATGGGAAGCGTCAGGCAGTGCCGGTATGGTCCGCGATGCAGATGCTCTTTCAACGTATGCGATTGCGCCGCAGGTCGATGTGGAAACGCAAATGAGTTATACCCTTGCCGTGAGTGATGCCTTCGGTCATATCGTCTATGACGAAATTTTCGTTACCGTCCGTCCCATGCCCGTTCCTTTGTTAAACGACACCGGCGTTACAGTGCAGGCGAATAATACAGCCTACGCCAATACCCAGCAGAACGATTTTCCCGGTCAGGACGGACAGCGGGGGGGGGATGTGATCAGTGCTGCCGGTTTCCTTGAAAAGGCAGGCCGTGGTAAAGCGGGTTTTGATTTCACCAAACTCAATAGCAACGGTGATGAAGAAGACGATACGTCGCAGGCCTGGTCTTGTGTACGTGATAACATCACCGGTCTTATCTGGGAGAAGAAAACCGACGATGCCGGACTTCGTGATGCAGATAACACCTATTCCTGGTTTTTCTCTGCGCAAAACGGAGGTTATCAGGGCCCGCAGACTACGACTACCGCCAGCTGTACAATGACTAACTGTAACACTCAGGCTTATGTCAGTGCGGTAAACGCTCAGGGCCTGTGCGGGTTCTACGACTGGCGTATGCCGACACATCAGGAACTGATGTCGATTATTCATTTCGGTCAGCCCAGCGGCGTGATGCTTGATGATGACTATTTTCCTTTCGCCGGCACACTGGCGGCCGGTGAAGACAAGTTATGGTACTGGACCCGCATGCCAAGTGCTGACGGCGTGTCCGGTGATGCGGCACAAAATGCCTGGGCACTGGATTTTGCTTCCGGCCTGGATAACTTCTTAATCAAATCGAGCCCGGCGCGTGTGCGTCTGGTAAGGGCAGGGAGATAAGCATGAAACCTGTATTTGTATTGTTATGCTGGCTGTTTTCGGCGTCTTTAATGGCTCAGACCTGTCTGGGTGATGGTATTGAAACCGCCGGCGAGGACGATTTTGAAGATTTGGGTGACGGCGAAGTTCTGCATATTGAAACTCAGCTAATCTGGCAGCGTTGCTCACTGGGTCAGACCTGGAACGGGACAACCTGCACAGGCACCGCCACTAAATATAACTGGCAGGAAGCACTCATTGCTGCGCAGGAAGCCGATGCCGTTGATCTTGCCGGGTTGCGTTTACCTAACATCAAAGAGCTGTCGACAATTACTGAACGCTTGTGTGTACGCCCTGCGATTAACGAAGCTATTTTCCCTAATACACCGCCGGATGATTTCTGGACATCAACGCCTTCACTGGAAGATCCGGTACGTTCCTGGGTAGTCGCATTTTTTAATGCCAGCCACTCAATTAAAGAAAAGGACAGATTTGTTTACGTGCGTTTAGTGCGTACACAGCTTGATTAGCCGTTAACAGCCCTTATAATGCCGCGATTTATTCAACCTGAATTTTAGCAGGTTGGACTTGTCGCGGCTTTTTATTTAGGGGTAAGGCGTACACAATGCTACGCATGAGAATGCGAAAATTACTATCTGCTTTGCGAGTTCCGCTGGTGTTTTTCACCACGGTACCTTTTTGTGCGTCAGCAGATATATCCTGTGACATCGACTTTGCCTATGGTCTGGTGGTTAACGAACATCAGTTACGGATCCTTGATAAGAGCCGAACTGTCGTTCAAATCAACGACCAGGATCAGTTGTTCGTAAAAGGTCGCTGGCAAAACCTGAGTGTACCCGAACGCCGCTGGCTCCGGGATTATTCGCGGGGACTGCATTACGTTGTTCCCAAGATGATTATTCTGGCGACTGAAGGTGTAGACCTGGCAGCAGATACCGTGGATAACGTATATCAGGGGCTGGTGGGAACCGATCACGAAAGTTACGAGAAGTTGCAGCACGCAATGAAGCGCGTGCGTAACCGTGTTAAAGACAAGTTCCGTCATGCCAGCAACCATTACTTTATCGGCCCGGGATCACTGGAAAGTGTCGACCACTTTGTCGACAGTGAAATTGAAGCTGAACTGGAGCAGGCTATCTCAATGTCCATCGGCGGTATTCTTTCAGCCATTGGCGGCATGGATGAAAACCGGGTAGATTTAAGCAGCGAAAGGGTGGAAGAAATCACCCGTCAGCTTGAGGCCGTAGGTGAGCAACTGGATTTTGAAGCAGGGCCGGCATCACTGAACAATAAAGCCCAGTGGTTTTGTGACAAACTACACCGTCTGAATAACCTGGAAGAAAAGCTGCGCAAGCATATTCCTGCGCTGAAACCTTACGACATTATTATTTCGGAATAAATCGTTAAACAAATGCTGAGAGCAGACTGTTAAGGTATCGCCTGCCTTTTGCCGTCACCTGCCAGTGCAACTCCGATTCTTCAATCAATCCCTGCTCACGGGCTTTAGAAAGCTCTGCTAATTCCTGAGAAGATAATGTCTGTCCGGTAAAATCAGTAAAATCCTGCTTGGGGCAGGGTTCGACAAGACGGAACCGGTTCATGAAAAATTCGAAGGCTAAATCTTCCTTCTCTACCGTTGAGGAAGTATCGAGATATGGGCGGGCAATATCCATGTAGCCTCTGGGATGCTTCACTTTCACAGTTCGGACTATTTCACCGCTGTTGATATCTGTGATTTTACCGTGAGCACCACAGCCTATCCCCAGGTAATCACCGAAGCGCCAGTAATTCAGATTGTGCTGACACTGGAAGCCGGGTTGGCTGTAACCGGAAATTTCATACTGTTCGAAGCCTGCAGCTTTAAGCCTCTTATGCCCCTGTGACTGGATTTCCCATAAAATATCATCATCGGGCAGCTCAGGAGGTTTTGAGTAAAACGGTGTATTGGGCTCAATGGTGAGCTGATACCAGGAAAGATGGCGTGGAGACATGGCAATGGCACGATCTAAATCGTCCAGCGCATTTGAAATACTCTGATCCGGTAAGCCGTGCATCAAATCCACATTAAAACTGTTCAGCGGTGCAGCCTTCGCCAGAGTGATGGCCCGGCTTGCCTGGTCAGTATCGTGAATGCGGCCAAGGGCTTTAAGGTGATGGTTCTGAAAGCTCTGGATCCCCATGGAAATCCTGTTTACTCCGGCCTGAGCATAGCCGTCAAAGCGTCCCGCTTCCACAGTACCGGGATTAGCCTCAAGAGTGATTTCAGCATGCTCAGACAACGCTACCCGTTGTTTAACGCCGTCCAGCAGGGTTGCTATGGATTCTGCGGAAAACAAGCTTGGCGTACCGCCGCCGATAAAAATACTGGTGATCTCGCGTCCTTTTACACGGGCTGCGTCAATAGCCAGATCGTCCAGCAAATGGGCGACATATTCATTTTCAGGAAGTGATGACTTCAACCCGTGTGAGTTGAAGTCGCAGTAAGGGCATTTCTGAACACACCAGGGAATGTGGATATACAGGCCCAGTGAGGGATTACGCAAAAGTTTGTCTCATTTGTTCGAGCAGAAATGCCATGGCCTGACCACGATGGCTGATTTGATTTTTAACCTGACGGTCCAGTTCAGCGGCGGTACATTCATGGGAAGGTACATAAAACACCGGATCATACCCGAAACCGCCGTGACCGGCCTGAGAATCCGTAATCGTGCCATGCCAGTAACCCTGACTGATAAGCGGAACCGGATCGTCTGCATGACGCATGAACACCAGCATACAAAAGAAATGTGCACGGCGGTTTGCTTTACCATCCAGCGCTGCCAGCAACTTATCAATGTTATCACTGTCGCTGGCCTGTGCTCCGGCGTAGCGGGCGGAATAGATGCCAGGCGCACCGCCAAGTGCATTCACTACCAACCCTGAGTCGTCTGCAATCGCCGGCAAGCCGGTGACTTTAGCTGCATGACGGGCTTTGATAATGGCGTTCTCCACGAATGTGGTGCCTGTTTCCGGAACGTCTTCCACGCCGAGTTCTTTCTGCGGAACCACGGTCACGTTCAGCGCTGAAAACAGGCGGGTGAATTCCTTCACTTTGCCGGCGTTACCGGATGCCAGTACAATTTTTTCAGGAAATGACATATCAAACCGTCCTTACTGATTACTTACTTTTCTTTTTCGCTGTGGCGGCTTTTTTCTTTTTGGCCTTTTTCTTCGCGGTGTTTTTCGGAGCTTTATGCTTAGGCCGCAAATCTTTTACGAAACGGGATTTAAGCGGTTCACCGGTGTAACGCTCAACTCTACCTACCATGTCGAAGTCGTGAGCTTCAATCAGTGATATGGCGGTACCTTTTGCGCCTGCACGACCGGTGCGGCCAATACGGTGAACGTAGATATCGGCCTTGCGGGGCATATCGAAGTTGATGACATGACTGACGTTAGGTACGTCTATGCCACGGGCAGCAACATCGGTTGCCAGCAGTACGGGGACTTTTCCGGATTTAAAACGTAGCAGGGCGTCATTGCGTTTGTCCTGCGGCATTTCTCCCTGCAGCCAGCACACTTCAATTTTCTCTGACATCAGAAAATCTTTCAGTGCCTGCAGGCGCTCGCGGGTTTTTATAAACACCACCGCATTGGTAATGTCGTTTTTAAGAATATGCACCAGCATGGCCTGTTTGTGGGCCATGTCATCCGCCAGGTGATACCACTGATGAGTTTTCGCTTTTTCCTTCCGTGAAGGATTCGCTTCTACCTCAACCGGATCATTAAGAATATCGCGGGAGAAAAACTTCACCCCCGGCCCTTCCAGTGTGGCGGAGAACAGCATGTTCTGTTTACGCCAGCGGGCTTCCGAGGCAATCTGACCCACAATGGCACCAAACCCCATGTCGAGCATACGATCTGCCTCATCCAGGATAAGGCATTCAATATTGCGACAATCCGCAGACTCTTTCTCGATATGCTCAAATAAGCGCCCCGGCGTGGCCACCAGGATATCCAGATTCTGGCTCAGTGTTTCTCTGTCTGTACCATAGTTTATGCCGCCGGTAATTACGCCGCATACCAGTTCGGTATAACGGGTAATTGCCCGTGCCTGCTCATACACCTGTAAGGCTAGTTCACGGGTTGGCGTAAGAATAAGGATGCGTGTCGAACCGGGTTCCCGACGTGGGAAATCCAGTAAAAACTGGCATGCAGGCAGCAAAAAGGCCGCCGTTTTTCCGGTTCCGGTAGGGGCCGATGCGAGGATATCTTTGCCGTCCATCGCCGGCGGGATCACGAGAGACTGAATGGAAGTCGGGTTTTTAAATCCCATCTCCGTAACAGCCTGACAGAGGCTGTCATCAAGCTCTAATTCTTCAAAGGTCATTCGGTGTTTTTGCGTCGCGAAAATAAAGGCATATTGTAGCACCTCACCGCTGTGTTTTGATAACTATTATCCCGAAACTGCGCCTTCAGATTCATTCACAACAGAATTGGCACAGCAGAGGAGTGCGTGATAAGCCGTCTCTTCGTATTTTCCGAACTGCGGCTGCTGCTTTGCCTTGATTTTGGTGAAAACGGGTTGGGTAAGTCCGGCCATGAAGCGACTCAGCAAGACAGGTGTCAGCATCTGTGCCGGCAGCTTTTCAGAAAGCCAGTTGCGGGCCAGTTGGATGTCAGTGGCGATATTGCCGGACTGAGCTTCTGAGTTATCACGGCTAAGACTCAGTGATTGCCCCCTGCATACTGAGCAATGCCCGCAGTGTTCAGGTGCATGCTGATCGCCGAAGTACAATGCCAGATTGTGATTCAGGCAGCGGTCGAGATTGAAAAAGCGTAGCATGGTAGCAATACGGGCAATTTCTGATTCTTCATTCTTGCAGGCATACTGATAAAGGTTGCCGGCAAGGTCGGGGGTGAATAACTCGGGGTTCACCCGGTACACATCGGTGAGTTGTTTGGTTTCCAGTTCAGCCTGTCCGTTGTCAGCCAGTTGCTCCAGCAGACTCAGCACCATTCCCCTCAGGAATCCTTGGTGTTGAAGGGCGTCGAAATCCGGAACGCCCCAAATTTTCCTGAAGCGGGTGTGGCTGACGATGGCGTCGAACAGTCCCTGATGTTCCTGCGGTAAGTGCTGTGTAATTTGTTCAGGAGTCGTCAGCCACTTTACCTTTACGTCTTCGTAGTAGCTGTACTCAGGTTCAACTGCGCCGGCGAGTTCCAGCTGCACCAGCAGCGTCTTCAGTGGTAAAGGACGAATATTGGTGGTTTGCGACAGCGACCAGGCCCTGGTTTCCCACTGACCATTTTGTGTGTTGGCCGTGATTTCATTAAGTAGTGTATCAATGGCATGCTTTTCAGGTGTGTCGCCATAGACAAAGTTTTCCAGCACGTTAATGCCGTCCAGACTGGCCAGCAGTACGCACCGGCTTTTCTGTCCGTCACGTCCGGCACGACCGATTTCCTGACTGTAATTTTCTATGGATTTCGGGAGATCGTAATGCACCACGAAACGGATATCTGCTTTATCGATACCCATACCAAAGGCGATGGTTGCCACAATGATGCGTGTTTCACCCGCCATAAAGCGATTTTGAATAGCAGCACGGTTGTCGTTACCAAGGCCTGCATGATAAGAAACCGCAGAATAACCTGCTGCTTGTAACTCTCCGGCAAGTTCATCCGCCGTTTTTTGCTGGGTTACATACACAATGCCGGCGCCGGCAGTTTCATCAAGTACTTGCGTGAGCAACGGGAATTTACCGGTGTTCTGTGCCGGAATCAGGTCTATGTCCAGGTTAGCCCTGTAGAATCCTGTTTGTACGATGTGCTGCAGGCCGATATCGAATTTCTGCGCCATGTCTTTTTGTACCCGGCGCATCGCCGTAGCGGTGAGCAACAGCACCAGCGGAATGTTCAGTGACTGGCGGTAGCGGGGCAGTTTCAGATAGTCGGGACGAAAATTGTGCCCCCATTCGGAGATACAATGGGCTTCATCCACCACCAGCATGGATACAGGAATGCTGTCGATGAAGCGGCGGAAGCGCTCGTTTTTAAATCGCTCTACCGAAATCATCAGGATCTTAAGCTCACCGTCCCGTGCCTGCTGCATCACCTGCTGGCTGTCTTCTTTGCTCAGAGTGGAATCCAGGCTGGAAGCTGCAATACCCTTACTCCGCAGAAATGCCAGCTGATCATGCATCAGCGCAATGAGCGGCGAAATCACCAGTGTGAGATGGGGCAATTGTGTCGCGGTGAACTGATAACACAAAGACTTCCCTGAACCGGTGGGAAACACCGCCAGCGAAGAATGACCGGCCAGAAGCTGCTCAATAGTCTGTTGCTGACCTTCGCGGAAACCGTCGAAGCCAAAACGTTGTTGAAGCTGTTGTATCAGGGTGTGCATATTGTTATTCAATAAGTGATTTAGACTGATATTAATCGTTAACCAGATATCTTATGACTGGCTATGAGGACTGATTTGCCGGCAGGTACTCCGCAATAATTTCCATACGGGCCTGATCCATGGCTTCGCCAATTTGCGGTCCCCGCAGGCCCTGTTCAACAAAGGCTTTGGCGCTCAGCTTGCCAGCCTTGCTGACCGCTTCATTCAGTGCCGTTGCTAAATCATTGACCATATCTGAGGGGGCCGTTATCAGTGAGCATGCTGTAATAAAGTCAGTGAAGCGTTCCGGTTTACGCCAGGCGTCGCACTGATTACACAGGGCAAGCCAGTCTTCTGCCTGGTTTGATGCGGTAAAGTTCTTGCTGAAACGGCTGATCAGGATCGCCAGTCCGGTGTATTTGTTGGGTGCTTTTATCCGCTCACACAACTTCTCTGTTTGTTCCGGTGAAACGTCTGCAAATAGCAGTGCCCAGCGAATGTCGTCACTGCATTGCGCCGCAGCTGCCCGCTGAAGTCGTAAGTCACTGTTTGCCCGGGACGGGATGAGCTCCAAAAACCAGAAACCAAGTGCATCAGCGTTTTCAAGCACCTGAAAATAGACTTCAGGATTCATTTCTCCCAACGCACGGATAGTCTCCTTCCATACACGCTCAGCCGTAAGATGGGCAAGTTCGCCACTGTCAGCCATGGAGCGCATGAGTGACGCTGTTTCATCTGCAACGGTAAACCCGAGATAAGCATACCTTGCTGCAAAACGGGCAACACGGAATACCCGCAGGGGATCCTCACTAAAGGCTTCAGACACATGCCGCAATGTGCGGGATTCGATATCTTCAACGCCCTGGTAAGGGTCAATCAGATTGCCGTCTTTGTCTCTGGCGATAGCATTTACGGTGAGATCCCGACGGATCAAATCCTGCTCCAGCGTGACGTCAGGTGCAGCGTAACAAACAAAACCGGTGTAACCGCTGCCGGATTTTCTTTCCGTGCGGGCAAGGGCATATTCTTCTTTGGTTTTCGGATGCAGGAACACCGGAAAGTCTTTCCCGACCTGTTCATAGCCTTTACTGAGCATCTCTTGTGGTGTGGCACCTGTTACTACCCAGTCCCGCTCTGTTACCGGACGTCCAAGTAATTCATCCCGTACTGCGCCGCCCACTAAATAAACATCCATAAAACCATCACGCTGTTTGTTTTGTTTCATTATGCCTGAACTAAGAGGCTTTTTGTTTATCGAAAGGCTTTGATTTTGACTTATTCACCCGGGCCGGTTAGTTTAGTCGCGGTGAATTGCTAACTCTCTCAAACACATGTATCTGAATTATTTTGGACTGACGGACAACCCGTTTTCCATAGCGCCAAACCCCGATTATTTATATATGAGCCCGCGCCACAAAGAGGCACTGGCACATTTAACCTTTGGCCTGCGCGAAAGCGGCGGTTTTGTGATGCTGACCGGCGAGGTTGGCACCGGGAAAACCACGGTATCCCGGAGATTGTTGCAGCAATTACCTGACAATACCCAGGTAGCAATGATTTTAAATCCCACGTTGTCTGCTCTGGAACTGCTGGCTACCGTCTGCGACGAGCTGGGCATTCCCTATGATGTGGACAAGGCCAGTCTGAAATATTTTACTGATCGTATTCTGGCAAAGCTGGCTGACAATCATCAGGCCGGCATGAATACGGTACTGATGATTGATGAAGCCCAGCATCTGATGCCTGAAGTGCTGGAACAGCTGCGTTTACTGACCAATCTGGAAACCAACCGTGAGAAGCTGTTGAAGGTGGTGTTAATCGGGCAGCCTGAATTACAACAGTTACTGAAGCGAAACGAATTACGGCAGCTGGCTCAGCGTATTACCGCCCGTTATCATTTGTTACCGCTCACCGCACCGGAAGTCTCTTCTTACGTAGCACACCGCTTAAGTGTGGCAAAGGGGGACGTGAGCATTTTCAGCCCTTCGACGATAAAAGCCATTCACCAAATCACTGGCGGAATTCCCAGAGTGATTAATTTGCTTTGTGACCGCGCACTGACCCTGTCTTTCACCAAACAGCATGCAGTAGTGAAGAAACCTGTATTCCTTGCCGCAGCAGAACAAATTCTTGGCGAGGATGTGGTGAGCCAGCGTATTCAAAGTCAGCGTAAATGGCTGATGATATTGTTGTTTGTGATTGCTGTGGTGACTGGCTTTGGCCTCGGGAGGTTGTATGTCTGACCTCATTAAAATTGGAGAGCTGAAACCCGGTATGGTGATTATTCGCATCACTGAGCAGAACGGGCCGGTTAAAATTCGCAAAAGTGGTCTGGTATCCAGTGACGCCATGGTACAGGGCCTGGCGGAAATGGGAGTGCAGGAAGTTGAAGTTGACCCTGCTCAAGCCGTTGAAATTGAAAAGCCGGTGCATCACCGCACGCAAACGCAGGCGCTGCTCAGGGGAGAACACGACACCAGTGTCAGTAAGTTTGATGCCGGGTTGTCAGATCAATTTAACCGCAGCTTGTTCCTTCCCACTGTGCAGGGAATGCCGTCGTTGTGGAAAGTGTATACCAGACAGGCAGTGTCTTTTGCCGGTGTCATTCTGGCCGGACTGATTATAGGTGGTGCCATCGGCAGTTACCCTGCGTGGTGGCCTGATACGGTAAATATCGTGTCCGCCGGCGATGAGCGCGGAAACGGACAGGAGATACCGGGAACAACACCTGAAGACAGCACAAACCTGAAATCTACCGGAGAGGCTGTGGTGCCAGCCGGTAACAATATTGCCGCAGTGGATAGCAGCCCGGTAATTAATACAAATGAATTAAACCCAGTTCCTGATGCCACCGCAGGGAGTCAGCGTGAAATAAGCGCAATCCCAAACCAGAGCGCAACCGGGCAGCAAAATACTGTGTCCGCCAATCCGGTGAACAGAGATGGCGCAGGGAATGATACTGCTGCGCAGGCCTCAGATTTAGGCGGTGAAATCATCAATGCGCCGCAGGAAAGCGATGTGAATGTGTCACCGGAGCTTATGGCACGGTTTAACAAGGCCATTGAAGATTTGGACAATAAGGCTACCGAAGATGAGCCTGAAACACAGATCACCGTGCGTGACGATTTACCCCGTGTCGATCAACTTCCTGTCAGAATGCTTACCCGTTTACCGGGTATGGCGTTTAATGCGCATATGTATGCCAGTCGTCCGTCTGACCGCTGGGTCAGAGTGAACGGCAAACAACTCGGGGAAGGGGACTGGATTGATGACAAGGTGCAAATAGTGAAAATTGAAGCTCAGCGGGTTATTTTGAGTTTCGAAAACAAAGAGTTTTCTATGGCGGCGTTAACAGACTGGTGACCGGGTTTCAGCCTGGCACCTGGCTGATAAATACATCTTTGAAAAATTTCGGCAGATTAATGCCAAAATCATCAGGGCGGACACCTGACTCAATTTCATCGTCGACAGTAAGCAAATCAATGCGTTTAATTTCACTGAAGTGACCTCCGGTAATGCTGTAGAAAGTCATTACCACCGGTGAGGTGAGATCGTCGGGATTTTGTTTACTGATGATCCCCAGTCTCCCGCTTTTCAGTTTTACCAGCGAGCCCACGGGGTGAACACCGACACACTGCACGAACTGTTTAACTAACACGCTGTCAAGAGACGGATCTTTAGCCAGCCTTTTCAGCGCAAGGGCCGGTGTAATGCTGTCTTTGTGAGGGCGGTTGGAAATCATCGCATCGTAACAGTCCACAATAGCCGCCATTTTTGACAGGGGGGAGATGGTGTCACTCTTCAGTGCTTTCGGGTAGCCGGAACCGTCTTCCCGTTCGTGGTGTTGAGATATAACCGACAATGCCAAATCTGAAATTTGTCCCCCTTGCTCTACCAGTTCCACGCCAATATCAACATGGCTTTTCACCACATCCCAGTCGGCCTGACTCAGTTTTCCATTTTTATGCCTCAGTTCCTGTGGGATCTGCGACATACCCACGTCCATAAGCAATGCGCCCATACAAGCTTCATCAATCGTATCCCGATCATAACCAAGATGCTGGGCAAACATAGCCATCAGGATGGAACAGTTAATCGAATGTTCAAGCAGGTATTGATCTGAATTCTTTATCATTGTCAGGCAGGACATGGCATCCTGATTATCGAAAACTGCATCAATGATGCTGGATGACAGGTCTGATGCCTGCGAGAGATCATTAGGAGCGTCCTTGTTGAGCGAAGTGATGAAAGACTGCTGTAAGCTCACGGCTTCTTCATAAAGTACGCTGGCGGCATTCAGAGCGTCTGAATTCGACTGTGTGGCAGGTGAAGGGGCGGGCACCTGGTCACTGACCATTGCTGCTTCCGGCAACTGACTTCTGGCAAAGTCGACTTCTACCACGGTGATCCCCATTTCCTTCAGCTTACCGATGGATACCGGTGATTTCACCACGCCGCTGGAGCGCACGCGTAATTGTCCGGTTTGTTCTAAAACCTGATTGACGTACATACCCGGAATGAGTTCATCAATAGTCACGTTTTTTAGCATGCAATGTTACCTGAGCAGAAGCCGGGGCCGAAAAAAAAGGGCGATGCTGATGCATCGCCCTTTGAGTATAGTTGATATCGAAAAAATTAAAGCCAGACTGGCTGTCTACTTTCGTATGATTCGATGGTCTCTGTCAGTTCCAGCGTCTGACCAATAGCATCTAAGCCTTTGATCAGATTGTTTTTGTGGTGTGCAAGGATGTCAAAGCTGAATACTGCATCGCCTGCTTTCACTGTTTGTGCCGGCAAATCGATTTCCACAGCGGTATCCGGATTGGCTTTGACAATGGCAAACAGCTCATCCATTTGCGCTGATGTCAGCGCTACCGGCAGCAACTGGTTGTTAATGCAGTTGCCGTAGAAAATGTCAGCGAAGGATGTGGCGATAACGGCATCAAAACCAAAATCTGCCAGTGCCCAGGGCGCGTGTTCCCGGCTGGAACCACAACCAAAATTTTCCCGCGACATCAGAATACTTGCGCCGGCATGTTCCGGTTTATTTAACACGAAATCAGGATTGGGTTCTTTTTCATGTAAGTCCAGATAGCGCCAGTCGTGGAACAAATGTTTACCGTATCCGCTGCGTGTTACGCCAGTAAGGAACTGTTTCGGGATGATCTGATCCGTATCGACGTTAGCCTGATCAAGGGGGCAGGCGCGGCCGGTGTGTGTAGTAAAACCTTGACTCATGACTTACTCCTGAAATTCTCTGACATCGGCGAAACGGCCTTTTAATGCAGCGGCAGCTGCCATCGCAGGGCTCACCAGGTGAGTGCGGGCACCGCGGCCCTGACGGCCTTCGAAGTTACGGTTACTGGTTGAAGCACAACGGTCACCGGCCTGAAGAATGTCATCATTCATGCCCAGACACATCGAACAACCCGGCAAACGCCACTCGAACCCTGCATCGGTAAAGATTTTATCCAGACCTTCTGCTTCCGCCTGACGTTTAACCGCACCGGAGCCCGGCACAACAATCGCGGTGACGTTGTCAGCGACTTTGCCCTGTTTGGCGATGAATGCAGCAGCACGCATGTCTTCAATACGACCATTGGTACAAGAGCCGATAAATACATGACTGATGGCCACATCTTCCAGCTTATCGCCGGCAGATAAGCCCATGTATGACAGGGCTTTTCTCGCGCTCTCTTTCTCTACCGCATCGCTGAAGGAGTCAGCTGCAGGTACCGGTGTATCCACACCAATTACCTGACCCGGGTTAGTGCCCCAGGTGACCTGTGGTGCGATATCAGCGGCATTTAATTCAACAACGCTGTCGAATTTCGCGCCATCTTCACTGTACAGTGTTTTCCAGTATGCAACGGCGTCATCCCACGCTTCGCCGGAGGGTGCATATTCACGGCCTTTCACGTAGTTAAATGTGGTCTCATCCGGGGCAACCATACCGGCTTTCGCTCCGGCTTCGATACTCATGTTACAGATAGTCATGCGCTCTTCCATGGTCAGAGAGCGGATGGCTTCACCGGCGTACTCGATAACATAACCGGTAGCGCCGGCGTGTCCGATTTTGCCGATAATGGCCAGAATGATATCTTTTGCCGTAATGCCCACCGGTAATTTACCGTGCACATTAATCAGCATGCTTTTCGCTTTACTTTGCTTCAGAGTTTGTGTGGCGAGTACATGCTCAACCTGAGATGTACCGATACCGAATGCTAAGGCCCCGAATGCCCCGTGGGTTGCGGTGTGCGAGTCACCACATACTGCGGTAACGCCGGGCAGGATTAAACCCAGTTCAGGACCCATTACGTGAACTATCCCTTGTTTCTGGTGACCCACCGGGAATAGCTTAACGCCATGTTCTTCACAGTTCTTCGCCAGCGTTTGTAACTGTAACGCATTTTGCGGACCGCAGGCGTCAATGGCCAGCGAGCGGGTAGAGATACTGTGGTCCATGGTGCCGAATGTACGGTCAGGTCGACGCACTTTACGGCCTTTTTCATTCAAACCTGCGAAGGCCTGAGGCGAAGTCACTTCATGGATCAGGTGACGATCGATATACAATAAGCTGTCTTCGCCAATCTGGTCTACAACGTGTGCTTCCCAGACTTTGTCATATAAGGTCTTGGCCATGACGGTCTGTTACTCCTGATTTAAAATCTGTTTGACAATTTCATCGCCAACCTGAGCCGTGGTGGACGCCTGTGCGCGTTTGTCCTCAGGTAACAATTCTCCGGTTAATACACCGGCTTCTAACGTGGCTACAACCGCTTTTTCGATAGCGTCTGCAGCATCTTGCAGGTTTAAGCTGAAACGCAACATCATGGCTGCAGACAGCACCTGAGCGATAGGGTTAGCAATACCCTGGCCGGCAATATCCGGTGCTGAACCACCGGCCGGCTCGTATAAGCCAAAGCCTTCTTCGTTCATACTGGCTGATGCCAGCAGGCCCATAGAACCGGTCATCATGGCGCATTCGTCTGAAATGATGTCGCCGAACAGGTTAGAGCATAACATCACGTCGAACTGGGCCGGGTTTTTCATCACCTGCATGGTCGCGTTATCAATATAGATGTGCTCAAGTTCCACATCAGGATAGTTTTTGGCGACTTCTTCAGTGACTTCGCGCCACAAACGGCTGCATACCAGTACGTTGGCTTTATCTACCGAGGTAACTTTGCCACGGCGCTTTTGCGCAGCTTCGAAGGCTGATACCGCGATTCTGCGAATTTCCCGTTTGGAGTAGCGCATAGTATCAAAGGCGTATTCTTCTTCACCTTCGCCGTCACGGCCTTTGGGCTGACCGAAATAGATACCGCTGGTCAGCTCGCGGACAACCAGTACATCCACACCGCTGGCAGCAATGTCTGCACGCAGCGGGGATAAGTTCTCAAGACCCGGATAAATTTTGGCAGGACGCAGGTTACTGAATAAATCGAAATGACTGCGAAGGGTTAACAGTGCTGCGCGTTCAGGGCGTTGTTCCAGTGGCAGGGAATCCCATTTTGGTCCACCGATTGAGCCGAATAAAATCGCGTCGGCCTGTTCACAACCTTGCAGAGTGGCTGGCGGTAATGCTTCACCTTCAGTATCAATGGCATAGCCACCTACCGGATACGCGGTCCGGTTGAAAGTCACTTTGAATTTGCTCTCAACGGCATCCAGGACCTTGTTGGCTTCCTGCATGACTTCCGGGCCGATACCGTCTCCGGCGAGTACGGCAATATTGAATTCGCTCATTTATACTCCTGCAACGCGTTCTTGTTGAATCTTTTGCTGATCAATCTGGTCAGCAACATGTGTATTGTTCAGTACGAAGATAAGGGCTTTAACCCCGGCTTCGACAATGTCTGTGGCCAGGCCGATACCGTGGAAACGGCGGCCTTTGTACTCGGCGATAACACCGACCTGGGCAAGGGCGTCAGCACCTTCACCTTTCGAGTCCAGTTTGAAGTCCACCACTTCCAGGTCTTCATGGCCCAGAATAGAAATAATGGCATTAAAGGCGGCATCCACCGGACCGTTACCGATGGCTGTTTTGGTAACGGTTTCGCTGCCGACCTGTAAACGTACAGTGGCACTGGGAATGATTTCCCGGCCAGAGTTGGCCTGCAGATAAGACAGCTGGTAATACGCGTCTTCGTGTTTTTGCTGATCGAAAAACAGCAAGGCTTCCAAATCATAGTCGTAAACCTGACCTTTCTTATCGGCCAGCGCAAGGAATGCGGTGTAAACCGTTTCCAGGTCGTAGTCTTCCGCCTTGTAGCCCAACTCTGTCAAACGGTGCTTGATAACGTGACGACCGGAGCGTGATGTCAGGTTCAGGTTGTTTTTGTTAATACCCACACTTTCCGGTGTCATGATTTCATAGGTATTTTGCGCTTTTAATACACCGTCCTGGTGGATACCTGAGGAGTGACTGAAGGCATTCGCGCCCACAATGGCTTTGTTCGACTGAACCGGCATATTACACAACTGGCTGACCAGCTTGGAGGTACGGAAAATTTCAGTGGAATTGATGTTGGTTTGCATGCCCAGCATGGCTTCGCGGGTTTGCAGTATCATCGCGATTTCTTCCAGTGAACAGTTTCCTGCACGCTCACCGATACCGTTAATGGTACATTCTACCTGACGTGCACCTTGCTCGACAGCCGCCAGCGAGTTGGCAACCGCCAGACCTAAATCGTTGTGACAGTGCACGGAAATCGTGGCTTTATCGATATTCGGTACGCGGTTAAACAGGTTGCCGATGATGCCGCCGAACTCGGTGGGTGTTGTGTAGCCCACGGTATCCGGAATATTTACGGTAGTGGCACCGGCATTGATGGCGGCTTCAACCATGCGGCAAAGATAATCGATGTGGGTACGGCCGGCATCTTCACAGGAAAATTCCACATCGTCGGTGTAGCGGCGGGCATGCTTTACTGCAGCCACTGCCATATCAACGACTTCGTCCTGAGATTTTCTGAGTTTGGCGCCAACATGAATTTCAGATGTGGCGATAAAGGTATGGATACGGAATTGTTCAGCGACACTCAGCGCCTGGCCACATGCATCGATGTCTTTTTCAAGGGCACGGGATAAACCGCAAACCACACTGTTTTTCACTTCGCGGGCAATCATCTGCACGGATTTAAAATCACCCGGCGAAGATACCGGGAAACCCGCTTCGATGATGTCTACGCCCAGACGTTCGAGGGCCAGAGCGATCTGCAATTTTTCTTTGGCACTTAAACTGGCGGGCAGTGCCTGCTCGCCGTCGCGTAACGTGGTATCAAAGATTTTTACCTGATTCGTCATGGCTTGTACTCGTGGTGATAATTAGTAAAAAAAAACCCGTGCGATGCACGGGTTTATTGTAATTCCTCTTACTGGATGCATTCTACCCGTGCAGTCTTGCTGCCATAAGGAGTAGAAGAGAAAGTAAAAAATGTTGCATAATTATGCGAATTTCACGGGCATCCAATTGATAGCCGTCAATGTAACCATACAGGGGCCACAGGTCAACCTTTCTTTGCCATCATGAATATAATAATTGGTTATATTTATCCTAACTCTGTTTGGTTGGTCAGGTATTTAAGGTGAATTTTTTCCACTTTACCGTGGTGGAAAGCAATAATTCTCTTAATGAGAGTGTGCGTGGGGCCAGTCTGCCTTTGTGATTCCAGCGGTGTCCGCAGCATGCGGCAGACATCACAGCTTTGGTGGGTTTCAATAACATATAGTCGGTGTCGGTATTGTTGGCCTGACTTACACCATCAAAGGTAAACCAGCCATATTTATTGGTGTGCACCATTTCATTCTCAGGCTGAACACGGTCAATAGAGTCCAGCTCGATATGCTCTTCATCAAAGCGAAGTAATCTTACCGGTACGGGTAAACCATAGGCTGCATGGCCTGTATACCAGGTTTGCGTGTCCTCCGGCGTAATTTTATGGGCTGGACATTTAGGTGCCTGTTTACATTGCCAGGTACCGTTGTGACTGTCTACTGCAAGCGGTGTTTTGTGGTTTGCCAGATAGTGGGCTGCCCGTTGGATCCGGTGAGGGAGTGCGGCCAGTCTGCGTTGGAGGTAGGATATCTGCGCAGCGGACGCTTGTGAAAGCACCAGCAACTCGCGCTCGTAAAGGGCATTACAAATTTCTGTGAAGACCGGAGAATCGTCGGTTGCGCCGGTGGCAGCAAAAATATCAGTCTGACTGGACGACGTGTGAGAACCTGACGACATGGCTACAAAGGATTATGAAGAATATCAGTAAAGTAGCATTAAAAAGAACGGGTAGCCAGCGCTACCCGTTCATAGTCATTATTGACCTTTGATTGCACTGCGACCCGGATATACCGCTTTGTCGCCCAGTGCCTGCTCGATACGCAGTAACTGGTTGTACTTGGCAACACGGTCAGAACGGCACAGAGAACCGGTCTTAATTTGACCCGCTGCAGTACCAACCGCCAGGTCTGCGATAGTCGCATCTTCGGTTTCACCTGAACGGTGAGAGATAACCGCAGTAAAACCTGCATCTTTCGCCATCTTGATTGCATTCAGGGTTTCGGTCAGTGAACCGATCTGGTTGAATTTAATCAGGATGGAGTTACCGATACCATTCTCAATACCACGGGACAGGATTTTGGTGTTAGTCACAAACAGGTCGTCACCAACCAGTTGTACTTTGTCACCAATCTTCTTAGTCAGGCTTGCCCAACCGTCCCAGTCACTCTCGTCCAGACCGTCTTCGATAGAAACGATAGGGTACTGTTCAGCCAGTTCAGCCAGGTAGTCACCAAAGGTTTCTGAGTCAAAAGATTTGTCTTCACCAGACAGGACATATTTGCCGTCTTTGTAGAATTCCGACGCCGCACAGTCCAGTGCCAGCGTGATGTCTTCGTTCATTTTGTAGCCCGCTTTTTCAACGGCTTCTACAATAACAGCCAGCGCTTCAGCGTTAGAGCTCAGGTTAGGTGCAAAACCACCTTCGTCACCTACTGCTGTGTTCAGGCCTTTAGCAGACAGTACTTTTTTCAGGTTATGGAAAATTTCCGCACCCATGCGCAGGGCTTCTTTGAAGCTCTTGGCACCAACTGGCTGAACCATGAATTCCTGAATGTCTACGTTGTTGTCAGCGTGCTCACCACCGTTGATGATGTTCATCATAGGTACAGGCATAGAGTACTGACCTGACGTACCGTTTAAGTCAGCGATGTGCTCGTAAAGTGCAACGCCTTTTTCAATTGCAGCCGCTTTGGCAACAGCCAGAGAAACCGCCAGGATCGCATTTGCACCCAGCTTTTCTTTGTTCTCTGTACCGTCCAGCTCTAACATTTTGTTATCAACGTCAGTTTGTGCCAGTGGATCCATGCCAGCCAGCGCCGGAGCAATGATGTCGTTTACTGCAGCAACGGCTTTTTCTACGCCTTTGCCCAGGTAACGGCTTTTATCACCGTCACGCAGTTCCAGTGCTTCACGTGAACCAGTTGATGCACCGGATGGTGCAGCGGCACGACCCATTGCGCCTGAATCAAGGTAAACGTCTGCCTCTACAGTGGGGTTACCACGAGAGTCCAGGATTTCGCGTCCTACAATGCGAGCAATCTTCGCCATTTTATTTCCTCAACGTTTGTGCAAAAGGCAACGGGAGTAAGCCTTCTGCTTTTTAGAATCAGTGATTTTCTTTCTGGTATTTCCCGGCAGCTTCTACAAATCCTTTAAACAGCGGGTGGCCATCACGGGGCGTAGAAGTAAACTCAGGGTGGAACTGACCGGCAACAAACCATGGATGGTCAGGGATTTCGATCACTTCTACAAGGCGTTTGTCGGTGGACAAACCACTTACTTTCAAGCCTGCAGCTTCAATCTGGTCACGAAGGTTATTATTTACTTCGTAACGGTGACGGTGACGTTCGTAAATCTCTTCGCTGCCGTAGGTTTCACAGACTTTGCTGCCCGGGATCAGGTGACAAAGCTGGCTGCCTAAACGCATGGTGCCGCCTAAATCTGAAGAGGCATCACGCTGCTCGGTAGAGCCGTCTGCATCCAGCCATTCGGTGATCAGGCCAACAACCGGGAACGGTGTTTTGGGATCGAATTCGGTGCTGTTTGCGTTTTCCATACCAGCTACATTGCGGGCAAATTCAATTAAAGCAACCTGCATACCCAGACAAATACCCAGATAAGGGACTTTATTCTCGCGGGCATAGCGTGCTGCTGCAATTTTGCCTTCGATACCGCGCTCGCCGAAACCGCCGGGTACTAAGATAGCATCCAGGTGTTCTAAAATTTGTGTACCTTTTGTTTCAACGTCCTGAGAATCGACATAGTGAATATTCACTGTCAGGCGGTTTTTCAGACCGGCATGTTTTAATGCTTCATTGACAGATTTGTACGCGTCAGGCAGTTCAACATATTTGCCCACCATACCAATATTCACTTCTGCAGTAGGGTTAGACTCTGCATAAAGTACCTGTTCCCATTCGGTCAGATCGGCTTCTTTGCAATCCAGACGGAAACGGTCAACAACCAGCTGGTCCATACCCTGTGCTTTAAGCGCAGCCGGGATACGGTAGATGCTGTCTACGTCTTTCAGTGAGATAACGGCTTTATCTGCCACGTTAGTGAACAGGGCAATCTTAGAGCGCTCGGTAGCCGGCAGGGCGCCAACAGAACGGCAAACCAGGATGTCCGGTTGAATACCGATAGAACGCAGCTCTTTAACAGAGTGCTGAGTAGGCTTAGTTTTTACTTCGCCGGAAGCCGGCATGTAAGGTACCAGCGTCAGGTGCATGAACATGGCGCGCTCGCGGCCGACTTCTGTACCTAACTGGCGGATAGCTTCCAGGAACGGTTGTGATTCAATATCACCTACTGTACCGCCTACTTCAACAATTGCCACATCGTGACCTTCTGCACCGTCGATAACGCGACGCTTAATTTCGTTGGTGATGTGCGGGATGACCTGGATGGTTGCACCTAAATAGTCACCACGTCTTTCACGGCGTAATACTTCTTCGTAAACCCGGCCAGTGGTGAAGTTATTACGCTTGGTCATACGGGTGCGGATAAAACGCTCGTAGTGACCTAAATCTAAATCGGTTTCTGCGCCATCATCCGTGACAAACACTTCCCCGTGTTGAATTGGGCTCATTGTTCCCGGATCAACGTTGATATACGGATCCAGTTTTAACATCGTAACGGTGAGACCACGCGCTTCAAGAATGGCTGCTAACGAAGCGGCAGCAATACCTTTACCAAGCGATGATACGACACCACCGGTGACGAAAATATAATTTGTCATGCGAAACCTAAGGCTTTGGATTGTATGGCTAATGTGCTGAGAGTTGGCAAAACGGGATTCAGCACCTGGACGGCGCAATATTATAGCGAAAGAGTAGCAGGCAAACAATCTGTTTGCCTGCTGGTCTGGCGGGTTTATTTCAGGTAAGTTAATAAAGCCTTAAGTATCACGCCTGACTTAGCCGTTTTAGCGTATAAATTAAATCCAGTGCCTGCCTGGGAGAAAGCTCATCGGGAGACAAATTATTCAGTGCATCCCGCAGCGGGTCAGGCATATCGGTAAAGTGCATTTCCGATTGTCCGGCTCTGGTCGTGGGAGCACCGGAATCTGACGAAGTTTTTGTTGTCTTTGTGGCCGGGGCGTCTTCCTGTGGTGCCCGGTTTTCCAGTTCATGTAATTTAGCCCGGGCAGCATTGATTACCGGGCGGGGAACGCCGGCAAGCTGGGCAACCTGTAAGCCATAGCTTTTGCTGGCCGCACCGGTTTCTACAGTATGCATAAAGCGGATGGTATCGTCGTGCTCTACGGCATCTAAATGCACATTGACCACGCCTTCTTCAGAATCAGCTAATTGTGTCAGTTCAAAATAATGGGTGGCAAACAAGGTATAAGCATTAATCTCCCTTGCCAGGAAGCAGGCACATGCCCAGGCGAGAGATAAGCCATCGTATGTACTGGTGCCGCGCCCGATTTCATCCATTAATACCAGCGAGTGCTCAGTGGCATTATGCAAAATATTGGCGGTCTCGGTCATTTCCACCATGAAGGTAGAACGCCCTGACGCCAGGTCATCTGATGCACCAATACGTGTGAAAATACGATCCACACGGCCGATTTTTGCATTTTCTGCAGGTACGTAACACCCAAGGTATGCCATCAGTACAATCAGAGCGGTCTGACGCATGTACGTTGATTTACCGCCCATGTTCGGACCGGTAATAACAAGCATGCGCTGTTTGGTGTCCAGTGTTACCGGGTTGGCAATAAACGGGTCCGTCATGACCTGCTCAACCACAGGGTGCCGACCGGCTTCATAAGTGATTTCACGGTTATCTGTGAGGGTAGGGCAATGTAAGTCGAGCGCGGTCGCCCGGTCGGCAAAACACTGAATCACATCCAGTTTAGCCAGTGCTTCCGCTGTGTTTATCAGCTTAGTAAGCTGAGGCTGGAAGGCATCGAATAATCCTTCATAAAGTTGCTTTTCCAGAGCCAGCGCCCGGCCCTGACTGGTCAGTACTTTATCTTCATGTTCTTTCAGCTCAGGCGTAATGTAACGCTCGGTGTTCTTCAACGTTTGACGGCGGATATAATCTGCCGGGGCAGCGCCACTGTTTGCGCGGCTTAATTCGATAAAAAAGCCATGCACTTTGTTATAGCCCACTTTCAGTGTAGAGACGCCGGTACGCTCCCGTTCTCTGACCTCCAGAGCATCCAGGTAGTCCGTGGCTCCCCTTGACAGCGCCCGCAATTCATCAAGCTCTTCATTAAAACCTTCAGCGATAACACCACCATCGCGGATGACAACCGGAGGGTTATCTACGATAGCCTGATTTAACAGGCTTTGTAATTCAGGATAGGTGCTCACAGCATTGGCCAGATCTGCACATAACGGGTCCTCAAGAGAGGATAACTGGTCGAGTAGTCCGGGCAATTCGTTAAATGCATTGCGTAAACGGGAGAAATCCCTGGGACGGGCCGAACGCAGGGCTAACCGCGCCATGATACGTTCTATGTCACCAATGCGTTTTAATGTATCGGCGATATCTTCATGACCCTGTTCAATCAGTTTTCCGATGGCCTGCTGGCGTCGGGTGAGTTCATAATGATCGGTAATGGGGGCGTGCAAATAGCGTTGAAGTAATCTGCTGCCCATGGGGCTGGCGGTAGAATCCAGCACGCTGAACAGGGTATTTTCCTGACTGCCTGATAAGTTCGAGGTTAATTCCAGGTTTCTTCGCGTGGCGGCATCTAACTGAATACGTGTTTCCTGCTGTTCACGATGAATACTGCGAATATGGGGCAGGGCGGTACGTTGAGTATCTTTAACGTATTGCAGTACACAGCCGGCTGCACCGGTGGCTTTATCTAAGCCGTTGATCCCGAAACCATCCAGTGATTTTGTGCCGAATTGCTGATTGAGTTGCTCAGTTGCCGTTTGCTGATCAAACTCCCATTCGGGACGGCGACGTAAACCTTTTCGTTTTTCAATAAGAGGTAAACCCTCGAATCCTTCCGGATAAAGCAGTTCTGCAGGATTAAGGCGTTGCAATTCGGCCAGCAATTGTTCATCGCTGTCACATTCAACCACCAGAAAACGTCCGCTGCTGATATCGAGGGTGGCAACGCCGTACTGCATGCTGTGACCACACACTGCAGCAAGCAGGTTATCACGGCGCTCTTCTAATAGTGCTTCATCGGTGACTGTACCCGGGGTGACAATACGCTGAACCTGACGTTCTACCGGCCCTTTGCTGGTGGCAGGATCGCCAACCTGCTCACAAATCGCCACGGACTCGCCCATTTTTACCAGGCGCGCCAGGTAACCTTCTACTGCGTGATAAGGCACTCCCGCCATGGGAATGGGTTCACCGCCGGATTTGCCTCTGGCTGTTAATGAAATATCCAGCAGGTGTGCGGCCTTTTTGGCATCGTCATAGAAGAGTTCATAAAAGTCTCCCATCCGGTAAAACAGTAAAATATTAGGATGTTGTGCTTTTATGGCCAGATACTGGCGCATCATCGGCGTATGTGATTCCAAGAAAACCTCTTTGTTATGTTGATGCTGTTTGCGAAGGCGCTATTGTCCGGAAGACGGAACTGCATTTGAAACACGGCGTAAACCCATCCATGGGGCCTCGACTGCCGCTTCCCTGCGGCAGACGGTTTCAAATGCAGTCCTCGTATTCCGTACGCGCGCCTTCTCAGTCAGGCGCTTCCGGCCGGAGCATGGAACTGCATTGGAAACACGAAGCAATTCCTTCCCCGACAGGATTGAACTTAATCACTCCGGCGTCCGCTAAATGTGTAAAATGGTACAACGGAATTAATTCATTGGTGAGTATTATTCGTATGAGCGCAGATTTTTCAACTGTTTCACAAGACAGTGCCTTACTTAAACAGGTGGTTGCCACCGGAGATGTGCTTCGCCGGCGGAACTGGCATTTATCCTGTGCTGAGTCTTGTACCGGTGGTGGAATTGCTTACGTATTAACTTCTGTTTCCGGTAGTTCTGACTGGTTCAATCAATCCTGGGTCACTTATTCAAATGAGGCTAAGCAATCACTTATTGGAGTGAAAGCTGAAACGCTTGCGGAATTTGGCGCAGTGTCGGAACAAACTGTAGCTGAAATGGTGCAGGGTGTTGTTCAGGAGAGTGGTGCGCAGGTTGGCGTGTCGGTGAGTGGTATTGCAGGGCCTGGCGGCGGTTCGGCGGAAAAGCCGGTGGGTACAGTTTGGTTTGGCTTTATGATAGACGGTGAACTCATCACGCAGCGTCACGTATTTTCCGGTGACCGGTTAGCGGTGCGGGAACAGGCCATTGCCCATGCAGTTTCATATCTGTACCAACGACTGGTTGCTGTATAAAACGGGATTTGACAGACTAATTGTGAAATCTTACTTGACTGTATGCTTATACAGTATAAAATGCACTCAACATTCGAATTACGTTTCGTGAGTTACTGAAGCGCTGACCGAATCATATTTTGCGGAAGTTAAAAAATAACAGAAGTAAAAGTGGCAGCGTAATACGACAGGGTAACTACCGGACAGTCATTATCTTGAGGATAATATCGTGGACGACAACAAAAACAAAGCTCTTTCCGCCGCTCTTGGCCAAATTGAAAAGCAATTTGGTAAAGGTGCCATTATGCGTCTGGGTGACAATCAGGCGCATGATATCGAAGCCATTTCTACCGGTTCACTCAGTATCGACATTGCACTTGGAATAGGCGGTTTACCTTGCGGGCGTGTTGTTGAAATCTACGGTCCTGAGTCATCAGGTAAAACAACTCTGACACTGCAAGTTATCGCTGAAGCGCAAAAGAAAGGCAAAACTTGTGCATTCGTTGATGCTGAACACGCACTGGATCCTGTCTATGCAAGAAAGCTGGGCGTAAACATTGACGACCTGCTGGTCTCTCAGCCTGATACCGGTGAGCAGGCGCTGGAAATCTGTGACATGCTTGTTCGTTCCGGTGCAGTCGACGTAGTAATTGTTGACTCGGTAGCTGCGTTAACACCGAAAGCAGAGATTGAAGGTGAGATGGGTGATTCTCACGTGGGTCTTCAGGCACGTCTGATGTCTCAGGCACTGCGTAAGCTTACCGCTAACATCAAGAAATCGAATACGCTGTGTATCTTCATCAACCAGATCCGTATGAAGATTGGTGTTATGTTCGGTAACCCTGAAACCACAACAGGTGGTAACGCGTTGAAATTCTATGCCTCTGTGCGTCTGGATATCCGTCGTATCGGTGCGGTTAAAGAAGGTGATGAGGTTGTTGGTAACGAAACCCGTGTGAAAGTGGTGAAGAACAAAGTTGCACCACCGTTTAAGCAGGCGGAATTCATGATTCGTTACGGCGAGGGTATCAGTAAGGAAGCTGAACTTATTGACCTTGGTGTGAAGCAGAAGCTGGTTGATAAAGCCGGTGCCTGGTATAGCTACAACGGTGACCGTATTGGTCAGGGTAAAGCGAACGTAATGGCGTTCCTGAAAGATAACCCTGATATTGCGAATGACATCGAAACTAAGCTGCGCGCAGAGTTACTGGCTCAAAAAACAGTGAAGCCTGAAGAAGCCGAAGGCGAAACAGAAGAGAAATTGTAAGATTTATGTCCGGCAGCCTGTGAAAGGCTGCGCATGAAACGACAAATCAATAGACAGTAAATTAAATCAGAAGCCAGCTGAAAAGCTGGCTTCTTTTTTTGTGTGAAAAACCGGTTTTAAAAAAATCAATACCCGGAAAGGCGAGCCGTCCTGTAAGAAGGCCTCTGTAGACCATTTAGCTCCTTTTATTAGTGTTATCTAATGAAAAGAACAATAAAATCAGTAGGTAATGAACTGTACAAAAGACGAGGAATGCACTTTTTTATCGTTCAATTTACTGTAGAAGTGAAGATGACTGCCGTTAAAAACATAAACTTATAAAAAAGATTTCACCAGCTCCCGAATATGGAAGGTGAAACACAAACACGGGAACGCGTTATGAAATCACTCTCACTTCAGAAAAAATTTGTGCTCATTGTTGGCGGTGCTATCGCATTGTTACTGATTGTAGCAACGATTTTCCTGCTCAATATTGTCAGCGATAAAACCAGGCAGACCGTTGAGCGGGATCTCCATTTTCTCGTTACCAGTGAAGCGGAATCTGTAAAAGGTTTCTTTGCTACCTACGGAGGTGTCGCTTCTACATTTCTGAACAATCCTTTCTTCACTGACTTTTTTACTCAACACTCGCAGCGTGGCGGTACGTTAAGTGGTGAGGCTGCTGACGATATTTTTGCGTCATTCAGCGCCATCAGCAGTAATGACAAGCACATTAAGTCTGCTTTTTTCGGTACCGCCGGTACCGGAGAGTATTTTTATGAGCAGGGCCGTGTGGGTGAAGAAGATAATTACTTTGCAAATCAGCGCCCGTGGTTTTTGACCGCTGTAGAAAAAGGGGGCATCTATGTCACACCTCCGGCGACAGATTCACAGGATGGAAGCGTTTCGACGGTGGTTCAGGGGCCTGTGTACCGGGATGGTAAGCTTCTGGGAGTGGGTGGCGTGGATATTCTCATCACCACAGTCGCAGATATGCTGTCAGAGATCCAATATGAGAAAGCCGGCGCTGCGTTTCTTGTCGATGACGAACAAAATATTGTGTACTTCCCGGGGAGCAGGGAAGCCCTGCCACTATCATCTCCACTGGCGTCCATTGATAAAAGCCTGAAAGGTGCTGATGGCTTTGCAGCTTTAAGCGTAGATATTGCCCGCCATCCGGAAGGTATGACGCCAGTTTCATACAACAATGAAAATTATTTTGTTGTTTATAAACATGTCACTCTAGCTTCGCCGCAAATGAACTGGACATTGGGATTACTGGTTCCGAAGGCCGTGGTTGAAGCGCCGGTACAAGAGGCGTTACATACTTCACTAATTGTTGCTGTGGTTGTACTGGTTATCGCCGGAGCAGTTACCTGGTTTGCTGGTGCAGTGATCACCCGTCCGATTTTACAACTCAAAGACGCTATGGCTGATATTGCTTCAGGAGATGGTGACTTAACCCGTCGTCTTGAAATTAAGTCGGGCGATGAAGTCGGGCAACTGGCTGAACAATTCAATGTATTTACCGGTAAAATTCATACATTACTACAGGATATTGTTCAGCATACCAGAGCTGTCGCTGAGGCCGCAGACCACTTGCGTGATGTGTCCGGCGCCAGCAGCCGCGAAATCAATCAGGAAAGAACTGAAGTAGACAGTGTGTCGACGGCAGTAACGGAAATGGCGCATACCGTACAGGAAATTTCAGCTAATGCTGCCGAATCCAGCAGAGCCGCAACCGTAGCAGAGCAGCAGGCGACAGACGGCATGTCGCAGGCACAAAACATGTTAACTGAGATCCATGCTCTTGCAGACGCAATCAGTCAGGGCGTTCAGACAGTTAGTGGTTTGAGCCAGGAGTCAGATAATATCGGCGCGGTCGTTGATGTGATCAACAGCATAGCGGAGCAAACAAATTTACTGGCATTGAATGCGGCTATTGAGGCTGCCCGTGCCGGTGAACAGGGAAGAGGTTTTGCGGTCGTTGCTGATGAGGTACGCTCGCTGGCTTCGCGGACTCAGGACTCCACTGATGATATCCGCAAGATGGTAGAAAAGCTCCAGAAGATGGCATCAGAAACCGACACGGCGATGAAGGCTGGTAAAGAGCGCTCATTAAAAGGCGTAGAGAAAACCGAACTGGTGGTGTCTTCCTTGCGGGATATCAGCCACTCGATCAGTACTGTTCAATCGCAGAGTACACAAATTGCCAGAGCGACTGAGCAACAAACCGTGGTGGCAACTGAAATAGATGAGGCGCTGGTTAAAATCATTAATCTGAGTGAAAAGACCAGCGAACATTCAGAGGAGCTGGCTGCCGAGGCTACTCAGCTCAGCGATGTATCTACCGAGCTGAGAGATTTGGCGGGACAGTTTAAGTTGTAACTTTGCGGTCAGGCCGTATCGGGTAAACAGGCCGGCAGGTTTCTGTGCCGGCTTATACCCGCTGGGGAAGTTGCCCGCTGTTCTCCCAGCCTTCCGGCATTTTGCCCTGAAGCACATAGGACCAGGCAATCAATTCTGCAATTACATAATACAGAGATTCCGGGATTTCCTGCCCGAGATCTAATGTTGCCAGCAAGTCAGAAAGGTAGGGATCTTCGTGAATAAGAATGCCAGCATCTTCAGCGGCCCGAATGATTTCACCGGCCAGTTCACCGTACCCTTTTGACACGACTTTAGGTTTTGCTCCGGCTTCGCCACTGTTGTATCTCAAGCCAATCGCTTTACGTGTTTTGTCACTCATACCAGTGTCTCGAACAATTGATAGGGCGTGTCTTTGAGTGACGGTGGTATTTTTCCCCGTTGACAACTGTGCTGTTCAACCTCAAGTCCCAGGCTTTTTAATCGCTTTAACAGCCATGGCATGGTGTCCATAACTTTTATCAACAGTGCATCTGTCGATGTGTATACATTGATATGAATAACGTCCTTATCAATTTTAGTTTTTGCCAGCAGCTCTCCATACTCGCCTGCACTGAGTTTCATGGTCAGATGCCATATTCTCTGTGCGGATGACTTTGCCTGCTCTTCCCGCGCGTCCCGTTCTTCGACACGAATAAACAGTTCGGGAGGTGGCTGCTCATCACCGGCTACAGGCAACACATAATACAAGGTGTCCTGGCCCTGCAACCGGGCTTCTGCACTCTGGAGTTTTTGTTGCTGATGATTAGCGAGCAGTGACTTAACATGATCGAGCAAATGGGTTCTGCTGTCGATTTGCGCCATATCGCCGGCAGTTTTTGATGGCGGACTACCCCCGCCGGCGGAAGCACCACTTCTGACTATTACCGATTCAGCTTTATCCAGCGCTTTTGCAAGGTCGGGCTGATTTCGAACAGCACGGCCTGCAAAACTGATTTGTAATAGTGTGATAAGGGCATTCACGAAACCGGATTGTGATGGCGGATTAAGAATATTCGTTGGCGTTGTGACCAGGGCGGGTGTCTGCAACAGCTGTTTAATCGACTGCGCCGTATCCTGAGACGGAATGCCAGTCTCTGTTTGAACGGTAACGGCATGTTGAATATTGTCAGTTCCAGCGGCAGTTTTTATAACAGGAAGCGAAGCGGCTATCTGAGCGGATAAAGCACTCATTAAATCCTTTGTGCCGGCAGCCGTTCCCGGAGACGCTTTGGTAAGGATAGAAACCAGTTTAGTCAGTGCTTCTGATGTAGAACCTGTTTCTGCGAGAAGTTGCCGTGAAAGCTGACGGATATTTTCACTGACGCGGCTAAGCTGTTCGGGCGGCAGGTTCAGCGGCCCTGCAGAATGGACATCTTTTATATTATTAGATGTCGCGCCTGATATTTGCTGACCGGCTACCGGAGCCGCCAGATCCGGTGGCGGTTGGATATGCAATACCGGCAACCCTTTCCGGCTTGCAATGTCTGCCAGTTTAAGCGGGACCGGCGGAAGAGCCTGCAGAGTATTGCTTGCAGATGTCGCTAAAGCAGGTGGCAAATTGACCATAGCAAGGGGGCGTGTTTGGGTGCCCGTCGCTGATAGTTGCGTTCCGCGCATGCTGACATTCAGGGTTTGTAATGTTTCTCTTCCCATACTGCCTGATGGTCCATCGGGTAAATGCAATGAACGTTGCAGAGCCCCCTGCAATTTCCCCTCAATGCTGAGCCCTTCACTGACCAGCGCTTTTGCCAGAGCCAGTTTTACTACCGGCGCCGATGCCGGTACATTCACACTTTGAGCAGGCTGGGCAGAGCCTTTCCCTTGTGGCGTTAAGGTAATTTGCCATCCTGACTGCCTGTTGTCAGTTGAAGGCGTTATTTTTAACGAAAATTTATCGCCGGCCTCAGTGGCACCGTGTTGGGTTGCCGGTAAATCCAGTTTAATCACTGGTGCGCCGGGTAACTGTAACCTGAGTGTCAGTTGTTTGGGGGACGCCTGCTCAACTATGGCACCCAGAGATAAGGCCGGATTATTTTTGACAAGGCTGAGTTGCTGCGACTGTGCCAGCCCTTCTGCCAGTGCTGTAACCAGTCTTTGTGTGTCAGCCTGTGTCAGCACTGCACTGTGCTTCACAGGCAGAAGTTCAAATAACGTCATCTGACTGACTGATGTTCTGGCCAGGGAAACCTGCGGCTGAGATGTGCTGAGACCGGGATCTTTTACGACAAGTCCCTCCTGAGGGAGGGCGTTCCCGGTTAACTGAATAAGCGGACCGGGTAAACGGGTTATGGCTACTGCAGGCAGCTGCTGCAAGGTGTCTGAACGCAATGCTCCTGCGTCGGCATTAACCGGTGCGGCAGTGGCATTCGCCGAAAACAGTTGAGCAATCTGCAAGTTCATGTCAGATTTATCGGCAACTAATTGAAAAATTCAAGCATTTTGTGCATTTCACTGTTGTCAATGGTCCTTCAGTTTGAACTAAGTCATAAAAAAGTTTAATACGCCAATGGGCGTGATGTGTTCCGTTTTGCCTATGCTAGAATGCCAGACCGGAATATACAAAGATATGTTAAAGAGGATAGCGGTTTGTCGGGACTGGTTGCCAGCAAACTAACGTGCATTAAACGGGACAGAGTACTGTTCGAAGATCTGTCTTTTCAGCTCCTGCCAGGGCAGCTGATTTATTTGCGTGGGCCTAACGGTGCCGGGAAAACCAGTTTGTTGCGTATCCTCAGTGGATTAAGTCAGCCTCAAAGCGGCTCCCTTCTCTGGCAGGGGAAACCATTGGGCGAAGACTGGTTCACCAGCCTCATCTATATAGGACACAAAGCCGGCATAAACGGCATCTTGTCGCCTTTCGAAAACCTTCAATTCTGGTGTGCGCAGCATAAAGTCAGCTTTAACGAAGACAATCTTTATGACGTGCTGGCTCTGGTGGGGCTGGTGGGTATGGAAGATGTACCCTGCCGCACACTGTCTGCAGGGCAACTTCGCCGTGCCGCTTTGGCAAGATTATGGTTGAAGCAGGCAGACGTGTGGATCCTCGATGAGCCTTTTACCGCACTGGATACCCGTGGCGTTGCCCAACTGGAAGATAAAATGTGTGAACATGTAAGCACTGGCGGTGCTGTGTTGACTACCTCACACCAGACACTGAGCCATCGTGCGGGCGGGTATCAGACATTTGATTTGGAGTACCGGTTTTGAGCGGCCTGTATCAGGGGGTTTTTAAACGGGACCTGGCACTGGCATTTCGTCAGAAGGCCGAGCTGGTACAGCCGCTTATGTTCTTATTAATGGTAGTGACATTGTTTCCGCTGGGAATAGGACCCGGCCCTGAAACCCTGCAACGGATAGGACCGGGCGTTATCTGGATAGCCGCAATATTGTCCTCATTGCTCGGGATGGAGCGGTTATTCCGGGACGATTTCGCAGATGGTTCACTGGAACAGTTACAATTATCCGGACAGCCCTACTATGCCGTCGCCGCCCTAAAGGTACTTTGCCACTGGCTGGTGACTTTCATTCCGCTTTTGCTGTTGTCACCTCTGCTTGCGCTGTTTCTCAATCTCACTGTTGACATGTACATAGCGCTGGTACTCACCCTGGTGTTAGGAACACCGCTTTTGTCACTGGTGGGTGCAATCGGCATGGGATTAACAGTAGGGCTTCAGCGTGGTGGCGTACTCCTGGCGCTGCTTTTGATCCCGGTTTTCATTCCATTATTGATATTTGCTACCTCGGCAGTGGATGCAGCTGCGCTACAATTACCCTACAGGGCGCAAATTGCTATTATTGGCGCGATGTTGTTGCTGGCAATGGCATTAGCTCCGGCTGCCATTGCCTACTCTTTAAAAGTGAGTCAGAACTGATGTGGAAGTGGTTACATCCCTACGCAAAGCCTGAGCGGGCTTACCAGCTTTGTAATACGCTGCTCCCCTGGTTTTCAGTGGCTGCAGTAATCAGCTTGTTGTGCGGTACAGTATGGGGGCTTTTATTTGCGCCTCAGGATTATCAGCAAGGTGACTCCTTCAGGATTATCTACATCCATGTGCCATCTGCCATGTTGTCAATGAGTACCTATGTCGCCATGGCCGTAGCTGCACTGGTGGGAATGGTCTGGCAATGGCGGACCGCGTACATGGCCATGATTGCCATGGCGCCTGTGGGTGCTGCAATGACATTCATTGCTTTGCTTACCGGTGCGGCATGGGGGAAACCTATGTGGGGCGCATGGTGGGTGTGGGATGCACGGCTCACGTCAGAACTTATTCTGCTGTTTTTGTATTTTGGCGTCATTGCCTTGTATACCGCGTTTGAAGATAAGCAGCAGGCGGGTAAAGCGGCGGGTGTTATGGCGCTGGTGGGGGTTGTGAACATCCCGGTGATCCACTATTCAGTAGAATGGTGGAATACATTGCATCAGGGTTCCACCATCACCAAATTCGACAAGCCGTCTATTGCACCGGAAATGTTGTGGCCACTGCTGATTAATCTTGCAGGCTTTGCGCTGTTTATCGCCGCTGTTACGACCATGCGTATGAAAACTGAAATTCTGCGGCGGGAAATGCACCGGCCCTGGGTGCGGGATATCACCGGTTTGCGGGAGACATCTGATGCAATTTAACAGTTGGGCAGAATTTTGGGCTATGGGTGGTTACGGATTTTACGTCTGGCTGTCCTTTGGCATTGCCGCGCTGGTGATGACCGGCATTATTTGTCAAAGCTGGCTGGCGCATAAGCAACTCATCCGCCACATTGCTGCTGAGCAAAAACGTAAAGGGCGCATCCGTAAGGCTGCGCAAGCCGCTCAGGCCTTTTCCCCTAATTCTGACAGGAGCGTTTAGTATGAATCCGCGCAGAAAACAAAGGTTATTAGTTGTTACTCTGGTTGGCGCGCTGGTTACCGGTGCTGTGGGCCTGATGCTGTTCGCATTGACCGACAGCATCGATTTGTTTTACACGCCATCTCAAATCGTCGATGGCCGTGAAGGCGTGAAGCCACAGGTTGGCCAGCGACTGAAAATAGGCGGAATGGTTGTGCCCGGCACTGTCAACCGTGACAAAGAAAGTCTCGCGGTATCCTTCGACCTTGTCGATACAGGGCCCGCAGTAACGGTGCATTTCAAAGGCATTCTGCCGGACCTTTTCCGCGAAGGGCAGGGAATTGTGGCTACCGGTACACTGGTGGCAGACCGTGTCATTGAAGCGCAGGAAGTGCTGGCAAAACACGACGAAGATTATATGCCGCCGGAACTGGCTGAACAGATGAAAGGCATTAAACACGTGAAGCCGGCAAATACCGGAGCCGGACAATGATCCCTGAACTGGGTAATATTTCACTGACACTGGCACTGGTATGCGCGATTTTACTGGCTGTGTATCCGCTGTGGGGCGCACAGACAAAGCATACTTTTTTGATGGACACCGCCAAGCCGCTGGCCTCAGGCATGTTCCTGTTTACATTGCTGGCGTTTGTTGCGCTGGTGTGGGCCTTCGTCACCGATGATTTCAGTGTCGCTTACGTAGCGCAACATTCTAACAGCAGACTGCCGGACTATTACAAAGTGACAGCCGTGTGGGGCGGACATGAAGGTTCGTTCCTGCTGTGGGTACTGATGTTATCTGTCTGGACCATGGCTGTAGCAATATTTAGCAAAGGCATTCCGGATGAAATGGTATCCCGTGTTTTGTCGGTGTTGGGCGCTGTGGGGATCGGTTTCTACCTGTTTATGCTGCTCACTTCAAACCCTTTTGACAGCATGTTGCCTTTCTTTCCCGTGGACGGGCGGGACTTAAATCCTCTTTTGCAGGATTTCGGCATGATTATTCATCCCCCCATGCTGTATATGGGATACGTGGGTTTCTCTGTTTCCTTTGCCTTTGCCATTTCGGCACTGATTTCCGGTCAGCTGGATTCAACCTGGGCACGTTGGTCACGCCCCTGGGTGATTGCTGCATGGTCGTTCCTCACCGTGGGGATCGCGCTGGGAAGCTGGTGGGCCTATTATGAGCTCGGCTGGGGCGGATGGTGGTTCTGGGATCCTGTTGAGAATGCGTCCTTCATGCCATGGCTGGTTGGTACGGCGCTGATGCATTCTCTGGCTGTGACAGAAAAGCGTAAGGTGTTTAAGTCCTGGACCGTTCTGTTAGCCATCGCAGCGTTTTCATTAAGCCTGCTAGGCACTTTCCTGGTGCGCTCCGGCGTCATTGTATCTGTACACTCCTTTGCCAGTGACCCGTCAAGAGGACTTTTTATACTCGGTATTCTGGTAGTGCTGTCCGGAACCGGTTTATTGCTATATGCGCTGAGAGCATCACAGCTGAAATCACCAGGCCGTTATGGCCTGTTTTCCCGTGAAGTCCTGCTGATGGGGAACAATGTATTTTTGTGTGCAGCAACACTGGTGGTGCTTCTGGGCACGCTGCTACCTCTGGTTCATAAAGAACTGGGCCTGGGTTCTATATCCATCGGTGCGCCGTTCTTTAATCAGATGTTTACAGTGCTGATAGTACCTTTCGTGTTCTTTCTTGGCCTCGGCCCGCTGACAAGATGGAAGCACCAGGCGCCGGGTGCATTGCAAAAGCAAATTTCCATTGCCGCCGGGCTGAGTATCAGCGCCGGGTTACTGATTAATTTTACCTACGACTCTCCCACCTATATGGCTGCTCTCGGCCTGGTACTGGCTGCGTGGATCCTGGTGACCTCGGTGCTGGAAGTCATGCAGCGCACTGATGCAATGCCGCAGGACAGCTTGTGGCGGAAATTACGAAAGCTCACACCCAGCCACTGGGGCATGGTTCTTGGGCACCTTGGTTTTGCTGTGACGATCATTGGTATCACGCTTGTGTCAAATTACGCGCTGGAGCGTGATATCCGTATGGCGCCCGGAGAGACCGCAGAACTCGGCGGTTACACGTTCAAATTCAGTGAAGTGAAACCGTTTCAGGGCCCTAATTATACCGCTGATATCGGCGTTTTTGATGTGTATGTTGATGGTGAAAAACTTGTCCACCTGGAACCGGAAAAACGCATGTATACCGTGCAGAGAATGCCGATGACGGAAGCGGGCATTCACTCCACCGTCTTCCGTGACCTTTTCATTGCTATGGGCGAGCCTCTTGATGACGGAGCCTGGGCGGTGAGGGTGTACATTAAACCCTTTGTCACATGGATCTGGGCCGGAGCAGTTATTATGGCGCTGGGTGGGATCTGCTCTGTTTCAGACCGCCGCTACCGGATGGCAAGGCTGGCAAAAGTGAAAAAAGTCTTTCGTGCTTCAACGTCCGCTATGGCAGGAGAGCAGGGATGAAAAAAACAGGTTTATTTGTTATTCCGCTGGTGATTTTTCTGGCACTGGTGGTGTTTCTTTTTCAGGGATTGTTTTCCGATCCCAGAGCACTGGACTCACAAGTGCAGGATAAGGTGGTGCCGGACTTCTCGTTGCCCGATCTGATGCAGCCTGATGTTGTTTACACTCCCGACGTTTTTAAAGGCAAGGTCACGATTCTGAACGTGTGGGGCGTATGGTGTGTTACCTGTGCCGTTGAAATGCCTTATCTCACGGAACTACGTAATGAGCAGCAGGTTAACTTTGTCGGTTTGTATTTTGATCAGGACCTGGATCCTGACTTTGGCACGAAAACACTGAGCCGTGTGCAGCAGGAAGTCACATCAATGCTAAGCCGCTACGGCAACCCGTATCAGTATAATATCTTTGATGTTTACCGTGACACCTCGCTGGATTTAGGTGTGACCGGCGCTCCGGAGCACTTCCTGATAGACAGCCGCGGTATTGTCAGAATGCATCACATCGGTGATATCAATCCCAGAGTCTGGGAAACCAAAGTCGGGCCCTTGTACCGTAAGCTCCAGGCTGAGCAGGAATCGGAGCAAGCCGGAGGAGCCCGATGAATACTGTACGGATAGTTCTGCTAATACTGGTTTCAGTTCTGTCTGATACCGCGATAGCGGTGGAAGATAACTATGCTTTTGACGATCCGGCCCGGCGGGCACTTTTTCTCAAGCTGACCGGAGAGCTTCGTTGTCCCATGTGTCAGAACCAGAACATTGCCGATTCTGACGCCATGATTGCCCATGATATGCGCCGGAAAGTGTATTCACTGATGCAGCAGGGCAAGTCGGAAGATGAAATCATCGGCTACATGAAAGAACGCTACGGTGACTTTGTTTACTATAAGCCGCCGGTGAACATTGCCACATTCTGGTTATGGGCTCTACCCGTGCTGTTTATTGCAGTGGTGCTATTCTTCGTCACCCGTAAGTCAGGGCAGAGTATGCCGGTGGACACGGAAGAGAAATTAAAGCGCGCAGAAGCTATGTTAAAGCAGGATAAAGAATGAGCTGGACTGAATTCGGGCTGATTACCTCAGGACTTATCACACTGGTTCTGTTGCTCATTGCCTTCCCCTGGTTACGTCGTCGTGAAGTACGTCAGCGGGATGTATTGTCGAATATTGAAATTGTCCGTCAGCGGCTGACTGAACTGGAAAGAGAGGTCTCTGAAGGTCTCATTTCCGAAGCTGACAGGCAAAAAGCCAGTGATGAACTGAAGCTGGCTATGGTGGATGAGGCCGGTTCTGAAGCGACGGTGAAGAAACAGTCTGCATTTCTGCCTTTGCTGACCGGTGCAGTGTTGGCCATAGCAACGGGCACCATTGTTTACGGGTCGGTCAACCATCTGCAACAGGTCAAACAGGCTGAGGCAGCGATTGAGTCATTACCGGAATTGAGTGACAAGCTGGCATCCGGTGATGCCGGTAACTTCACCGCGCAGGATATTGCCAGCCTGACCTATGCTATCCGTCAGCGGCTACGCAGCGAACCCGAAGATGCTACCGGATGGATGTTTCTGGGCCGGTTGTGGATGTCTGTGGGGGAAGATGAACAGGCCTTACAATCCATTCAGCGGGCTATGTCACTCAAACCCGGTGACATGACTATCAGGATTACCTATGCACAGGCATTGATGGTATCTGATGACGCCGGAAAGCTGGCCGCTGCCCGGCGGGTTTTGCAGAGTCTGACAGAAGAAAACCCTGAGAATGACAACTTGTCTTTGATGATGGCTGTGGTATCGGCAAGGCTGGGTGATCTGGCCGGCACCGAACGGTACTTCGCGCTTATCCGCAATAAACTGCCGCCGCAACATGAAACCCGCCTGGCGCTGGAAGAACGTATTGCCGGTCTTAAAAAACAGCAACAAGCTGTGCCTGTTGCAGCAGAGCAAATGACTGCTAAAACCGGGTTTGATATTACGGTAACTATTGCTGATGAAATAAAAGATAAACTCCCTGACGATGGTTATCTGATTGTTTATGCGCAGGATGCACAGAGTGAAAACCGTATGCCGGCGGCAGTAGTTAAAATGCAGTTACAAAATTTTCCTGTATCTTTGTCTCTAAGTACGGATAATGCCATGGTGCCAACGTTCACTTTGGCATCTCTGCAGCAGGTTAAGCTTACCGCAAGAATATCGACCGGTGATGATGTTATGCCCGCTGCCGGAGACCTCAGTGGAGTACTTACGGTACCGGTGTCACCGGGCGAAGTGCTCCCGCTCCCGATACAAATCAACAAGGAATTGCAGTGATCAATACGTCTAAATCACTCTTCGCCTGCATTTTGCTGGGCATAACGTTAATGTCAGGTTGCGCCAGTCAGCGTGCGGTGGATGAGCAGGCACAGGCCACCAATGAGTTACCGGAAGGTGACCCGAGGGATCCGCTGGAGCCACTGAACCGTGTGGCCTGGAATTTCAACTGGGAAGTACTTGATCAATACATATTGCGCCCGGTAACAATTGGTTATGTGACGGTCATGCCGCAATTTGCCCGCACCGGACTTGTGAATGCCACCAATAACCTGGATGAGCCCGGCAATATGTTCAATAACTTTTTCCAGGGAAAAATTGATGAAGGGCTGGATAGCCTGGCCAGATTTATTATCAACTCTACCGTAGGATTGTTCGGTGCGTTTGATGTGGCCGACGCGATGGGTATCAAACGTCAGCGTGAGAATTTTGGAGAAGTACTCGGCTACTGGGGCGTGGAAACAGGTCCTTACCTTATGTTTCCTGCACTGGGGCCAAGCGACCCGCGCTCACTGGCCGGTGATGTAGCGGATAACGTGTATTATCCGATGACTGTGCTTACCGGTAGCATGAATGTGGCCCGTTTCGCTGTCTCTATTCTGGAAGGCCGAGCAGGGCTGATCGATCAGGAGCCGCAGCTTGAGCAGGCGATTGATGACTATGCCTTCATTAAAAACGCCTATTTCCAGAATCTGGAATTTCGTGTGACTGACGGAAAAAGTGGCGAAAAGGTGATTAAGCAGGAAGAGTTGGACGATTTCGAAGAATTTGAATCTATGCTTGATGATCTCGATTTGCCAGAAGAGCAGAACTAACCGTCATTCAGATTGCTGCTGTAATGAAAAGTATGCGGAGAAAGTTTCTCCGCACTTCGGTTACTTATTCCGGCACACATTTCAGTGTGCCGGCGGCTCATAATCAGTCCTGGTAACCTTTCGGGTTATTTGACTGCCAGTGCCACACATCTTTACACATGTCCTGCAGGTTCTTTTCAGCATGCCAGTTTAGCTCTTTTGCCGCCAGTGTGGGGTCGGCATAACAGGCGGCAACATCACCGCTGCGTCTGGGAGCTATCCGGTAGTTAACGGTTTGCCCGGAAGCCTCTTCAAATGCTTTAATCATCTCCAGCACGGAATAGCCTTGTCCGGTTCCCAGATTGTATACATCCAGTCCCATGTTAAGTGCCAGGCGGTCAAGTGCTTTCAGGTGTCCATTGGCAAGATCTTCAACATGAATGTAGTCTCTTACGCCTGTACCATCTTCTGTATCGTAATCATCACCGAATACACTCAGTTGTTCCAGTTTACCTGTAGCTACCTGAGAGATATATGGCATCAGGTTGTTCGGAATACCATTAGGATCCTCACCAATCAGGCCTGACTTATGTGCACCCACCGGATTGAAGTAACGCAACAACACGATATTCCATTGCTCATCTGACTTGTACAAATCTGTCAGCATGTGTTCCACCATGAGTTTCGACATGCCGTAAGGGTTAGTCGGATGGCCTGTTGCCATTTTCTCATGCAATGGTAACGACACAGGATCGCCGTAAACAGTGGCTGAAGAAGAAAAAACCAGATTCATGACATTGTGCTTTCGCATTGCCTTACACAGGCTCAGCGTGCCATACATGTTGTTTTCATAGTATTCCAGAGGCTTCTGTACAGATTCACCAACCGCCTTCAGACCGGCAAAGTGGATCACTGCATTGACCTGATGCTGGCTGAAAATGGTATTCAGTACATTGTCATCGCGGATGTCACCCTGTACGAATGTCACTTGTTTGCCAGTGATTTTTTCAACACGACGAAGGGATTCGGCACTGGAGTTAACCAGGTTGTCGAGTACGACAACATGATAATCCTGTTCCAGCAGCTGTAGCACTGTATGGCTGCCGATATATCCTGCACCGCCTGTTACCAGGATGGTTTTCATTGTCTCTCCTTAGATAATATTTGTGGCACATACTTGGCGCACAGTGAATATTGAATAGGTTTCACGACTAACGGATACAACAAAAATACCAGCAATGCCCACAGCAATGAGTGCCAGTTCGTCGTTGTCCGTATAATCAATGCAAACACCGGTACGATAACCAGTAGTTTTAAAATATTGAGCAGAGTTTTTTCGGGGACAGTGAGACATTTTGCGGCACTGTCCATCACAGTCATACGCTGAGCAAGGGGAAGAGCGGACAGGCCCGGAATTTGTCTGGTAGAAAAATAAATTGCCATTACTGCTTGATGATCCTGAAAAGAAAAAACCGCTGAACCAGGAATAACGTTACAGCGGTTTATAATAGATTAATCGGTAGCGGGATCAACCCGCCTTTGGTGGAAGGTGTTTAATCTTCCTGTGGCAGCTTCTCCCAGCTACGGGTTTTCAGCGAGAATACCAGAACCAGTACACCGATGACGCCGGCAAACATGGCGATATTGCTGAACAGTGCCGACACATTATCTGACTCTGTACCAAACGCACCGGCCATTACACCAGCAATCACACTACCGATAGAGTAAGTCAGTACGAACAGACCCATCAGCTGTCCTGAGAAGCGGCGGGGGGATAATTTACTTACCGCACTTAATGCTACGGGGCTTAAACACAGTTCACCCACAGTGTGCAGGAAGTAGGTAGCAACTAACCAGTAAGGCGCCACTTTCTGATCGCCCGCTGCATACATGGCTGCAAAAAACATTACGATGAAACCGCTGCCCATGATAAGGGTACCCAGGGCACACTTGATACCGTAGGAAGGATCCATCATTCGTTTACCTAACTGGATCCACAGGGCGGCAAAGAAAGGTGACAGTACAATAATGAACAACGAATTGAGTGACTGGAACCAGGCAAAAGGAATTTCAAAGTCGCCCCACATGCGGTCAGTATCTTCGTTAGCAAACACGTTCAGTGAAGAACCTGCCTGTTCGAAGCCGGCAAAGAAGCAGGAAGAGGCTACGCAGATTAAGAACAATGCAAGCATCCGCTTCTTTTCATTTTCACTTAAATCGCCGAAGAAATAGATGAAACCAAAATACAGCAGGAAAATAGCAGTAAACAGATAGGCTACCGATTCTGCGACTTCTGCAACATCAATGACCAGATAACCCATGCTCATGGCATAAGTGACGATGGACAGTGTGACGAGGAATAAAATAATGCCGGTCCAGCTTTTCTTCACACCGGCTGGTGTCATGTTCACTGTAGGACTCGCTGATTCTGAAGGCAGTTTATGCTGAGTCATTTTGTATTGAACAAGACCAATACCCATGCCCACTGCAGCAGCACCAAATGCCCAGTGATAACCCTGGTTAACGGCTAACCAGCCACACACCAGGTTACCGATAATTGACCCGATATTGATACCCATGTAATACAGGGTGTAACCACTGTCGCGGCGGGCATCATGTTCAGAATAAAGCTGACCGACCATTGCACTAATGTTGGGTTTCAATAAACCTGTGCCAAGCACAACCAGGATCAAACCGATGAAGAAGGTAGAGGTGGTAGGGATGGCCAGCACAATATGGCCGCACATAATAATAATACCGCCGTACCACACTGCATTCTGGCCACCAAACAGACGGTCTGCCAGCCAGCCGCCGGAAAGGCCCATGAAATAAACAGCACCGGTATACAAGCCATAAATGGCATAGGCGGTTTCTTTGTCGAACCCTAAACCTTCCTGCTGGATGGTGAGAGTCATGAAAATAACAAGCAGGGCGCGCATACCGTAGTAACTCATGCGCTCCCACATTTCAGTGAAGAACAGTGTCTGCAGGCCCCCCGGATGGCCAAAGAAACTGGAATCGTTAGATGTTTTTATTGTCACAATGTCGTTCCGTTTTGTAATGATTGTTATTGGTTTTGTAATTCATTGCCTGAGATAACGGCGGTTCTGTTTCCTTGCGGACTCAGTCAGGTGAATTAATGCCTGACTCCACTATACACAAGAGAATTACAGGGTAAAACGCTTAGTCTTTAAAAGGACTACCCTGTAAGGCAGGTGTAGCCCTTTTAGCTGTTTACAACTCTTTGATAGTCGCAATGATAATACGTGCTGTGCCATACAGGATGAGTAAAATGACCCCAAAAAGCACCAGGTTATAGACTATTTTAGGATAAGCATTGTCATCCGGCAGGGTGGGTGACTCGATGGTGACCAGATATTGTAATTTCTGATAGGCCTCGACCCTGGCATTTTCCAGCGACACCAACGAGGACGAAAAAGCCTGAATAGCCAGTTGCAGCTGGATTTGCAGGTCAGAGTACTTTGCCATCTGTTCTGTTACAGACAGCGATTCACCGGTTACCTGGTTGCTGAAGCCTTCCTTTTGAATATTAATCTGTTGTTGCAGGGCTCCAATCTGACGTTTGATGTTTTGTACCTCAGGGGCACTGGGTGACATCATCGTCTCCATGGTATTCAGCTCTGCCTTCTTTTGCGCCAGCGTGGCCTGCAAAGAGAACGCAATTTGCTGGGAAGCGGCACCTTCTGCGGTAGGGTCAAGCACATTATACTTAGACTGGAAAGCGAGGATGTCACGCTTTGCAGTTTGCAGTTTATCTTCTACAACCTGATGTTCGCCCTTAGCGAATTCCATTTTAGATTTGGCCAGATTGTTATTAATGTCGTTCAGAAATTGCTCGGCCTTATTCACAATGGTGCTGTTGACCTGCTGTGCAAATTCCGGCGTGTAAGCTTTTACATTCAGGGTGATAACAGAAGATGCTGAATCTACTTCCACTGAAATTTGTTGCAGGTAATACTCATAAAATTGTGTCTGGCTGTGGTCTTCCGGTAAACGGCTGAACATGTCCGCATGGTCTGCACCGTAATGACTGCTTAACGACACAGTCTGCTCCAGATAACGCATCATATCTTGAGATTTAATATAACTTTCGATGATTTGACTGTCGTTTGTCGACGCTACGCCGCCGATTGATGCGCCCAGTAAACTGGTGGGGTCAAAGGAACTGCCGCCGTCTGTGGATTTAATAATGAGCTTACTTGTACTCTCATATTGCGGTGCAGCCCACACAATCAGGTAGAACGCATATAACAGCCAGGGGGCAAGAATGAAAACCAGCTTGTTCTTTTTCAGTTTGTTGAGGGTTGCTTTCGCTTTCATAATTTTAATATCACTTAACCTAAATTTATTCTGCCATGTAGGCGCTGATGCCTTCTTCCAGGTCGCTGAAATAATTCAGCTTGCCGTCTTCAATAAGAATGGCTGAAGTACAAAATTCTCTGATCTGGTCCAGTTCGTGACTGACCATGATCATACCTGCTGTCAGATTTTTCTCTTTCAGGGCACTACGGGCCTTACGGCGAAACGTGGGGTCGCCCACAGAAGTTGCTTCGTCAATGAGATAAATATCAAAATCAATATTGATACAGCAGGCAAAAACCAGCTTGGCCCGCATACCTGAGGAATACGTCTTAACCGGTAAATCAAACTTCCCACCAATCTCGGCAAATTCCTGCACCTGTTTTTCATACTGAGTCAGCGATTCCACCTGGTTGATACGGCCAATAAACCGCGTATTTTCCCTGCCGGTCATTTGCGGATGAATACCGGTGGCCAGTGCAACCGGCCAGGACATGGATTTATTTGTCAGGATCCTGCCCTTATCCGGATATTCGCTTTTTGCCAGCATACGGAACAATGTGGACTTACCGGCACCGTTTTTACCCAATATGGCCACACTATGGTCGGTGGGGAATTCAAAGTTTAAATTTTTGAAAATGTATTGCGGCCCGAGCCTGCTCGGGTAACTCTTAGTCAGATTTTCTATTCTAATCACCGTGACAACACCTTCTTCCAGGTTGTGTGATAGAGCGCTAATCCGGTAAACAAACTGATTGCGGTAACTTCAACAGCAAACTGCAAAGACACACCGGCATCCCCATAGGTTTCGTAGCAGGCATATCTGGCGAGTTCTATAAAGTGAACAAGTGGGTTCCAGGTCAGCCAGGGCCAGACCTCAGGGGAGAAATCCTGCAGACTGAAAAAGGTACAGGAAATAAAAAAGATAGGCCGGTTAAGCATATTTTTGATTTTTTTAATTTCAGGTATGAATGCGATAAGCACACCGAATACCAGACTGATGGAAAAGCAAAAAACCCACAGTAATGCGAAAAGTGCGATTAAGAGTAGCGGATCATTTACCTCAAAATCAATCTCCATTAAATACACCGCACACACAATCAGGCAAACCACACCAACTTTTATCATAAATTCCATAAACGCCGAGGTGATAAGGGAAGCCATAGGCTGCACCTGCCTGAATGCATAGAGGGGTTTTGCTTTTCCGATAGAGTCTGGCACAACAGACGTACAGGTCATAAACGTTTGTACACCCATTAGACCCAACATCATAAAAACAAATAATGGGACCGAGTGAACGTCGTCACCGCTGATAAAACTGCGGAAATAGGACATGGCGAAAATGAACACGAAGGGCTCAATGAAGGCCCAGCCGAGTCCCAGCTTATCATTGAACTTACTTTGCAGCTCACGGAGAAACAGGGCGAAAATCACTCTTCGCCACGCTGCAACCTGTGATTTAAATGTAATATCCATCAGTTGGTAGCTACGTTGGCCGCCACAGCAATCTGATAAATGACTTGTGTGATATCTTTGATGGTCTGCAGAGACTTAACATCGATAGACGGCAATACCACAACCTGATCACCCGGACGGATAGAGAGCTTTCCTTCGCCCTCAGACCACAGGCTTCCGTGAATACTGTCAAATTCTACGATACCGTTTTGTCTGATAATAAGGATGCGCTCGTCGTCGGCACGTTGGGTAAACCCGCCGGCCCAGGCAACATAGTCAGCGGTGGTCGCATCTTTATTGAAGACAATAGCCTGAGGCATCATTACTTCGCCGCCCACATGAATGAGATCAGTGGCTTCAGGGATGACAATGGTATCATTCGGCTCCAGCAGTACATTGGCCACTTCACCGTTTTCAGCCACAATGACTTTACCCTGTGGCTCTACTTGTCTGGCCCGCTCAATGAAGTCGCTGACCAGTTGCGCTTCCTGAACACGGATAGAACCTTCTCCGGTAGAACTGATTGGTGCTGTATAGATGCTGCGCTCCAGGCGCTGCAGCGACTGTTCTATGAGCTCCCGTTGACTTTGTGCCACGCTTTCGCGACGCAGATAAACATCTGACGCACTGGCGAGTGACGGGTCAACATGAATGTAATCCAGGACATCCTGCAAACGGGTACCCCGGTCAACCATGATTTTGGAAGGACCAGTGTGACCACCTTCAATGTTTATCTGGTAAACCTTCGCGACGTGGTCATTAATGAAATTGACCTCATCACCGGACTGCAAAACAACATTGTTGAATTCATTTAGCGAAACGTACTGGGCAAACTGCTGATCGCTTCTGAGGCCTGCAACGGAAACATGGCTGATAAAATCCCGTGGTCTGGCATAGTCAAGCAAAGTCTCACCCATCAACTCGTCTTTTTTGAATTCAAAGGTATAGCTGTTATTAGCACCGTCGGCGACAGTAACTCTGTCACCTACCGGATGAACAACAATGGTATCACCGTCTTTAAAAGAAACGCCGGGCAGGGTGCCTTCACGGATAAATTCATAAAGGTCTGCCGTGGCAATTACTTTTCCTTCACGGCGGATATCGATTTTACGGAAGCTGCCACGGTTGAAATCAATACCGCCGGCACGCTTTAAATAATAAAGCACGCTGTCTGATGCCAGGCCAGCATACTGGCCGGGGCGGATAACGGGGCCGGTAAGATAAACCGCTACTGGCGTAGACGTGAGCAGATTCACGTAGGTGTTAACGTCGTTGGTATAGATTCTTTTAATACTGTTAGTGACCAGTGCATTCACCGAACCGGCTGGCGTGTCTGCAACATGCACAGGACCAATGTTAGGAATAAAAATATTTCCCTGGTTATCAACAGTTACCACATCGGAGAAGTTGACGGCACCCCACATCCAGATTGAAATCTTATCACCGGGCGCAATCAGATAGTTTTCATTAAGGCCTGAGCTGCGTTCAGATTCAAAACCGCCGATGAAGAGGTTGGCAGCGAATGGCGGGCTGACAAGTGGTTCGCTGTAAGGAAATACATCTTCTACGGTTGGTTCGCCGGGCAGAGACACACCGGAGCGGGGTTCTTTGTTGTACTGGCCGGTAGACGTTGACATGCTGCTGCGTGCGCCCGGCAAAGTACGGGAAGTCTGCACATTCATCGGCGACACGGCTTGAGTCTGGGCGTTCCCGGTTCCAGTGGTAGCGGAATTGCCCGAGTTTTGCTGTTGGGCCTGTTCACGTAATTGCTGAAGATCGGCCAGAGATTGTGCTGTTGCAAGAGAAGAAAAACAGGCACAGGCCAATACCACCTTACCCAAGGTGGAAAGTGTACGGATTACTGACATAGATTCTGCCATGATTATTTAGCTGAGATTTGAGTAAGAAGCGGAGCAAGCATTTGCCATTGCCCGTCCCGTTCGCAAATTGCACGACGGTTTGCCGGATTGGACAGATCCCGCAATGACATACAGGTTAATCCTGATGCAGAGATATAGCGGTTGTGGATCTGATACTGTTCGTTGCCAATCTGCAACATCTCACCCGGCGCCAAATTGCCTTGTGGTACCGGATATACCTGGCTGTCAGCTAGTCGCATTGAATCGCCTGAAACCAGCGGAATATTCGCATTCACCTGCGTAGGGGCTGAAGAACATCCGCTCAACAGTACGGTAAGACCTATCAGACCAGCACTTAAACTTCTGATAATACTCATGTCTTAATAATTCCTTGTCTAATCTGGCCGGATAGCATACCACATTCACCGGCTTTTGCAGTCTGCCCTTTATGCATCTGCGCTAAATCTGTAATTTGTCATGTTTAGTAACCAATTAAAGTGATGGCTTGATAATTGCTTAACAGCTCATGACATTTAAAATGGTGTTGTTACTCAGGAGTGCCTGCAGATGTTTCGTATCTGCATAAGACGGTTTCCCCGTGTAACGTTAAAACTAAAAAATGACGTCTGTGTGAGTCTGTGAAGCTAAAAAAGTTCGCAGTATGCTTTGTAAGGCGGTGGAATGTCAGATGTGTGTCAGAACAGGTAAAGCAGATTTAAAGATTTGAAAGAAAATTTCTCTGTTGTAATTTCAGGAGGTAGTCTTTTTGTCTTTAGTCTATTATTATATTGGCATGTTGGTGTTTGCTGATCAAAATGCTGCCCGGCATCAGGAAGTTTTAGACAAAATGGAATATCGCTATCAACACCGCTCACACACATTTCACATCTACCGGCAAGTCAGACCTATGGTTAGGGATTAGTACTTTGTATGTTTGATTATCTTCAAATTGTACCGTTGTTCACGGCATTTTTTGTCGCCCTGATTTTATTGATTGTGATGACACCACTGGCTCATCAGTTTGGCCTGGTTGATCATCCGACTTACCGTAAACGTCACGCAGGCATGGTGCCTTTGACTGGTGGTGTTGCCATTTTCATGGCTGTGCTGGTGGCGAGTGTTGCGACTGATGTGTGGATGAAAAACAATCCTCTGTTTTTCACTGCATCAGCGTTTATTGTCTTGCTTGGCATGCTGGACGACCGCTTCCAGTTAAGTGCCAAAGGCCGTCTCCTTTGTCAGTTTGGTGTTGCTGCCATCATGGCATGGAGTGCACAGAATTATATTACTTCCCTGGGTAACATTTTCGGCTTCGGTGAAGCGTATCTGGGGATTGCCGGTTACTTCTTTACCATCGTCTGCGTTGTGGGTGTAATTAACGCTTTCAACATGATTGATGGTATTGACGGGCTCGCCGGTGGCATGAGTTTGATTGTTCTGTTGACTGTTGTCGGTATTCTGCTGGGAACAGGTAACGGTGCGGCTATCATGGAGCCGCTGATTATTGTCGCTGCTATCGTGCCGTTTCTGGCTTTCAATCTGAGCTGGAAAGGATTCAAAGGCAATAAAATTTTTATGGGTGATGCCGGCAGTATGTTTGTCGGGCTCACTATTGTGTGGTTGCTGGTGGACCACACGCAGGGCGAGGCCGCCGCTTTCAGACCTATTACCGCTGTGTGGTTGATTGGTCTTCCGCTGATGGACATGGCAGCAATCATGTACCGACGTGCACGCAAAGGGCAGTCAATGTTGCGTCCTGACCGCAAGCATTTACACAATATCTTTATGCGCGCAGGGCTCTCCAGCAGACAAGCGCTGGCTGCGATTTTGTTCCTGGGTTTGTGTTACGCCGGTGTGGGTATTCTGGGAGAAATCCTGATGGTGCCTGAGTATGTCATGTTCTGGTCGTTCCTCGGCTTGCTGATGGTTTACAGCTATATCATTCAAAACATCTGGAAATTGATCCGTCACGTTAAACGATCATTGAAAACAAAACCTTAAAACCGTCAACTGCCCATAAATAGTGCAGACGACAGGGAATAATTTTGGTATGTTTGCTGCCAGTTAAAATAGTGATGTGTTACTGGCGGCTGCCTTGTCAAAAGCAAAAACAACGATAATTCATCAGGGTAAAATTCCTGCCGGTACCGGGTCTCTGGTGGCAATGGCGGTGTATCATAAAGACCAGTTGAACTGGTTGAAGCAAGCTGTCAGCAGCATTACCGGTCAATCCTACTCAACGTTTATTTTCCTTATCATCAAAGACGGTCCTGTCGACAGCAATATCAGTGATTTTCTGACGCATACCGCGGCCGGTGATGAACGTATTTTTCTCGCAGAGAACAGCTCTAATATTGGTCTGGCGGCCAGTATGAACTTTGCTATAGAGTGGGGCATGGCGTTGAACTTTGATTTCTTTTTCAGAATGGATGCCGATGATATTTCATTGCCGGATCGTATCGAAAAACAGGTGACATACCTCAGTAATCATCAGAATGTGGGGATCCTTGGTACAGCACTGACTGAAATCAATGAAAGTGGTGTGGTGGTAGGAGCGAGAATTATGCCGGCATCCCACAAGCAAATTGTTAAAGTCTTACCCCGCCGCTGTTCCATAAATCATCCTACAGTCGCTTTCAGATATGAAATATTCCGGAAGGGCTTTCGCTATGATGCTGAACTGATGAATACTCAGGACTACTTCTTGTGGATCCAACTGGCAGAGGAAGGTTTCGTATTCAGAAATCTCAGTGAGCGTTTACTGGAATTCCGCCGGGTAAATAATTTCTATAAACGCCGGGGCTTTTCCAAGTCGGTCAACGAATTTCGTGCAAGGCTCTACGCTATGCGTGCCTTAAAGCGGATGACGCCCTGGAATCTGTTTTATGCCAGTTGCGTACTGCTGATGCGGATGATGCCTTCAAAGCTGGTTAAACTGGCGTATAAACTGGACCGGAAGATGTTGGAGAGAGGCGAGAAGTCATGAAAACCGGGGTTGTTATAATCCTGTTTCATCCTGATACTTCGCATCTTAGCCGGATGTTAGAAACGCTGATTGATTCAGGTTACAGGGTGGTACTGGTAGATAATTCTCCCCATGAATTGAAGCTGGCATTGCCGCAGGAAGTGGTTTATCTCCACTATCCCCAAAACATCGGGATTGCCGCTGCTCAGAATCGCGGTTTGTTTCATCTTGCCGGGCAACAGTTCAGCCATGCTGTTTTATTCGATCAGGACAGTGCTGTTACGCCTGCGTTGATGGAAGGATTGTGCGCCGGTTTTGTTGAAGCGCAAGCATATTTCGGCAAGGTAGCGGCGGTAGGCCCGCAAATTATCTGCGAATTTTATAATCAGCCGGTAAAGCCAAAAGTGCAGCAGGCAGTAGATGTGCGGGAAGGCTTTGCCAGTGTTAAACAAATAATTGCCTCAGGGATGATGCTCAGCCTTTCTGAGCTGGAAACCATTGGTTACAAGGAAGAGTCATTGTTCATTGACGGAGTAGACCATGAATGGTGCTGGAGAGCCAGACTCAAAGGATTCTCTGTGGTTAAGTTGACGGACGTGACCATGTTGCATAAGCAGGGTGATGGCAGGCATAAGGTCCTGGGAATTACCTTTAAACGTGGTGCACCGGTCAGATTATATTATCAGGTACGTAATGTGCTTATATTAAGTCGCAGAAGCTACGTGCCGCTTTATTGGAAGCTGAGAAACATTCCGGCCATTCCGTTAAGGTGGCTCATTAACCGCTGGGTTTTCGACAATGGAAAGCAGCGGGGCCGGTATTTTGCGAAGGGGTTGGTTGACGGACTCAGAGGAAAAAAAGGACCTTTAGAATAGGTTTCATGTTTCGTCATCAATCCGTCACGGTGGTTAAGTAAACTGTCGCGATTTTAATACATTAGACGACATGAAGAAATTGTTCTAATGAAGTGCGTCTGTGTCTATTTTAGTGCGTGTGCACCGAAGCTGTGCGTAAGTGGCTGCTATTTTGTATTGGTTGCAGTAAATGCAAGTTGATTGAGCCATATTAACTCGTTTATCGTAGAAGCATGGGTAACGCATCCTGCTTATGTAAAATGATATTTAAAGCTGGTGTTAATCACTGACGGCAGCTTAAGTTGTGAACCATGTTGTAGAGCGGAATACGGATTGCATTACTACATCATCGGTTGAGGATTTTCAGTAAAAGGACACGAATATGAGTCAAGTAAAGAAAGCGGTTATTCCGGTAGCTGGTTTGGGAACACGTATGTTGCCGGCAACCAAGGCCATCCCGAAAGAGATGCTGCCAGTTGTTGATAAGCCGCTTATCCAATATGTAGTGAACGAATGTGTTGCTGCTGGTGTGAAAGAAATTATCCTGGTTACTCACGCGAGTAAAAACAGCATTGAAAACCATTTCGATACGTCCTTCGAGCTTGAAGCGACACTGGAAAAACGTGTTAAACGTCAGTTACTCGAAGCGGTACAGTCAATCTGTCCAAAAGACGTAACCATCATGCACGTCCGTCAGGGCCATGCTGCAGGTCTGGGTCACGCAATTCTGTGTGCGCATCCGCTGGTAGGTGATGCGCCGTTCGCGGTTGTTCTGCCTGACGTAATTATTGACGATGTTGCGAGTAATCCGAAGAAAGATAACCTGGCAGACATGGTTGCTAAATTTAATACCAGCCGTGTTAGTCAGGTTATGGTGGAGCAGGTGCCAAAAGAAGATATCTCTAAATTTGGTATTGCAGATCTGGAAGGCGTAGACATTAAGCCGGGTGAATCTGCGAAAATCCACAAAATGGTAGAAAAACCAGAACTGGAAGAAGCACCTTCAGATCTTGCAGTAGTCGGTCGTTATGTGCTGTCCGAGAAAATCTGGGATCTGCTGGAGTTCACGCCTCCAGGTGCCGGTGGTGAAGTTCAGTTAACTGACGCCATTGATTCACTGATGAAAATTGAGCAGGTTGATGCGTATTACATGAAGGGCAAGAGCCATGATTGTGGTAGTAAACTTGGTTATATGAAAGCAAATGTTGAATATGCTCTTCGTCACCCTGACCTGGGTGAAGAGTTCAAGCAGTACATTGCTTCACTGAATGGTTAATGCCGCAACGAGAATAATAATGGAGCCCGCGTTTTGCGGGCTTTTTTATGTGCGGTGATCAATGTTGAACTACTTTTACGCGGTCCCGTACTTTTGCCAGCAATTTTTCACCTATACCTCTTACTTCGGTGAGTTGGTCTACTTCATGGAAATAGCCCTTTTCATTGCGGTAAGCAATGATGGCTTCCGCTTTACTCAGTCCGATGCCAGGTAAGGCAGTCAATTCTTCTGCCGTAACAGTGTTTAAGTCTAATGCATCGGGCAGAGTAATTCCGGCTGCTTCAGTGACATCTGTTTCAATAGTATTGGCAAGAGTAGCGCCACTTTGACTCAAAAAGAGTGTTGCAAATAAAGCGGCCAGTGCCAGTCTGGATTTGTTCATTGTATCTTCCTTGTGTTGAATTAAGTGATTTGTGTGTACCGGTGTACATAAAAAGCTTAAATCCAAAGAAGATAAAATGAGAGGCCAGTTTTTGTACAGGTAAAGGTCAGGACAATAAAAAAGCGGACATGATGTCCGCTTTCTACAAAGTTCATTCAGCCGTTCGCTATCAGAGACGTTCCAGTACCGCGTCGGTAAACTCAGTCGTTCCGGCCTGGCCACCCAGATCACGGGTTGTACGGTCACCGGTTTCGATAACTTCTTTCAGTGCACTGCGGATTTTTTCTGCTTTGTCACCCATGTTGAGATATTCAAGCATCTGGATTGCAGCAAGGATCACTGATGTCGGGTTTGCCAGGTTTTTACCAGCGATATCCGGTGCAGAACCATGTACCGCTTCAAAGATGGCGCAGTCTTTACCGATGTTTGCTCCCGGAGCCATACCCAGACCGCCTACCAGACCGGCGCACAGATCAGACAAAATGTCACCGAACAGGTTGGTCGTAACAATGACATCAAACTGGTGAGGGTTCATAACCAGTTGCATACAGGTATTATCAACAATCATTTCTGTTGATTCGATGTCCGGATAACGCTCACCCACTTCACGGGCCACTTTCAGGAATAAGCCGGATGTAGACTTCAGGATGTTAGCCTTATGCACTGCAGTGACTTTCTTGCGTCCTTCACGGCGGGCAAGTTCATAGGCAAACGTTACGATTTGCTCTGCACCCTGGCGGGTGATTTTACTCATCGCTTCAGCTTCCTGGCCGTCTTCAGAGACCACCTGGCCAAGACCTGAGTACATACCCTGGGTGTTTTCACGTACAGTAATGATGTCGATATCTTCATAGCGGGCTTTGGTACCCTTGAAAGATAACACCGGACGTACGTTAGCATATAAAGAAAACTGCTTACGCAGGCTTACGTTGATTGATGTAAAACCTTCACCAACCGGCGTCGTCAGCGGGCCTTTCAGTGCCACTTTGTTTTTGGCGATAAGGTCGAGGGTTTCTTGTGGTAGCAGTTCGCCATGATTTTCCAGCGCTACCAGACCTGCATCAGCATAGTCATAAGCGAAGTTACATCCCACCTTGTCCAGAATTTTAATAGTGGCATCAATGATGTCCGGACCAATGCCGTCGCCGCGAATGACTGTAATGCGTTGCTGAGTCATGTTGAGGAATCCTTTGGGTTTCTGTTTTTAATTAATCGTCAGGTTGCCAGGCGCTACTGTGACAGCGGTAAAGTTGTGTCACCTACGGAGAGTCGCCAAAGCCGGAAATGCGTAAAACCGATGCCAGCGGCAAAAGTCTTAACCCCTCTATTTTATATCAAGACGACAGGGTGTAACAGAAAACTGCATGTCACTCGCCATAAATTTCATGAATGTTGGCTATGAGCGTTGGCGAAGAGGTAACCACATCAGATAGCCGGTAGCGCCGGCTATCTGTGACAAAGAAGAAGGTGTGAGCTTCAGAGTCTGTAATGCCTGACTTTGAAACAGCTTCGTATCCTCACATTCAGTGCCACCAAACAGCCATTTGTTAGCCAGTAGGATACTGAGTCCGGCTAAAGCCGCGTCTGCCCGTACCACTTCAGGCACATGAGCCGGTAACGTTGAACAATGGCTGATCACAGCCTGATAGCGCGCCGGCTGTTGCCACTGTTTTGCCAGTGAAGCAGACAGGGCAGGGAGGGGCTGGGTCTCCGTCTCCTGCAATGCTGTTAGCTGATACAGCCGCTGCCGCTGAAGCGGCCAGTGTTTTATAATCTTCAGTGCATGCAAAGTAAATAAAGGTGCGGTTGTGAAGGTGGCAATCAAAGCTGCCGTTTGCGGTGTCTGCTTAACATTACTCCTCTCAGCCAGTTCTGATGCAATCGCAGCAACAAGTTCAGCGAACCGGATACAAACAGCAAGCTGCGGGAAGTGCCGCTGGTGCAGACGCTGGTTCAGTGCCCGCATGATAAGCATATCGCCTACCCGGGTAAGGCCGTAAGTCATAATGGCTTGTTTAACGTCTTTCACCGGTAACTGAAGCCGGTTGTCCAGACTGGCCGTTTTCTTCAGATAGTCTGAAAATACCGGCATGCGTGAAAGCCTGCGTGAGAGCTTGTGAATGTCGGTATTGGTATCGTGCAAACTCGTAATGATAGTCTGCAGATCACCGGGTAAACGACTCACAGGGTAGGTATCGGGTATCAGTTGTCTGACGGCAGGTTTAAAAGCCGCATCGCAGGCTTTTACTTCTGATAGCCATTCATTCAGAGACAGAGCCTGATAGCGTGTTATTTTAATCTGACGAAGGTGTTTCTCTTCAACATCCCCGGAGGCTGTCAATACAGCACCTGTGGTGGACGTTAAAGTGAACAGGAAAACACCTTCGCCTTTAGGAAAAGACACTGCGCAGCCGGGCATAAATTCGCCGGGATACTTCAGCAAAGATTCAAACCGGTGCAGATCCCTCTCATTAGTGCGGGGGATAACCGGTTTCAATCTGCTTACCATTGAGCCCTGCTGATTTTTAATCAGTGAAATGACGGAGATAAACAAAGACTGTTCTTCGTTTAACCGGTGAGGATGCAGGAAACGGTGGGGGGCGGGTGCCTGAACCACTTTTTTAAGTTTCAGTAAACCGGAAAAAAAAAGCAGTCGCTTCCCCCGCCAGAAAAGATGACAACCTTCTTGTTGTTCAGCATTGTCCTTCAGACTGCAAACGGCGAAAGTAGCGGCTACGAGGTGCTGAAGATAGTGATCATTAAGTTGAAACTTAAGGCCCAGAAAGGTCATTAAACAAGCTGCACGTTGTGGCAACAGATTGTGAACAGAAGAGTCCTGCGGAAGCGATCCTATGGCAAGAAGTGAGTCGGGTAATGTGCGGCCGGATTTAATTAGCCGGATGGCCAGAGAGAGACTCTGCCTCGTTATTTCTGCGGGAGGACACGCCTGCGTAAACAGCAGGCTGGTTTGATGGATATGGTTTACAAGATCTTCAATGGCACTGTGCATTGCAGGGGAGTTATGACTTCAGATAACTCTGATAGGCACCTTCTCCCCAGGCGATCAACTGATCGCCCTCAAACAACAAAGGTGTGCACTCATCCTGAGTAGTCAGGCCATCAGCCCTGACATGTTGAGTACGGTAAAACATCACCTGGATAGTTGTGCCAGAGTCCATCTTTGCTTCGGTAATGTCCGGAGACCCGAGCAGGGCAAGTACTTCTTCACGGGTGGCACCTAACTTCAGTTTGGTGATTTGAACCTTGTTGTATTCTTCCCGATCCTGCCAGTCCATATTTTCCGGCTTGTCAGGGTAAAATGACATTACCAGAAAAACAAAGAGGGCGTAGGCGCACGCGCCCAGCAAAATCAGTTTTAAAACCTTGCCATTCATCCTTTTTCACTTTTAACTGCGAATTGCCCTCAGTGTACCTTAAAACACCGTTCAACTGTAACGACTAAATCGTAACAAGCTTTAACCGGAACTAGGTATTAATTGTATAGCAGGGAACGTAATCCGAACCGGGCAACTTCATTCGCTGTTGTGATACAAATGACTGCAACAGCGTATCAATGCGTTCCATCATGGCGGGATCGCCGGTAAGACGGAACGGCCCCTGTTCTTTAATCTGTTTTACACCGTCCGCTTTTACGTTACCGGCGACAATGCCGGAAAAGGCTTGTCTCAGTACTTTCGCTATTTCTGAAACCGGCTGGTCAGTGTGCAGAGGAAGGGCAGCCATACTCTCGTGAGTGGGCTCGAAAGGCATCTGGAATGACTCATCGATACGCACCGACCAGTTGAAGCTGAATGCATCCCCCATTGCGCGGCGGAAATTTTCTACTTTTTTCAAACCGGCGCTGAGCGTACGGGCGACTTCTGCGGCATCATCGATAATGATCTGATACTTATCCTGTGCTTCTTTACCGAGAGTTGCACCAATAAACTCGTCTATCGCTTCAAACCAGACTCTTGATTCAGCGGGACCGGTAAGAATGACAGGGAAAGGCTGCTGGGCGTTGCGGTCGTTCATCAAAATACCGAGAAGGTACAGCAATTCTTCTGCTGTACCCACGCCACCCGGGAAGATGATAATGCCGTGTGCAAGACGAACAAAAGCCTCAAGACGCTTTTCTATATCCGGCATGATAATGAGTTCATTGACGATAGCATTTGGCGGCTCGGCAGCAATAATGCCCGGCTCTGAAATGCCAATGTAGCGCCCTTTGGAATAACGCTGTTTGGCGTGGCCGATGGCAGCCCCCTTCATCGGCCCTTTCATGGCGCCGGGACCACAGCCGGTACAAATATTCATTTCTCTCAGACCCAGCTGGTATCCGACTTCCTTGGTGTATTTATATTCGTGCTGCCTGATGGAATGACCACCCCAGCAAACAATGGTATTCAGTTCATCATTGCCTTCCAGTGCCTGGGCGTGACGCAGCATATCGAACACCATATTGGTAACAGCACTGCCTTCTGTGGGCGCTTTTTCATGTACAAAAGCGTATTTATTGCCCATGAACAGTAAATCACGGAGCACCGCGAATATGTGCTCATGTACGCCACGCATGAGCTTGCCGTCCACAAAGGCAACCTCAGGGGGATTAATCAGCTCTATTTTGACTCCGCGCTCACGTCGTATCAGGCGAATATCAAAGTCGTCGTATGGTGCAAAGAGCAGTTCGAAATTGTCTTCGTCTACGCCGCTGTTGAGGACTGCGAGACAACATCGTTTAAAAACATCGAATAACTTGCTGTTAGTGGTGTCCTGAAGTCTGGCGACTTCGTCTTGTGACAGCTGGCTCATCCAGCCTACCGGGTTCAGTTGCACTTTATTCATATCACAGTCCTATTCGACTACAACGCGATTTCTGCCGTTCTTTTTCGCCTGATAGAGTAATTCGTCGGCCCGCTCAAACATGGAATGAGGTTCATCGTTCTCACGCAGGCAGGTACCACCGAATGATGCGGTTATACTGACTTTTTCCTGTTTAAATTTGAAAGGTAAACGGGATAGTGACTCCCGCATGTCATCCAGCTTTTTTTCCAGCGCTGAGGTTTCGATAAATGGCAGGATCATGACAAACTCCTCACCACCCCAGCGTGAAATAAACTCATCACCGTGAAGCTGTTTTCTCAGATGGTGTCCCACCACCTGCAAGGTTTTATCACCGGCCTGATGGCCGAAGCGATCATTAATAGATTTAAAAAAGTCGATATCAATCACAGCGAGTGATAACGCACGGTTGTCATTCAGGGCATCTTCATACTCGCGGTTGAAGCGTTCATTGTAAGCCAGTCTGTTTGGCAGGCGGGTAAGAGGATCAGTATGACTAAATGCAGTCTGCTCAGCCAGCTTGCGACGGTAAACCTGGGTTTGACGCTGCAGGGTTTCCATTTGCGTTTGCATAGCACTCAGCAAGCCCATCAGTGCCTGCTGTTCCTTATTGTCTGCCTCTTTCCGGCTAGCCACGGCCGTAGAAATAGACGTAATGTGTGCCTGAGCCTGCGTTTTCAGTTTCTCCAGTGAATCAGAGTCCTGAACGGTCTGACCCATTTCCGTCAGCTGGCTGGTAATGTCATCTGCACTGGCATTTCGCGCTTCAAAGGCTTTGCCCGACGAAGCCATACTGGCTTCAACGCCTTCCTGAATCCCGCCTAACGCGTGATGGATACGGTAGATCATACGTCCGGACAGGGTTGCCTCATGCATGGATTCCGTGACTACCAGCCTGATAACAATAATACAAGTCTGCAGCAGCTCTTCTTCAGAAAGTTGCGACTCCAGTTTCGTGCGCAAATCAACGACCTTCGGTTCATCAGGTTGCTTTTTTGCATAGCTGTCGATGAGCTGACTCAGTTCGTTCTGAATTTCCTCAAACAGTGAGCCGCTCGTCCGTGCTTCAGGCCTCTTGTGCAGTCGGGGAGATGAGCCGGCGTTTTCATCAACGGCTTCTGCTGACACAAGAGAGAACAGCTTGATTGCTTTAAGACACAATGACTGCAGCTGAAACAGGTTATCGACGGGCTGTTGAGCGGCAATCAGTAAATGCGTACTTTGCTGACGCAATGTCTTATTCTGCTGAAATGTGCTTTGAAACTGTTTGATCGCCTTTTCAAGTTCTTTAACGGTAAGTTGGGTGTGCTGTTTCACTGACGTGTCAGCATGCTGAATATGGGTATTCAGCTTGTTAATACTGACCGTGGCGAGAGTAAAATCAGGTTTTCCGGACAGGTGTCCCCGCAGAACCCGCAATTCTTTATCTGTCTCGGCTGACAAACCCTCATAAAAGGAACTTAACCGTATTATGAACTGTACCAGCGTCTCATTATGTGAAGCTAATGAAGATAATTGCTTAGAATCCATCATTTTCCTTTGCATACCGGCGGAGTGACCGCCCACTATTGGCGAGCCGAACGGGTGTTTAAACCTGCAGTTTCATAATTCGACCGGAACGGATTAATATCCAGTCCTCCCCGTCGGGTATAACGGGCAAAGACGGTAAGTTTTTCCGGTTTACACTGGCTCATAATGTCGCAAAATATTCGTTCAACGCACTGCTCATGGAATTCATTGTGTTGTCTGAAACCAATTAGATATTTCAGTAACGATGCGTGATTGATTTGTTTTCCGCTGTACCTGATTTGAATACTAGCCCAATCTGGCTGATTTGTGATTAAACAATTCGATTTAAGCAGATGACTGACTACTGTTTCGGCAACATCCTGATTTTCTGTAGTTAATAACCCGCTGTCAGGGGAATATGACGTCACCGTAATATCCAGATCGTCAATCACCTGCCCTGACAGTTCTTCCATTCCCAGCGTGTTGAATGCGTCTGGCAGGATAATTACGACATCGACAACTTCTCCGGCACAGGCAGATAAATCTCTGGTCAGGGCGTCCTTTACCGCTTCTGCATCATCAAATTTCGACTGATTAAAGCTGTTAAGGTAAAGCTTGAAAGATTTAGACTCAATTAATGAAGGAGACGTGACCGGTACTCTGCATTCAAGAATCGCCACACAGGGTTTACCTTTGCTGTTCAGCCATGACAACTCGTAGCCGGTCCAGATATCGCAGCCCTGAAAAGGCAAGGCTTCCGCTGATAATGACAGTGTATCTCTGCTCAGGCTCCGTGGTACAGCTTGTAGCAATGAAGGATTGTAGGACGTTTCATATTCAACCGTTTTTCCAAGGGAAAGATCTGAAGGCACCTTGAAAGGCTTTGGGTTTGTCATAATGTGTGATTCAACCTTAAAATAGCGGGCAGAAAAGTCAACGGGCCCGCAATCTGATAAAACCAGAATGAAGCAGGTCCTCAGTGTAACCAAAAGGCCACCGAAATGCCCGACCAATTAACACAAAGTTTAGATGCTTTTATTCAGCAATGCCTTACCGCTGCGTCACAAAATCCCGATTTTCTGACGATTGAATTTGATAAAGACTGGCCTTCACCGTGTTATTCACGGAATGCTGAAAATGGTGAAATGATAAACTGGCAACCTGTTAAGCAAACTGGCAACAATAACTTCAATGGTCTGGAAGAGGCGCTGGATATTAAATTGCACCCTGATTTTGTTACCTGGTTCACCCGCTACTTCAGCTTTCATTTACCGGCAAAGGCAGAGCAGGGCAACTGTGAACTGCTGCAGGTTTGCAGCGATGAAGATTTTGAAAGACTTCAGGAAAATCTCATAGGGCACATTATGATGAAACGTCGCCTGAAACAGCCTGCTACGTTATTCTTCGCACTCACAGACGACGATGACTACCTGATTTCACTGGACAATAGTACCGGAGAGGTGTTGCTGGAGAGAGTTGGCAAACGTGCTGAGCAGGTGCTTGCCCCTTCAATGGCTGATTTTCTGTCAGCGCTTATACCGCGTCCTTAATTTTTACGCTGTTTTATCGCTCAATTGTGCGAGACGTTGTTCAAGTATCGCAATAGCCGATTCCATTTCGCTGACACGTTTTTCCAGCGCAGCGACCCGGTCGCCGGCATCTGAAGCTGGTGTTGCCGGCATTTTGCTGCTGGCATTCCAGGCTTTTATGGCATCGATAGCCTGCGTCACTGAGACTTTGAAAGGAGCCCGCGCGCGCAACAACCCTACGCCGGGCTGCAAACCTTCCTGGTGCATTTTGTGGCAAATCATAACGAGTTGTTGTGACTGGTCGGCCTGAGACATCATTTTTCCTTACTTCGGTTACTGAGAATACAGAGGTTTCGGGAATAGTATAAAGCACCAGTTAATAGTGTAATACACTAAATTTTAACCCAGTTTGTTTTGCTAAATTTTATAATGTTAAACAAAATCAGTGAGTTAATTTGTGGTCTGAAATTTGATTCTTTAGGTGTTAATAAAACCACTGAAATTATTTTTTATAAAAAGGATTACAATGAAACATCTCATTCTGGCCGCTGCTCTTATTTCACCGTTCACACTCACCGGTTGTGTTATCTCTGTAGGCGGAGATGACGGACATTATTCTTCAGACTGGCAGGATCGTGAATACAATAACCGTAAGCATGTTTCGCAGTTAGAAACCGGTATGACCTACGAGTCTGTTGTCCGCAAAATGGGTGTAGCCGATTTTAACGAAATGCACGATAAGAATGATCACGCTTATCGCGTACTGTTCTACCGTACTCAACGCACCATGGATGATGGTGTCACATCTAAAGACGAATGTACGCCTCTGGTATTCCGTGACGGAATTCTTACGGGCTGGGGTGAGGGTGCTTACAACCAGCTCTGAACCGCTCAATAGTGTGAATTAACTTTTAGTTAACAAGTGAGGCGTTCTTCTGTAAAGTGATTAAAAAACAGGCTATAACTGTTTGTCAGGCGTCAGTAGTACATCCGCCTGTTCTCATTTACAGGAGATCGTCCCATGAATACCGTTCTTGAGCCAGATGTACATATCGAAGACGTGCGTGCAGTATTCCTCACTGCCGACAATCTGAAAGTAGCCGCTTCCATTCTTTATAACGCCTATCATGATGATCCTCTGTTCATGGACATCTTTCAGGCAGAAAAAGAAGGCTATGAAGGCCGTCTGCGCAGTGCCATCAGAGAAGAGCTGGATGCCTTCTGGGATGCAGGTCAACCCATGATAGGTTTGTTCGAAGACAGTCGCTTGCTGGCTGTCACTTGTCTGACGAAACCCGGAAGCAGCTTTTCCAGCGGGCGTTTCTGGCACTGGCGATTGAAAATGCTGCTGACAGCAGGCTATTTCAGTACCCGTGCTATGGTTGAGAAAGAAGAGAAGATCCGTAGTGCAATGCCCGCTGAACATTATCATATGGTGTCTTTTATCGCCGTCCATCCGGACCATCAGCATCATGGTCTGGGTCATTTGTTAATGGGGGCAATAGACAGTATTGTTAATGAAGACCCATCCAGCGAAGGGGTAGGCGTTTTTGTGAGCGTACCCAAATATCTGAAGTTCTTCAGAAGCGGGTTCTATCAACAGATCTCGGTGATCACAGTGTCTGACGTTACCGGAGAGATCCTCTTTAAGCCAAAGCCACTAGTCTGATCACTTAGCCTCTATCTCCCTGTTTTGAAAGCGTAACCTGATGGTTGCGCTTTTTTTCATCACTATTCTGCTACCGGTGTTTTTTCGCAGAATTCCCCAGGTAGACATTACCCAAAAGTTTGTAAGACATGTCTTACAAAAGTGTAGGACTTTGAAGTTTTTTTTATGACGTTTTTATTATACCAAAGTATAAAGCTACTGTTTTTGTTAGATTTTTTGATAATGCCGGTAATGACAGATTTATGACGGTGAAAATAATTGAAAAAAGCATGTAGCACAGATCTACAGGATCAGTACTATTAAACATGTCACAGGGAAACACGACGAGTCAGGGACGAACTTTACGACACTCATGGATGAACTGCGGACAACCGAAGGAACGGAATACTGACTCAGGAAGAGCCAGTTTTCAGGAGAACGGAAAAGGGATACGGTCAGGATGACCGTCAGGGACAACTTCAGGATGAAGAATACCACGGGGATTGCGGTCACAAGGACATTGGAAGCGCGAGGGAAAGCGCATAAGGGACAACCTCAGGAACGGGGATTACCACTGCACGGATGAGTGGTTAATATGGATTAAGGGATAAGGATAGCGTTCATGATGAACGCAATGGACAACTTCAGGGATTGAAGAATGCTGCACGAAGGATGTGTAGTTACTACAGGAAAAATGGAAAGGGATCCGCTCACGGAACAGAGTGGCCTGCTCAGGATGACGCAGGAAAAGAAGGAAAGGGGCGCATACGGATTTTTACTGGACGGTGAAAGTCGCAATGGATCGCAGAGAAGGACGCTCAAAATTCAGAAAAAGCGATAGCGTCGGGCTATCGCTTTTTTTGCGTTTTTATACGCGGTAAGGCGGTAATTGCGTTCTGAGTACCCGTTTTCCCACCATTTCCATTTCTCCAGTATATCTGTCTTCTCCGTTTCCGGAAAATTCAAACTCAAATCGTGAATGCCAGTCTGGCTTAGCATATTTGAAAGTCAGTCGTGTGGAGCGCCGGGCCAGTGTCAGCAACTGGAGATGATGCGTGTCGCAGTACCGGCGCGCGTGTTCGAATGCCGCCTCTGAAATGCTGCGGATCCGCCAGAACTGAAAGCCCGCAAATCCAATCAACAGAAATAAAGTTAATTCACCTAAAGTCATTTGTTTACTGCTTCTGTGCCTGGTTAAACAACCGCCCGAAGGCCAGCTTCAGCTTTTCGCTGCACGTATCTGTTCTCAACAGGGTCAATACCTGTAATCTCTGCACCGGTAACTGAACCAGGTCAGAGAAAAAACCGCCAAATACTGCGCCTTGCCTGCTTTCTTTATCATCCACAGCGGCAGCATTTTCAAAAAAGCGAACAAGAAGGGGTTCATCGAGCTGCGCATAGTGGCGGCCGGCAATCACGCTGAGCAGATGAATATCTGCCTGTTCCCCGTTCAGTAAATCTGTCAACAGTGCTGTGACACTTTCATCTGCTGTTTCGCTGGCCAGCGCCCGCAATGCTGCCAGACCCGTTACCGGGTTCTCAATCAGCGTTTCCTGACAGTAAACGGCGATGGCCTGTTTCAATGTTGGTGCCAGGTCGACGGGTTCGCAACTCTCCATCAGTGTCTTGACAAAATCCTGCTGAAAAAGTGACAGGTTAGTTATTACAGCGGTGACCGCGTCATCTGATGTCAGCGTAGTAGCATAATCGGCAATGGCCTGTACAGAGAGTTCCCGCCAGTCACTGACTGCCGGGGCTTTTACATACTGCGCAACTTTATCTGTGCCCGGCGCCGCCGGCAGGCCGAGCATATTTCGGGTCAGGGCGTTGAACTGCGCCATCTGCGACTGTACCGGCACAAAAGAGTAAGGATTATCCGGCAATGTATCCTGCTTTTCATTTTCCGGACTGCTACCGAGCACATCGACAATAATTTGCAAAAAATGATTACGGGCGGCCATGACCAGTAAACCCCGCTCATCAACCGGGAACTTCAGAAACCAGATATAATGATGTTTTACCGGCTTGCCCGACCAGAAGACAATGCCAAACCAGGCGTGTTGCTGGCGTGGTCTGGGGCAGGGGCGCATGCCGCTTTCCATTTCAAGGAATTGCTGTGTGTCCAGGGGGTGTACACCGCGGCCTAAATCAAACAATTGAAAGTCCGTTCCTGCGTGAAGCAGAAATTCGCTGAGTGTTTGAATAGATTGGGCTGACTGACCGGACATACTGAACTGCTCCACCTGAAAACAAAGGCGGTATGATAACGGTGTGCCGGGGCTTTTGCTACCGTAACAGTGACTCTATAATGGCCGCTTTTCATCATAAAGAGCCGTTATGTCACAGGTTGAACACATTGGTCTGTTACTGAAAGATTTGGAAATAGTCCTTAAAGCAAGTGGCTACTGGTCGTCAACAGCACCGGCGCCGGAAGCGTTGCAAAGTACGCAGCCCTTCGCCCGCGATACGCTGGCCTTTGAAGCATGGCTGCAATTTATTTTCATTCCCCGCTTTCAGCAATTAATCGCTGCAGGACAATCTTTACCCGCCAATATGGCTTTACTGCCGATGGCGCAAATTGCGTTGCCGGGCGAGGTGGATTTGCATCTGGTGCTGCAGCAACTTGACGAGGTTGTTTGTGGAGAGTGAAGCGGGATTGATAACCGGTCATCAGCCAGTGAAGATTTTATATCGGGATGATCACATTGTTGCCATGGACAAGCCTCCGGGTTTGCTGGTTCACCGCAGCCCGATAGATAAGCGGGAAACTGAATTTGCTGTTCAGAGATTACGGGATACTGTGGGGCAGCACGTTTATCCGGTCCATCGTCTGGACCGGCCTACTTCCGGTGTACTGGTATTTGCATTTAACGGACAGATCGCCAGTCAGCTGGGGCAGGCAATGATGGGCAAACAGATCCGTAAAGGCTATCTGGCCCTTGTGCGCGGATGGATGAATGGCTGTGGTTTAATCGATTATGCCCTCACATTTAAAAGGGACAAGTTTGCCGATGCTCACCGGGCAGAAGACGTAGCCCCGCAGCATGCAGTAACTGAATACACGGTTATGAAAAAATTCAGTGTGCCTGTGCCGGTGGGAAGGTATGATTCTGCGCGTTATTCGCTGGTGGCGCTGAGGCCGTTTACCGGACGCAAACATCAGTTGCGCAGACACCTTGTTCATTTACGCCATCCAATCATCGGTGACACCTCACACGGTGATGGCAAACAAAATAAATTTGCACGGGAGCAGTTTGGTTTTAATCAATTAGCCCTTATGTGTACTTTAATGCAATTTTCACATCCGGTGACGGGAAAAACCGTTACCATCAATACAACGCCTCATGCGCCTTTTGCCAGTATGCTCAGCAACCTGGCCGGGTACGAGGTGACTTAATGACTGATTAAAGAGGGCTGATATGACAGCATTAACCATTCTTGCCGGCAGTGTTTACGGAAATGCGCAGCATGCCGCAGAAACGGTAGCTGAATCCCTGAGTGCGCAAGGAATCGAGTGTCAGGTGTGCAGTGATCCGCAAGTTTCAGATGTGACTGACGCCGGTGCTTTGCTGGTGATCACATCAACAACCGGACAGGGAGATGTGCCACCGAATCTGGAATTTGTATTTTCAGATCTAAAAGACCAGTTTCCGTTGCTCGACAGAAAACCATTCGCTGTTTGTGCGTTAGGTGACAGCAGCTACGGAGATACGTATTGTGCAGCAGGACGCCAGTGGTTTGAATTGCTCAGCGAATTGCAGGGTAAAGCCGTGGCTGAGATGCTGGAGGTGGATGCTATTGAATGCTTTGAGCCGGAAAAGCCGGTGCTGGCGTTTGTTGAATCTATCAAAGATGAACTGGTGGTGTAATCGCCGTCAGTGTGTTTATAGCAGGCAGCTATAACGAAAAAAGCGCAGGCGGGTCAGTTTATACTCCCGGCTGCGCTTTTTATTTATGTGATCCGCAGAATTATTCTACCCCACGGAGCAGGGCGTTGATGCCTACTTTTGCACGGGTTTTTGCGTCCACTTTCTTCACGATGACCGCTGCATACAGGCTGTGAGAGCCATCTTTAGAAGGCAGAGAACCTGAAACCACAACTGAACCTGCCGGTACGCGACCATAAGTAATTTCGCCGGTTTCACGGTCATAAATGCGGGTGCTCTGGGAGATGTAAACGCCCATAGAAATTACCGCGCCTTCTTCTACGATCACGCCTTCAACGATTTCAGAACGTGCACCGATAAAGCAGTTATCTTCAATAATCGTCGGGTTGGCCTGCAGTGGTTCCAGTACACCACCAATGCCTACGCCGCCAGACAGGTGAACATTTTTACCGATTTGTGCACACGAGCCAACAGTTGCCCACGTATCTACCATAGTGCCTTCATCAACAAATGCGCCGATGTTTACGTAAGACGGCATCACAACCACATTCTTACCGACAAATGAACCGGTACGTACTGCAGCCGGTGGCACAACACGTACGCCTTCCGCGGCAAATTGTTCAGCAGTGTAGCCGGTATATTTTAAAGGTACTTTATCGAAGTATGTTGTTTCAGCACCATCGATAATGTCATTGTTGTGAAGACGGAAGTACAGTAATACCGCTTTCTTCAGCCATTGATGAACAACCCATTCACCGGCAATTTTTTCCGCTACGCGGGCTTTACCGCTGTTCAGCATAGCGATAGCGTCTGCAACAGCTTGTCTTACTTCGTCCGGCGCAGAAGAGGGTGACAAAGCGTCACGGTTTTCAAACGCATCTTCAATGATGGATTTCAATTCAGTCATGATATGTTGATGTCTTCAAGTTGATCGAGTTTAAACAGGATTTGCTTTTTAAGGGCAACCTGCTGCTCCTGGGTTAATGATTTGCCAGCGTCGTTGCTGACAATAAAAATATCTTCGGCACGCTCCCCGATGGTGGCAATCTTTGCCAGTTTCAGAACCACGCTTTTATCCACGAATGCATGGCCAATTTTAGCCAGAATCCCGGGGGCGTCCAGCGCTTCCAGTTCTATCAGTGTGCTTTCATCATTTAATGTAAAAAAGCGGACTTTCGTGGGGACATCCAACTGACGCATCTGGCGGGAAAGTTTGCGCTTGTTGTCATGGGCCCGTCCCGGCTTTTCCAGTTGAGAAAGAATGGCGTTCTCCAGACTCTTCGTACGGTTTTCACCGCTTAATCTGGAACCGTCATTTTCCAGCACCAGAATGCTGTCAAACACATAGCCGTCACGGGTGACTGTAATGTGGGCATCGTGAATTGAACAGTTTCTGCTGTCTATGACTGAGGCAACCTGAGCGAACAGTGCTTTCCGGTCCCGCCCGTAAATAAGAATTTCAGTGCCGCCTTTTGCGGAGTTGTCATTAGCTTTAACAACCAGAGCGTCGGGATTGTCTGCCAGTACGGATTTTTCCCCGTTTAAAATCTCCAATGTATGCCAGGCAATCTGCGCCGGCTTGAAGCGCACGAAGTAATCGTCTTCCAGACGATCCCACAGCGACTGAATATCGTTTTCCGGCACGCCTTGCGCGTCCAGAATAATACGCGCTGTGTGTTTATGTTCTTTTACCCGGTCGTCCAGCGTGACCTGGCATTGCAAACCATTGTCCAGTGCCTTTTGGGTCATGAGATACAACTCTCTGAGCAGCGATGATTTCCAGTCGTTCCACAGGTTATCATTGGTGGCGCGGATATCCGCCAGAGTGAGTACGTATAAAAGGTTCAGGTGGGTGTGGCTGCGCACGGCGGTGGCAAATTCGCTGATCACATCCGGATCATAAATATCACGACGCTGGGCAACCACTGACATCAGCAGGTGGTTTTCGACCAGCCATTCAATCAGCTCTGCATCTTTCGGCTTTATGCCATGTAGTCCGGCAAACTTTGCCACATCTTCAGCGCCCAGTTCTGAGTGGTCGCCGCCCCGGCCTTTTGCAATGTCGTGAAATACTGCGGCAATATAAATCAGCTCAGGTTTGTCCAGGTTACGGACAATTCTGCCGCACCGGGGAAATTCAATGTTTTCCGGCTGGAAGTAATGATTCACATTTTTCACCACACGGTGGGTGTGTTCATCAACGGTGTAGGCATGGAATAAATCGAATTGCATCATGCCAACAATCTTATCCCATTCAGGCAGGTAACATTCCAGAATGCCGTACTGATGCATGATATCCCATGCGAAATCGAAAAAGTGCGGATGGCGGAAAAGAAGCATCAGCCGTTCGCGGCAACCTTCCCGTTCTACGTAGTAGTTATTTTCAAACTTTCTGCGGACATTCCTGAGCTGGCGGATGGTATCGGTGTCCAGTCCCTGTACCGCAGGGGTGTCGGCCACGACTTTGAGAAAATCCAGCACAGCTTCCGGGCAATCAAATACACCGGAGCGGGTAGGGGATATCATTCCGTCCAGGAGTTTGAAGTCTGCGTTAACCGGCGTTTCAGACTGCACACTCTGATTCAGCATATCGTAGCGGAACCGTTGCAGCAGCATTTTATTCAGTTCACTCACACGGCGGATAATGCGAAAAAAGTCCCGCATCATTTTTTCTACTGATGCTTTTCCGTCGCGGCCGTAACCCAGTTTTTCTGCTACATCCGGCTGGTAATCAAAAAGTAAGCGGTTCTCACTGCGTCCGGCTATAAGGTGCAGAGCAAAACGCATACGCCAGAGGTGCATGCGGCAGCTTATCAGTTCGCCATGTTCTTCTTCGGTAAAATAACCGTGGCCAACCAGATTAAAGCCGTCATATTCTTTAAAGTGCTTTTTTGCGACCCAGCCAATGGACTGGATATCACGTAAACAGCCCGGGTTCTCTTTAATATTAGGCTCAAGGTTGTAAGACGTGCCATTGAATTTGGCATGGCGGGCCATTTGCTCGTCGTACTTGGCTTTGAAAAAGTCTTTCGATGAAAGGGCTTTGCGGCTGTTCAGCTTATCCCACAGTGTTTCAAACACATCCATATCACCGGTGAGCAGGCGGCTCTCCACAAGATTTGTGGTGATCGTGATATCTTCTTTAGCAAGTTGCAGTGTTTCTTTCACTGTACGGACAGATTGACCCACATCCAGTTTGATATCCCATAACAGCGTGATGAACTGACTGATACGCTCCTGCACATCTTTATTGAGCTTTTTGTGACTGACAATTAATAAGTCGATGTCTGAATGCGGTTGAAGATGACCGCGGCCATATCCCCCTACCGCACAAAGCGCCAGGCCGGATACAACATCCAGACCCATCAGTTGCCAGAGGTGGGCAAGCATGGCATCCACAAACTTCGCACGGCCGGTGACCAGTTGATCCACCGGTGTCGTATCAAACGCACTTTCGAGCCACTGATTAGACGCGGTAATACGCGCTTTGATACCTGCGATATCTTCAGCGGAGGTGATGGTTTCGGCCTGTTCGATTAGTCTTTGTAAGCTCAAAATGTACCTTTTATTACTTCAGAAAGGAAAAATCTCGCGAACAATAACACGAAACGTCATATTTTCGCATTATGCAAAGGTGATGAAAATGAGCTAAAAAGTGAATAATTAGTCGAAAAAGTTATAACTAAGGGAGAAGGACAGGCGCCGGGATACGCCTGTCGGAAAAACTTACCGGCCGGAATTAACTGTGGCTGATGACTCTGGGCAAATCTTCTTCTTCACGCAGCGTCAGTACTTCAACGCCGTCTTCAGTAACCAGCAAAGTATGCTCCCACTGGGCGCTCAGGCTACGGTCTTTAGTGACCACAGTCCATTGATCCGGCAGTACCTTTGAGTGGCGCTTACCGGCATTTACCATGGGTTCGATTGTGAAGCACATACCCGGAACCAGTTCATCACCCGTGCCCGGACGGCCATAGTGAACAATCTGAGGTTCTTCATGGAAACCTGCACCAATACCGTGTCCGCAGTACTCACGGACGATAGAATAATTATGCGATTCAGCATGTGTCTGGCAAAGGTGACCGATGTCCCCCAGGCGCATGCCGGGCTTTACTTGCCTGATGGCGTTGTATAAACACTCCTGTGTTACCCGCACCAGGCGTTCAGCCAGAATGGCGGGCTTGCCGACGATAAACATCTTTGAGGTATCGCCGTGGTAACCGTCTTTTATCACGGTTACATCAATATTAATGATATCGCCGTCTTTAAGTTTTTTATCCGACGGGATGCCATGACAAATACAATGGTTTACCGACGTACAAATAGATTTAGGAAAGGGCGGATGACCATAGTTTAATGGTGCCGGAATCGCTTGTTGCTCATTGACAATAAAGTCGTGGCATAAGGCATTCAGTTCGTCAGTGGTTACACCTTTTTTTACATGTGGTGTAATCATCGTCAGCACGTCTGCGGCGAGTTTGCCGGCAACGCGCATTTTTTCAATTTCTTCAGCGGTTTTAATAATAGCTGCCACTGTACCCTCGATCATTGATAACAGAGAAAACGGGAATGCGCCGGAAATGTGTTTAGTCTGATGATATACCTGACTCAGGTATTTGAAGTTATCACAAATTAAAACGGCAGGCGCATGATTGCTATTATGGTAACGTCTGACAGCGCAACTGTATAGTCATCCCGCATTTCGACTGCCTAAGATGACGTTAAAACTTGAGCATGGGGGGCTGTTGTGGTATAAAGCGCCCGCGTTTTGTGAGAGTCGGAAAAACACTGTTTATCCGGACCGCAATATTCGTAAATTAACTTTTTAAATAACACACATATACCGACACTTGTCATCGGGGTGTCTGCAAGGTCTTCACAGACTGCGCGGATCGATGGAAGGGGTATATGGAGGCCTAACCCCAAGAGGAAAATATCATGGCTAACGTATCAATGCGTGACATGCTGAAAGCCGGTGTGCATTTCGGTCACCAAACCCGCTACTGGAACCCTAAGATGAAGCCTTTCATCTTCGGTGCCCGTAACAAAGTTCATATCATCAACCTGGAAAAAACAGTACCTCTGTTCAACGAAGCAATGAACTACCTGTCTGGTGTTGCTTCCAAGAAAGGTAAAATCCTGTTTGTTGGTACTAAGCGTGCGGCTGGTGAAGCTGTAAAAGATGCAGCACAGAAATGTGACCAGTTCTACGTGAATAAGCGTTGGTTGGGCGGTATGCTGACTAACTGGAAAACAGTTCGCCAGTCTATCAAGCGTCTGAAAGATCTTGAGCAACAAGCACAAGACGGTACTTTCGACAAGCTGACCAAAAAAGAAGCGCTGATGCTGCAACGTGAAATGGACAAGCTGGAAAGCAGCCTTGGCGGTATCAAAGACATGGGCGGTCTGCCTGACGTGATCTTTGTTATCGACGCTGACCACGAGCACATTGCAATCACTGAAGCACGTAACCTGGGTATTCCTGTAGTTGGTGTTGTAGATACTAACTCTAACCCTGACGGTGTTGACTTTATCATCCCTGGTAACGACGACGCGATCCGTGCTATCCAGCTGTATCTTGATGCTGCTGCTGATGCAGTAAACAAAGGTCGCGAAAGCAACCTTGAAGTTCAGGCTGAGCAAGACGACTTCGTAGAAGCCGCTGAGTAATCAGACCTGACCGGTGACAGTGGTCATGGCAATGACATGCCACTGTCATCAAAAATACCGAATATCTCAAGAGGGGCACCAATAGCCCCTTTTACCTTATTAAATGTTTAATGCTGAGGAATTGAAAAATGGCAGTGACTGCAGCACTTGTTAAAGAACTGCGTGAGCGTACCGGCGCAGGTATGATGGATTGTAAAAAAGCGCTTGTTGAAACCGACGGTGACATCGAACTGGCCATCGAAAACATGCGTAAGTCTGGTCAGGCTAAAGCCGCTAAAAAAGCTGGCCGTATCGCCGCTGAAGGTGTAATCCTGACTCAGGTTGAAGGCAACCGCGCTACCATGATGGAAGTAAACTGTGAAACTGACTTCGTTGCCCGTGACGAAGGTTTCCTTGGCTTCGGTAACAAAGTTCTGGCCGTTGCACACGCTGGCAACATCAACTCTGTTGAAGAGCTGAACGAAGCTGAATTAGACGGCGCGAAAGTTATCGAAGTACGTGACGCGTTAGTTGCTAAAATCGGTGAAAACATTTCTCCTCGTCGCGTTATCAACGTTGAAGGCGACAACCTGGGTGCATACGTGCACGGCGGTCGTATCGGCGTAATCGCTATCTTAAACGGTGGCGACGAAGAACTGGCTAAAGACGTAGCAATGCACGTTGCAGCGGCAAGCCCTCAGTTCGTTAAGCCTGAGCAAGTGCCAGCTGAAGTAGTAGAAAAAGAGAAAGAAATCCAGGTAGAACTGGCTATCCAGTCTGGTAAGCCTGCTGATATCGCTGAAAAAATGGTTGCTGGCCGTATGAAGAAATTCACCGGCGAAATCAGCCTGACAGGTCAGCCTTTCGTTAAAGATCCTTCTGTTTCTGTTGGCGAACTGCTGAAGAGCAAAGGTGCTGACGTTGTTAACTTCATCCGTTTTGAAGTGGGTGAAGGTATCGAGAAGAAAACTGAAGACTTCGCAGCTGAAGTTGCGGCTCAAATGGAAGCGGCGAAGAAATAATTCTGCGTTTCGCTTTTTCATTCGGCCAATGTCGGATACACTACAGAGCACCTCTTCGGGGGTGCTTTTTTATGAGTGAGGCAATCAACTGCCTGACAGTAAAAATATCGCTTGTAACGAGTCGGCTTGCGTCATTTCTTGTTATGTATAACGAGGCATGAGACAAGCCGAATTCATAAGGACTATTCAAACAATGAGTATCACACCAAAATCAGCCTATCGACGTATTTTGTTAAAACTCAGCGGTGAAGCGCTAATGGGTTCCGAAGGATTCGGTATCGACCCTAAAGTGCTCGATCGCATGGCTCAGGAAATTAAAGAGCTGGTTGAATTGGGTGTACAGGTAGGCTTAGTTATCGGTGGCGGTAACCTGTTCCGTGGTGAAGGCCTGGCGAAAGCGGGTATGAACCGTGTAGTGGGTGACCACATGGGTATGTTAGCTACTGTCATGAACGGTCTGGCTATGCGTGATGCATTGCACCGTGCTTTTGTAAACGCCCGCCTGATGTCTGCTATTCCTTTAAATGGTGTTTGTGACGCCTACAACTGGGCAGAAGCTATCAGCTTATTAAAATCCGGCCGCGTTGTGATCTTCTCTGCAGGTACCGGTAATCCTTTCTTCACTACCGATTCTGCTGCCTGTCTGCGCGGCATTGAAATTGAAGCTGAAGCCGTATTGAAAGCCACTAAGGTAGACGGTGTATACAGTGACGACCCGGTAAAAAATCCTGACGCTACACTGTATGGCCAACTGTCTTATCAGGAAGTGCTGGAAAAAGAACTCAAAGTGATGGATTTATCTGCTTTCACTCTGGCACGTGATCACCGTATGCCTATCCGCGTATTCAACATGAACAAACCGGGCTGTCTGAAGCGGGTTGTCATGGGTGAGCAGGAAGGTACGTTGATTGACCATCCTGAAAATTTTAAGTAAGAAATAGGAAACAACTGTGATTGATGAAATTGAATTAGATGCGCAAGAGCGTATGGATAAAAGCATCAGTGCACTGAAAAGTCAGTTAAGCAAAATTCGTACAGGCCGTGCTCACCCGAGCCTGCTTGACGGCATCATGGTGCCTTACTACGGTGTGGATACGCCGCTGAAGCAAGTTGCGAACGTTGTCGCAGAAGACAGCCGCACGCTGGCGCTGAGTGTATTTGATAAAAGTGCTATTCAGGCTGTAGAGAAAGCTATCATGCAATCTGATCTGGGCCTCAACCCGATGAGTGCAGGAGCGTCGATTCGTATCCCGTTACCTCCGCTGACGGAAGAGCGTCGTAAAGATCTTATCCGCGTTGTACGTAACGAGGCGGAAGGTGGTCGTGTTGCTATCCGTAACATCCGCCGTGACGCAAACGGTGACATTAAAGATTTGCTGAAAGAAAAAGAAATCAGTGAAGATGAAAGCCGCGCTGCGGAAGAAAACATTCAGTCTCTGACGAATGATTTTATTAAAAAAGTGGATGCCATGCTGGCAGACAAAGAAAAAGAACTGATGGAAATTTAAAAAGTTACTATGTTAGGAATGCGGTCTAACACAGCGCCTGAAACCACTGAGACCCCGGTCAATGTACCGGGTCCTCAGCATGTTGCGATCATCATGGACGGAAATGGTCGATGGGCGCAGAAAAAGGGCAAAATCAGAACGTTTGGCCATAAGGCCGGCGTTGAGTCTGTTCGCGCGGTAGTGCGTTTTGCCCGCCAGAACAAAATACAATCACTGACGCTGTTCGCTTTCTCCAGTGAAAACTGGAAGCGTCCCGAAGAAGAAGTGTCGGTGCTGATGGAACTGTTCAATCTGGTATTGAACAATGAAGCGAAGCGATTACATAAAAACGGTGTACGTTTAAAAGTGATCGGTGACGTTTCAGCTTTTGATGATAAATTGAAAGATAAGATCCGTAAAGCAGAAGAAATGACTGCTGACAATAAGGATCTTGTTCTCAATATTGCTGCCAATTATGGTGGCCGCTGGGATATCGTTAATGCGGCACGGGAGTTATCTCAGGCTGTAGCAGAAGGCTCGATGACTGCTGCAGATATCACTGAAGAGGCTTTCGACGCAAAAATGTCAACAGCAGGGCTGCCGGAGCTGGATTTACTTATCCGCACAGGCGGTGAGCATCGCATCAGCAACTTTTTGCTGTGGCAATGTGCCTACGCTGAACTCTATTTTACTGACGTGTTATGGCCTGATTTTTCTGAAGATGTTTTTCAGCAGGCAGTCAATGATTTCAAACAACGCCAGCGCCGTTTCGGTCTTACGGGCGAACAGGTCAGCGTTCCACGGAACTGAAGCCTGCAACTAACGGCGGTGCCGGCACCGCCATCAGGAGCACATCGCCAATTATGCTAAAACAACGAATAATAACAGCATTAATTCTGGCGCCTCTGGCGCTGATAGCCATCCTTTTTTTACCGGTCTGGCAGTTTGAAGTTGCCATTGCCGGTGTCGTCGGGTTGGGTGCTTATGAGTGGGCGAATATGTCCGGCATCACAGCACGTCCCCGCAAAGCCATGTTCGCTGCTTTTGTTTTTGCGCTGTGTCTGGTGCTGTCGTCCATTGTGGATGCTCAATACATCTGGTACCAGGGGCAACTCCACGGGCTTTACCATTTCATCCTTGGCGTATCCGTTATCTGGTGGATGTTCTCGCTGTGGATGATCATTTTCTATCCCCGTTATTCAGCCTTCTGGCGGAACAATAACCTGATTCGTTTAGGCTTCGGTCTGCTGACCTTAATCCCGACCTGGGTTGCCGTTATCAGTCTCAGAACCAGTCTTCATGATGTTGACACCTTATATGGCTCATCGCTGATTTTCTATGTGCTCGGTATTGTCTGGGCGGCAGATATCGGCGCATTCTTCAGCGGCGTTAAATTCGGTCGCCATAAACTGCGGCCTAATGTGTCACCCGGCAAAACGCTGGAAGGTTTAATCGGTGGTATCGGTGCATCTTTCGCTATTATCGCTTTTGCAGCATTACATTATCAGGTAGCAACAGACCGCATCTGGCTGCACTTGCTTATTGGTGGCATTACCGTGGCGGTATCTGCGCTGGGTGATTTAAACGAAAGCATGCTGAAGCGCTGTGCAGGCATTAAGGACAGTGGCAAATTATTGCCCGGACACGGTGGTATTCTTGACCGTATCGACAGCCTCACTGCGGCCTTTCCCGTATTTGCATTTTGCTATGTTACCTGGATGGCTTGATGCAGACAGTTACCATACTTGGCGCAACAGGCTCCATCGGTTGCAGTACCCTCGACGTTATCAACAGACACCCGGATAAATACCGGGTTTTCGCTGTTACCGGCAACAGTCAGCTTGAAAAGCTCATGCAGCAGGCAATCAGCTGCGCAGCACGTTACGTGGTAGTCGCAGACGATAATTTGTATGACGATGCGGTGAAGCTGGCGCAGTCGATGAAAGTCAGTTCGGAAATTCTTTGTGGCCCTAAGGCGCTGGAAGAAGTTTCCAGTGCACCGGAGGTGACTTCGGTGATGGCGGCCATTGTTGGCGCAGCAGGCTTATTACCAACCCTTGCAGCGGTAAAAGCAGGTAAGCGTGTATTGCTGGCAAACAAAGAAGCGCTGGTTATGTCCGGTGCGCTTTTCATCGATGCCGCTAATCAGAGCGGGGCAGAAATTCTTCCCATAGACAGTGAACACAATGCCATATTCCAGTGTTTGCCTGAAGGATTTCGCTATGGTGAATTGCAGCAGGCAGGGATCAGTCAAATTTTGCTCACCGGTTCCGGCGGACCTTTCCGTCACCGCGATATTGACACCTTTCACAGCATCACTGTAGAGGAAGCCTGTCATCACCCGAACTGGTCCATGGGCCGGAAAATCACGGTGGACTCGGCGACCATGATGAATAAGGGACTGGAATTTATTGAAGCCTGCTGGTTATTCGGTGCTTCTTCAAAAGATATTACGGTGGTACTGCATCCTCAAAGTGTGATCCATTCCATGGTACAGTACACCGATGGTTCGGTGATTGCCCAGTTAGGCAACCCTGATATGCGTACGCCCATTGCTTATGGCCTCGCCTGGCCTGAACGTATTGATGCCGGCGTTGAACCGCTGGATTTTGCGAAAATGGCAAGCCTTACTTTTGAGTCACCCTGTTACGCGCGGTATCCTAACCTGAAACTGGCGATTGATGCCTGTGACAGCGGTCAGGCTGCCACAACGCGCCTTAATGCGGCCAACGAAATTGCCGTTGCCGCCTTTCTGGATGGCGCCATTGGTTTTACCGATATTGCAGCAATTAACGAGGAAACGTTAAACAGAATGGAACCTGTAACGGTATCGTCACTCCAACAGATCCTTGAAGAAGACAGAATGGCGAGAGAAGTCGCCACAGAACTGGTACGGAGTAAGGTGTAGTGTTCACGTTTCTGTGGAGTTTAGGTTCATTCATAGTCGCACTGGGTATTTTAGTCGCGGTGCACGAGTGGGGACATTTTATTGTTGCCCGGATGTGTGGCGTGCATGTCGAACGGTTTTCAATCGGCTTTGGTAAACCGTTCTGGACACGAAAAGATAAGAAGGGCACCGAATTTGCGGTAGCCGCTATACCGCTGGGCGGATATGTACGTATGCTCGACGAGCGTGTGGATGACGTGCCTGCGGAAAAACGTCACCTGGCGTTCAATAACAAACCTGTATTACAACGTATGGCAATTATTGCCGCTGGCCCCGGTGTAAATTTTATCTTTGCAGTGCTCGCATTGTATATGATGTTCCTGATTGGTCAGAATACAGTAAAACCGGTGATTGGCGATATAACGCCGGACAGTTTCGCCGCGCAGGCTCAGATAAAAGCCGGTGATGAAATTATTGCAGTGGGTGGTCATGAAACGCCTGACTGGGAATCGGTAAATCTGGAATTGATTTCTGCGATTGGTACACCTCAGGTGGTAATTACCGTGAAATCTGCCCAAGGTGTGACCAGTCAGACGAATTTACACATTGCCGGCTGGAACTTTGACCCGGAAAAACAGTCTGCTTTAAACAGTTTGGGCATCGTACCTTTCAGACCTGAAATTACCACCGTGGTGGCATTCATTTCTGAAGACAGTCCTGCAGAGCAGGCGGGGTTACTGGTCGATGATGAACTGATTGCGCTAAATGGCGAAAAGATAGAAAGCTGGATGTCTCTGGTTGACACTATTAAAGGGTTACCCGGTGAAACCGTCAGCATTACATTAATGCGGGGCGGTCAGCAACAGACAGTTAGTGCTACAATAGCGCGCCGGGATACCCCTGACGGTCAGGATGGTTTCTTAGGGGTAAGCCCTAAAGCTGAACCCTGGCCTGAAGGTTATGTCTTTACTCATCAGTACGGTCCTGTTGAAGCCGTGAGTAAAGCACTGGATAAAACCTGGCGGCTGACTGCCGTCAGCGTGGAAATGCTCGGCAAGCTGGTTACCGGCGATGTATCGCTGAATAATCTCAGCGGACCAATTTCCATTGCGCAGGGCGCAGGCGTCAGTGCCGGATACGGACTGGCATACTTTTTAAGTTTTTTAGCGTTGATCAGTGTCAGTCTCGGCATTATCAATTTGTTGCCAATCCCCATGCTGGATGGCGGTCACTTGCTGTTTTATTTCATCGAGTGGGCATCGGGCAAACCTGTACCGGAACATGTGCAGGAGTGGGGGTTTAAAATTGGCGGCGCACTGCTTTTCATGATGATGAGCATCGCCATATTTAACGATATTAGTCGCTTTGTTTCTTAGGGACAAAACGGCAGTTTTACATTAGAACAGCAAACGCGGCCAGGAATAAAAGAATAGATGAAGTTAAATCAGTTAGTAGCAGCCGGAATCATGGTTTCCAGTGCTAGCTTCGCCAATGCTGCAGCGTCTGACAGTGAATTCGTTGTTGAAGATATTAAAATTACCGGCCTGCAACGTGTGGCACTGGGTGCGGCACTGACCTATCTGCCTGTTCAGGTAGGCGACCGCCTTAACAGCTTCCGCATCACCCAGGCTATTCGCTCTCTTTATTCTTCTACTCACTTTGAGCGGGTAGAGGTATTACGCGACGGTAATACCCTTATCGTGAAAGTGTCAGAGCGTCCTACTATCAGTAACATTATCTTTGAAGGTAACGATGACATCAAAGACGAGCAGTTACAGGAGAGTCTGGATGGTAACGGGATCCGTGTGGGAGAGCCGCTGGATAAAACCGTGCTGACGTCAATTGAAAATGGCCTCAAAGACTTCTTCTACAGCATTGGTAAATACAATGCTGATGTGTCTGCTATTGTGACACCGTTGCCCCGTAATCGTGTTGATTTGAAACTGCTGTTCGAAGAAGGCGATGCCGCAGAAATCCAGCAAATTAATATCGTCGGTAACTCAGTATTTACTGATGAAGAACTGATGCAGGACCTTGAACTGCAGTTCGACACACCCTGGTGGGATTTTCTGTCTGAAACCCGCTACCAGCAGCAAACCCTGCAAGGGGATATGGAAACATTAAGAAGCCACTATATGGACCGTGGTTACCTGCGTTTCAATATTGATTCTACGCAAGTTTCCATGACGCCGGAAAAAGACGGCATCTACGTTGCGATGAATGTTACCGAAGGAGAGCAATACACCATCTCTGATGTGGAGCTTGTCGGTGATTTGCTGGGTAACGAAGAGTATATCGAGCGGGTGCTGCCGTTGACTGTTGGCGAGCTTTACAGTCAGGCTGAAGTTACCTATACCGAAGAATTTATCAGTAAATACCTGGGCCGTTTTGGTTACGCTTATCCGACAGTGACCACGGTGCCGGAAATCAACGACGAAGATAAAACAGTTAAACTGACCCTGTCAGTCGATCCGGGTAAGCGTATCTATGTGCGTCGTATAAACTTCGAAGGTAACTCTGTTACGTCTGATAATGTATTACGTCATAACGTTAACCAGATGGAAGGCACGTGGCTGTCGAATTCACTGCTGGAAAGCTCAAAAGCACAGCTTTCCCGTCTGACTTACATGGAAGAAGTTGAGTTCGAAACTAACCGTCTGCCAGGTATTGATGATCAGGTTGATGTGGACTTCTCAGTGAAGGAACAACCTTCAGGCTCGTTTAACGCCGGTATCGGTTACGGTGACAGAACGAAACTGAGTCTGAATGCCGGTATTCAACAAAATAACTTCCTCGGTACAGGTAAGCAGGTGGGTCTGAACATCAGTACGGTATCGTATCAGCGTTCAGCTCAAATTACCTATAACGACCCCTATTTCACGATCGACGGTATCAGTCTGGGTGGTAGCATCGGTTACAGCGAGTTCGACGGCTCTGACTTTAACGTTATCCAGTACAACTCTAAGCGCTGGTCAGTGGGGGCTAACGTTGGTTATCCAATCAACGAAGTTAACCGTATTAACTTCGGTATTACTTACTCCAGTGTGGAGTTATATAACACCGGTTACTACGAGCAGACTGAGCAGTTTTATAACCAGTTCCGTGATTCCGCCGATCCGGAAGCACCTATTAACTATGACAGCTTCCAGGCCAGTGTGGCATGGAGCCGCAGTACACTGAACCGTGGTCTGTTCCCTACAGCCGGTTCATCACAACGTGCGAGTTTCAGTATTACTACGCCGAACTCTGACGTGAATTACTTTAAAACTGTATTCGATACCAAGTTCTATTTCCCGCTGTCACGTAATCAGCGCTGGTCAGTGCTGGCTCGTCTGCGTTTAGGTTATGGTAACGGCTACGGCGACATTAACGGTAATGAGCAGATCCTGCCGTTTACGGAAAACTTCACGGCCGGTGGTGCAGATACGCTGCGTGGCTTTGAAAATAACACCGTAGGCCCCCGTGGTGTGATCAGACGTAATTATAATACGGTGACCGGTCCTGACGGAGAGGTGTATCCGGGCGATGCAGCTGATGATAGTATTCAGATCTCCAGCCGGAGCCTGGGTGGTAACGCCATGGCATTGGGTGGCATCGAGTTAATCGTTCCGACACCATTTGTGGATGTGGAATACGATAATTCAGTACGTACCAGTGTGTTCCTCGACGTAGGTAACGTGTGGGATACTGAATTCGACTACGATAAGTACAAAAACTTAGACCAGATCAACTCATCATACGGTAAGTTGTTGGACTATTCCGACTGGACACAGTATCGTAGTTCCGCCGGTATTTCTGTACAATGGATTTCACCGATGGGACCCATGGTATTCAGCTTCTCGCGTGCTATTCAGGAACGCGATGGTGATGATGCCAAGTTCTTTACGTTTAATATCGGTCAAACATTCTAATACTAATCCGGCAGTGAACCGGGCTTAAATTTTAAAAAGGAGTTCCTTTTGAAACAGTTGGCAAGACAATTCGTAGCAACCCTGATGTTAGGTAGTGCGCTGGTAAGTGCCTCTGCAATGGCTGAACAAAAAATTGGCGTTGTGGATGTACAGGGCGTATTCCAGGCGATGCCACAGGCCGCTGAAATCTCTAATAACATTCAGGTCGAATTCAAAGCGCAAATCGACGAAGTTAACCAGCTTCAGAAAGATGGTCAGTTCTATGCTGAGCGTCTGCAGCGTGATGCCGCTACGATGAGTGAAGATGAGAAAAAAGAACTGCAACAGAAAATTCTGAGTGTTCGTGAGCAACTGGCAGAAAAAGGTCAGCCTCTGCAACAGAACATCCAGCGTCGCAGCAACGAAGAGCGCAACAAATTGTTGGGCTTGATCAAGCAGGCGATCGACTCAGTAGCTGCGAAAGAAAAATACGACCTGGTACTGAATGCCGGTGCTGTAGCATTCGCAGACGACCAGCATGATCTGTCTGAGCAAGTGCTGGAACAGGTTAAAAAAATTAAGTAATGTCCGGCCGGTTACCGGCTGAAGATTACCGGGCCTGAGCCCGCAAGCAGACTAACGTCGTGAGGCGTTGGTCTGATTTGTTTTTAGCGCATATGCGCGTATGGTTGCCGCCATTTAAAATTACAATACGGCAAACAGTCTGCTATAAGCCTATGACAGACTGGTTTTGGCATTAGGAGAGCTTTTTTGGCCAATTCACTCAACACTATTGATATTCAGGAAATCCTGGATTTATTGCCTCACCGGTATCCGTTCTTGCTTGTTGATCGCGTAACTGATTACGTGGAAGGCGAGTCTATCAAGGCATATAAAAACATCACCATGAATGAACCCTGCTTTACAGGGCACTTCCCCGGCCGTCCAATTTTCCCGGGCGTTCTTATCCTGGAAGCAATGGCACAGGCTGCCGGCGTGCTTGGATTCAAAACCATGGGTAAGTCAGATAAGCTATACTTGTATGCCGGCATTGACTGCGCGCGCTTCAAGCGTCCTGTTACGCCTGGTGACAGACTGGAATTTGATGTATGTCTGGTCAAAGAGCGCAGAGGGATTTGGAAGTTTAAGGGTACCGCCAGCGTTGATGGTGAAGAAGCTTGCAGTGCCGAATTCATGTGTGCAATGAGAGAGATGGTTTAACGTGATTCATTCTACTGCCGTGATATCTGAAAAGGCGACACTGGGAAATAATGTTTCCGTAGGTCCTTTCTGTTATATCGGTGACGATGTGGTTATCGGTGACGATTGTGTACTTGAGTCTCATGTGGTCATCAAAGGCCCGACGACTGTGGGTAAGCGCAACCGCTTCTTTCAGTTTTGTTCTGTAGGTGAAGAATGCCAGGACAAAAAGTACGCCGGAGAAGAAACCCGTCTGGAAATCGGTGATGACAATGTTTTCCGTGAAACCTGTACAGTGCATCGCGGCACTATTCAGGATGAAGGGGTGACAAAAATTGGCTCCCGCAACCTGTTTATGATCAATGCCCACGTGGCTCACGATGTGATCATCGGGGACGATTGTATTCTTGCGAACAATGTTTCACTGGCAGGGCATGTTGAACTGGGTAATTTTGTTATTTTTGGTGGTGGTGCCGCTATTCACCAGTTTGGCAAAGTAGGTAGTCATGCCTTCGTTGGCGCCGGCGCGATAGTCTTGCGTGATGTACCGCCGTTTGTCATGGTTAACGGGCAGAAGCACGTCGCTGCGGGCATTAACTCTGAAGGCTTACGCCGCCGTGGATTTACATCCGGTCAAATTATGGCAATAAAGCGGGCTTACCGTGCCATCTACCGTGACAACAATACCATCGCTGAAGCTGTGGCTAAGCTGTCTGATGTAGCCCAAAGCGATGAAAATATCCGCTTACTGGTGTCTTTCCTTGAAAATGCTGAGCGGGGTATCATCCGCTAAATGCCCGCATCAACATTGCGAATTGGCGTTGTGGCAGGTGAGCCGTCAGGAGACGTGCTTGCCGCCGGTATGATAGCCGAACTGAAAAAGCGTTACCCCGATGCCATTATCGAAGGCATCGGTGGTGATCACATGAAAGCCGCCGGCTTTCACTCACTCTTCGATATGGAAACACTTTCTGTCATGGGACTGGTGGAAGTGTTGTCTCATCTTCCTGCTATTCTCAAACTGAAGAAGCAACTGCTGGCGCATTTTGAAGCCAATCCGCCGGATGTATTCATTGGTGTGGATGCACCTGACTTTAATCTTCGTGTGGAAAAAGCCCTGAAAGCCAGGGGGATTAAAACTGTTCATTATGTCAGTCCTACCGTGTGGGCATGGCGTGAAAAACGCATTCATAAAATTAAAGCCGCCACAAATCACGTGCTGGGTTTGTTTCCTTTCGAACAGCAGGTTTACGATAAGTACCATGTTCCCTACACGTTTGTCGGTCATACACTGGCTGATGCCGTGCCATTAGAACCAGATCAGTCTGCCGCCCGTGAGACACTGGGCCTGAGCAGCTCCGGTCCTGTGCTGGCCGTATTGCCCGGCAGCCGTGGCGGTGAGTTAAAAGCACTGTTACCTGTTTTTACTGCCACCATGGAGAAAATGAAAACCCTGCTGCCAGGCATCCGTTTTGTCATTCCTGCTGCTAATCAGTATCGTTTTAATGGCATTCAGGCTTATCTGAAAGAGCATTGCAGTGCCTGGCTCAGTGACAGCGACTACAAGCTGGTGAAAGGGCAGGCCAGAGACGCCATGATTGCCAGCGATGTCATTTTGCTGGCATCAGGTACGGCAACCCTGGAAGCCATGCTTTGCAAGCGCCCCATGGTGACTTGCTATAAGTTGTCACCGCTGACCTATAAAATAATGCAGCGACTCTACAAAGCGCCGTTCTTCTCCCTGCCTAATTTACTGGCCAATGAAGCGTTAATTCCTGAATTACTGCAGGACGACGTGAATCCTGACACGCTTTGCGATTACTTATTGCCCCTTTTCACGCAGGATACGACTGAACTGGTAAGCCGGTTTACCGGTTTGCACCAGTCCCTAAAACTGGATGCTGATAAAATGGCAGCAGATGCGATTGCAGAGGTTATCAATGGTTGAATATATTGCCGGTGTTGATGAAGTGGGACGCGGACCGCTGGTGGGGGATGTAGTGACCGCTGCGGTTATTCTTGACCCTGCAAAACCCATTGCCGGACTCAACGATTCAAAGAAATTATCCGAAAAAAAACGTATCGCTTTATCAGAAGAGATTAAGCAAAAAGCCCTCTGCTGGGCAATCGGGCGGGCAACGCCACAGGAAATCGATACGCTGAACATTCTGCACGCAACCATGCTGGCCATGAAGCGTGCCGTTGAGGGATTGTCAGTACAGCCGGATTTCGTGCGGGTAGACGGAAATCGTCTGCCGGACTGGCAGTATGCAGCAGAAGCGATCGTGAAAGGGGATGGACTGCATGCAGAAATCTCTGCAGCCTCGATTCTTGCTAAAGTTGAACGTGACAATGATATGATTGCATTGCATGCCCTTCATCCGCAGTACAACTTCGCCGGCCACAAAGGTTATCCGACGAAAGCCCATTTTGAAGCATTAGAAGCATATGGTGTCCTGCCGTGTTATCGTATGAGCTTTAAGCCCGTACAGGCGCGTCTGGCAGCACAAAAATAAGAGAAACTCACATGTCTTCGCCGTTTATTCATCTTCGCGTTCACAGCGACTTTTCAATGATGGATGGGTTAAACAAGGTTAAACCCATCCTCGCGCAGGTTGAAGCCTTTAACATGCCTGCGGTGGCTATTACAGACCAGATGAACATGTGTGGTCTGGTTAAATTCTATTCTGAAGCCCATAACCGCGGCATCAAACCCATTATCGGCACCGACTTCTGGGTGCAGAACGATGTTCTGAATGAGGAACCTTTCCGCCTCACTTTGCTGGCCATGAACAACGAGGGCTATAAAAATATTACCCTGTTGATTTCAAAAGGCTACCTGCGCGGTGCGGTGCACCATAAAACGGTGATAGAGCAGGCCTGGCTGGCAGAACATGCTGAAGGCGTGATTGTACTTTCCGGAGCATTGCACGGCGACGTCGGTATTGCTCTGACCAAGAACAACCAGAAAATGCTGGCTGATTCCCTTGAGTTTTATCAGCAGCATTTTGCCGACCGTTTCTACCTTGAGCTTATCCGCACCGGCCGTCCCGGTGAAGAAGACTATCTTCATCAGGCTGTGGCTGTGGCAGAAGAATACGGTTTGCCGGTGGTGGCTACGAATGAAGTGTGTTTCATTGAACAGGCGGGATTCGAGGCCCATGAAATCCGCGTAGCCATTCACGACGGTTACACACTGGAAGATCCCCGTCGCCCTAAACGCTACAGCCAACAGCAATATCTGCGTAGCAGCGATGAAATGGTTGAGCTGTTCAGTGATATTCCGGAAGCTATCGAAAATACAGTAGAAATTGCTACACGTTGTAATGTCACTGTAAGGCTTGGTGAATACTTCCTGCCTCAGTTCCCTACCGGTGGTATGACAACGGAAGATTTTCTGGTTAAAAAATCGGAAGAGGGACTGGAAGAGCGTCTTGAATTCCTGTTCCCTGATGAAACCGTCAGAGCAGAAAAGCGTCCTGAATACGACGACCGTCTGAAAATAGAACTCGACGTAATTAACCAGATGGGGTTCCCGGGTTACTTCCTTATCGTTATGGAGTTTATCCAGTGGAGTAAGGACAACGGGATTCCGGTGGGACCGGGCCGTGGTTCCGGTGCAGGCTCATTAGTGGCTTATGCGCTGAAAATTACCGATCTGGATCCGCTGGAATTTGACCTGCTTTTCGAACGGTTCCTGAACCCCGAACGTGTATCTATGCCTGATTTCGACGTCGACTTCTGTATGGACCGGCGGGATGAGGTTATTGACCACGTGGCCGAGCTTTACGGCCGTCAGGCGGTATCACAAATTATCACCTTCGGTACGATGGCTGCTAAGGCTGTTGTGCGTGATGTGGGCCGTGTGCTTGGTCATCCCTACGGTTTCGTTGACCGGATTTCCAAGCTGATCCCGTCCGATCCCGGTATGACTCTTGGCAAAGCCTTTGAGGTCGAGCCCCGTTTACCGGAACTTTATAACGACGATGAGGAAGTCAAAGACCTTATCGACATGGCCCGCATTCTGGAAGGTGTTACCCGTAATGCCGGTAAACACGCCGGTGGTGTGGTTATTGCGCCTACTACTATCACCGACTTTGCTCCGCTTTACTGTGATGACGAAGGGAAAAACCCGGTCACCCAGTTCGATAAAAACGACGTTGAAACGGCAGGTCTGGTTAAATTTGACTTCCTCGGTCTGCGTACACTGACCATTATCCAGTGGGCACTGGACATGATCAAAGAAGGTCAGGGAGTGGATGTCGATATCAGTGCCATCCCGCTGGAAGATAAAAAGAGTTTCCGCTCACTGCAGGCGGCAGAAACCACGGCAGTATTCCAGCTTGAATCCCGCGGGATGAAAGAGCTGATCAAGCGCCTGAAACCAGACTGTTTCGAAGATATTATCGCACTGGTGGCCCTGTTCCGTCCGGGCCCGCTGCAATCAGGCATGGTAGACAACTTTATTGACCGTAAGCACGGTCGTGAAGAAATCTCTTATCCGGATGCTGATTATCAGCATGAGTGTCTGAAAGAAATTCTTGAGCCCACCTACGGTATCATCCTGTATCAGGAACAGGTTATGCAGATTGCCCAGGAAATGTCCGGGTACAGTCTGGGTGGCGCTGACTTGCTTCGCCGTGCGATGGGTAAGAAAAAACCTGAAGAAATGGCGAAGCAGCGCTCAACCTTCGAGGATGGCGCAAGAGACAACAACATCGACGGCGAGCTGGCGATGAAAATTTTCGATCTGGTAGAAAAATTTGCCGGATACGGATTTAACAAATCGCACTCTGCGGCCTATGCACTGGTGTCATACCAGACGCTGTGGCTGAAAGTACATTACCCTGCTGAATTTATGGCGGCGGTAATGTCGGCGGACATGGACAACACCGATAAGATAGTAACGCTGGTAGATGAAGTCGACCGTATGGGGATGACCATTTTGCCGCCGGATTTGAATGTTGGCCGGTATAAGTTTACGGTTGATGAGCATGGCCGCATTGTTTACGGTATCGGTGCTATTAAAGGGGTCGGTGAAGGCCCCATTGAAGCCATTATTGAAGCCCGGGAACAACAAGGTAATTTTACTGATTTGTTTGATTTCTGTGCTAAAGTTGACCTCAAACGGGTGAACAAGCGGGTGTTGGAAAAGCTGGTCCTCGCCGGCGCCATGGACAATCTTGGTCCGCAGGACGGCAAGGGTCCGCACCGTGCATCGATTATGGCCTCTTTACCTGAAGCTATTGCAGCAGCTGATCAACATGCAAAAGCGGAATCCTACGGACAGTCTGACATGTTCGGTTTGCTGACTACAGAGCCGGATGACGTAAAGCAAGCCTTTGCGGATGTGCCGTACTGGCCGGAAAAAGTCTGGCTTGATGGTGAAAAAGACACCCTGGGCTTGTATCTGACAGGGCATCCTATTAATCAGTATGCTGACGAAATTAAGCATTACTCTGATGGTCGTCTGGTTGATTTAAAACCGACCGGAAAAGATCAGATGTCTACCGCCGTTGGTCTGGTGCTGGGCGTCAGGGTAATGACAAACAAGAAGGGGCGTCGCTGGGCCATTGTGACTCTCGACGACAAGAGCGCGCGCATGGATGTACGTTTTTTCCCCGATATGTACGAAAAATATGAGAGTATTCTCGAAACTGACCGTATCCTGTTAATAAAAGGACAGGTCAGCTTTGATGATTTCTCCGGTGGCAATACAATCTCTGCCCGTGATGCAATGGATATTGTTCAGGCCAGAGAACAGAACGCAAAAGCACTGATGTTGGAACTCGACACCGTGCAAATTGATGAAAACAGAATTTCGTCGCTACAGGCAATTCTTCAAACGTACCGGGGCGGCAGTTGTCCGGTACAAATGCGTGTAGTACACCCGGATGCGGAAGCAGTGCTGGCCTGTGGCGCACAATGGTATGTGACGCCGGAAGACCAGCTGTTGCACGAATTAAAACAGTGTCTGGGTGAGCAGTCAGTCGCCATGTGTTATCACTGACAGGCGTGAAAGGTAGTATAGATAGGACACAGAATGAGTATACAGTTTTTGGAATTTGAACAGCCGATCGCTGAACTAGAAGCAAAAATCGAAGAGCTTCGGCTGGTTAATCAGGGCGGTGAATTTGACGTTGGTATTGAAGAAGAAATCACAAAACTTCGTACTAAAAGTTCGGATTTAACACGCAAGATTTTCTCAGATCTGGGCGCCTGGCAGATTTCCCAGCTTGCCCGTCACCCCATGCGTCCCTACACGCTGGATTATGTTGGCCGCATCTTCACTGAGTTTGATGAACTGGCCGGTGATCGTGCTTACGCTGACGACAAAGCGATTGTTGGTGGTCTGGCAAAAATTGATGATCAGCCAATTATGCTGATTGGTCATCAGAAAGGGCGTGATACGCACGAAAAAATTAAGCGTAACTTTGGTATGCCAAAACCTGAAGGTTACCGTAAAGCTCTGCGTCTGATGAAAATGGCTGAGCGTTTCAATTTGCCTATCGTTACACTTATCGACACACCGGGAGCATATCCGGGCGTTGGCGCGGAAGAACGTGGACAGAGTGAAGCTATTGCCCGCAACCTGTTTGAAATGGCTCAGCTTCGTGTGCCGATCATCTGTACCGTTATCGGTGAAGGTGGTTCCGGTGGTGCACTGGCAATTGGTGTTGGCGACCGCGTTAACATGCTGCAATATTCTACCTATTCCGTTATTTCTCCGGAAGGTTGTGCATCTATTCTGTGGAAGAGCGCAGATAAAGCGCCCCTGGCTGCAGAAGCGATGGGTGTAAGTGCACCGCAAATCAAAGAACTGGGTTTAATCAACAGTATTGTTGAAGAGCCTTTAGGTGGCGCACACCGTGACCATGACGGCATGGCTGCAAACCTGAAAGCGACCATCAAACAGCAATTGAACCAGTTGAAAACACTGGATGTTGAAAACCTGATGGAAGAGCGTTACCAGAGACTGATGTCTTTCGGTTACTGCTGATCCGGAGCGGGTAACGATGGCTGGTGAAATGGATGTCAAGCCGCTGTGTTCTGACATCATCTGCACAACGGCCAGGTTGCTCGATACTGTCACCCCGTCGCCCAACTGCCTTGTGGTAGGTTTCAGTGGCGGGGTAGACTCCGGTTTATTACTCCACGCACTCTCTTCATATTCTTCTTTGCCCGTTCACGGGGTGTATATCCATCACGGTCTGAGTCCCAACGCAGACACGTGGCAAAACCACTGCGAAACCTTTTGTCACCAGCGCAATGTTATCTTTTCTGCGTTATCCGTTAACGTGACGGTTCAGTCCCGCACCAGCCTTGAGGCAAGTGCCAGAGATGCCCGTTATGATGCATTACTGCGCTATTGCCGGCAGCACAACGGTGCGCTGGTTTTAGGCCAGCATCAGGACGACCAGCTCGAAACCATATTACTGGCGATAAAGCGGGGAAGCGGGCCGGCAGGTCTGGCTGGCATGCCGGGGCTGCATTACCGGCTAGTTAGTGAGAGCGAGTCACCCGTTGCTATTCTGCGGCCTCTGCTTAATTTTCGCCGTGAAGACATTGAGGCTGCGGCGGATTCACTGGCAATGCCGCGGGTTGAAGATGAGTCCAATCAGGACGACCGCTTTGACCGTAATTTTCTTCGCAACCGTGTTCTGCCGGATATGCACAGGCGCTGGCCCGGCTTTGCAAAAGCCGCTTCACGCTCCTGTGAACTGTTACAGGAACAAAATGCATTGCTGGCAGAAGTGACCGCGGAACGGCTTAAAGACGCTGAGACCGGTAACGGTGGACTGAGTGTTCCTGCTTTGCTGCTGCAAAGCACAGGCTGGCAGAGGGCGATTATCCGTCACTGGCTTACCGGACGGGGTGTGACCTTGCCTTCTAAAGCTCAGATGGACGAGATCCTTGCTATGTTACATGCCAGAGACGATGCCATACCATGCGTTAAAGGCGGCACTGGCGTGATCCGCCGCTACAACAGCGAACTGCTGGTTACTGCGGATAGCGGGAACTGCACGGTCGATATAATGCAGGAAAGCGGGGATCCGCAACAGGTAGATAAAGAGCAGTGGCAGCAAGTCCCGGGGTTGCCGGTAACATTTAAAATCTCCGGCCCGGGTGACTGGCAGCGGGTGCCGGCGGTGAGTCTGGATAAAATTTATGTGAGCCGGAACCCCACAGGGAAAACAGCGCGGAAATGGTTTAAGCAGTGGAAGATACCGCCCTGGGAAAGAGAACGCATTCCTGTTTTACTATGCAATGGTGAAGCGGCAGCTTTGCTGCTTACCGACAGAGTGGTCTGGCTGGCGGCCGGCAATCAGGATCTCAACAGGATAATGTACAAAAGTAGCGGTGAATAAGATGGCAGTCTTCTGGTAAAGAGGCAAGGTTTTGCCTCTTCGTTTAAAAGCCTGCGGGGAGATTATGCCGCAAGATAAGCATTCTTTCCGGCGGCTTTGACCTGGTATAACGCGTGATCAGCTCGCTCAAATAACGACTGCATGTTGTCTCCCTGACGGTAGACCGCACCGCCGATACTGCAGGAAACTCCGTGACCTTTGAGTAACGTGTTCTTTTCGATTCGTTTGTTGATTCGGTCAGCAATGACTTTCAGCGACTCTTTTTGTTTGCAGTCCAGCAGACAACAAAACTCATCACCCCCGATGCGGAATGCTTCATCTTCATTACGCAGCACAGACGAAATCTCCGCAGCCACAGCTTGCAATACCTTGTCACCTTCCTGGTGCCCATAGGTGTCATTCACTGTCTTAAAGTTATCTAAATCTATGACCAGTAATCCGAATTTTTCATCATGACGATCCGCTCTGCTTGTCAGACGGCCACAGGACTCATCAAATGCGTTGCGGTTACCTAATGTGGTCAGTGCATCTTTTGTCGCCATTTTTTTCAGTCGTTCGAACTCCAGAGCATTGGCGAACTGATGGCTGAACAGCACATGTAACTCAGCCACACACTGACGCTCTTCCCGTGATGGCATGCTGGCAAACACATAGCGGATGTATTCTGGCGCGGATGTGCTGTGACGGTTGTTCATAGGCAGCATCAGGGTGTTTGAGTCATTGTCTTCCGGCTTAATGCGGCCATAACTCAGGTGACGTGACGCATCGCTCAGGTTAAGGTGAACGAGTGCAACATGTTGTCTGAGTTGATGAAAGTAAAGAGAACCCAGTGCAGAAATATCGATGGTTGACAGGATCTGCCCCAGGAAGCTGTTTTTCTGATCGGCGGTTAACCGCGGGCCGGATGAGGCCATAGGATAAAAGCTGTCAGGGTATACGTGTTCATAAACAGAAGTTGAGAATTCCAAAACAGTACTCCTCGGGAACATGGGTTATACTTAGAGTCAATTGTTTACTTTTACGTCAGAAAATCGTCATCTAAGCGTATCTGACTGAAGTCTTGCAAGTGGTGTGCCTGCTTGTAGTGCCGGATTAAAGGAGTTGCCGTGGTAGCAAGTGGATTTGGACAAATCGTAGTGTTAATGGCGCTGTCAGTAGTCAGTGTAGCAGTATTCCGCAAGCTTCATTTGCCACCGATTCTGGCCTACCTTTTTGCCGGACTGCTTACCGGCCCGGAACTGCTGGCGTTGTTCCCTCATCCGGAAGACATGCACCTGCTGGCAGAAATCGGGATTGTATTTCTGTTATTTTCTCTGGGGCTCGAGTTTTCACTGCCCAAGCTTATGTCCATGCGCTCACTGGTTTTCGGTGTCGGATTAGGGCAAATGGTCGTTACTACGGGTGTGTTCTCAGCAATCGCACACTTTCTCGGATTTGCCTGGGGGCCGGCAGTTATCATCGGCGGCATGCTGGCACTGAGCTCCACTGCTATCGTCATTAAGCAGCTTACTGAAGCCGGAGCACTTAATCATCGTCGTACAGAAATGGCCATCAGTATTCTGCTGTTTCAGGATCTGGCAGTGGTGCCATTCCTTATTGCTATTCCATTAATGTCATCTGAACAAAATATCAGTCTCGCCACCGCGTTAATTCAGGCTCTCATAAAAGGTGTACTGGTCGTGATCCTGCTTCTGTCTGCCGGCAAGTGGGTTTTACCCTGGATATTCCGGGAGGTGGCGAAAACCAGAACTGATGAGTTGTTCGTGCTCACCACGATTCTTGTGGCTATTCTCGCCGGCGGGCTGACCTATATTTTCGGTTTGTCCATGGCGCTGGGGGCTTTTCTTGCCGGGATGATGCTGGGAGAAAGCCAGTATAAGTACCAGCTGGAAGCGGACATCCGGCCATTCAGAGATATTCTGATGGGCCTGTTTTTCGTCACTGTCGGCATGCAACTGAATCTGCACGTACTTTACCAGGATGGTTTGTGGATATTCAGTGGGGTGGCGGTATTAATGGTACTTAAGGTGTTGGTATTGCGCCTGGTTGCAAGGTTACTGAATTCTGATGCGGTGGATGCCTGGGCTACCGGCATCAAATTGTGTCAGATTGGTGAGTTCAGTTTTGTCATTGCTGCACTGGCTACCGCAGAAGGAGTCATCGACAGCAGAACATCTTCTATTATCATCAGTATGGGGGTGATCAGCATGGCACTGACACCGCTGCTGGTAACCCGCAGTGTGGCCTGGGCGCAGAAACTCGAACCTGCGTCAGCGGTCAACGTTGAGCCTGACAGTGCCATTCCTGAAGCTTCAGCTTTGCAGAACCATATTGTCATCGCCGGATTTGGCAGGGTGGGGCAGTCTGTTGCCCGTTTGCTTAAACTGGAGAACATTGCCTTTATCACCATTGATGCAGACCCGGTAAGGGTGCACGAAAGCCGCAACGCCGGCGAACCGATTTTATTTGGTGATGCCAGCCAGAAGGACATTCTTGAAAATGCCGGTGTTGGCCGGGCCAGTTTACTGCTGGTCACTTTTGATCAGCCTGAGAAAGCTAAGCAGGTCATTAACGCAGCAAGGCAAATCTCGCCGGACATCAACTTAATGGTACGCACAAAACGGGACTATCAGCTGGATGCTTTGTATAAAGCCGGTGCCAGTCAGGTTGTACCTGAAATACAGGAAGGCAGTCTGATGCTGATTTCCCAGGTGCTGCATTACGCCGGCGTACCCATGTCGCGGATCCTGCGACGGGTGAGGGAGGAGCGTCAGGGGCGGTACGATCACCTGCACGGCTTTTATCCGGGGGAAACCACTGAAATCAGCTACGGCACAGAAGATAAACTGGAATTTGTACATGCTGTTGTACTGAATAACGATGCAGCCTGTTTAGGTCAGTCGTTGTCAGACATCGATTTTCAAAGAATGCGGGTAAGACTGCAGGGGCTGAGAAGGAATGGCAACGAAATTGCGCAACCGGATGGCAATGAGGTGTTGCAAGCCGGTGATGTGCTAATCATCGCCGGCAAGCCGAGAAGAGTAGAGCGGGCAGAACGTCGTTTTATGGACGGTGCCTGACAAAGCCGTTATGCGACTTTACCGCTCTCCAGATCTTTAAATTGCTTTTTCAGATCGTAATTTTCTTCGGTGACGATTTTTTCCAGTACTTCAACGCGTTCCCGTAGTGCCGCGATTTCGGCTTCCATGGCTTTATCACTACGGATATCTTTTTTCGATTTACTCTTGTCTTTCGCTGCAGTGACGATAGAGACCAGTGCCCAGGCACAGATTGCAACAATGACAACGGCGGTTGTATTCATTTTGTTCCCTCAACAAAGTAAAATTTTAGTGTAACGGCTTACGGGCATTTTGTCGTTAATTCAGCCTGTTTTATAACCTTTTTGTACAATTTAAATCGTAACATTGTGTTTTTCAACAGTCTGAATTTTTGCATACAGACCCGCTTTAACCGTGCTTTTGCTGTATTATAATTAAGAGTACGCAAGATCGTGACCAGTTTGGTAAATCATTATATTTCAATTGGTTATGATTTTTACTATACCGTGTACTGTATTCCTTTAGTCGAAATAACCAAAAGTTTGGTCAAAATAACCAATGAGTAATGAAGAATTATTCAGTGATGAACACTGGATGCAGCAGGCGTTGCTTCGTGCTGATAAAGCTGAAGCAATTAACGAAGTACCGGTGGGCGCGATAGTCGTTGCAGACGGAAAGATCATCGGAGAAGGCTGGAATTCTCCGGTTAGAGACCATGATCCCGCCGCTCATGCGGAAATGCTGGCTGTACGTGCAGCCGCCAGCCATATAGAAAATTACCGGGTTACCGGTGCAACCCTTTACGTCACTCTTGAGCCCTGTGCTATGTGTGCCGGAATGCTGGTGCACGCACGGATCGCCAGAGTGGTATTCGGTGCCAGTGATTTAAAAACCGGTGCTGCGGGATCAGTGATGCAATTGTTGCAACATCCGGAGCTTAATCACCAGTGTGATATCACCGGAGGGGTGCTGGCTGACATTTGCGGAGAAAAATTGTCTGCATTTTTCCGGCGTCGCCGGGCTGAAATCAAGGCTGCCAAGTTATTGGCCAGAGCGACCCGGGCAGAAGAGTGCGGGGGAAAGGGAAAGGCGTAGTCCGGAACTGCTACTGGCAGGCTGACTCCGGACTTTTCGCGAACATTTCATGAGTCATAAAATGACGGCGGCGTTGAAGGACCCGTTGATGGGCACGTTTAATCATTAATTTTCTGCGGTTATTACTTTTCAAAATTTTCTTTGCCTTTATTGCTTTTTGTCTTCTCATAAACCCTCCTCATCCTTAAATGTGTAAGGAGAACGTATTCAGGGTGGCATTGTTCTTATGCCTCATGCCGTTCTACCGGTATAACATGAAGGCTTTATGACAATTTTCAATCTTTTTCAGACAGTGTTTCCAACGTTGTTGCGTACTGCTGAATATTTTCTGTAAATCTCACGGTATCTGCACCGTCTGCGTAGCCATAATCAAGGTGACGGTAAACGTCCTTAACGGCCAGCAATGGATAGCGCTGTTTCACGTCCAGCCAGCGATCATTATTGCCGCCCTGGCGGGATGTCAGTTCCCGGCAATCCTCAAGATGTGTCAGCCCCGTGCGCCACGCTGCAAGGGTCATCATCATCCTCTCCGCAGTCGGGATCCGTGACGGGATTTTCTCATGCAGTATAAGCAGTTGCTCTACTGCGCCGGCGGTTTCACCGGCATCTTCCCACTGATTTAATTGCCAGGCGAAAGCTGCCAGCAAAGTCCACTTTGCATCGCTGTCATAAGCACTGAATTGCTCTTTGAGAGCAGTTATTTTTCCGGCAGCCGCAAGAATGAATGCCGGAATATCTGCCTCTTGCAGCGGAGCCGCCGGCGTCAGCCATTCATTCTGCATTTTGGCAACCACACGTTGTTGCCTGAGCGTCGCAAAGTAATCAAAGACTGCACTGCGAAGAGAGTCATCAAGGCGGGCAGAGAATGCCCAGGCGGTGCCGGCATACGCCGGTCCGGTAATCATATCTGCTGACAATGCCTGCGCGCCGGCATCACTGCTCACAATCAAATCGATATCTGAGCCGGCCAGAGCAGCGTTCAGACTGTGGTCGTCGTAATAGGGGATAAGTGCCAGTTCAACGCCAAGGTAATCAGCGAATCCGGCGATCAGTGTGTAGTCAAACCCGCGGGGACCCTGCGGGCCATATTCATAACGTGAAGGTGCATACTCAATGCCTGCTGTCAGCTTACCGGCTTCCTTAACAGAACGAAGGTGATTGGGTAATTCAGGTTCGCTGCAGGCGGCAACGGTCAGAACTAACATCAAACCGGTAACGGAACGTAACATTACTGTCAGGGGGACAGACAGGAGAAAAGACATCTTACTCGACACGGTTAGTGGTATTACCTTTGGTTGAAAATCGAAAAAAAACTAAACTTGTTTTGAATGTAGGTTATCAAGTGGGCGGAATTCCTCTATAATCCGCGCCGAAATCCCCGTGCATCCAAGAGATAGCGTTTGAGCTGTCAGACGCTGTTTCCAAACAATCAGGTAAAACGATATGTTGGTCCTAAGAGGCGCTCCCGCACTGTCTGAATTCAGACAAACTAAACTTATTGAAAGGCTGGGTCAATCCGGTATTACTGTGAATGGCATTTACGCTGAGTTTGTTCACCTTGTGGACACAACCGGCACGTTAACTGACGATGCCCGTCAGGTTCTCGACAAATTGCTGACTTACGGTCCGAAAACTCAGGCGAAAGCGCCTCAGGGAGAGTGCTTTTTTGTCACTCCCCGTCCCGGCACCATTTCTCCGTGGTCATCTAAAGCCACTAACATTGCACAAAACTGCGGCCTGACGGCTATCGACCGCATTGAGCGTGGTTGTGCGTATTATGTTGACGTAAATGGTGAGCTGACAGATGCCGATAAATCGCTGGTGGCAGCAGAACTGCATGATCGCATGACTGAATCAGTGTTTGCTGCGCCGGAAAGCGCATCAGTATTGTTTGAACATGCCGAAGGCCAGAGCTTTACCTCGGTGGACGTGCTGGGAAGCGGCAAACAGGCACTGGTTGATGCGAATATCAGTCTGGGTCTGGCTCTTGCCGACGATGAAATTGATTACCTGTTTGACAGCTTTACCCGTCTAGGCCGTAACCCTAACGATGTTGAGCTGTACATGTTCGCGCAGGCCAACTCTGAGCACTGCCGGCATAAGATTTTTAACGCCAGCTGGACTATTGATGGCGTAGAGCAGGACAAGTCCCTGTTCAAAATGATTAAAAACACCTTCGAAACCCACCCTGAATTTGTTCACTCTGCGTATAAAGATAACGCAGCTGTGATGGAAGGCTGGCAGGCGGGTCGTTTCTTCCCTGACCCGCAGTCGCATCAGTACGAATATCATCATGAAGATATCGACATTCTGATGAAGGTGGAAACCCACAACCACCCAACAGCCATATCGCCGTTCCCGGGTGCCGCTACCGGTTCTGGTGGTGAAATCCGTGACGAAGGTGCAACAGGCCGTGGTTCTAAGCCTAAAGCCGGTCTGGTTGGCTTTACCGTGTCTAACCTGCGCATTCCGGGTGCTGAGCAGCCATGGGAAATCAGCTATGGCAAACCACAGCGTATTGTCAGCGCGCTGGATATTATGATTGAAGGCCCGCTGGGTGGCGCGGCGTTTAACAACGAATTCGGTCGTCCTAACCTGTTAGGTTATTTCCGTACTTATGAGCAGGAAGTGTCCAGCTTCAACGGTGTGGAAGTGCGTGGTTACCATAAACCGATCATGCTGGCCGGTGGATTGGGTAACATCCGTAAATCCCATATCGAAAAAGGCGAAATCACCGTTGGCGCGAAACTTATCGTGCTGGGTGGCCCGGCAATGAATATCGGTCTCGGTGGCGGCGCGGCGTCTTCTATGGCGTCCGGTCAGTCTAACGAAGATCTGGATTTTGCTTCTGTACAGCGTGACAACCCTGAAATGGAGCGTCGCTGTCAGGAAGTTATTGATGCCTGCTGGCAGTTGGGTGACAGCAACCCGATCCAGTTTATCCACGATGTGGGTGCGGGCGGTCTGTCTAACGCATTGCCTGAACTGGTTAACGACGGTGGTCGTGGCGGTAAATTCGAACTGCGTGACGTGCTCGCCGACGAAGCGGGCATGACGCCACTGGAACTGTGGTGTAACGAATCGCAGGAACGTTATGTACTGTCTGTCGCCCCTGAGAACCTGGAAAAATTTGCGGCGATTTGTGCCCGTGAGCGTGCCCCGTTTGCGGTAGTGGGTGAGGCTACTGAAGAACAGCACTTGTCATTACACGATGCCGACTTCGATAACCAACCGATTGATATGCCACTGGATGTACTGTTAGGCAAGCCGCCTAAAATGCATCGTGATGTACAATCAGCAACGGTTGCGCCGGAAGCGCTGAAGCGTGAAGACATCACGCTGGCTGATGCGGCTCAGCGACTGCTGCGTCTGCCAACAGTCGCTGAAAAAACCTTCCTTATTACCATTGGTGACCGCTCAGTAACCGGTCTGGTCTCACGTGACCAGATGGTGGGGCCGTGGCAGGTACCGGTGGCTGACGTTGCAGTTACCGCCAGTGCGTTTGACACCTATCATGGTGAAGCCATGTCTATGGGTGAGCGTACGCCTGTAGCACTGCTGTCTCACGGAGCATCTGCCCGTCTGGCAGTGGGGGAAGCACTGACTAACATTGCTGCATCAAACATTGGTGATATCAAGCGTATCAAACTGTCTGCGAACTGGATGGCTGCTGCCGGTCACCCGGGCGAGGATGCGGGTCTTTACGAAGCCGTAAAAGCGGTAGGTGAAGAACTGTGTCCGGCGCTGGGCCTGACGATTCCGGTGGGCAAAGACTCCATGTCGATGAAAACGGCATGGCAGGACGACGATGGTGCTGACAAGGCAGTAACGTCTCCGTTGTCACTGGTGATCACGGCATTTGGTGCAGTAAAAGACATTCGTAAAACGCTAACGCCACAACTGCGTACAGATAAAGGCGCAACCCGCCTGATGCTGATTGACTTAGGCGCGGGTCAGAACCGTCTGGGTGCAAGCTGTCTGGCACAGGTGTATCAGCAACTGGCCGACAAACCGGCTGATGTGGACAACGCTGAAACCCTGCTTGGTTTCTACAACGCTGTACAGGCGATGGTAGAAAAAGAACTGGTTATCGCGTACCACGACCGTTCTGACGGCGGTCTGTTTACAACCGTTGCTGAAATGACCTTTGCCGGTAAGACCGGTGTAACCGTTTCTCTTGATGGTCTGGCTGACGATGACTTAGCGGTACTGTTTAACGAAGAATTAGGTGCGGTTATTCAGGTAGCAGAAAGCGATGTTGAAGCTGTGACAGCGATTGCTGAAGCTCACGGTCTGGGCGCGCTGTTACACGATATTGGTACGCTGAATGCGACAGACATGGTTGAGTTCAACCGTGGTGATGTTGCAGTACTGACCGACACCCGCGTGAACCTGCGTACCATGTGGGCAGAAACCACACATAACATGCAAAGCCTCCGTGATAACCCGAAATGTGCTGACGAAGAGCACGCTGCCAAGCAGGATGCGGCAGATCCGGGTCTGAGCGCGAAGCTGAGCTATAATGTTACTGAAGACGTTGCTGCGCCTTATATTGCTAAAGGTGTTAAGCCTGAAGTAGCGATTCTGCGTGAGCAGGGCGTTAACTCTCATCTGGAAATGGCAGCGGCATTTACCCGTGCTGGCTTTACCGCTATCGACGTGCACATGAGTGATGTACTGAGCGGCCGTGTGTCTCTGGACAACTTCAAAGGTCTGGCGGCTTGTGGTGGTTTCTCTTACGGTGACGTACTGGGTGCCGGTGAAGGCTGGGCGAAGTCGATTCTGTTCAATGCCCAAGCCCGTGACCAGTTTGCTGCTTTCTTTAACCGCAATGATACGTTCAGCTTGGGTGTATGTAACGGTTGTCAGATGCTGTCAAACCTGAAATCCTTGATCCCTGGCACAGAAAACTGGCCACACTTTGTGACTAACGTGTCTGAGCGCTTCGAAGCCCGTGTTGCCATGGTAGAAGTAACAGAGTCAAACTCTGTGCTGCTGCAGGGCATGAAAGGCTCAATGATGCCGATCGCGGTATCCCACGGTGAAGGTCAGGCTGAGTTTGCCTCTGCTGACGCACTGAGTGCGGTACAGAGCGCGAATCAGGTAGCCCTGCGTTACGTGAACAACTACGGTCAGGTAGCAGATACCTATCCTGCGAACCCGAACGGCTCTCCGGCGGGTATCACGGGTCTGACATCTGCTGATGGTCGGGCAACGATTATGATGCCTCACCCGGAACGTGTATTCCGTACTGTAGCGAACTCCTGGCGCCCGGACGACTGGCAGGAAGACGGCGCGTGGATGCGCATCTTCCGCAACGCCCGCGTTTTCGTCGGCTAGTAGTTTTCGATTTCGCTGACGAACGGAGACCGTTGCAAGTTAAAAACACGCCGTAAACCCATCCCTGGGGGCTCGGCAGCCGCTTCCCTGCGGCTGACGGTTTTTAACTTTTGCAACGGAATCCGTTCTGCGAAATCTTCAATCTCCAGCCTTTTCAGGTTTCAAATCCTGCCAAAACGGTTTTTAAAACGCAGCCCCTCTTTTTTTGTGCGAGCGCTGGTTAGTCAACCTGTTCAGCACTTGAGTCGCTTCCGCACTCGCTGGTTGCGGAAGCTGACATCTTCAGCCTTTTCAGTTTTCGAAACCGGCCGCACTCGCTGGTTGCGGAAGCTGACATCTTCAGCCTTTTCAGTTTTCGAAACCGGCCGCACTCGCTGTTTGCGGAAGCCGCATCTCCATACCCATTCCTGCTCAGTTACAAAGATTTACGGAAATTGATTAATTTTTACATTTTCCGGAACAATTTTAACCGGACGTGGTCTGCATATACTGAGCGCCAAAAATAAGTTGTTTCAGTGTCAAATTTTTGAACCGATCTCTTGTGATCTGTAAAACACTGTTTTACATTAGGCGTGTCAGGAAGACTTATAAAAGGTAGCAACGGAAGCGGGTTGTTTGGTTAGGATCGTTAGGGATCCGCAGTTAACGTTAGATAATAAGAGACGAATATGTATCGTTCTGGTAAGGGGTTCGGTTTAACCGGTGTCGCTGTCGCAGTCTTGTTTATGATTCTGACCGCTGTATTCAGTTCTTCCGCAAGTTCCGCAGAATTAAAAGTGAGCGAAAAGCGCTCGCAATCAATCTGATTGCTGTTTAGTCGCAGGGTCAGTTAACAGTGCTCTCTTCGCATTGCGGAGTGGGTTAGTACTGTCTTCAAAAACTTCTGGTGTAGTCAATTTCGTAAACTCAAAAATGATTTTCGGTGCAAACGCAACACCTGAAACACATCTCAAAACCGCCACATATATCATTTAACGGCCGGTCTTTAAACATAGATCACTATCGCAATTTTTCCACTTTATCTTTTTCTATTTTTTTCGCGGTTTATTAACTTTTGTTGCGGATGTTTTTTCAGCAATACATAAGTTGCGCCGAAACCGCCATGACCGGGTTGTGCGGTATGCCACGCGATGACGAAATCCAGTTCGGCGAGCCAGTGGTTTACGTAGCTTTTTTTCATTGCCGGAAGCGGTTTACTGTTTTCGCCTTTGCCATGCTGAACAAGCAGAGCGCGTGTGCCCCGTTCATGGGCGTTTTTGAGTTGCTTGTAAAGTAAGTCTCTGGATTCAGCGAGGGTCAGGTTTTTAAGGGATATACGCTGTTCAAGTTCATACTTACCCAGCCGTAAGTTCTTAAACACGCCGTCCTGAATGCCGGGTTGTTGAAAAGCAATGAAATCGTCGGGTTTGACGGGTTTCACGTTTTCCATACTGAGGGGATTGAATATGTCCGGATTATCTTTGGCCAGTGCGGCTCTTTTGGCCTTTTTCGCAAGGCTGTCCTGTGCGTCGTGATTGAATACTTTGTCGTCTGTAGTTATCCGTTGTACATCGCCCATCTCTTCCATGAAAGAACGTAAATCATCATCGTCGAACTGGTGGTGCATGGCTGACCTCGAACACAAAGAATATGTCGCTTAACGCTATGGCGTCCCTAGCTGGAATCGAACCAACATCTAAGCCTTAGGAGGGCCTTGTTTTATCCATTAAACTATAGGGACATCCGGTCCTGAACTGCCGGAGAACCGCTATTATAGCTATCCTGAATGGAAGTTGAACCCGCAATTCTCTGATTTACTGTGTTTTCTATCGTCTGGCTACAAAATCATTGGGCTGGATATTGGCAAGAATTCCTCCGTCAACCGCTTCAACCGTGGCGCTGTCAACGGATGCGCTGGTTACCCGCACTTTCACGGGATAAAGGTTATATTGCAAAAATGTCATGCCCTGCGGATCGCGCACCTGGCTGGTTTTATAGACGGTGAGTTCGTCACCGGGTTGAATACCATGGCTGCGGCCAATGGATACCTGCAAGACATCGCCTCTGACGGCCAGTACCCGGCCGGTAGCTGGCTGACAGGTGAGCATATCATCAATGTCTTCTACCACGCCGGTGAACAACCGGTTGACGGCTTTGCCGTATTCACTTTGCCAGAACCGGTAGCTGCTGACATCAATCTGTGAGAACTGATCGAATTCCCACACGGCTTCGGTAGCATAATTTTTCTGCATGAGTACGGCACCGTTCATACCGTCTACCAGAGAAACATCGAGGGAGAACTGACGCAATGCATCATCATCCTTCCAGAATGCCAGTGAAGAGTGGGCGGGACGCAACATACTCAAATCTGTGATGGTTGCTGCCAGAATGTATTGTGAGCGGCTCTGTCGGGCCAGGTCAGGTGCCTGAGCCAGCACATTAGCGCGGTTCCATCTGACAGTGTAGGGCACTATCTGAGCCAGTGAAGTTAATTCAGAGCGGGCTTTAAATAATTGCTGGAGGTGTCTCGGTGCCTGTTCGGACAAATCGTGGATTTGTCCGTCCTGTGCCTGCGTCCGGTGTTCGATAGGAAACCAGGTGGTGACCAGAGTCTTTTGAAAGTCAGCAGCACTGCATGAGGCGGTTTGCGGGAAAATGTCTGCCCGAATGGTTACTGTCACATAATCGCTGTGCCATTTCTCATCAATAAGCTCAAGGTTGTTCACTTCTCCGCTGGCACTGATTTGAAGCCTGTCTTCCTGCAACAGTCCGTTGGTCAGCATCTGAACACTTTGCACAGAAGCGCCGGCAAAAATCATTGCCTGTCTGATCGCCTCTTCGGTGGCCTTTGCTTTGGCGGCAATTTTATCTCCGCCCTGGATGAGTGCCTGTCCTCTGGCTTCATACCAGGCGGCAGAAGTTTGCCACGACAGTAATAAAAATAGCCCTGTAAGAAACAGTTTAATCCCCGCTGGCCGGAGCAAATTGTCAATTCGAGTCATCTTTATCACCGCAATCATATTTAAAATGAAGCAGAACCGCTGGCAAAGCAGCGTTTCCGGCTTTATGTGCAAAGACAAGAGCAAAAAACGTTCCTGAAATTGCGTCTGAAAAATGGCGCAGAACATCAGGGCACGGTTATTGCTGGAAACGGGTAACAGAAAAAATCTGCTGTGGATGCAGAACAATGGTGTTCAGCGACATTCAGCAAACTGATTAAGAACTACAGGTGGGTTATGCAATCTATTATCCTGCGATCAGCAAGAGCGACAGGCGTCAGTCTGGTATTACTGCTGGGTGGTTGCTCAGGGCTTATTGATAAGCATGTTGAGTGGGAAGTGGTGGAGCCGGAAAGTTACCCCGTGCTGACAGCGATAGGATATGCACCGGTTGCGCAGCAAATGGGTCAGACGGAAAATGACCGCTCCCTGATGGCAATGAAAGCATCAAAGCTGGATGCCTACCGCGAACTGGCTGAGCAGGTATACGGTCAGCGACTGAATGGTTCTCAGTCGGTGGCGAACATGGTGATGCAGGATTCACAATTAAAAGCATCTGTTGAAGGCGTGATCCGCGGCGCGAGGGTGATAAAAAGTTATCCGGTGGGCGAGGATACTTACGCTACTGAGTTAGAGCTGGACATGCGTAAGGTGTACGATATTTACCTGACAACCGCTAAGCCTAAAAGGATTAGAGACGTTACTTATTACTGAGCCGGTTTACTGGCTCCGGTCTTCTGCAAAAAGCAAAAAAGCCCGTTTTCACGGGCTTTTTGGTACTTGTCACTGTTATCAGGCGCTCACGCCTCTGCCTAGTCCGGAGCCTTTCGGCTTTCCGCTTTTATCGTAGGTCAGAGATTCTTTGGCGCGGACTTCCAGCATTAAATTACGCAGGTGGGTCAACCTGAGCTGACCCTGTTCAACGGCTTTTTGATTAACTGATGTACGGTACTGACACTCTTCGAGAAGCTTTTTGGCCTGGGCAATCAAGGCGGTAACATCGTCTGGCGCTGTTTTTTCCGCTGTAAGTGCAGTGTATTGCTTACTGATAGCAATATCACTTTGCTGAATGGTATCGAGGGTTTGCTCTTTATCCTTGAGCAGATTCATCAATGCCTCAGCATCCCGGGAGCTGATCAGGTGCAATTCCTGTTCAAGCAAAGTCGCCAGATGCGTTAAGTTTGCGATCTGTTGCTCCAGTGCCTGTTCCAGTGACTGCGACATAAATTACTCTCTACGATTTAATGCCAAAAACCTGCGCTTCTAACCGTGCGATTTTCTGCGCCAGGGAATCCGGGTCGATTTTATACTCACCACTTTGAATGGCTTTCTTCAGTTTGTCGACCTTTTCCTGATTGACCGGCGCCTCAGTGCCTTTCTTCTGTACCTGACTTAACTGCTGGGCAGACTGAGTCAGTGAGACAGAGTCCTGGCGCGGAGCCGTAGTCTGTGTATTTTTCGCCGCAGCTTCCTGTTGCTGCGCCGTTTGTGTCTGTGCCTGCTGATTATTCAGCTTTGCATTGTCAATGGGCGCCTTAGGGGTTCCATTGTTAACATTGTTGATTGCCATAAATTTTTTCCACTACCAATAACACCTCATACACGTTATCGGCCTGAACTGGCGCATCTTTAACCTTTTTTCAGTGTTTTTTACTGTTTGAGGCTATAAATTCACAACCACTGTTTGCGTGCTGGCAACTTCAGCGATAAGCGTCTTTTTCGACGATGCGTTAACTACCTGAATACTATCGCCTATTACCCCGTCCTGTCTAGCGATGCCGGCCGTTTTCACCTGCATTCCCGCGGCCTGAGCACGGATGGTGATGCGATCACCTTTACAGACAAAGCATAGCATATTTGCCTGTACAGGCTGGCCGTCACGGACCCGTCTTTTCATTCTCGCGCCGATAAGCTCCTTTTGCGACATATAACTGGTGTGCCGTAACTGGTTAATGTCTACTTCAGCCAGCTTCAGGTTTGCTGATGTCAGCACTGTGCCAGGACTGATAAGACCGGAGGTCACCACCACCGTGCGGGTCCGCGCAACCCGTGCGTTGGTAAACAGATACCAGTCATTGTTGCCGCAACTCACTCTTACTGAAATATAGGACTGGGTGAGGGCGCTGCTGTCTGCGTGATACTGAAAAGGCGTATGGCAGGCTGGGATCTGAATGCGGTCATCAACTGGCACAATACTTACCTGAATATTATCGTCGCCGTGAGCGTCCCCAATAGCGCTTAACAGATAAGCCTGAGCTTCCTGCTGAATTTTTTCCCGCATCTGCGCTGAAGATTGGGCAAATGCCGGAATACTGGCTATGTTTAGCATCATCAGCAACATAACCATCAGCGGCCTGCTTAAAGATTTCTGCAATAATTTCGATAACTTTTTCTGCATGATGACTTTTTTCGTGTTCAGTTCATTGTATTTTGACTATGATTAAAAGCAGAACCCTTAGATTCGTAATGGTTAAAGTGTCACTTTTTTGGCGATTCTGTTTTTAAACATTAAGTGATATGGTGAAACGCAATGTTCGTGCCCAATTTAAATTAGAGGTGATGTATGTCAGGCATTCTTGATTCCGTTAACCAGCGCACGCAGTTAGTGGGGCAGAATAGGCTGGAGCTACTGTTGTTCAGACTCAACGGCCGTCAGCGCTTTGGTATTAACGTGTTCAAAGTGCGGGAGGTACTGCAGTGCCCGCCATTGACAGCAATGCCTAAATTGAATTCACTGGTACGGGGAATTGCGCATATCCGCGGGCAAACCATTTCTGTCATCGACCTGAGCATGGCAACAGGCGGCAGACGGATTGAAAACCTCGAAACAGCGTTTATCGTTATTGCAGAGTACAACCGCTCAGTACAGGGCTTTCTGGTTGGCGCGGTTGAACGCATTATCAATACGAACTGGGATGCCATTATGCCACCGCCGCAGGGGACGGGTCGCGCCAGTTATCTTACTGCCGTTACGGAAGTGGATAAAGAGCTGGTGGAAATTCTGGACGTAGAAAAAATTCTTAACGAAATTTCTCCCCTCAAAGCCGAGGTTAGTAAAGATGTTATCGCCGGGCTGGATACCACTGCTCAGGAAGATAAGATTATATTCATTGCCGATGACTCTTCAGTTGCCCGCAGTCAGGTGAAAAAAGCGCTGACGGCACTGGGACTGAAAATGGAGCTGGCTAAGAATGGCCTGGAAGCATTGAACCGTCTCAAAGAGATTGCTGCTGAAACCGGCGACGTTACAGATAAAGTGGGCGTACTGGTTTCCGATATAGAAATGCCGGAAATGGACGGATACACACTGACGGCTGAAATTAAAAACACCCCCGAATTGCAGAAATTAAAAGTGGTTCTTCACACGTCATTAAGCGGGGTATTCAATCAGGCGATGGTGCAAAAAGTCGGTGCCGATGATTTCATTGCAAAATTCCATCCTGATGAACTTGCTACTGCTGTAGGTAAATGGTTGTCTAATTGATTGACGAGGCCAGGGAAGCTTGAAAAATAAAGAAGTGTCTGCCGACAGTTACCGTCAATTCGGAACTTTTCTGCAGCAACAGTGTGGCATTTCATTAGGCGACAACAAGCAATATCTTGTCCGTAGCCGCTTGTCGTCTTTGATGTACGAATACGACTACGACAGCCTGGACGGACTGATTGCAGCTGTGGTACGGGGTGGAAACCGTAATTTGTTGCAATCCGTTCTGGATGCCATGACCACCAATGAAACTCTCTGGTTTCGTGATAATTATCCCTACGAGTTACTTATTAATAATATCTTGCCGCAGTACGCCAGTGAAAATCGCCGGTTGCGGATCTGGAGTGCTGCCTGTTCCTCAGGACAGGAGCCGTACTCCATCGCTATGTCAGTACTGGAATTTCAGCGGCAAAAACCCGGCGCTTTAAGAGCAGGTGTGGAAATTACCGGCACAGATTTGTCGTCGGCCATGCTGGAGAAGTGTAACAAAGGTGTGTATGACGAACTTTCTCTGGCCCGCGGGTTATCGGCAGAACGCCGTCAACGCTATTTCTCTCCCAACAGTGAGGGGATGGTTCAGGTCAATGAGGAAGTACGCAGAATGGTTTCTTTTAAAAGCCTGAATCTGCTGCACAGTTATACGGCCCTGGGTCGCTTTGACATCGTATTTTGCCGTAATGTACTGATCTATTTTCCGGCAGATGTGAAACAAAAGATACTGCAACAAATTGCCGCCCAGATGCAGCCCGGGGGGATTTTGTTCCTCGGCGCTTCCGAATCTATTGGTGAAGCCGGATCTCACTTTACCATGGTGAAGTGCCATCCCGGCCTTTACTATCAAAGAAATAAATAATCTCCTGACGCCCCGCCCGGGGCGTCAAAAAATACTTGGCACTTCATTTGCAAAGTTTTCAACAATAAGAAAACGACGATTCATACTCTGAGTCTCTTTTTAATTCGATGTTGTTGAAATCTTTGCCTGTGGAGTGTTTTACATGGCCATCAACCTAGACAATCTGACCGGTTTCCATAAAAAAGCGCTGGATATCAGAGAGCAGAAGATGGAAGTGATTGCCGGTAATCTGGCAAACGCAAACACCCCCGGCTACAAAGCCCGCGATATAGACTTTAAGCAAGCCATGGAAAGCGCCCGCAGTGAACAGCGCCAGGGTTCTTTGCAACGCACTCATGAAAATCATATTGGTGGCGGTCTCAATATCAACAGCTTCGACATCGATTATCGAATCCCAAATCAGCCCGACACCGGGGACGGCAACACCGTTGAAGTGCAGGCTGAAAGAAATGCCTTTCTGGATAACGGAATGAGATACCAGGCAACCCTGCAATTTCTCGAAGGAAAACTGAAAGGTATGAAGAAGGCCTTAAGTGGAGGGCAAAGTTAATGAGCCTGTTTAATGTCATGTCCATTTCCGGTACCGGTATGGAAGCAGAAAGTGTTCGTCTGAACACCACCGCCAGTAACATTGCTAATGCTAACAGTGTCAGCAGCAGTTACGAAGAAACCTACAAGGCACGCTACCCGGTTTTTGCCGCAGAACTTGCCAGAGCATCTGATGAACAGAGCAAAGGCGTGGGTGTTGAGGTTAAAGGTATAGTGGAAAGCGATGCACCTCTGCAAATTGAGTATGCACCGAATAACCCCATGGCTGATGAAAACGGTTATATCTACAAGCCCAACGTCAACATTGTCGAAGAAATGGCAAATATGATGTCTGCTTCGAAAGGCTATGAAACAAACGTTCAGGTTGCTGACACAACCAAACGTATTTTCCGTCAGGTACTGCAGCTTGGTCGCGGTCAGTAATAGCGCTGAGCAGAGGGTATTTTCGTGAGTACTATTTCAAATACGACCGGCTTAAATTCAGAGCTCTACTGGCAGGAAGAAGGTGTAGCTGTTGCCGATGGCAGCGAACAGCGCCTGACCCAGGAAGACTTCTTCTCACTGCTTACCGAGCAGCTGGCGAATCAGGATCCAACCAAACCGGTGGATAACGATCAGATGGTTGCCCAGATGACATCTTTTACGATGGCAGACGGGATCTCCCAGTTGAATGAAAAGTTCGAATCCTTTGCCGCGTCTATGACCTCCAACCAGGCATTGCAGGCTTCCAGTCTGATTGGTCAGCAGGTGCTGGTAGAAGGTAATGTAGGCTATATGGCAGAAGAAGGTGCCGGCTTCAGTGGCGTACTGGTTAACGAACAGACCGTTCAGGATCTGAAGATCACCATCGAGAATCAATATGGTGAAATTGTTAAGACCATTGATGCGGGAACGCAGGCGGCAGGAAATATCCAGTTTAACTGGGACGGAACAGACACAAACGGCAATCCTATGCCGGCCGGAGAATATGTGGTTAATGCTAACGGCACCGTCGACAATGAAGGAACATCTGTTCCTACTGCTATTAACCGGCAGGTAGGCAGTGTCAGCATGACTGGCAGCAGTCAGGGCATTATTTTGAATTTGGCGGGTGATGTGAGTATCAATCTCAGCGACGTCATCCAGATAGGCAGTTAACAGGAGAAAGAGTTATGTCTTTTAATATTGCACTTAGTGGCGTTGCAGCCGCGCAGAAAGATCTCGACGTAACCGCCAATAACATCGCGAACGTCAACACGGTGGGCTTTAAAGAGTCCCGCGCAGAATTTGGTGATGTCTATGCATCGTCATTGCTGGCAGGCGGTAAAACAAAAGTCGGTGACGGTGTTTTGACACAAGATGTGGCACAGCAGTTTTCTCAGGGTAGTTTACAGTTTACTAATACTTCTCTGGATCTTGCGATCACAGGTAACGGCTTCTTTGCCACGGTGCCTGAAATCACATCACGGGACTTCTCATTTACCCGTGCCGGACAGTTCAAGCTGGATGAAGATAACTTCGTGGTTAACAGTAACGGTGACAACTTATTAGGGTTTCCCGTAAATACAGATGGCACAAGTTCATCTGTAGCATTAAGTACTACTATCCCCGTACGCATTCCTGACTCATCCGGTTCGCCGCAACAAACAAGCGAAGTGGATATCCGGATGAACCTGCCGGCAGGGGATCAGGCACTAGACCCTACATTATTTAATCCGGACGATCCGCTGACTTATAACGCGGCCACATCAGTCACCGTTTACGATTCACTGGGTGACAGCCATGTAATGACTTACTATTTCATCAAAGACCCGGCGGCTACAACCACTAATGACTGGTATGTTGCTACTGCCATTGATGACAATCTCGTCGATCTGGTGAACTCTGACGGGACTAACTCAGACCCGGCAACGGCGACTAACGTGGTGGGTACTGCAAGTGGTTCAGCAGTCACCGTGGCGAAAATGTCTTTCAGTCAGGGCGGTGATTTTGTGGGCATTGAATCGCCGGATGGTGTGGCTCAGACTAACCTGAAGATTCAAACAGAAGCCTTAGGTGGAACTATTTTGTCAAACGGTTCTGATCCGTCACAACAAATTGCAATAGACTTTAACCTTGATCCGACGGGAGCAACCACCAACGAACCGACGCAGTTTGCGTCAGCGTTTGAGGTTACTTCACTGGAACAGGATGGTTTACCGGTTGGCCGTTTAACGGGTATTGATATTGGTGCCGACGGTCTGGTTCGGGCAACCTTTTCGAACGGTACTTCTGAGCCTATTGTAAGGGTTGCGCTGGTGCGCTTTTCAAATGAGCAGGGCCTGACCCAGCAAAGCAGCACCCAGTGGAAAGAATCAATCGCTTCCGGTGAGGCACTGGCAGGTGAAGCCACAACCGGTACCTACGGTGAAATTAACTCATCAGCTCTGGAGCAGGCGAACGTTAATCTGACTACCGAACTGATTGACCTGATTATCGCTCAGCGTAATTTCCAGGCAAACTCACGGGCGCTGGAGGTCAATAACCAGCTGAACCAGACAATTCTGAATATCCGTTAATACGTCAGTGGTATGACATTCAGGCAGGCCGGTTTTCCGGCCTGTTTTATTTCCGCAGCGGGGCGTTCACTCACATTCTGCACGCTGAAATTTACCCTCCGCCCGTGTTGTCAGGCCAGGAAACTTTGTCAGCAGACCGTCAAACTTTCCCATCTTTACGTCAATTTACTTTTGGCATTTGAATTGCAGTTGTCACTGTAAGGTTCATTAAAACGTCAAAAGTCAGTCATGGATAAATTACTCTATATTGCTGCAAGCGGTGCCAAGCAAGACCTGCTGGCTACCGGAGTGCGCGCCAATAATCTGGCTAATGCGCAAACCACAGGTTTCCGTGCACAGCTTGAACAGGCCAGAGCTATGCCGGCATACGGCGAAGGGTTGCCGACCCGCGTATTTTCCATGACTGAAAGCCCGTCTAATAACTATGAGTCCGGTGCAATGGTGCAGACCAACCGCGACCTGGATGTTGCTATTCAGGGAGACGGCTGGTTTTCCGTTCAGGGCGCCGACGGACAGGAAGCTTACAGCCGTGACGGCAGCTTTCAGCTTGGTGCTGACGGTATGCTCACAGACATGCATGGCAACATTGTGATGGGTGACAACGGGCCAATCTATCTGCCTGTGCCTCTGGATAATCTGAATATTGCAATGGACGGCACCATTTCCACCCGTCCTGTTGGCGCACCGGAAAATGTGTCGGAAGAGGTGGGCCGGTTAAAGTTGGTTAACCCTGATTTGAATAACCTTGAAAAAGGGTATGACGGTCTGTTCAGAACCAAAGACGGCGCGGCAGTCGATGCCGACGCAAATGTCATGGTCAGAACAGGCATGCTGGAAAGTTCCAATGTGAATGCGGTTGATGAGATGGTCAATATGATCAGCCTGCAGCGCCATTATGAGATGCAGGTCAAGCTGATGAAACAGGCTGACGAGCTATCTACACGTGGTAATCAATTGCTTCGCATAATTTAATTTTTAACTAACGACCACATGCTGTTGCCGGTGGTCAGGAGGTCGATATGCATCCTGCGTTATGGATTAGTAAAACTGGGCTAGACGCCGCACAAACCGACGTTGCCGTGGTATCCAATAACCTGGCAAACGCCTCAACCGTAGGCTTCAAGAAAGATCGCGCGATCTTTGAAGATCTGCTGTATCAGAATATCAACCAGCCGGGCGGACGTTCGTCGGCCGATACTGAGTTGCCTTCAGGCCTGATGCTGGGCTCCGGTTCAAAAGTGGTCGCTACGCAAAAAGCTCATACTCAGGGCAATATGCTGACTACCGAAAATGCACTGGATATGTCTATTCAGGGCCGCGGATATTTTGAAATTCTGCAGCCTGACGGCACTATTGCTTATACCCGTAATGGTCAGTTTACATTAAACGATCAGGGCCAGATTGTGACCTCAGGTGCCGGTTTCCTGTTACAGCCGGAAATTGCAGTACCTGAAGATGCCCAGCAAATTACTATTTCTCAGGATGGTGAGATTTCTGCCTCCGTACGTGGTCAGGCTGAACCTCAGGTGCTGGGCCAGCTGAACGTGTCTGATTTTGTAAACCCCACCGGCTTACAACCTACCGGACAAAACCTGTTTGTGGAAACCGCATCCAGTGGAGCGCCGATTCAGGGCGTGCCGGGTTTGCAGGGGTTGGGTACGATTTCTCAGGGCACGCTGGAAACCTCCAACGTAAACGTCACGGAAGAACTGGTAAACCTGATTGAAAGTCAGCGTTTATATGAGATGAACTCAAAAGTAATTTCTTCTGTTGACCAGATGCTTGGTCAGGTGATTCAGCAGCTTTAACAGGTGATGTCATGCGAATTTTTGGCTTTATCGCAATCAGTGTAATGCTGGCGGGATGTAACAGTACCCCGCAGCCACCGGTCCAGGCGAATGATCCTGCGTTTGCTCCGGTGATCCCCGATATTCCCCGGGAACAGATCACTGAGGACGGGGCGCTGTTCCGCCCGTACATGGCAAACAGTTTGTATTCTGATGTGACCGCACGCCGGGTGGGCGACATCATTACCGTTACGCTGAGTGAAAATACCGCGGCGTCCAAAACGGCTGATACCACAACAGCGAAAAGCACCGGCGTGGATGTGCAACCAATAACCGGCCTGGGTGGCGATACCATTAATCTTGGAAGCCAGTCCATTCAGTTCGGACTGAATTCGTCGAATGATTTTACCGGTAATGCTCAGGCGAACCAGAGCAACAGCCTGTCAGGTGCTATCTCGGTTACCGTGGTTGATGTGATGCCAAACCAGAATCTGGTGATCCGGGGAGAAAAATGGCTGACGCTGAATCAGGGGGATGAATATATCCGTCTGACCGGCATTATCCGTCCTGCGGACATCAGTCCTGAGAACGAAATTGTGTCGACAAAGATTGCCAATGCCCGCATTCAGTACAGTGGTACAGGCAGCTTTGCACGGGCACAGGAAAAGGGCTGGCTTACCCGCTTTTTCTCTTCCGACGTGTGGCCTTTCTAGGAGCAACTTATGACAATTTTAAGATTTCTCCTTGTAACTGCTGTGATATTTACAGCGCCTCTTGCTGATGCACAACGTATTAAAGACGTGGCCAGTATTCAGGGTGTGCGAAGCAACCAGCTGGTGGGTTACGGACTGGTTGTGGGTTTGCCTGGGACCGGTGAACAAAGTCCGTTTACTGAACAGAGCTTCCGCACCATGCTCAGCAACTTCGGTATCAGTCTGGACCCGAATACCAAGCCAAAAATTAAGAACGTGGCAGCAGTTGCCGTACATGCTGAACTGCCGCCGTTCATCAAGCCCGGTCAGTCTATCGATGTGACTGTGTCGTCTGTTGGCGAAGCAAGCAGCCTGCAAGGCGGCACATTGTTGCAAACCTTCTTAAAAGGGGTTGACGGAAAAGTGTACGCCGTTGCTCAGGGCAGCCTGGTAGTAAGTGGTTTCGGTGCCCAGGGCGGAGACGGATCACGCATAGTGGTGAATACACCTACTGTTGGCCGCATCCCGAACGGTGCGTTTGTTGAGCAGACTGTTCCTTCCGGTTTTGCCAACGGCGACACCTTAACACTGAATCTGCACTATCCGGATTTTTCTACTGCAAAGCGGCTTGCCGATACCATTAATGAACGTCTTGGTGCGCAACCGGATCAGGGCTATACCATTGCCACACCTATTGATGCTGCATCTGTCCGTGTTACCGCCCCCCGTGATGTGGGTCAGCGGGTAGGTTTTCTGGCGACGGTGGAGAATTTTGATTTCGAACCTGCTGACGCTCCGGCGCGGGTGGTTATTAACAGCCGTACCGGCACCATTGTTATCGGCCAGGATGTAGTACTGCTGCCTGCAGCTATCACCCACGGCGGATTAACGGTGACGATTGCCGAGAACCAACAGGTGTCTCAGCCGAATGCCCTTGCAGACGGTAACACCGTAGTGACGACCCAGTCTATTGTGGATGTGGATCTGGCAGACAGCCGTATGTTCAAGTTTGAGCCCGGCGTAACACTTGACCAGCTCGTACGTGCCGTGAACGAAGTGGGTGCCGCCCCGGGCGATTTGATGGCAATCCTTGAAGCCCTGCGTCAGGCCGGTGCGCTTCGTGGTGAACTGGTGATTATCTGATGAATCTGCAGAACACTTCCCAAAGCCAGTTAGAAATGGCCCGTAATGCCAGTGATATCAGCGGGCTTAATAACCTGCGTGAAGCCATGGCAAGTGGTAACGGTGAAGTGTTGCAGGAAGCGGCACAGCAGTTTGAAGCGATTTTTGTGCAAATGATGCTGAAGTCGATGCGCAAGGCCCAGGATGCCCTTGCTGATGAGGACAGCCCGTTTAACTCTGAACAGGTTAAGTTCTACCGTGATATGCACGATCAACAACTGGCCGTGGACTTATCCAGTAATGGCGGGCTCGGCCTGGCTGATTTAATTGTGAAGCAACTTGGTCAGCAGGACCCTGACTACCGTCCGGCAAGTACCCTGCGCTCCGACGGCAACCTGTCGTCAATCAATCGTGAAAGGGCAGAGGCAGTAAGCCGTGCTCAGGCAACCATGCTGAACTCCGCGTCTGCCGGTTCACAATCCGCCTACAAGGCCGCAATGTTCAGTGACCAGCAGGACTTTGTAGAAACCCTCTATCCGTACGCAGAAAAAGCCGCAGAAGCACTGGGTACGGATGCCAGAGCCATTATCGCCCAGGCTGCCGTTGAGACCGGCTGGGGCCAGTATGTTATTCACGATAAGCACGGCAACAGCACGCACAATTTGTTTGGTATCAAAGCCAACAACCAGTGGCAGGGTGAGCAGGCTGTAGTTGATACCCTGGAATTCAGTAATGGTGTACCCGAACGGCGCAAAGCAGCCTTTCGTCAGTATGATTCTCTGGAATCCGGACTGGCCGATTACGTTGATTTTATCCGTACTCAACCCCGTTATCAGCAGGCTGTGGCAAACGGTGCAGATGCATCGCAATACTTTAATGAATTACAACAGGCCGGTTACGCCACCGATCCGCAATACGCCAGTAAAGTGATGGCTGTTTACCGCAGTGATGCAGTACAGGGATATCAGCCATGAATACCGGACCTGCTCAACCTTATGATGTTCTGTTACGGAGTGTCACATCATGATCCGCACCGACCTTTTTAATATCGCCAACAGCGGGGTAAGTGCCAGCACTCAATTGCTGAATACAACGTCGAATAACATAGCTAACGTAAACACGGAAGGCTACGTCCGCGAGCGCACGGTATTTGAAAGTACAATTTTAGGTGGTGTGGGTAAAGGCACAACGGAACGGGTTATCAGCATTTTTGCGCAAAACCAGTTACGCCGTGATATTACCTCTGTCGGTGAGCTGGAAACTTTCGTGGAGAAAACTAACTCGCTGGATAACCTGCTGGCCAGTGAAGCCAACTCCATTGCTGACGGTCTGAGTCAGTTTTTTGCTGCCATACAAACAGCGTCTGATGATCCGACTAACCTTGCTTCACGGGAAGCGGTGCTGGGTAAGGCTTCCGGATTGTTGTCCCGCATGAGCACGTTATCTGACTTCATGGAAGCGAAAGAAGAAGAGCTGAACCTGGAATTCACCAGCCAGATTGAACGGGCGAACAGTTTGATTGCCAGTATCGGTGAATTAAATACCGCCGTTCTGACAGCCAGAGGTGGCAGTGGTGAAGAACCCGGAGCATTGCTCAACGAACGTGACAAGGCGATCAACGAACTGGCTGAACTGATGTCAGTGGAAGTGCGTGAAAACCAGTATGGCTCAGTGGTGGTGAATTTATCATCCGGAGAGTCGCTGGTACTGGAAGATGGCAGTTTTAATCTGTTCGAGCTGGGCAATGATGCTGATCTGACTTTCAAAGAGCTGCAACTCACTACCAATTTCGCTAATAAGCAGAATACTGCTATCAACGTGAATGAAAAAGATCTTGGCGGTTCGCTGGGTGGCTTATTCCGTTTTCGCGATGAAATTCTCGGACCGGCACAACGGGATATTGGTCAGATGGCGCTGGCGATGGCTGATGCAGTGAACCAGCAAAACCGTCTTGGTATGGATTTAGACTTGCAGCTTGGCGGTGATATTTTTTCCATGCCGGAGTTTACCGGTTTACCGTTCAGCGGAACACCGGATAACTTACCAGTACGGGCACAGGTAACGGCAGGGCAGGGTAATCAGCTTACCGACGCAGATTATAAAATTACCGTTGATGCGGTAAACGGCGCGGGTTTGCCCACTTCAGTGACGGTTGAGCTGTTAAATGGTGACGGTACGCCGAAGAAAGACGCTTCCGGCGCTGATGTGGTATTTGCCGGGATCTCAGTCGGAACCGGTTTCAACGAATTGCCGGGTGGCATTGAGGTCGAGTTTCAGGCTGCTGCGGGCTACAGCGTTGATAATGAATTTTTGATCCAGCCATCAAAATATGCGGCATCCGATCTCACGCTGGCAACGGACCGGCCGGAAGATCTCGCCTTTGCAGCTCCACTGCGGGCAGAAGCCAGCTTATCTAACCTTGGTGATGCCACGGTCAGTAAAGTGTCCATAAGTAATACTACAGTTGATGCTGCTTTAGGTGCTGAGGCGTCAGCCTTTGACGGCGCCGGCGGTATACACAGTGCGGCAGCCGCACCGGGTGGTACTGTCGGTGCACCGGCGCAAATCGTATTTACCTCTGCCAGTGATTTTCAGGTGCTGGACGATGCAGGTAACGTCATAACCAATGTATCCGGTGTGACCAGTTTCGACAATTTGCTGGCACAGGCGGAAGCGAATGGCTCAGGGCCGGCATGGCCGGCCGCGTTCAGTGCGCTGGATGATTATCCCGGTTACGATGTCAGCCTGAGCGGCATTCCTGTTGCGGGAGATTCTTTTAATCTGACCTATAATACTGACGGGATTGCTGACAATACTAACGCCGAAGAAATGGCGGCGTTACAGCGTGAAAGCCTGGTACAATTAAGCAGTGACAGTTCGAATAAACAGCGTACTTTTCATGATGCTTATTCGTCGCTGGTTGGACGGGTTGGTGAGAAATCTGCTACGGCACAAATTTCTCTGGATGCCGCTGAGGCGATGAAAGTGCAGTCGGAAAACTGGTTTGATTCCACATCCGGCGTGAGTCTCGACGAAGAAGCGGCAAATCTGGTTCGCTATCAGCAATCCTACGCTGCGGCAGCCCGCATTCTCACCACGGCTCAGGAGTTGTTCGATACGATTTTATCGGCAGCGAGGTAATGTAGCTTATGCGTATTTCAACTAATCAGATTTACGATCAAAATATCCGCGCCATCATGGATAACCAGAAAGGCCTGGCAGATACTCAGGAAGCGCTGGCGACGGGGAAAAAACTGAATCGTCCCAGTGACGATCCTGTGGGAGCTGCAAAGGTTATCCGTATCACCGAACAACTGGATAAGCTTACCCAGTATCAGCGTAATAACGACTTGCTGACCAATGCCCTGGAACAACAGGAAGCAGTACTGACCAATATTAATGATTCGCTGAACCGTGCCCGGACTCTTGTCGTGCAGGCGGGCTCCGGTATCATGACCGACGAAGATAAACGGGCAATCGGCGTGGAACTGGAACAAATCCGTAATGAGGTGTTCGATTTGATGAACACGCAGGATGCTGCCGGCAATTATATTTTCGCCGGCTATCAGTCGCAGCAGCAGGCTTTTACCTTCAATCCCGCTGCCACCGGTAATGCTATTTTCTATACCGGCGATTCGGGCGCGACATCAGTGAAGCTTTCAGACAGTGTCACGGTGCAGCGCAGTACGTCCGGACAGGAAGTGTTTGAAAATGTGCTCAGTCGTTTTGATTTCACCGTAACCGGTTCTTCCGGCGCCACCGTGCAAACGGCGAAGGTGGGAGAGCAGGGCACGTTTGATCAGTTTTACGAAAAAAATTATGACCCGGTGACAGCGGCAAATAATAATTACCAACTGACAGTACTGGGTACCGGACAGGTGCAATTGACGAATACCGGTACCGGTGCCGTGGAAGGTACAGTAGATTTCACGTCCGGAGAGCCGTTTACCATTAAAGGGATGGCATTTACCCTTGACGGAACGACCGGAGACACGGTGAATTTCTCTCTGGATACGCCGGTGAAAAAAAACGTTGCGGAAACGCTGAATGATATCGCCAATCAGCTGATTAATGATTCGTTAAGCGGCGATGCGTTAACTGATGCCCTTGGCGACGCGCTGGTGGGTCTGGACAACGGCATGGAACGTATTAATCTCGAGCGTTCTTCGCTGGGAGGCCGGATGAACGTGGCGGAATCAATATATGAAACTAATCTGGATTTGGAAATCACCGCAAAAGATGCCCGTGCACAGATTGAAGAAACTGATTATGCAGAAGCGTCAGCTGAGTTTGCTAAACAGGAAGCTGCGCTGAGCGCAGCCCTGGCAACATTCCCGAAAGTTTCAAACCTTTCCCTGTTTAATTATATCTCTTAACTTATTCACGCCTGAAACCCGTGCGAAATACACGCGGGTTTCATCGTCGGTATGGCCTGAGTAATAGCTGACAAACAGTGTGTCATCCTGAATCACAAGGCCGGGATAGCTGTTATCTCCACCGGACGGTAAAGTGAGGCAGGGCACCAGTGAAGCCTTCGCCAAATCCAGCAACCAGATTTGTGTGACCAGTTCTTTGCCCGTCCACTGTCTTCCGGCTACCAGTGCATATCCCTCCGTCAACATTACCATGGCAGGTCCGCCAATATAGGTTTTTAAATCCCGCCAGTACCAGCGGTTATACGGTGGTTTGCTTGTGCCTAACTGCGCGGTAAAACTGTCTGCATCGCGTCTGACCAGTGCGGTAATCACACCGTCACTGCTTATGTGCATGTCACTTTCATTAGGGTAGCCCAACTTATCTCTTGCCAGAGACATCGCCGGGATCGGATGACGCTGCATATTTTTGCCGGGATGACCGGTAAATAACGTCAGTTGCTGAGGGCCGCCATGGTAAGCAAGACCCAGCGCTTTGTTGTTTTGCCATGTAATCCGCCATAACCACCAGTGTTGTTCACCAAAGAAACGGGGAGAGGACCAGCTTTTTCCGGAGCCGGAAAACCAGCTCACCATCTGAAAACGGTTTCCCCGTGTCGCCTGAGTCACCGGACGGGCAAATGCAATTAACCATAATCGCCCGTTATCATCGCGGGAAAGTTTAGGATCCCGCAAATCGTAACCCGGTAATGACAATCTCTGCCTGTTTGTCACCTGTCCGTCACCGGTCACCGACGTCACTTCAATCCTGCCATCGTCACTGACATGGGTCAGTGCCTGGCGGTAACAGCAAAGAAATGTTTCACCATTTGCTATCAGCCCGGTAAAGGCGGAATGGGCATACGGGCTGGATATGCGGCAAAGACGATCAATTTTTAAAATTTTTTCGGGCATAGAAAATAGTTATAAAACCAAAGTGTTAACTGAGTATAGGCGGCAAATGTCTGCCGCTCTACGGCAATTTTTGTATTTTTTTATTAAAGGGAAATCCCCCCATGTCGATAACACTACTGAGAGAGCCAGTTCATCAATTACCCCTCAGGTTTTGGTGACTACTAATTTGTAATCGCCGGTTGTTCCGGCAGCCAGCCCTGCTGGACTGAGAGTGTAGGAGAGACTTATGTCTTTGTACGTTAATACAAATGCGTCTGCATTAAACGCACAGCGTCAATTATTTGATGTTGGTAATTCCCTGAGCACCTCTTTTGAGCGTCTGTCATCTGGTTTCCGGATTAACAGTGCAAAAGACGATGCCGCTGGTCTGCAAATCACAGACCGTATGACTACCCAAATTCAGGGCCTGAACCAGGCCGTCCGTAATGCCAATGACGCGATTTCTCTGTCACAGACAGCAGAAGGTGCGTTAGATGAGACTACAACTGCGCTTCAGCGTATCCGCCAGCTTGCGGTTCAGTCTCAGAACGGTATCAACAGTTCTGCTGACCGTCTGGCGCTGCAAAAAGAAGTGTCTGCACTGAAAACAGAGATCACCCGTATTTCTACGGACTCTCAGTTCAACGGTGTTGATATCTTAACCGGTGGTTTCTCAGCGCAGTTCCTGGTTGGTGCAAATGCCGGTCAGACTATCTCTGTAAACCTTTCTGCTGCCAATCTGGCGGGTATTGACGGCTTCAGTGCCGGTGGCCTGGGCATGAGCGATGCTACAGTTGCTACAGTTGCCGGCGCATCAAGCGTGCTGGACGCCGTAGACAGCGCAATCTCTGCGATTGGTGGTGTACGTGCCGACTTAGGTGCGTTGCAAAACCGTTTCCAGTCTACTATCCGTAACCTGAGCAGCATTTCAGAAAACGTATCGGCAGCACGTTCACGCATCCGTGATACTGACTTCGCTTCAGAAACCGCTGACCTGACCCGTAACCAGATTATCCAGCAGGCAAGTACTACAGTATTGTCACAGGCTAATCAGCGTCCTCAGGCAGCCTTACAGTTACTGGGTTAATCACCCGTATAGCTGAAAACGCATGGGAATGAAGCCGGGAGGTAGTGACTCGTAAGGCCCTTTGCGTGAGAATACGCTCATTCTCTCCTAACGAAGAGCGGTTGGCCGGACAATTTGTCCGGCCATTTTTTTCCTTAAAAATCAATCATCCTCAAAAAATCATATCTCTTTTCTCTGCTTTTTTTAAAAAAAGGCTAAAGGAAATTTCGTCCCCGTACGATACATAAAGCAAAGGGGCACGGAACAAAAATAATAATCATCCGGCTACCTTCAGAAAAACAATAAAGTGACACGAATAAAAACAATATTTGTCACCGCCGGGAAAGAATAAAAGCAATATATCCGGCAACAAAAATCGTTAGGAGATGACAGGTAAGCGGCAATATTTTGACAAGCCCGCTTACTCCGGCAAAACAACCGAACATTGCCGGCTATCATCAGACCAGACAATTTTCCTCAAAAAATAAGAAGAATAAAGGTCAGGGAAAGTTTGGTTTAATAGTGATAGTGAGTGCTTACTAGTTGATGGGGCCGACCGGCAGGAATGAAGCCAGGAGGTAGTGAGAGGTATGAGGTCTGGAACAACATACCTGCCTGTCAGCAGAGCGTGACGCTCAACTCCCGGGAGTGACCCGGAAGTGTCAGAGAATTATCACTGACATAGCTTATCTAGCATACGCTGTGCCAGATTTTAAAAAACCGTGTTGATAAAAAAGATAAATACAACACTTACTTAAATTGTTAGGAGAGACCCATGAGTCTGTATGTAAACACCAACGTGTCATCTTTGAATGCACAACGACAATTGTTTAACACTGGAAATTCACTGACAACTGCGTTCGAACGCTTGTCTTCCGGTTTCCGTATCAACAGTGCCCGCGACGATGCTGCAGGTCTGCAAATCTCTGACCGTATGACGTCACAAATCATGGGTCTTGATCAGGCAGTTCGTAACGCAAACGACGGTATTTCACTTGCTCAAACCGCTGAAGGTGCGATGCAGGAAATTACCAACGCACTACAGCGTATTCGTGTACTGGCTATTCAATCCCAGAACGGTATTAACAGTTCTGCGGACCGGCTGGCACTGCAAAAAGAAGTATCTGCGCTTAAGTTTGAAATTTCCCGTATCGCACAAACTACCCAGTTTGCCGGTGTGGATATTTTGACGGGCGGTTTTTCTTCAGCCTTCCTGGTAGGGGCGAACGCCGGGCAAACAATTGGTGTGAATATTTCTCGTGCCGGTGGTTATGGCTTCTCGGGACTGACCAATGGTAATAGCCAGCTTAACGTGCTTACTGAGTCTAACGCTTCGGTGACTTTGACAGCGGTGGATGCGGCTATCTCCAATATTGATGCTAAACGGGCAGATCTCGGTGCGATACAGAACCGTTTTCAGTCAACTATCCGCAACCTGAGCAACATCTCGGAAAACGTATCAGCGGCAAGATCCCGCATACGTGATACAGATTTTGCCACCGAAACGGCAGAGCTTACCCGCAATCAGATCCTGCAACAGGCAAGTACAACTATACTGTCACAGGCAAACCAGCGTCCGCAGGCAGCGTTATCTCTGCTCGGAGGTTAATAATAAATAGAGCGCTATACCCTGCGTAATTATAAAGGGTAAAAAATGGGGGGTAGGAAATGAGAGGCCAGCCCATGAAAAACGGCCCCCGGGTGGGGGCCGTAGCAAGAAAACGCCGGCTAACAGGACTGAGAGGTAGAAGTGTTGGTTGAGAGGCCAGTTAATTCTACTAATTTTCCTGCCAGCCGACTGGAAACATTTTAAAAGTTTGCTCTATCTCCTAACGTGAGCAAATTGGCCGGAACATCTGTTCCGGCCTTTTTTATATGATGTACCGGAACACCGTAATTTGCTTCTCTGTTTAAGAGCGAAACTTTTCATCAAACGTCGATGATGAATACTCCGGCATTATTTTCATACCAGAAATCTTCATTCTAATCTAAGCATTTCCTGTGCCAACTAATTGTCAAATTGTTGGCGTTCGCATCAGTAATGTATTTTCTCAGATACACAAGTTGTGCCAGTTATACTTTTCTATTTTGCACATTTTCGCCCGTTCGCAAACTAAATATCTTTATCAATACTACTCTAAAACTACTTTTTAGCTGTTTTTAATCATATAAAATCGATATGAATCAATGACTTGAGGTTATTTTAAATTTTTTTCGAAAAAAAGCTAAAGATCCTCAAGAAGTCGCCGATACCTATAGCTGAGGGGTAATTTAATTACTTTGATGCGATTCACCGAATGTGTTCGCTAAGAGGGGATTCAATGGGAGTAGTGACCCGGAGAATCTGAACAGGAAGGATTTGATTGTAGCATTGTATGCAACGGATCCCCAGGAGGTATTCAAATGTCTTTATACGTAAATACAAATGCTTCTGCTCTCAACGCACAGCGTCAGTTGTTCGATGTAGGCAATAAGCTAAGCACATCTTTTGAAAGACTGTCGTCAGGTTTCCGCATTAACAGTGCTGCTGATGACGCAGCAGGTCTGCAAATTTCAGATCGTCTGACTACGCAGGTTCAGGGCTTAAACCAGGCCGTGCGTAACGCAAACGATGCTATCTCATTAACGCAGACTACTGAAGGTGCGTTAGCAGAGGTAACAACCAGTTTACAGCGTATCCGTCAGCTTGCTGTTCAGTCACAAAACGGTATTAACAGCTCAGCTGATCGCGCGGCGCTGCAAAAAGAAGTAGCGGCACTGCAAACTGAAATTTCCCGTATTTCTACCGACACTCAGTTTGGTGGTGTTGACCTGCTGAAAGGCGGTTATTCTGCCGCGTTCCTGGTAGGTGCAAATGCTGGTCAGACTATCAGTGTTAACCTGTCACGCAGTGGCGGTTACGGTGCTTCCGGTCTGGGCGTTGGTACATTGTCAATTGCTACTGTAGACGGTGCAACATCCGCTTTAACGGCCATTGATAACGCCATTTCTACTATCGGTGCTGCACGGGCAGACCTGGGTGCATTGCAAAACCGCTTCCAGTCTACTATTCGTAACCTGAGCAGTATTTCTGAAAACCTGTCAACTGCACGTTCACGTATCCGTGATACTGACTTTGCGTCTGAAACTGCAGAACTGACCCGTAATCAGATCATCCAGCAGGCGTCTGTTTCTGTGCTGAGTCAGGCTAATCAGCGTCCACAAACAGCTCTGTCTCTGCTAGGATAATAGTAGAGAGCCGTACTTGAAAGGCTAGGGGGAAACAGGGAGTTCTGTTTCCCGTCCGGGCCGTTTGAGAATGGAGGTAAACGTGGAAATTGCAAATTTACAAGTTGGCCAAAATTTTGCTGCTTCAAACCTTACAGAAGTGCAGTCTCAACGTGTGCAAACACCTGCCCCTGCAAACCAGGATGCGTCAGCAACTGAGAAGCAACAGGAAGAGCGTAATTCTTCCCGAAATGCTCAAGGTGTGACCGATGCTGCCGATATAGTAAGCAGAGAGGGTCAGGCTCAGCAAGACATCGAAGTTGCTGCGCGTGAGGTAGAAGCATTCCTACAGGTTCAGAATCGAAACCTGGCATTTTCCGTTGACGAAAATACTAATCGTTCAGTGGTTACTGTTAAAGATTCTGAGTCTGGTGATGTCATCCGGCAGATCCCGTCCGATGAAGTGTTAAAGCTCGCGGAACGGATTAAAACCTTGCAGGAAGATGTTGGCAGCAGTGTAGGAGTGCTGGTAAACAACAAAGTTTAAATGAGGTAAGCAAATGACTATTCAATCGTTAGGTGTTGGTTCCGGACTTGCGCTTGACGATCTGGTCACGCAACTGCTTGAGGCCGAAAGGACGCCGAAAGAAGAGCGCCTGAATGAGCGTGAAGATCGTATTGAAGCTGAAATTTCTGGTCTCGGGCAGGTTAAATCCTTGTTGTCCGATTTTAAGGACGCAGTCGATAAACTGCGCAGCGATAACGACATCAATGGTCGTGAGCCTACTATTACCAATCCTGAAGAAGATGTAGAGATCCTCTCTGCAGATGCATCAAATTCTGCCCTGCGGGGCAGCTATGAAATTGCCGTAGAGCAGCTGGCAACGGGCAGCCGTATTGTCACTGATGACGGTAATTTCTCTTCTTCTTCCGATGCTGTACTGAGCTCCGGTTCAGGTTCCCTGACGTTTAATGTAGGGGCATCCGGCGATTCCTTTACTATCAACGTGTCTGCCGGTATGACTCTGGCGCAGCTGCGGGAAGCCATTAACAACAGTGAAGATAACTTTGGTGTGAATGCTAATATTATCGACACGGGCACATCGGCCGGCCCTAAGCTGGTTTTCACATCTGATGTGACCGGAGACGGTAATGATCTGGAAATTGTCAACGACACCGGTGCGGCAGAACTTAACCGCGTGGCAACAAGCAGCTCAACTTCTGCCGGTTTAATCTCTACGTCTAATATTACGTCTGCGACCAATGCACGGGCTACCATTGACGGTATCGTGGTAGAGAGCAGTACCAACGAATTTGAAAACACGATCCAGAACGTTTCTTTTGAAGCGGAGCGCGTGTCGCCAAAGTCCGCTGATGGCCTGAGCTTTCAGACATCAACATTAGAAATTGGTTACGACCGTGACGGCCTGGATAAAAAGATCCGTGATTTTGTCGACACCTATAACGGCGTCATCAAAGAGTTGCAGAACCTTACCCGTTACGGTGAATCTGAACTGGAAGACGATGGTGATCTTGCCGGCGACTCGCTGATGCGGGGCATCATGACCGGACTGGGTTCGATTGTCGGCGGCAGTGTTTCATCCTCTGCGCTTGGAGGTTTATTCCAGTTGGGTGTAGAGCTTAATTCCGATGGTGAGCTGGAAATCGGTGACACAGATTTCGGTCTGGGTTCCGGTAATGAGCGCCTTGAAGATGCACTTGAAGATAATTTTGACGAAATAGCCAAATTATTTACTGATGAAAACGAAGGTATTGCCGTTAAACTCTATGAGTTCACTGATCAATACACTTCATACAGTGGATTAATCAGTTTAAGAGAGCGTGCAGCGAAGGATGACCGTGATCAGCTTTATGATGATCGTGAGCGTCTGGAATTAAGAATGGCAAACTACGAACAAATATTGCGGGATAAATATCTGGCCCTCGACCAGACCGTTTCGCAATTGAATTCGACAGGCTCTGCACTGCTGGCATCTCTGTGATAAGTGAGGAATTATAATGGCACTGACAGGCATAAACGCATACCGCAAGGGTAACCTGAAACAAGATATCGCAAATGCTGATCCCCATAAGTTGACGCTTATGTTGATGCAAGGCGCACTGGACCGGTTAGCGTTTGCAAAAGGCGCAATGGAGCGTAAAGAATTTGCCGCTAAATCTGAGTTTCTTTCCCGCGTGACGGCTATTCTGATGAATCTTCGTGACACACTGGATTTGGATGTGGGCGGAGAAGTCGCAGAAAACATGTACTCACTTTATGAGTATATGATTGAGAGAACCGGGGAAGCTCACGTACGGAATGACTTGCAGATCCTGGATGAAGTGATTAGCCTGTTAACTCCCATTCGTGATGCCTGGGTACAGATTCCTCAAGCCGCTAAAGAGGAAGCGTACGAAGCACAGCGTCAAAAACGACAGGCCGTGTGAATATACAATTAAATCATGAGTTTACTCCTCAGGCGCTGGCAGACATTAATGCTGAAATCCTGCAGTGCCTGACGGACGATGACGAAGAAGCCCGCTACAGCACTTTGCTGACTTTGATGACCAGGCGTGACACGGTTATTCAATCCCACCTTAAAAATTCAGACCCTGAAACGGCAAGATCTTTTGCAGAACAGGAAGTTACCGTCAATAATATGTTAAAAGAAATGGCGCAGACTTTGCTAAAATCAGCTAAAGACGATGTCAGCCAATTTCTGAGAAGCCAGAAGGCGGTAAAAAAATACCGTTAAGTCTGGCTGTATGATGCGCTGAATCTTGACTTGCAGCCTTAGGGCTCACGCTTTGTGGGAACACGAATATGTTCAATGATAAAAATATTTTGATTACCGGTGGTACAGGCTCTTTTGGGAAAAAGTTTGTCAGTCACTTACTCAAAAATTACTCACCCCGAAAAATCATCATTTATTCCCGCGATGAATTGAAACAGTTTGAAATGCAGCAGCGCTTCAATGACAGCTGCATGCGTTACTTCATTGGTGATGTCAGAGATAAAGAACGTCTGATCACTGCCATGAAAGATGTGGATTACGTGGTCCATGCGGCAGCACTGAAGCAGGTACCGGCGGCAGAATACAATCCTAATGAGTGTATAAAGACCAATATCAACGGTGCGCAAAATGTCATCGATGCCTGTATCGTCAATAAGGTTTCCTGGGTCATTGCGTTATCCACCGATAAGGCCGCTAATCCTGTTAACCTGTATGGCGCAACGAAACTGGCTTCGGATAAACTCTTCGTGGCAGCCAATAATATCTCCGGAGCCAACGGTGCAAGGTTCTCGGTAGTACGTTACGGCAACGTAGTCGGCTCCCGCGGCTCGGTAGTTCCCTTTTATCGTCAGTTACTCAGTGAAGGGCGGGACAAGTTGCCGGTGACTCATCCGGAAATGACCCGTTTCTGGATCACTCTGGATGAAGGGGTGGAATTCGTAATTAAAAACTTCTCCCGCATGCAGGGAGGAGAAATCTTCGTTCCTAAAATACCCTCAATCCGTATCGTCGATCTGGTGGAAGCCATGAGCGGTAAACGGGAATACGAAACCATCGGTATACGCCCTGGTGAAAAGCTTCATGAGGTTATGGTGCCTGAAGAAATGGCACATCATTCTATTGAGTTCGATGACCACTTTGTTATCGCGCCGGCCATTACCTTCTTCGATAAGAATGTGGATTACTTCAAAAATCGCACTGGTGAGCGTGGCAAAGCCGCAGAAGAAAAGTTTGAATATCATTCCGGCAAAAATCCACATTTTCTGTCAGTGAAAGAGCTTCGTGAACTGGATAAGCTCACATCATGATCCCTTACGGTAAACACACAATTGCTAAAGAAGATGTGGATGCCGTGGTACAGGTGCTGGAAAATGAGTTCCTGACCCAGGGCAAGCAGGTACCGGCCTTTGAGCAGGCCTTGTGTGACTATACCAGGGCAAAATATGCAGTCGCCTGTAACAGCGGCACGTCAGGACTTCATATTGCTTGTCTGGCCGCCGGCGTGGGAGCCGGAGATTTAGTATGGACAGTCCCGAACTCCTTTGCGGCTTCTGCCAATGCGGCGTTGTATTGCGGGGCTGCTGTGGATTTTGTCGACATTGACCCTGTCACCCGTAATTTAAGTGTGGATGCCCTTACCGTTAAACTGGAAAAAGCGTCTGCTGCCGGTAACTTGCCTGACGTGCTTATTGCTGTGCATTTTTCGGGTAGTAGCTGTGACATGAAAGCGATTGCTGATTTATGTCGCCCGCTGAATATTACGATCATTGAAGACGCTGCCCACGCGCTGGGAGGTAAAGATGACGGGGGAAACCGTGTCGGCTCCTGTGTTTACTCCGACATGGTCGTGACCAGTTTTCATCCGGTGAAATCAGTGACCACAGCAGAAGGCGGCGCGGTGTTGACGGGTTCCCAGCTACTGGCGGATAAACTTCGTTTGTATGCCAGTCACGGCATTACTAAAGATCCGGCAACCATACCGGCCGGGCATGACGACGAACCCTGGTTCTACGCGCAAATACATTTAGGCTTTAACTACCGGCTGAGTGACTTACACGCGGCTTTAGGTGTGGCACAAATGAGCAGACTGGACAGTTTTGTCGCAGAAAGACGCACCAGAGCAGCCAGATATCATGAGGCACTGGCGTCATTGCCCGTAAAACGTCCGTTGTTTGATAACAACAGTGCGTGGCATCTTTATATGATTGAAGTGGAACCGGCGCAGCGCACAGCCATTTTTAATACCCTGAGAGCCGCTGGTATCGGCGTAAATGTTCATTACATCCCTATACATCTTCATCCTTATTATCAGGCTTTGGGGTTTGGCGAAGGTGACTTTCCTGTCAGTGAACAATATTACCGGGGTGCACTGACGTTGCCCTTATATCCTTTACTCACAGAGAGCGAGCAGCAAAAGGTGATTGACTGTCTGAAAGAGGCATTACTGTGAACATTGCCATTATTCCGGCACGGGGCGGCAGCAAACGGATAAAAGGTAAAAATATCCGGAATTTTGCCGGCAAACCGCTCATTGCTTATTCTATTGAAGCGGCGCTGAAAGCCGCTGTTTTCGATGATATTGTCGTATCCACCGACAGCGAAGAAATTGCCGCTATCGCTGAAAAGTACGGTGCCAGTTATGTTATCCAACGCCCGGCGTCGCTGGCTGATGATTTCACCGGCACTGCGCCGGTAGTATGTCATGCTATTGATTCTTATCAGGACGATAAGGGGCAGGTAGACAACGTATGTTGTATCTATGCCACAGCGCCTTTTCTAAGTGCCACATACCTGAAAGAAGGGTTGTCACGGTTGAACGACAATCCTGACATGCACTTTGCTTTTTCAGTCACAACGTTTCCATTCCCAATCCAACGGGCAATCCGGTTACATGGCAAAGGCGTGCTTCCTTTCGATGCCAGCAAAATGGCCACCCGTTCTCAGGATTTGACCGAAAGTTTTCACGATGCCGGCCAGTTCTATTGGGGGAAAGCTTCTGCCTGGCTGACAGATAAGCCTATGTTTGCGCCTACCAGTATTCCCGTGATCCTGCCCCGCCATCTGGTACAGGATATTGATACACCGGAGGACTGGGAAAGGGCTGAACTCATGTACCGCGCGTATATAAAGACAGAATAAATTTATGCAGGAAAAAATACTCATAATCAGAATGCTGGGACTTGGCGATGTCACCTGTGTGGGGATCCCGGCTATCCGCTACGTAAAAACAAAATTCCCCGGAGCCAGTATTCACGCACTGACTTATGCCGCCGGTGAGGAGTTACTGAAGCTGGCAGAACCGGACATTACCGTTCACGCGCTGAAACAGGGAGAGTGGCCGGAAAACATCGTAGATGCCATGCAAACGTTTCTCGGGCTGGCTGAACAGATCCTGGCTGAAGAATATACTCAGATCATCAATCTCGACACGTGGTTTATGCCGTGTTTCCTCGCCCGCTTCTTAAAAGATGCCGGTGAACCAGTGGTTGGTAATACCATGAGTATCAGTGTGGCTGAACTCGTTGATAAATTTCAGAAGCAAACTCTGTCGCCGGATTACGTTAATTTACCCGCTCAGTATATGCAAAGCAGCTGGATGAGCATGGCACAATGGCATACAACCTGGTGGGAGTACGGGCAGGTACCTGAGCGGGGGTATCCTGAATTTTATCTCAGACGTTGTTGCGGATTCAGCACTATCGACATGGACATGACCATTGATGTGGAAGCCGACAGTCATCTGGCCGGTCTCAACCAGCCTGTGGTTGCCATGGCGACCGGCGCAAGAACTGCGGAGCGGAATTACCCGCACGGAGAGGCGCTCAAAGCGCTTCTCGAAGCACAGGGCGTTCATGTCTGGACCGGATTTGACGGGCGTTGTTCTATGCGCCAGACGTTATCCCAACTTAAAGCAAGTCAGTTACTGATAACCGTACCTTCTGCGCCGCAGTGGCTGGCAACAGCCACCGGTACGCCGTCTCTGGTTATCAGCGGCAATGTCGATCCCAGAACGCTGATGCCCGAGTATGCCACTGACATGTCAGATGTGGCTGTTGAACCTGAGCAGATCGCACAGGGCGTGATGAATATCTTAGAGGGGAATGCCGGTGCATGATGTAAAAATTGGTGACCGTTTAATCGGCCCGGATGAACCTCCGTTTATTATTGCAGAACTGAGCGGCAACCACAGTCAGGACTTTGAGCTGGCCTGTGCGATGGTGGATGCAGCAGCTGAAGCCGGTGCCCATGCTATTAAATTACAAACCTACACCGCCGATTCCATGACGCTGGATGTTGCTACCGACGATTTCGTGATTTCAGAAAAAGACAGTTTGTGGCATGGCGAATCTTTGCACGCGTTATATCAAAAAGCGGCAACGCCTTATGAGTGGCACAAGCCGCTGTTTGACCGGGCAAAGGCGTTGGGTATGCTCGCTTTCAGCTCTCCCTTCGATGGTGAAGCTGTGGATTTCCTCGACAGTCTCGACGTGCCGTGTTTTAAAATTGCGTCGTTCGAGCTGACTGATTTACCCCTTATCGCCAGGGCCGCAAGTAAAGGGAAGCCCCTGATCATGTCTACGGGCATGGCAAGCCTTGCTGAAATTGAGCAGGCCGTTCACTGTGCCCGCCGCAACGGGTGTGACAATATCGTGCTGCTGAAGTGCACCAGCACCTATCCGGCAGACCCCGGCAATACTAATCTGAACACTATTCCCAATATGCGCAGCGCTTTTCACTGTCAGGTGGGATTGAGTGATCACACCGGCGGTATCGGTGTGGCAGTGGCTTCCGTCGCGCTGGGCACCACTGTTATTGAAAAACATTTCGTGCTGGATCGTAGCGCCGGTGGTGTGGATGCGGCTTTTTCACTGGAGCCTGCAGAGCTCAAAATGCTGGTAACAGAATCTGAGCGTGCCTGGCAAGGCATGGGGCAGGTTCGTTACGGAGGTAGTCAGGCTGAGGAAGCGGCAAAACAATACCGCCGCTCAATTTATATAAGCGCAGATGTGAATATTGGTGACACGCTGGATGAGTCTAACCTGAAAATCGTCCGGCCGGCTTTTGGCCTTGCGCCAAAGCACTGGCAGGAAGTCCTCGGCAGTAAAGCCCGTACCGCGTTGAAAAAAGGCACCGCGCTCAAGTGGGAACATCTGGAGAAATGAGAGCCCTGAAGTGAGAACGTTTAAGTGAGACCTATAGTATTCAGAGTCAGTGTGTCGCCCGCGATTGGAATGGGACATCTGATGCGTTCGCTGGCACTGGCTCAGGCGGCCGGAAGCTACGACATTCCCTGCCATTTTTTTACAGATAAGGGCGGCAGGGCGCTGGCTATAGCAAGAAACGACTGGATTTATCCGGTGACGGAAGTGCCCTGTGGCAGTGATGATGAAGAAAGTCGCTGGCTGACAGAACAGGCCCAGCGCATGAATGCCTCAGTTGTTGTGATTGACGGCTACGATATACCGGCAGATTCATTGAGCGGACTGTGCGGGGCAGGGATCCCTGTGGTGGTCATGGATGACGGGCAACTTAGTCAGGTCGCGCAGGCCTCGCTGGTGGTAAACAGCACCACTTCGTCACTAGATGCGCAATATCTGGAAATTAACCCGGCAGTAAAAATTTGTTCCGGACCTGATTACCGTTTGATGAGACGTGAATTTCAACGGGGCGATAACCCGCCACAGGACAAGCGCTTTGGCATCGCCGTTTGTATCGGCGGCAGCGATCCGAAAGGGCTGACCGTCCCGTTAATTAATGCGTTGTCTGATGTACTTAATGATGTGCCGGTGCGGGTAATTACCGGTGCGGCGTTTAATAATATCAGTGCACTGAATGAGGCAATAAAGGCGAGTCCGCTGGCGATTCAGCATATACATAATTGTCAGGATATGGCCGATGTGTGGCGGCACAGTAAGCTTGCTGTCAGTGCCGCCGGAGGCAGTCAGTTTGAACTGGGCGTCTGCGAAACACCTTCAGTACTGCTGATGGTGGCAGAAAACCAGAGAACGGCGACTGAGCAGGCTCAGCAGGAAGGCTGGTGTACCACCTTTGATTGTACCGGCGATGTGCCTGTCGACGAGATTGCCCGCACAGTGCATGCACTCTGGCAGCAACCCGGTAAGCTGGAAGCCATGCAGCAGGCAGTAAAAGGTAAGTATCATGCTGACGGTGCGTTTAATGTCCTTAATGCTATCGCAGAGGTCATTCAGCCATGAGGCAGGAGTCAACTGTTAAGGCACCACGTATTGAAGCCTGGCAGGTTACCTTAAGGCCGTTGGAAGAGGGCGATCTGGATAAATTAAGGCAGTGGCGGAACAGCGACTACGTGCGTGAGAAGATGGTGTCTACATCACTCATCACTGCGGAGCAACAAGCTGCATGGTTTCAAAAAATCAGTCACGACCCGTCTCAGATGCACTGGATTATCGAATACAAAGGGCGGCCTGTTGGCTCAACCAATGTGAAAGTGCCGGTCATCGGAGAGACAGTAGTCTCCGCCCGGGTATTAGAGCCCGGTTTATATATTGGTGAACCTGATTATCAGGGCAACATTCTGGCTTTCGCTCCCACTCTGGCGATGTATGATTATTGTTTTTCCCATTTCAATGTGACCGAATTTTCGGCGGCGGTGAAACCGGATAACGACGCCGCACTGAAATATAACCGTCAGTTGGGCTATGAAATCAGCGGTCAGGACGATTTTGTGCGCTTGCGCTTGCAAAAAGAGGCCTATGAGCGGCAAACTGTAACACTGAAATCTTTCTTGTCGCGTCCGCGCAAGTCTTAGTCAATAAAGAGGTTTTTTGTGGATAATCAGCAAAAGCTCGTACAGTCATTTGTTCAGGCTCTGGGGATCAGTACAGAGATGGTCACGGATGAACTGACCTACAACACTATTAAAGAGTGGGATTCTACTGCACACATGATCCTGATCTCCGAGCTGGAAAACACCTTTGATGTCATGCTCGATACCGACGACATTATTGATATGAGTTCCGTGGGCAAAGCGAAAGAGATCCTGACAAAGTATGACGTCCAATTCTGAATCTATCCTGCTTAAAGGTGGCTCGGTACTGATAACAGGGGCTACCGGTGATATTGGCCGTGCCATTGTTAATGAGTGCGTGCAGGCCGGTGCCGCAGTATTTGCTGCCGGGCGCAATGAAGCTAAACTGGCTGCGCTGGTAAATCAGTATGAATCACGGGTGATCCCGCTGAACTATGACGTGACTGACGAAAAAGCTGTTAAAGACGCCTTCCGTCAAATTCAGAAACAACAGAATCAAAGTGATATCGGTCCGTTAACCGGCCTGGTTAATAATGCCGGCATTATGGAAGAAGCCGCTTTTACCGTAAGCGGTATGGACGCGTTAAAGTCACAGCTGAATGTGAACTTCCTTGCCCCTTATCAGCATATGCAACTGGCCAGCCGCTTAATGGCACGCCACCGTCATGGCAGTATTGTGAACATTGTTTCTCAGATTGGCGAAATGGGGGCTACAGGCATGAGTGCCTACGGTGCCAGTAAAGCTGCGCTGAGCGGAGCAACCAAGTCGCTGGCGAAAGAACTGGCGGCAGTGGGGATCCGTGTGAATGCGGTATCTCCGGGCTTCATTGATACAGGGCTTACCGCGCATTATGAAGAGGATGCCAGGGCTAAAGTTGAAGCCAGAATTACCATGAAAAGGGCTGGCCGTGCCGGTGATGTGGCGCGGGCTGTTGTATTTTTACTGTCCCGTCAGTCGGCTTATACGACGGGTCATACCTTGCCCGTGGACGGGTTATTTTATCCGTGAGCGTTGTGTTCCCTGAGGATGTGTTTGCCTGCAACAGTGAAAAGGCGGCACTGATCACAGACGAAGGGATCTGCCCTTACGCTGAGCTGCAAAGGCATATTGCAGAGTGGCAGGAAAAACTCAGTAGCACCGTGGAGCGACCGTTAGTGGCACTGGCCATGTGCGGTAATGTTGATTCTGTAAGTTGCTACCTGGCCTGTCTGAAATCGGGCTTTCCTGTGGTGCTGTTTCACCCTGGTTTGTCCGCAGCGGGACAACAGGCATTAATCACCAGGCTCACCCCCAATTTGCTGGTGGCAGACAACAGCCTGACCGTAAAACACCAGCGATGCATACCTGTAGCCGGGGAACTGGCACTGTTGCTTACCACATCGGGTTCAACCGGCGGTGGAAAGTTTGTTGCTTTATCCCGTGAAAACCTTGCTGCGAATACGGCCTCTATCTGTTCTTATCTTCCTGTTACATCAGAAGATAAAACCCTGCTTACCATGCCACTCTCTTATTCCTACGGGTTGTCGGTACTAAATACCCATCTGGCAAAAGGGGCGACAGTCAGGTTGACTTCACTTACGCCAATGGACCGTGCATTCTGGACGTTGCTTAAAGATGAAGCGGTGACGTCACTGTCCGGCGTACCGTCTTTTTATGAAATGCTGCTGCGCTTACGGTTTGACCGCCAATTATTGCCGGAACTTACTTATTTCACTCAGGCTGGTGGCAAGCTCAAAGAAGCCGGGGTTAAAACCCTCGCTGAATATGCCGATAAATATAACAAGCAATGTTTCATCATGTACGGACAAACAGAGGCGACCGCGAGAATGGCATATCTCGAACCACATACCGTATTGAGCAAACCTTCAGCAGCAGGTAAAGCGATACCGGGCGGCAAATTGTCACTTTGTGATGAATATGGCCGGCTTATCAGTGAGCCCGGCGTAACGGGGGAACTGCTGTATGAAGGAAAAAATGTCATGCTGGGGTATGTGTCTGATCATACCGATCTGGCAGCGTTTTCTCCTTCCGCTGTGTTACATACCGGTGATTTAGCCTTTTTCGATGAAGACGGCGACTACACCATAACAGGCCGCTTAAAACGCATTATTAAACTGGCCGGTGAACGGGTGAATCTGGACGGACTGGAAGCGTTATTTGCAGAGCAGGGGCTGGAAGTTAAAGTGGCCGGTGAGGACAATTTTCTTGTCATAGCATGCCGGGAAAGTGATGTGTCAAAAGCTGAAAGTCGCCTTAAATCTCTGGTATCCGCGCCGCCTGCCTACTTAACGGTACGGGCATTTTCAGACTGGCCATTGCTGGGTAACGGAAAAACAGATTATCAGGCTATTTTGAAAGCAGGAAGGGATTAGCATGATAACGGCTGATTCCGCGCTTTTTCCAAAGTCTTATGAAGACGCGTATAACCTGCTGCTCAGCGAACCCGTGTATGGCCTGCCTCAGGCAGAGAAAAGTCGCTTATTGTGTCATGTCACGTCATTGCTGCATCAGCATCATCTGACACATTGTGATGCATATCATCAGCTTTTCGCGTCGTCTGCGGAGACTTTCCATGAATACAGCGACTTACCCTATCTGGCTGTGCGGCTTTTCAAACTGATGCATCTAAGCAGCGTGGCACCCCAAAATGTGTTTAAAACCTTGCAGTCATCCGGAACGACCGGTCAGGTGACGGCGAAAGTGACTCTGGATAAACAAACCAGTGCCAGGCAATCCAAAGCGCTGGTCACCATCATGCAGCAATTTATTGGTAAACAGCGTTTGCCTATGCTGATCATTGATTCGCCGGATGTGCTGAAAAGCCCTCATCTCTCAGCCCGGGGAGCCGGCGTCGGCGGCATGGCTTTTTTTGGCCGCGGACATACCTATGCACTGAACACCGATATGTCGCTGAATCATCAGGCGGTAAAGGAATTTGCAGATAAGTATGCCGGACAACCGGTGCTGGTGTTCGGCTTTACCTTTATGGTGTGGTTACACTTCGTGGAAGCGCTTAAAGCAGACGGTATTGCGCTTAATTTATCTGACGGGATCCTTATTCACAGTGGCGGATGGAAAAAGCTTAAGGACAAACAGGTTAGTAACCTCCAGTTTAAAGATACCGTGCGCGCAGTAACCGGCATCACAAAAGTGCATAACTTTTACGGTATGGCAGAGCAGGTAGGCAGTGTATTTGTGGAATGTGAAGAAGGCCACTTACATGCACCTTCTCTGGCAGAAGTGGTGATCCGCGATCCCCGTACGCTGGCAATCTGCGGCCCTGACGAACCCGGTATTATTCAGGTTATATCGGCGTTGCCTCACAGTTATCCCGGCTACAGTTTACTAACTGAAGATCGTGGCAGAATTATGGGGGAAGACGATTGTGCCTGCGGGCGTAAAGGACGTTATTTCGAAGTCACGGGACGGTTGCCGAAAGCAGAATTGCGGGGTTGCAGTGATACTGCCGGAGGTGCTGTGTGATTAGAGATTTAATCCGGCTGGAGCCAGTCTCCGCTGATGCGTTGCCGGCAATCAGTGCACAAAATCTTGCTGTCAGTGCCGCTGACGTGCTGGTATTTACTACTGCGTTGTCGCGCCAGCTCATGACATCACCAGACTGCCGCCAGTATCCTGAACTCATAGCGCTGGGTCACTGGCTCAGACAAGGTAATCTGAATGCGCTGACAGCCAATATAGCAAAGCAAAGTTACCGTCCGCTGGGACTGGTGGTGCATTACACACCGGCGAATGTGGACACCATGTTTATCTACAGCTGGATTTGCGCCTTGTTGATGGGCAACAGAAATCTGGTACGGGTATCAGGCAGAGACAGCGATGTGCAAACGGTTCTGCTGGAAAAGTTACGATACTTGCTGTTGCTGCCGGAACATGCTGCCCTCCATGCCGGCAATCAGTTTATCCATTTTGAGCGGGATGACCCTGCCGGCCCGGCAGTGAGCATGCTGGCGGATGCCAGAGTGTTATGGGGCGGAGACGACAGCGTGAGGCAAATACGCGGGTTATCCTGTAAGCCAAGATGCCGGGACATCAGTTTTGCCGATAGATTCTCAGCAGCACTGATAAACGTGGATGCATTAAAAAGTGACGGTGCGCAAAGTGCTGATGAAAAGGCAGAAGCCATGGCATCAGCATTGTGGCGTGAATGCGATATGTTTCAGCAACAGGCCTGTTCTTCTCCCCGCATTCTGTTCTGGACGGGAGAAAAGCAAAACTGGAACACATTGACCCGCGCCCTGTCGGGTATAGCGGTTCAGCATGCCCCTTCAATGGTGCAGCGCAACGAGCAGCTGGTGCTTGCCCAGTGGTGTATTGCTGATGGTGCGGCAAGTACAGCAGAGCAATGCGGTGATCTGTCTCTTGTACATATTAATCACTGGCACCATGTCTTGCTGGAACGCCATCAGGGGCATAGTACGCTGTTCTGTATTCATATTGATGATGTACAGGCGATTGCCGGTTACGACCACGCAGGCTGGCAGACTTTGTCTTACGCCGGCTTTGAAAAAGAAGCACTTTTTAAGATTATCCGCGCGTTGCCGATACAGGGAATAGACAGGGTAGTACCTCTGGGGAATGCACTTGCTTTTTCTCCGGACTGGGACGGATATGATTTGTTTAGCCAGTTAGGCAGAAAAGTGGTGTTTGAATGAAACTGTCAGTCATTGTACCGGCTTATAATCTTGAGCGTTATATCGGGGAGTGCCTGCGTTCAGTGCTGGATCAGCATGTCGATTTCGATTATGAAGTGGTGGTGTGTGACGATGCATCCTCTGATAACACCCGCGAAGAAATTGAAGCGCTGCGTCAGGAGTTCAGTCACTTAAAAGCTATCTTTAAAACGCAGAATGCGGGACTGGCTGAAAATATGAAAACTCTGCTTGGTGAAGCAGGAGGTAAGTACATTGCTTATCTGGATGGCGATGATGTTGCCTTACCGGGTAAATTGCAAAAGCAGGTGGACTATCTCGACAATCACCCTGAATGCCAGATGGTGTTTCATGAGTCTGATATGTTCGATTCGCAAACTAATGAAACCATTCGCCTGTACAGCCAGACTTTCTACAACTGGCAGCACATACCACCACAGTCAGACATCACTCACCTTATCCGCTACGGCACCTACATGCAGGCCAGCAGTGTGATGTTCCGCCGGCATAACCATCTTGCCTGCACCATTGCGACAGACTGCCGCATTATTCTGGATTATCCATTTTATATCTTAAACGCCGGTTTCTTGAATGCCCGCATCAACTACATGCCGGATGTACTGGGGCGTTACCGTATTCATCCTGACAGCTTCGGCGCGCAAACGCAGCGTAGCACAGAGCGCCGTGAGCAAAGCCTGCGGGATATCTGTCTTGCTTGTGAACAGGCTGCACAATTTGGTGTAGAGCCGGACATTATTCTACAGGGTATTGCCCATCATCAGTTTGCCGCTGCTCTGTACTTTCTGTTCCGTGGTAACGATGAGAAATTTGTTGAGTGGATAGAAAAGTCGTCTGCAACAGGCCACTTCTTCGATGATCGTCACCGGTTTGCGTTTGGCAACCGGGCAAACCCGTCAAAAGTGAAAGCTTTTATTCGTCAGGGGAGTGCATGATGACAGTCTCCCTGACGGCAGTAGTTTGCAACTTCAATAAAAAAGATTACCTGAAAGGCTGCCTCGATTCTCTGTTGGCCACACAATCTGATTCACTGAGTATCAATGTGATCGTGGTGGATAATGCCTCCACCGACGGCAGTCAGCAGCTGATTGAAAGCGAGTACGGCAAACAGGTGACGCTTATTGCAAAAGCAGAAAACACCGGCGGAGCAGGGGGCTTTGCCACCGGCATGCGTGCAGCAGTGGAAACCGGGTGCGATTATGTGGCCTTGCTGGACAACGATATTCTTCTCGACACCGACACCTTGCCCAAACTGGTCGCGTACTTACAGGCCCATTCAGAGGTAGGCGTTGCCGGTGCCAAGATCTGTACCATGGATGATCCTGATATTCTGCAGGAGCTCGGTGCATTTATTGACCGGGAAAACTATGGTGTGAAAACACCGTTAAAAGGCCACAAAGATGATAACTCGCTACCTGATGTTGTGATCTGCGACTATGTACCTGCCTGTTGTCTGGTCACACGTACAGAGATAATCCGCGAAGCGGGCGTGTTCGATGAAGCCCATTTTATCTACTGGGACGATATGGACTGGTGTACCCGGGTGAAGCAGGCCGGTTTTGAAGTCCACGCTATTGCCAGTGCCCGTGTTCAGCATAAGATGGGAGCACTTCACGCCACCAATACATTCAGTAATTATTACTTTGAGCGAAACCGGCTGAGGTATTTTGCGAAGTATCTGACCAAAGAGTCTTTTGATTCATTTATCGCTGTAAGGCTAAGTGAGCTCCCCAGACAAGCATTCTGGGCCAGTCGCAAAGGACAGTCTTCACAATCGCTCAGCAGTAATCTGTCTGTCTATGATTTTGCAATGGGGCAGTGGTACGCTCAGCCACAGAATATTCTGGCTAAGTCTGAGTATTGCTGGCGGGATGCCATTGGTGAGGACTGGATCAGGCTGGTGGTGTGTGATGAACCTGACAATTATACTGCAGTGACAGGACAAATCCTTCAGGTCTGGCCTCAGGCCAGAATTATCAGCTGTGCCCAATATGCCGGTTCAGAAGCCGGACAGGATGCTATCCATGTCGTCAGTCATATTCTGGACGTGACAGAAGTGCCTGCAGGCAGATATATCGTTGATCGTTTTTTTAATGTTTGTCAGGTGCAGGAAGTAACTGCAATTCAGCATGCTTATCATACGTACCAGCAGCTGTTTGCACAGGTACACGGGCCTGTAATCCGCAGGCAATTAGAAGATGGCTATGTGGCGTTCCATCGTACCGGCACTTCAGTCGCGGATACGTCGATATGAATATTTACCGGCACATTCTTCAGCGTGTCAGCGGCAGGCAAATAAAAACCGTTACATTCGATATATTCGATACCCTGATTTTCAGGCACGTCTCAGATCCCCTTCAGATTTTCAGTCTCATAGATAGCAGCATTTTTGCCGGACACAGGGTGCCTGCTCCGGATTATCCCTCGTTACGTGTCCACGCTGAAGCACTGGCCAGACAGCTACACAATGAACGTGAAGACATACAGTTTGAGCAAATTTTTTCCGCTATGCCCTTTTCTCCTGTATTACGCAGTGCACTGGCGTTGGCTGAGCGTGAGGCGGAAACGCAGATAAGTGTGGTTAACACAGCGCTTGTTGATGTGATCAGGCAACTTAAAGAGCAGGGGGTTCAGGTTGCACTCATTTCCGATATGTACTTTTCTGCCGCACAAATCCGTGAGATTTTTTTCAGGGGGAATGAAGATCTTTGTCAGTTACCGCTTTTCGTATCCTCTGAAACAGGCGTTACCAAGCAAAGCGGTAAATTGTTTTTACACGTAAAAGAAGTACTGAAAGCCAGCCCGGAAAGCTGGTTGCATGCAGGTGATAATAAAGCCTCAGATGTGGACGCAGCCCTGGCGGCCGGACTCGACGCTCTGCATTTTTCACCGGCTATCGATGTGCACTTTATTACCCGGATGGAAATGGCCCTGTCTCCGGAGCCCGGCGTCTCTGGCGCTGCACGTACGTTGAGTTGTCTTGAACAACCGGCACACAGCGAAAAAGGGGGAGCAGAGTATATTGCACGTGACTTAGGCAGCTTCGTGTGGGGCCCGGTAATGCAGGCTTTTGCCGGCTGGCTACGAGCACAATGTGAAGCTGCAAACATCAGGCATATTCTCTGTGTCATGCGGGAGGGAGCGTTTTTTACCCCACTGCTGCGAAAGTATTTTGCACTTCAGGGGGAAGACTGCATTACGGTGGAATCACTGTATGTGTCCCGCCTGTCAGCATTCTGGGCTGGAATTAATACTGAAAAAGCAGACTGGCTGGAACAGGCTGTGGATACGCTAATACATTACAATGGATACACGCTGCAGAACTTTGCTGATGATTTTTATCTCAGTTCTGACGGATTCGGCAGTCTCAGTCCATCTGTTTGCTTGCGCAGCGCCGGAAACATGATGGTGGACGGGCGGACATTACGACAGGTCTTGTTGGAAAAAGCACACAAAAACAGTGCAAGAATACAGCAAAAAGTTGCTACCCAGAAATCTCTTTTTTTGCGTTATACGCGTGATGTTTTAAGGGCGGATTTCGGCGATTGTGCCGTAGTGGATTTTGGAGATGGCGGGACTATTCAGCATTCTTTGGAGTCCATTTTTGGCAGCCCTGCCAAAGCCAATTTTTTGTTTTTTGCCACGGACAGAATTTACCGTTTCCTCAACCACACCACATACAGTGTTTTTCTGCCTCCCGGCGGACTATATGACCGTATTGCTGAACGTCTGGCACGGTCGCCGGAATGTATTGAAGCTTTGTTACTCGGGAGTGAAGGCTCCACACTGAGTTACGTCGATGATGACAGAAAAGTCAGACCGGTCACGGGCAGGGCGTTGCCAGAGAACAGTGCTTTTTGCGATGCATTTCTTGAAGGTTGCCTGACTTATATGGATATGGCTCATAAGATGGAGCTTCCTCCACTCCCGGCCTCGCAGGCTGCAACGCTGGTGAAGCGTTATCTCATGATGCCCAGTGAAGACGAAGCAACGTTGTTTGCACAACTGAAGCATCAGGATAATTTTGGCAGTGAAAACGAATTCTATGTGATTGATGAAGAGCAGAAAAAAAAGCTGAAAGCTGACTCTGCCAGACAACAGGCTGTCGCTCAGGTAACCAGCGGCGGGGCATGGCAGAAGGGTGAACTTCACTGGCCAGCCGGTGTACTGGCAACAGAGGATAATAATACGGTTCCCCGGTTTATGGGGCTGTTAAAAAATGATAAGCAGCAGGCAATTAATTTTCTGATCAACAGAATGGCGTCTCTGGGATGGCAGAATATTGGCGTGTACGGTGCCGGTGAATTCTTTGTTGCTCTGGCTCCCTCGTTAAGAGCAGCCGGGATCGCTGTAAGCCATTTGATTGATCGCAAAGCCGGGCTGGGAAAACACTATCAGGTGGCGGGCTATACAGTTGTCAGCGCGGGAGCGGCGCTTGAGCAGGGTTGCCGGCGAATCGTAATTGCCTCTCAGGCATTTCAGCAGGAAATAAAAGAAACCATTATGCTGGAAGCCCAAAAGCAAGAATGCTGCGGTATAGAAATTATCGCGCCGGATGATGAACAGTTGAAAATTAATCCGACAGGTAAGTCACTGTGAAAATTGAACATTTAGTTTCTGTCATAATTTATTGTAATCAAAATGATGCTTGCCTGAACCGGGCACTTAAATCCGTAATGGAGCAAACTTATCGTCACGTTGAAGTCATAGTGGCCGGTATTTTTCACCAGCCGCAATCAGCTGACATGGACAGTTCTGCTTTGCCGGTTACATTTATTCATCAAACATATCAGAATGCGGGTGAAGCCCTGAATGCCGGTCTGAAAGCTGCGGGGGGCTCCCTGATTAAGTTTATTAACGCCGAAGATGAGTTACTTCCTGATTGTTTGCTTGATCAAGTATACGATATGGATTCCGGTGTGTTCAGCTATATCGGGTATCGTGAGGCAGATGAAAGTAATGAGGGAGATGCAGACGTTATCAGTGCCTTCGGGAATCCTTTGCATGATGCGTTGATGGTGTCCCCCGGCCCGCTTCAGTGCTTTCTTTTTTCCGCCAGAGATTTGCTTTCTGTAGACGGCTTTGATGAATCTTGTAGTGATGACTTCGCTATGGGTACCTATGACTTATTATTGCGGCTGTTAATAAAAGGAACTTGTTTAGCTGCGTGTCATAAAGCCGGTGTTATTCTGCGTCCCGGAAAGCTCGCTGACGCACAAACGGAGGCGGTCAGGTTGTCCGTCTGGACGCAAAACGTACAAATGCTGCTTAATCGTGCTGAAATGAGTCAGGAAACGCTGCACGCGATATTCACCGGGTTTTGCCAGTTGAAAAGGATTTCACAAGATACAACCGCGGGTCAGTTTTCTGAATGCGGGTTATTGTTGGCTAATTATGTAAACTCGAATCCTCACCATTTTGCCGGTTTTCGATTTACCCCCGTGATTCGTGAGCTCGCCGTCTCTGAGGGAAATGATACATTGATCAATGCCCTGTCAGAATGTAACAGGGAATTGCTTGCTTATTCCGGTTTCTGGGAACCCCAGGAGATTATTGATTACCGGTCCAGCCTTCTGAGCGCCAGCGCAGATTTCAGGGACGATTATCTGACAGCTCTGTTCGTATTACTGAATGAAAACCAGGGTAAGAAAATAGCTGTTTACGGAGCAGGAGAACTTGGGCAACGACTCATTTCAATAATAGAAAGTGCCGGATTCAATGTCGCGACCATCTTTGACAGAAATTGGGATAAAATTAAGCTGATAGGGGGAATCCCTGTGCAGAACCCCGAAGATATCTCTATGTCTGATGTCCAGATTGTGATCATCGCTTCTGTCGCCTATCGCCGGGAAATCAGTGATTTCCTGCGTATGCAATTTCCATTTGTTATTTCTTTTTGAACATCAACGGACTGCATAATGCCGGATAACTACAATTATTCACCTTTGGTCACAATAGTCATTCCCTGTTACCAGCAGCAAGCTTTCCTGAGCAGGGCATTGCGATCTTTAAAAGAACAAACATTCAGTCACCTCGAAGTGATTGTAATCGATGATGGGAGTGAGCCTGCCATTCACATCCCTTCCGAGTTCAATAATGTGACATTGATCAGACAGGAAAATGCAGGATTATCTGCTGCCAGAAATACTGGCCTTGAGGTAGCCAGAGGCGATTTCATTAAGTTTCTTGATGCCGATGATGCTTTAACCCCCCGATGTATTGAATTACAGGTAGCCTCATTGCGAAACAAAGCGGATACGATCAGCTGTATTGCATTTGTGGAGGTAAATGAAGTTTCAGGGAGGTCTAATCAAATTTACCCTGCCTTCCGCGATCCGCTGTCAGCCATCTCTCTGATTAATTTTGGTCCGCCTCATATCTATCTTTACAAGACAGAACACGTCAGGGAAACCGGAGGCTTCGCTGTTTCCGAACGTGTACGGGGAGGACACGAAGATTACGATCTGGTTTTCAGACTTATCGTCGGGGGAAAAGACATCTGCACAGTGCATGATACCGGTGCTGTATACTATAAACGTCCCGGAAGTATGTCATCAAAACAGCGTAATATGAATCGCACGCGGGCACTTGTCTGGCTTTATAACGCTTCAACGGCTATTCGCGCGAACCTGATTTTAACTGAAGAGCAGTTACTCAGTTTTCTTGTAGGCATGGTTCTCGTTCTGCAAAACACCGAAGGTGATATCAGAAAAGATTTTACGCCGGTACTGCACTTTTTTAATGAAAAGCTCGCAAAAACAAGATTTAAAATCAGCAATAAAGAAATGAATGCTTTAAAGCATCTTCTTGGCAGTGAGCCTGAAACCCGCGTTTTTAGCTCTCAAATTAAAACAATTTCTGATGCGGGAGAGGAGACAGAAGCTTCAAAAATGCATCTGTCGGACCCCCGTTTTTACCTTAAAGACAGGGAAATTACGTTTCCGGATAACTATCTCATCCGGGTGTTGGTACAGGCAAAGAAATATAATCATCGTTTTGCGCTTTTCGGTATCACAGACTCAGGGCGCAGCTTACTTGAAATGCTAAAGGCTGCCGGGATATTTCCTGCGCTTGTTACAGATTTCGGATGGCAGCGTTTTTCGTCTGTGGAAGACCTGAAAGTTGAAGCACCTGCAAGTCTCGCAGCAAGCACCGTGGAGTTGGTGGTAATTTCACCGGATTCAGACAGAGCCTCCATACTGCCGGTTCTTTCGGAGATCTGCCCGGACATTGAAATTATTTAAAAAATTGTCCGGTAAGTCATTGGTCCGGCGATATGAATCATCAAAAGTAAAGTTATGATGGGTACCGGCCGATAACACTTATACACAGCCTGATCTGAAATGACAGACAGGTATAATTGCCTGAAGATTAAATCGCTGAGTGAACATAGGTTCGAGGGGCCATATGCAAAAAATTACACTTATTAGTTTTGGGTTTAAATATGGTATCCCAAACTCGAATTATTATTTTGACGTCAGTTTCGCCAAAAATCCTGCCCGTGAAAGTCGCTGGAATTTATTCGATAAGCCAGATGATGAAATGGTGGACTATGTACTGAGTCAGCCGGCTGTAAATGACTTTATCTCGGCACTTCTTCCTATGCTAAACGTTATCGTAACCCTCGATGATGATGCCCGTGTAGCGCTTGGCTGTAATGCCGGACGTCACCGTTCTGCCATAATTGTAGAGCACGTAGCCGCGCGCCTGCGGGCCGCAGGAAAAGATGTGGAAGTGATTCACAGGGAGTGGAAAAATGAGCAGTAGTCCCAGCGTTGCAATTATTATTGTTTCACGGAACAGGAAGGACCTGGTTACCCGCAGTGTAGAGCACTTCAGAAGCGACAGTTTTGCCAATAAAGATATTCTGGTAGTTGAGTGTGGTACGGAAGTATCAAACCTCAGTGAGTTTAATACCATTTGCTATACCGATGACGACTTCAAAGGTAAGTGTTTCGGCCACAATGTGGGCCTGAACTATCTGAACATGCAGAAAACCTATGATTACTATCTTTTCTGCATGAATGACGTGTTCGTCGAAGACAAAACGGATTTTATTCAGGAAATGATTGATGTTATGCAGGAGAATCCGCGCCTCGCCATGATGTCACCTGCCGAACACGGCGCGCAGTACCCGGGGGCGATTCCTCAGGATAAAGGACTCCGGCCGGTTACCACATCAGATTACCTGATGCTGTTCATTCGCGGCGAAGTCGTGAGTAAGTACGGCTTTTTAAATCACACCTTTAAATATTGCTGGGGAGCTATTCATGAATATACTTACCAGCTTTATTCCGATGGCTGGTTCGCCGCATATTATGATTTCTTAACCTATCATCATCTTGGGGGGACGACCTACGGTAACAAGTCCACCAAGACTATCCCACGTGAAGAATATATCGCTAATGCAAAGCGTTTTGCTGCGGAGTATTTTGTGGAGCATTACGGTGAAGACTGGGATGAAAAGTTCTGGGAAACAGCATCCCGTGAGCATGACATTGAACACAACACTTACGCTGCGCACAGAAAATACTGGGAGCGTGGCTGAAGCCGTGAGTTGCATGCCGGCAAATAACAGATATAGGCAGTTCTGAACATGAAACCAATGATCCTGGCGACAGGAACACAAAGCGGTGGTACAACGCTGGTCTCGGCAGCTTTCTTAAAACATCCTGAGCTGGATGGCATACTCGATATGGCGTCAGACCGCATCGAAGTTAACCTGTCAGCGGTGACCACGCCGGTAACCTGGGTGAAAATGACGACTATTGCCTTTCGCTGGCAGGAGGTGGCCAGTGTTTATGAAATGCATGGTTATAAGCCTTATCCGCTGATGGTCGTCAGGAACCCGTTTGATGTATGGGTGTCGCTGAAGAAAAAATGGTACGGCCTGAACGGACTGACCGCTGAAGATCCTCCTCTTTTTTTACGGATGCAGCGCTTTCTTGAAGACTGGAAGCTGTTTATGGACTCTGGCTATCCGGTGATTCAGTTTGAGGCATTTATTGAGTCACCTGAAGCGCAACTTCGTGCAGTGATGGAGTCCTTGCCTGTAACATTTGATAAAGCTATGTTGAACCCGAATACGGACTTAAATTCCATATCTTATGTGGCAGAATCGAACGCCTCGTTCATTGAGTCTCTTAATTCGGGGGCATCAGATAAGGTGGCTTTTAAACAGGCGTTGATCACGGGGCGTGAAGCTGAATGGATAACACAGCATTTCAGTGAATATAACGCTTGCTACGGTTATGAGAATAATCACAAAGTCATCGGTGAAGAAATTAACGAGCTGAGACCATTTCCTTTCGACAACCGGCGTTTTCTGGGTTTCGGTTCAATAGCATTAACCCGTAAGACATCGCCGAAATATCCGCAAATGCTGGCGCTGGCGAGAAAGCACGCCGGTGAGGGTAAGCAAATTGTTATCTACGGGGCATGCGAGTTTGGCGAATATCTGGCAGCTCTGCTGGCTGAAAATCATGTACGTGTCGATAAATTTTTCGATTCCTTTGCGGAGCCCGGAAAACTTATCGGAAATTATAAAGTAGCCGCCAGAGATTCCGGCGACTACTTTATTATAGTGGCCAGCTTGAATCACTGTCTTGATATTAAAAATACACTAATCCGCGAAGGGACCTGCGACGACAATGTGTACATTTTCGGAGAGGGGTAATGGGGGCTTTAACGCGTTATGTCAGTACAGACTTTTCAGACAAGGTTATCGTTTCTTCCAGCGATGACGCTCTGCAGCTGGCAAAGCAAATTCTCGTCGAAAATGGCTTAGAAAATCGCCCGGAAGTTGAGCTTGTTCATTTCGATAAACTTATGCAAAGAGGTATTTGCCCTGCACTGATAATTGTGTTTGAGTCAGACTTACAGGCAGCACTGGCTACCAGTAAAAAACTCAAAGACTATAAAGATAAGGGAATTCCTGTGGTCTTTGGAAACGCCAGAGATGTTTTCTTTACCAAACCAGACGTAAGCCGCAGGGGTATTTCATATGCCGGCATGTTTCAGTTATGTGATGACTATATAAACGGAATTAAGCAACTGGACAAGAGCAATCTGGCATACGGTGAGTTTGGGGTATTTGATGGCAGAACCTGTACATTAGCCTGGCAAGTTTTTAGTCAGACTTTGCAACATTTTTACGCTTTTGATTCATTCAAAGGCATCCTGGGGAAAGCCCCGGGCGAAGATTATTTTTATCAAACCGGTGATTACTACGCTAATAAAGAGACCTTTTTGCTGAATTTTACTGTGGCAGGCGGGCAGGAGAGTCGTCTTTCACTTGTTGAATGTGACTTTGATAACTCTCTTGAAACGCCGGACAAACATGAAGCAGTGAAACATCAATTCGGAGTTATTCACATTGACTGCGATGTTTATCCTGCCGCTCTGCATGCGCTTGAATTTGCGACCCCCCATCTGGCAGATAATTTCATTTTACTTCTGGATGACTATGACTCTATGTGGGGTGACAGCTCTAAAGGAGAAAAGCGCGCCCTGAATGAATGGATGTGCAAGCACCCTGAGTGGGAGGTTTCAGAGTTCAGAAGTTATTCCGCGACCGGCAGATCATTTTTATGTCACAAGAAATAACGCTACTGAAACAGTCGCCTGTGGTGGCGCCGGACCAGCGCCTTATCGTTGGACTGGAGTTTACAAATGCGTGTAATTTCAGATGTCCTATATGCCCGCAATCATATCGTTACTCAAAGCAACCTCAGCCAGCAGGAGCCACGTATGACAGAGCAATTGGCAACATATCTTCTGCGGTCTTTTCCAGAATTGCGGACGAATGTGAGCGGGTTGCCAAAGTGGTTGAACTCAACTTCTTTGGTGAGCAGACGTTACATCCAAAGTACCACGACTTTCTGGAAATATTGGCCAGACGTAAAAGTTATCAACTGGTAACGAATACTAATATGTCGCTGATGGATGAAAAAACCATGCGTACATGGATTAAGGCCGGAATGAATCAGGTCAGGCTGAGTATCGATGCTATTGATGACGACGTATTTGACATTGCACGCCCTGGCAGAGTCAAAGACTTACAGGGAAATAGTATAAAAAAGAACAGGTTGGAAGCAATTCACGAGAAGATGAAATTGTGGTTCTCGATGCCTGATCATTCACCTACCAGATTAGTCTTCGTGGAGAGTCAGTACAACAAGGGGCAGTCCGACCGGTTCATGAATTATTGGCAACCCTACCTTGGGGTACGGGACGAAATTATTGTGAAGCCCGTTTTGTCTTACGGCGGTAAAATTGCCGATCCGTCCATTACCAGCGGAACGTGTAATGTATGGGATATAAAGTTTTGTCAGTTAGACTGGCAAGGTAATGTGTCACCTTGCAATCTGGATGTAAATATGGATTTGCATCTAGGCAATATCATGGAAAATTCTTTGTATGATATCTACTATTCGGATTTTGCCGGCAAACTACAAAAGAAAACCGGCTGCGGAAAAGACATTACGCCCTGCAAAACTTGTACGGACAGTAATTTCTGGGACGGTATCATCAGAGTGAAAAGTAAGCACTGATTGCTGTTTTAGCAGTAAAAATGCAAAGCTGTATGTCTGTGAGGTAACCCCGGGCATTGGCTTCAAACGATTAACAGAGACTGAATTAAGGTCAGGGTATGACAGATTCCCATATAGAAAAACTATTTTCAGCATTTAAACAAACTGCGACACTGACCTTTCCGCAAAGGAAAGGTGCTTCTGATGAGAATAATCCATTTGAAGCGTACTATTACCGTGAAGACGCGGAGAAAGTTAAATTAGACAAGTGGCCTCACTATTTGGAAATTTACGAAGAAGTGTTCGCAAAATTCCGAAATAAAGAGAAGGTCAGGATCCTCGAAATCGGTGTGCATCATGGTGGCTCGCTTCACATGCTTAAACAGAGCTTTCCGGATGCTTATATTGTTGGTGTCGATATCAAACCTGAGTGTAAAGCATGTGAAGTCCCTAAAGATGATATTTATGTGGAAATAGGTGATCAGGGGGCTGTCAGCTTTCTTGAAGATGTTGTATCCAAACATGGCCAGTTTGATATTGTTATTGATGACGGTAGCCATATAGCCTCACATCAAAAAATTTCCTTCCTGTATCTGTTTTTGAATGGCCTTTCTGACAACGGGGTTTATCTCGTTGAGGATGTGTTTGTGAACTACATGAAAGCGTTCAATGATACTAATCCCAACTTTATGGAAATGGCCTACGATCTGGCAAGAGAGTTACAGTCACCTTATAAAGGAGAATTTGTTCCTGCAAGATTCCGCGTTGATAATGAAGATAAATATCAATCTTTGGATGTTTCAATAGCATACAAGAATATTCACTCGATAAGTTTCTTCGATAACATTGTCACGATTTCAAAAAAGGTGCGCGATGGCCTCCCATGTATGGAGTACCGCTAGCCCGGGCTGCAGAGAATTACCGCGAGTCCGGTGAAATGGTAAGGTAGGCATCTCAGGAAAATATAAACCCCGCTGTTGCGGGGTTTTGTTTTACAGAGAGAAGTTTTGCATTTACGTTTTAAGTGTTATCACCCAGCCACTTCTTTTGTCTCAGATAAACAGTTTCATCAATCATATAAAAAATGTCTTCTAACTGAATTGTTCTGTTCCTGATTACTCCCCGGTCGCCTTTTATATCGACAGCAATCTTATGATAGTCACCGGGATTTAAAGGTATGGCGAGATAGTTGCCGAAATCCAAAAACAAATCTGAACCTGAAAGTTGAGCAATTTGCTTTTCCATGCTTTTAATTGCTATTTCGTCAGGCTCTGCAACAAATCTGAGCTTTTCTACAAACAAACATGCGTGAGCAATTCCTTTGCGCATTAACGGCATTTGTCTGGCGTGAAACAGCGGAGCGAAAAAGGGAATTTCTCCCTTGAATAGCCGGTTTTCATCATCGATTGAGTCGTCATGTTCTGAGGGGTAATAATAAAAACTCGCGTCCGGGAATTTGTCTTTTAAAGCAGATCGCCAGCGGTCTATATCAGACCAGTTGCATGTACCTGTGAAAAGTAAGTCACTGTTTGAATCTGTACAAATCGCAATGGCTCTGGCGAAACTTACATCGTCCCAGGATTTATTAAACATAACGAGTTCTTTCTGCGCGGTTTCTTCAACGCAATTTTTATTTTCGAAAGTACCGTTGTAAATCTTTTCAAACATGCCATCCGACGTCGGGATATAAAACTCGCACAACCGGTTAAGCGTATATTTATTGCAATAACTCACTACCCGTAAGTGGCGGAAAGAAGATATCAAATCATAAGCATCAGGTGCTTCAAGGTAGTCATCAATCAGAATCTCCGACCACTTCTTCCAGCTTTCCAGTGCTGCAGGCAGGAGGGTTTCAGCTTCATCTGAGGCGATAACTTTTATCAAAAAGGCATTGGTGTAGTTCACAGTGCCGTGAAGCAGATAGAACAGCAGTGACTTGCCTTTGGAATAGGAATCAAAAATCAGCTTTCTTTGCGCATCAACCAATCTTTCCACTGCTGTGGAGGTAGCCTCCGTACTGTCTATTAATGACCGTAGTTTTTCTGCTTCGTTTCTGAAACTGCCTGTCTGATAGCGCTCATTATACGTTTCCGCAAATTGTGCAGTATTGCTGACGGGCCGGAAGGCCACAGTATCGATGAAGGTCAGGGAAGCTTCCCTGGCTTGCGGAGTTGATGTGGTTAATATTAAATCCGGAGCCAGTGGGGACGTACCGTTGATGAACGCACCATCGCTGGTGTTGTAACAGGTTGACCCCGGATATTTTGAGTAAACCTGTTCCAGTATTGTTCTGGACATCTTGAATTCGTATTTGGTAAAAACGAACGGACGGAAGTTTCCTCTGGTTTTAATTGCTGTGTTGTTGGCTTCACGATAATCGTAAATTTCATTACCGTCTTCGTCGTAGTAACCCGAGTCCTTGCTGTGATGATAGGTGTCGTCGGCGAACCCCAGGTCAATACCGAACAGATATAATTGAGTAAAGCCAAGTTCACAGAACAGGTTATTCACTAAGTTGGCTACGGTAGGGTAGGCAAATTTAAGTTCGGTATAATTCTCCCGTCCAAGCACTTCAAGGCTGGATACTGTTGAAGACTCCCCGTCTTTAAACGCAATCAGTGTTTTACCAAAAAGATCTGACGTATCAGGATGGATGCCGTTACAGGAGATCAGAGTGATTTTCTTTAAATAATCGAAGGCTCCCACTCTTGAGCACCAGTCGAATGTGGAGCGGTTTTGTTCTATTTCCGCGTGATAATCAGGCGTGATGCCGGCTTTTTCCAGTGGCATGAGCGCAGTGCCGCAAGAAATAACGATGGAAGAATCCCGCCACTCTTTTATTGCCTCAATACTGGCATCAAGAGAAGGGCCGTTACCCACAATGAATACCGGGACATCGGCAATGTCAGCCGGAACAGGCCGCAGTGCTTTCTTTGTAAGGATGGGCGAACCGCGCAAAATCATTTCTTTGGTATGCGAAATTCCGAATCTGGCATGGTCAAAATATTCGCCCATGCTGATGAGCAACTGGAGATGCTCACGCATGTTCGCTATCGCGTGAGACAGCGTGGGATTGAAGTAACTTTGATAGAAATATGTGTCGACCAGATTATAGGGGCCGACGGCATAGAACTGATGAGTTAAATCGTTGGACAGATTGCTGCCATCGTCACCTATATTGACATACAGCCTGCCTTCGATGGCTTCTGTCTGAACGAAAATTGCCTGCCAGTCGATGGCAAATAGTGAGGCGTAGAAGAAGTCGCGGTCAGGTTCACAAATAAATAGCTTATTCACAGAGTGGGACGCGAGCAATGCTTCAAGCTGATAACCAAAGCCAAGGCCAAAAAGAATCAGAGATTTTATCTCTTCAGGTAAATTACTCTTTGTCTCATGCAGTTTGTCCAGCAAGCCTTCTGTTTCTTCAACATACTGATAATGGAGGTAGTCGTTTAACTTACCTCCTGTGTATCCCATGATTAAACCATCCTTGTGGGGATATCTGGCAAAGTTTTGCTGATTAAGCTCACCTTCTGTGCGCGGATTCGATAAAAACAGCGTGTTATCTGTTTTATCGAGTAAGTTAATGTCACCGTTTTCGCATTTCACCGGAAACCAGTATGCCGGGGTAAATTCCTTAAATTCGTCAAAAATATCCGGAAAGTACTTCTTAAACGCCTTCAGGTTTTCAACAAACCGGGGGGCGGTATCATTTAACGCTTCGTGTGTGTCAGGGTCCAGATAAACGGTTGACCATACAGGCTTGAGTACATCACGGCGAATGTACTTTTCTACATTAAGGTTTTGTGCAGAAAGTACCGCCCAATCATCTTCGCTGAAAGCACGGAAAATAGCGTCGGAAACCGGCGTGCTGTAATGCTTATAGAGGTAGAAGTCGTTAATGTTTTCGTGCTGTTTGAGTTCAAGCAGGTCATCAACAATGGTGTTGCCGTTATTTTGTGGCATGAAAAAGAGCAGGGTATTTTTGTCCCGGGCTACAGAAAATATTCTGCTCCAGTCGCACATCATCAGTGATGCTTTGAAATACTGAATCTCCGGCTCATATATAATGAGGTGGCGAATTGAATATTCAGTTAATAAGTATTCAATATGTATTCCGCCGCCCAGCCCGAGACTAACCAGTGTGTCGATGGTGTCACCTTTCACCAGAGGGGCGTTTTCCAGCCGTGAAGATTTATCCGGAGACGGTGTTGATGTAAGAGAATACTTTTTGGCTGCATGGCTGGCCCAGCTGTCTACATGGGAGCACACTTCCTGTTCAGGATGCAAACCATAGAATGCCTGCCCTGCGCCGTAATCAATGATATTAAGTTCGCCAAATTTATTACAAAAAACGGATATGTTGCTGCTACGTTCATTTTCTACAAGAGAGGCGAGCTGAGGCATGTTGATCTTCAGCGTTTGCAGGCCTTTTTTGTATGTCTTGATCAATGTTTCTGCATTTTCGGCCTCGATAGATTTCTGGATCTCTTCATCAGCATGCAGGTGAATTCTTATATCGTTTATGATCATTGACGGGAACTTTAATCATCGGAAAACATAAATGTTATGCCGAACTCCCCGGCAGGGCAAGCCGGTGAAGTTAATTGATTTATAAGAATCTTCATTGCCGGATGAGGGCTGCCGGTTATCAATATCCGGTTAAGTAAACAGCCGGCAACACCTGTGAATTTTGGTTATGGAACTCCATACCTTGTAATTCATCCTCATAACCTTAAAGTTAACCATTGTGTTATCACAGATCTGCTATACTTCGTCAGAGAGGAGGCGTGTATGATCAATTTCAACAGCAATTCGTCATCGACAACATCATTACTTCAGCAGGTGCAGGAAAAACAAACCAGCCTGATGGAGAAACTGGCGTCGGGCAAACGCATTAACAGTGCTGCCGACGGTGCGGCTGCGCAGCAAATCATCGACCGTCTTACTTCTCAGGTAGAAGGCAACCGTCAGGCAATTAATAATGCCTATGACGGTATCTCGCTGGCGCAGGTTGCGGAAAGTGGCTTGTCCGGCATTAATGACGATGTTAACCGTATCCGCGAACTCACCTTGCAGGCCGGCAGCGGTGTACTGAATGATGCCGATCGTCAGGCGATACAGTCTGAAATTACCCAGTTGCAGGATAATATCTCGCAAACAATCGATCAGACGACCTTTGGCGGTAAGCCTCTGCTGAGTGCTGAAGGGGAAATTAATTTTCAGGTCGGGGCAAATCCTGATCAGTCCGTGGGCGTACGCACTTCTGATGTTGCCGGTAATCTGTCCGGTATTTTGAATATTGATATCACTTCCGGCGATTTGGATGCTGCGTTGCAGGCGGCTGATGAAGCCGTTGAGTCAGTGGGCGGATTCCGCGCAGATCTCGGTGCGACACAGAACGCACTGGCCAGTACGGCAAGAAACCTCAGTGAAGCTGATGTGAATGTGTCTGCAGCCCGCAGCCGTATTCAGGATCTGGACTATGCGCAGGCGGTATCAGAAAATATTTCTAACAGCGTACTGGGTCAGGCTGCTACTTCTGTGCAGGCACAGGCGAACCAACAGCAAGGACAGGTTCTGGCATTGTTAAACTAGAACGGGTGTGATTACGTTTTAATCAAAAAGGCAGGTTAAACCTGCTTTTTTTGCTTCAGGAACAAGAATCAGTGTTTGCGAACTGATCTTTTACCGCTACAATCATGCAGATGCGCTAAACTGTAAATAATAAAAATGCGTTCTCGGGGAATAGATGAAGGAAATTCTGCTCGTTAGCGATGACGGCGAACTCATTCAAAAATTAGAAACCGTTATCACGTTCATGGGGGAAGCTTGCTACGGGCAATCTTTTGCGGATAGCTACGGCTATCTGAATACCCATACCGTTGAAGCGGTCATGATTGATTACGCCAGAGCTGACCAGGTTCAAAACCTGGTGGCGCAGTTTCCCCACATCCCGTTTGTCGCTATTCAGGCGCAGGATGGCCTTATTGCACCGAATTGCAATCTGGTCAGCACCGCTACACTTCCTATTACTTACCCGGTACTGACTCAGGCAATTCATCGTTGCCAGGAATATACCCGTCACCGTCCGGGCCCGGTAAAAACCGCTGGCCTGAAAACCCGTCTTTTCCGTAGCCTTGTTGGTCGCAGCCAGCAAATTCAGACTGTACGTAAACTGGTAGAGCAGGTTGCCCCGACCGATGCCACCGTGCTGATTCTGGGTGAGTCCGGTACCGGTAAAGAGGTTATCGCCCGTAACGTTCACTTTATGTCTGAGCGTAAAGAAGGCCCGTTTATTCCGGTTAACTGTGGTGCCATACCCGGTGAACTGTTAGAAAGTGAATTATTCGGCCACGAGAAAGGCGCATTTACCGGTGCAATCAGTGCACGGAAAGGACGCTTTGAACTGGCAGAAGGCGGGACACTGTTTCTTGACGAAATAGGTGACATGCCGCTGCAAATGCAGGTTAAATTACTGCGGGTATTGCAGGAACGGACATTTGAGCGTGTTGGTGGTCATACACCGATAAAAGCCAATGTTCGTATTGTTGCTGCCACCCACCGTAACCTGGAAAACATGATTAAAGACGATAAGTTCCGTGAGGATCTCTATTATCGCCTGAACGTGTTTCCCATCGACAGTCCTGCACTTCGTGAACGCCGCGAAGACATCCCGTTATTGCTGCAGGAATTGATCAGCCGTATTCAGGGTGACGGCGTATCGGTGGTTAAATTCACCGAAATGGCTATTTCCTCTTTAATGGAACATGACTGGGCGGGTAATGTCCGTGAGCTGTCTAATCTGGTAGAGCGGCTGAGTATACTGTTCCCTAATCAAATCGTTGATATTCAGGACTTGCCGCCTAAGTATCAGTACGGCGAAATTCAGGCTTACGAGCCGGACTATCCGGAAGAGTTGCTGGAACGCGATGCATTCAATGAATTGTTCGCCGAGTCAGCTGCTTCAGAAGATTTACGTTCACCGGTTGAAGATTCGGCTTATGCTGTCCCCCGTGAAGAAGGCGCGGAGTCTTCCCAGCTACCGGAAGAGGGCGTAAATCTTAAAGAGTATCTGTCGGAGCTGGAAATTAATCTGATCATACAGGCTCTGGATCAGCAGGACTGGGTTGTTGCCCGCGCTGCTGATAAACTGGGTATGCGCAGAACCACTCTGGTTGAAAAGATGCGCAAGTATGAAATTCAGCGCGAGGAGTCGGTATCGTCAGATAATTGACTTTAACCTTCTTTACAAAACCTCTTTAACCTACTGTTTTAAATGTAAAATAATACTGGCACATCAAATGCATTAACCCAGTCAGGACGTAATGTCTGCTTTTTGACGAGGGTTATCATGACATACGATGGGCATAGCTACGCAGCCGCTGCCGGCGAAGCATCCGTACATTTATCTGACTATCATTACGCGCATTCTGCACAGGCGGAAAGCAGTAGTGATGATATTGATGTGCTTAAAAAGCAGGCCAGTCGTTTATCTCATTTATTGCAGGTCATGCCTGCCGGCGTTATCGTTATTGACGGGCAGGGGATTGTGCGTCAGGCGAACGGTCAGGCTAAGTCACTGTTAGGTGAACCCCTCGAGGGCCAGCTCTGGCGAACCATCATTGCCCGTTCATTTAAACCCCGTGCGGACGACGGCCATGAAGTGTCATTAATTGACGGCCGCCGGGTAAAGCTATCCATTACCCCTCTTGATAACGAGCCGGGCCAGCTTATTGTTCTGACCGATCTTACCGAAACCCGGCAATTGCAGGCCAGAGTCAGCCACATGCAGCGCTTATCAGCGCTGGGCAAAATGGTGGCGTCACTGGCGCATCAAATCCGCACGCCGCTTTCTGCTGCGATGTTGTACGCCGCTAATATGAAACGCAAAGGCCTCGGCGAAGCGGCCACAGCCGATTTTGCCGGTAAACTTACCGATCGTCTGAAAGAACTGGAGAGCCAGGTAAACGATATGCTGTTGTTTGCCAAATCCGGGGAAGATCAGGTCGTGTCTGTACTGACACCTGCACAACTTGAAGATGCCATTGTTCCTGTTGCAGAAACCATGACCCGTCAGGCCGGCGTGAATTTATCTGTCAGCGGTTTCAGCACTGACGCCACACTTACCGGCAATCTTATAGCCCTGCAGGGAGCGTTACTTAATCTTATACATAATGCCTGTCAGGTCAGTGAAGCAGGCGGGACGGTCTACGTCAATGCCGTTTGCAGCGGTGAACACATTGCGATTTCTGTGATTGATGAGGGGCCGGGGGTTCCGGCAGCTGTGCGACAGAAAATTTTTGAACCGTTTTTCACTACCAAAACACACGGCACGGGCCTGGGACTCGCGGTAGTGAAATCTGTTGTGAATGCACACAAAGGCCGGCTTGGTGTGACTAATTTAGAAGGACAGGGAGCATGCTTCACCGTGACGCTGCCTGTTACCCGAACCACTTTATCCCCTGAGAATACAGGAGACCTTGTATGAGCCACTCTACTATTTTGATTGTTGAAGACGACGCGGGGTTGCGTGAAGCATTAAATGACACGCTGAAATTGGCTGATTACCGGGTTATTGCTGCGGCTTCTGCAGAAAATGCACTGATTCAGCTGGCTGCGGAGAAAGTCGATCTGGTCGTCAGTGACATTCAGATGGGTGACATGAACGGTCTGACCCTGCTGAAGAATATTAAAGCCCGTTATCCCCAGTTACCGGTATTGCTGATGACGGCGTATGCCACCATTGATGATGCGGTTCAGGCCATGCGTGACGGAGCGACAGATTATCTGTCCAAGCCGTTTGCTCCTGAGGTACTGCTGAATCTGGTCAGCCGCTATGCGCCGGCACATAAAATTGAGTCCCGTACGCCCATTGCGGCAGATCCCGGCAGTCTCAGATTGCTGGAGTTGTCCCGCAAGGTTGCCGGTTCTGATGCCACGGTAATGGTACTGGGGCCAAGCGGTTCCGGTAAAGAAGTACTGTCTCGTTATATCCACGATCAGTCATCCCGCGCTGCAGAAGCGTTCGTGGCAATCAACTGCGCAGCCATTCCTGAAAATATGCTGGAAGCCACATTGTTTGGTTATGAAAAAGGTGCCTTTACCGGTGCGGTTCAGGCATGTCCCGGCAAATTTGAGCAGGCGCAGAACGGCACTATTCTGCTGGATGAAATTACCGAAATGGACCTGGCTCTGCAGGCGAAATTACTGCGTGTATTACAGGAAAAAGAGGTCGAGCGCCTGGGCGGACGCAAAACTATTGCACTGGATGTCCGGGTCATTGCCACCAGTAACCGTGATTTGCGTCAGGCTGTAGAGGCGGGGGAGTTCCGCGAAGATTTATATTATCGCCTGAATGTCTTTCCGGTAGTCTGGTTGCCGCTGGCGAAAAGGCCGGGTGATATTGTTCCGCTGGCCGAACACCTGATCCAGCGTCATACCGGCGGTCAGCGTGAAAGTACGCTGCGTTTGTCCGGTGCCGCCAGAAACAAGCTGGTTCAATATGACTGGCCGGGCAATGTGCGGGAACTGGAAAATGTTATCCAGCGCGCTTTAATCCTGTGTGACGGTGAAGTTATCGAATCCTCTGATCTGATGATTGATATGGCCGCTACACTGGCAAGCCACAGTATTCAGGCTGATGAAGTGGTAACCGACGACAGTAAGCTCGGTTCTGAGCTTCGTCATCAGGAACATCAGATAATCCTTGATACCCTGCAGTTGTGTAAAGGGAAACGTAAAGAAGTGGCTGAAAAGCTTGGTATCAGTCCCCGTACCCTGCGCTATAAACTGGCCAGAATGCGGGAAGAAGGTATCGACGTTCCTGCCTGATTAATATTACATCAATGTATTCATTGCAAGTGTGTGTTTCACACTAAAGCCTCTTGCCACGGCAGCCGCCGTGGCTTTTTTCGTTTTTCTCTCTTGCCTGTGTCATTAATTTGGCATTCTTTCTAACTTGCTGATTAAATTGAAAAATAAAAGTTGGTATTGCTTTTGCTGTTGTCTGTTTAAGAACCAGTGTCAGACAGCTTTCTGACGATAAGCAATATAATGAGGAGTGGGGTATGGACGTTAAAGCCAACAGTTTGTATCAGGAGATGCAATCAATGATCGGCCAGACTCGTCTGCAGGCTACAGAGATGCCCGAACAGGCACTCGAAGTAAAAAATGCCTCTGCCAGCGATTTTTCAGCCATGTTGAAACAGGCCGTTGAAGGTGTGAACAACATGCAGATGGAATCAAAATCAATGCAACAACGCTTTGAGATGGGCGACCCGTCATTAAGTCTTGCCGAAGTCATGCTGACCAAAGAAAAGGCAGGCATTGCCTTTGAAGCGACCGTACAGGTACGCAACAAGGTGCTGGAAGCTTATAAAACCATCATGAACATGCCGGTGTAGTGGAGTAGTACGTCATGGCCGAAGCAACAGGTACTAACCTGACAGTCAGCGACTCAACCGGCGAAACCGGCGGTTCAGACGCGGAGAATAAATCCGGATTCATGGACACGCTGGGCAGTGCCGACATGGTGCGCCAGATGGCACTGGTCGTTGTACTGGTGATTTGTGTGGCCATCGCCATTTTCATTTTATTGTGGGCACAGGAGCCGGATTTCCGGCCGCTGGCGAAAATGGAAACCGAAGAGCTTATCGAAACACTGGATTACCTGGATGCCAGTCAAATCGAATACAAGCTGGAAGGTAATACTATATATGTGCGCAGCGACGAGTTTCAGGATGTGCGCCTGGGAATGACCCGTCAGGGACTTACCCGTGCAGGAGATGCCGGCACCGATATCATCATGCAGGACATGGGATTCGGTGTATCGCAACGGGTTGAGTTGGAGCGTCTTAAACACGCCCGTGAACAACAGATTGCAGCTACAATCGAAGACATGGCAAGCATTCAGAAAGCCCGTGTTTTACTGGCTATGCCAAAAGAAAACGTGTTTGCCCGCCGGGAAAAGAAAGCCAGTGCTACTGTTGTGCTCACGGCAAAACGTGGCAAAGTGATTGCCGGTGAAGAAGTGGATGCGGTGGTGGATATCGTCGCTTCCGCTGTACAGGGCATGGAGCCGTCACGGGTTACCGTTACAGACAGCAATGGACGTCTGCTGAATTCCGGTTCGCAGGATTCCATGAGCGCACGGGCGCGGAAAGAATATGAAATCGAGCGTCAGCGTGAACAGGAATATCTGGAGAAAATTGACGCCATTCTGATCCCTGTTCTCGGAATTGGTAATTATACGGCGCAGGCTGATATTTCCATGGACTTTACGGCCATGGAGCAAACCCAGCGTACATACAATCCGGACCTTCCTGCTGTACGCAGTGAAATGACCGTAGAATCAAATTCCGTTGGCTCTATCGCCGGCGGTATCCCGGGCGCGCTGAGTAACCAGCCGCCGCTGGAGTCCAATATTCCTGAAAACGCCGTCGGACAGGATGGTCAGTCAGCGCCGGTTCCCGGACGCAGCAACCGCGAGTCCACGAAAAACTATGAGCTGGATACCACCATCAGCCATACCAAAAAGCAAACCGGTGTGATCAGACGTCTCAGCGTGTCTGTGGCGGTGGATCACGATCGTACCGTTGCTGAAGACGGCAGTGTCACTACCGCACCGAAAAGTCAGGAGCAACTGTTAAATATCCGCCGTCTGCTGCAGGGTGGTATAGGATTCGACGTCGCCCGCGGGGATTCTCTGGAAGTCGTCAGTGTACCGTTCACGCGGATGGATGCAGAAGGTGTTGAAGAAGTGCCTTTCTGGGAACGACCGGAAATCTTACCTATACTTAAACTGGTTGTGGGTGGGTTGATCATCATTGTATTGATTATCTTCGTGATAAGACCCATGTTACGTCGTCTTATCAATCCTGATGAATCGAAAGACACCGACGAGTTTGATGCAGATGAAAGTCTCGACCTGGGTGATGACACTATCAGCATGCTGAGTCAGGATTTCGACGAAGCACAGGTTGGCTTCGCGCCGGACGGCTCACTGATGCTGCCGGATCTGCATAAAGATGAAGATGTTCTTAAAGCCGTGCGCGCGCTGGTGGCCAATGAGCCGGAGCTGTCTGCACAGGTTGTTAAGGGCTGGTTGACACTGGATGATTAAGGTTCAACGTAATGCCTGATGAAATGGCTCAAAGCGAACAAAGTTACGATATCAGTAAATTAGAAGGGGTGGAGAAAGCTGCCATCCTGTTACTGAGCTTATCGGAAGAAGATGCCGCGCAAATTTTAAAACACCTGGAGCCGAAGCAAGTGCAGAAGCTCGGTGGTGAGATGGCAAAAATTGAAGACATGACACAGCCGAAAATTACGGCGGTGCATAAGCATTTCATCGAAGAAATTCAGAATTACAGTACCATCGGATTCCAGAGCCAGGACTTCGTTAAACGGGCGCTGACTGCGGCATTAGGTGAAGATAAAGCGGCAAACCTGATTGACCAAATCCTCATGGGCAGTGGTGCTAAAGGACTGGATTCTCTCAAATGGATGGACTCCAAACAGGTTGCCAGCATCATCCGGAACGAGCACCCCCAGATCCAGACCATTGTATTGTCTTACCTTGAGCCGGAGCAAAGTGCCGAGATTTTGTCTCAGTTCCCGGAAAAAGTGCGTCTCGATTTGTTAATGCGTATCGCCAATCTGGAAGAAGTGCAGCCGGCGGCACTGCAGGAGCTGAACGAGATCATGGAGAAACAGTTTGCCGGTCAGGCTGGTACTCAGGCAGCGAAAATGGGCGGCCTGAAGTCTGCTGCCGATATCATGAACTACCTCGATACCTCCATTGAAGGTCAGTTGATGGATGCAATCCGTGAACAGGATGAGGAAATGAGCCAGCAGATCCAGGATCTTATGTTCGTCTTCGATAACCTGATTGATGTGGATGAGAGAGGTATTCAGGCCATCCTTCGCGAGGTTAATCAGGATTCACTGCTCAAAGCGATTAAAGGTGCTGACGAAGAGCTTAAAAACAAAATCACCGGTAACATGTCCAAACGTGCTGCTGAAATGCTGCTGGATGATCTCGAAGCACTGGGGCCGGTTCGCTTGTCTGAAGTGGAAACTGCGCAAAAAGAAATTCTGTCTGTTGCCAGACGTCTGGCTGACTCCGGTGAAATTATGCTGGGCGGCGGCGGCGGTGAAGAATTCCTGTGATAAGTGCTTGTGCAGTTAACGGGTGCCAGATTGTATGAGTGATAATTCAACACCAGACGACGAATTTAACGAGGCTAAATCCTGGGATTTGCCGTTTTTGTCTGACGAAAAAACAACACAGGATTTACAACGCACCAATGCGCTGAATCGTCGCAGTGACTGGAAATATGAACCTCCGGAGCCGGAAGAAGAAGAGATCCTGCCTCCTACTGCCGAAGAAATTGAAGCCATCCGTCAGTCAGCCCATGATGAGGGCTACAACGAAGGCAAGCAAACCGGCTTTGAGGAAGGCAAAACGCAGGGGTATACCGAAGGCAAAGAGCAGGGCCATGGTGAAGGTCTGGAGGCCGGCAAAGCCGAAGGTCTCGAGGCTGCTCAGGCTGAAATAGATGCACTGGCAGCAAACTGGACATCACTGGCAGATAATCTCACTGCGCCGTTATCTCAGGTGAATGATGATACCCGTAAACAACTGGTCAGGCTGGCTGTATCACTGGCAAGGGCAGTGATCCGCACCGAAGTGAAAACCGGTGAAGACGCTATTTTGCAGGCGCTGGCAGAAGGATTAAAAGCCCTGCCGGTGAACGAAACCCGTTATCACATCACCATGCACCCCGACGACATACAGATGGTCACAGAGCATTACGGAAAAGACACGGTAGAGCAGAAAGGCTGGCAGTTTATTGAATCACCGGCAATGTCCCGTGGCGGCTGCGATATTACCACCCAACAGAATGCTGTTGATGTGTCTGTAGAACGCCGCTGCAAAGACATACTTAACAAATTCCTCCTCGACCGGGGGCTTTCAGATGACTAGTCCCTGGGGCAGTTATTTTGAAGATCTTGTCGACCAGATCCCTCAGCCTCCCGTGGTTGCCGCCGGAAAACTGGTTCGTGGTATTGGCCTCACCCTTGAAGCCGTCGGCTGTCAGCTGCCTGTTGGCAGTCAGTGTATGGTACAGACCATTGAAGGGGAAATTGAAGCTGAAGTCGTTGGTTTCGGCGACGATATCACCTATCTGATGCCCACTGAAGCGGTGCGCGGGATTGTACCCGGTTCGAGGGTGTTGCCGCTAAACCGTGAAAGTGGTCTGGCTGTGGGTATGGGTCTGCTTGGTCGTGTGGTCGACGGTAATGGTCAGCCTCTTGACGGATTAGGACCGGTAATAACTGACACCCGCGTACCTACTATCAAGCCGCCTATCAACCCGCTGACACGCCGGCCCATCTCTGAACCTATGGATGTGGGCGTACGCGCAATTAACGCATTGAACACAGTAGGCGTAGGCCAGCGGATGGGGCTGTTTGCCGGATCCGGTGTGGGTAAATCGGTGTTGCTGGGCATGATGACCCGTGGTTGTGAAGCTGATGTGGTGGTCGTGGGTCTTGTGGGAGAACGGGGCCGTGAGGTTAAAGAGTTTATCCACGATATCCTTACTGAAGAGGAACGTCAGCGCGCCGTGGTTGTGGCTGCACCGGCAGACACCTCACCGTTAATGCGCCTGAAAGGCTGTGAAACAGCCGTGACGATTGCTGAGTATTTCCGCGACCAGGGCATGAACGTATTGCTGCTGATTGATTCTCTGACCCGTTATGCCATGGCGCAACGGGAAATCGCCCTCGCCGTAGGCGAACCCCCGGCAACTAAAGGCTATCCGCCCTCTGTGTTTGCACGCTTACCGGCACTGGTTGAGCGTGCCGGTAATGGCAGTGCCGGTCAGGGCTCAATCACTGCTTTCTATACAGTTTTAACCGAAGGCGACGATTTACAGGATCCCATTGCCGATGCGGCCAGAGCTATTCTTGACGGTCACGTGGTGTTGTCTCGTACGCTGGCCGACAGTGGTCATTATCCGGCAATTGATATTGAAGCGTCTATCAGCCGGGTGATGCCCATGGTGACCAGTGACGAGCATTTACAGCAGGCGCGGCGTATCCGTCAGGTGTATTCCACGTACAAGCAAAACCGCGATCTTATTTCTATCGGAGCCTATGCGAAAGGCTCTGATCCCCGAATTGATCTCGCTATCCGTGCGGAACCGGCTATTAATGCATTCCTGCAGCAAGGTATGAAAAACGTTTTGCCCTATGATGAGTGTCTGCAGGGCATGTCGGCACTGGCCGGCGGATTAGGTAAAGGGTAAGGTCAATGAGTCAGCTGGCACTGGTTGCAAAATTCGAACTGGAAAAAGAGCAGAAAGCTGCGCAGCAGTTTCAGCTTGCTCAACAGCACGTTACTCAACAGCGTCAAAAACTCAGCAATTTGCAGCAGTACCGTCTTGATTATGTCCGTCAAATTCAGGCAACCGGTAAAGGTGGCGTGGCGGCGAAAGCTTACCATCAGCATTTGTCGTTTGTCGGTAAGCTGGATAAAGCCTGTCAGCAGCAAATGAATGTGATTTCTCAGGCATCACTGGTCGCTGAGCAGCGAAAACGGGCCTGGCTGGAGCAGCAAAAGCGCCGTAAAGCGGTGGATATGCTCATCGACAAAAAAGCACAGGAAGCACAGCGTATTGAAGCCCGCCGCGAACAGCAAATGCTTGATGAATATGCCTCTCAGAAATTCTACAGAAATCAATTAACTAAATCTCCATTCTAACTACCGGTGCCTCTGTTCAGGTATGAATAAGCCCGGCGGGGCCGTAATTAATTTCCTCTTTAAAGTCTGAAACCGGCGACCTGGAACAGGTTTTGCGTAGTTGTAAACGTGAAAGTAACTAGCCCGCAAATACCACTGTTTTTTGACAGAAATACGGGGTTTCCGGGAAGAGGATTAAGATTATGATGCAACAAGTTGCCACTCAGCGTTCAGAAATTGCCGCTTTGCCGATAGATATCGATACATCCGCCGGAGTATCGACGTCTGACGGACAGCAGCAGGCTTTTGCTGATGTGTTTAACCGCGCTGCCACACCGGCAGAGCAGGCAAGAAAATCTTCTTCTGCCAGTCAGCGTCCTGACAATACTACAGATGCCAAATCCGCTGACAGTAAACGCAGTGTCTCCTCCCGTGATTCACAAACAAGCCGTGAGCCCATGGAACGGAATAAAAACCATGTGGCAGACGAACACAAAGTGACTGGTTCTGCGCAAACTGCGGCGAAACAATCTGCGAAAGAAAAGGCAGACGTTGAGAAAAGTAATGCATCTGAAAACGGTGACGCAAATGCCGCTGTAGCAGCAGAGGCTGAGTCAGAAACAAACGTGGAAAGCACCGCCTCTGCAGATACGCAGAGTGCCACTGACGAATCCGGTGATGCCACAGACTGGCTGTCTTTTGTTGATGCCGTGCGGCGTCTGAACGAAGGTGAACTTAACACCGGTGCACAGGTAGAAGGTGATGTCACTCTGGCTACCAGTGTTGAAGCGTTGCCGGAGGAACTGCACCTTGACGCATTGATCAGCGGCGAAGAACTGTTAGCCGGTAACGGCAATGATGAGCTTGAAGCGTTGATCGCCAGCTTGAAAGAGGCGCAAAAAACGCAATCCGGAACGGGTGAAAGCAATGAAGTTGACGGCAGTGAGTCATTACAGGCCCTTGCTGATGCCCTCACCGAAGCCGCCAATGCGCTGATTGCCGCACAGGAAGAGGAAAGCGCTGCCGCCGGGGATGCAGAAATCTCAGATGAAGAGGCAATGAAGCTGGCTGCCGCCATGATTGCTGCTATGAATAAGGCGTCAGGCAAAGGTGTGAACAAAGCGGCCTCAGAGAATGCTGAAAATGCCGGACTGACTGAAAGTGAACTGGAAGCAGAAGCTGCCTTGCTGGTTTCTCTGATGAAAGCAGAAATGAGCGGCGAATCCGGTGCGGATAATCAACAAAGCGGGAAAGAACAGCAAACACTGAACAACAGTGCATCTGCGAATGCTGAAGCGGGTATTGTCGCACAAAGTGCAGCCGGCGAGTTTGCCAAAATGCTGGCGTCATCATCAGAAGAATCACAGACACTGGTGACAGACAACCTGGCTGATAAGGTGGTGGCTATGTTACCCGATAACGCCAGTGAAGGTCAGAAAGCAGAGGTAAAACAAGGCGTCATCGACGCTGTTAAGCAGTTTCAGGCTCAGTTGCAAAGCGGCAGTGAACAACAATCAGCGCTGGAAGCGATGATTGCCGGTGCCATAGAAGAAGCCGGGGTGGCGCCGGTGGAGAACCTTGAGGTCATGCTGCAAACTGAAATGAGACAACTCACTGCCATTACAGGGACCGCTTCGCAACTGGCGCAGGGCACCACAGTGACAGCTCTGGCATCACTTCATTCGGGCTCAGATACTACCGTAGCTGATATTCAGCAGGCCCGGACTGAACGGTCAGCCGCTCAACAGGTCGCTGATGCAGACAAGCCGGTGAATATTCATCAACCGGAAGGTCAGCAGCAACTGGCTGAGAAAGTACGCTGGATGGTCAATGCCAGAAATTCCATGGCGGAAATCCGCCTCGATCCGCCGGAATTGGGCAGCATGCAGGTGCGGGTGAATGTATCCGGTGACGCAGCGACGGTAAACTTTGTCGTACAGTCAGCGCAGGCCAGAGATGCTCTGGCTCAGGCCGAGCCACGGCTGCGTGAAATGCTGGCAGAGCAGGGAATTAATCTGGGTGAATCTTTTGTCAGTCAGCAACAACAAGGCGGCAACGGTGAAGGTGGTGAAGGCAGTCAGCAGGGGGGCGGAAATGGCCAGCTTGCACAGGAAGCCGGCGAAGACACACAAGTAACAGAACAATCGCTTACCCGCCAGGCACAGGGCGGAATTGATGACTATGCTTAACCATGAGCAGACATACGCAATGGTTATTGCCAATTGTCTGTAATTCACCATAATACTCGCCAAAATGGTTAACGGGGAAAGCGCAATGGCTGATGAAGAGTTACAAATCGAAGAAGAAGGTGGCGGCAAGAAAAGTAAGATGATGTTGATCATCATTATTGCTGTGGTATTGATTGGTGGCGGTGCCGGCGCTTATTTCTTTCTGTTTGCCGGTGGTGATGAGCCTGCAGCAGAAGCATTAGCTGAAGATGAAGAGGGCGCAGCCGCCGAAGGTGAAGGCGAAGCACCGGAAGCTGCTCCGGCATCAGGTTCAGCGGAAGTGGGAACAGCCTTGTATGTTGCTTTACCGCAACCCTTACTGTTCCATATTCCGGGCAGTGGCCGTGAGCGTACGGTACAGATTAAAATTCAGTTGCTGGTCAGGGGCACTGATAATGAAGAAACTGCGAAAGTGAATATTCCGCTTATCCAGGGGCGTTTATTGCAGGTATTCAGTAGCAGTAATGCCGATGATCTGGTCACAGAAGCAGGTAAAATCGAATTGCGGGAAAAAGCCCTTGAAGAAGTACAGTCGGCCATGAAGGAATATACAGGGTCAGAAGTGGTTGAACAGGTATTGTTCACAGGTTTCGTGATGCAATAACGGGTTATCACAGTGAGCGATTTATTATCACAAGACGAAATTGACGCGCTCTTACACGGTGTCGATGATGTCGAAGAAGAAGATGTATCGGACGCACCCTCCGACAGATCTGCGCTGGAATATGATTTCTCCTCGCAGGACCGGATTGTACGTGGCCGTATGCCAACGCTGGAAATTGTTAACGAGCGTTTTGCCCGGCATTTGCGGGTGAGCTTGTTTAACATGATGCGACGGTCTGCCGAAGTCTCTATTAACGGCATCCAGATGATCAAATTCGGCGAATACATTCACACGCTGTTTGTACCCACGAGTCTGAACATGGTGCGCTTCCGTCCGTTGAAAGGAACGGGGCTCATCACCATGGAAGCCCGGCTGGTGTTTATTCTGGTGGATAACTTCTTCGGTGGTGATGGCCGCTATCATGCGAAAATCGAAGGTCGCGAATTTACGCCTACTGAACGGCGTATTATTCAGATGTTGCTGAAAATTATTTTCGAAGATTACAAAGAAGCCTGGGCGCCGGTCATGGATGTCTCTTTTGAGTATCTGGATTCTGAAGTTAACCCGGCCATGGCTAACATTGTCAGCCCCACGGAAGTGGTGGTTATCAGTTCTTTCCACATAGAACTGGACGGCGGCGGTGGTGACTTCCACGTGTCGTTGCCCTATTCCATGCTGGAACCTATTCGTGAATTACTCGATGCCGGTGTGCAATCTGATAAAGAAGACACCGATTTACGCTGGAGTAAGGCACTGCGTGACGAAATCCTTGACGTAAAAGTGGCATTAACTACGCATATGCTGGATGTGGACGTGCCTCTGCGTCAAATTATGGAATTTAAAGCCGGGGATATCATTCCGGTGGAAATGCCGGAGCACATTACTGTGCTGATCGAAGATCTCCCCACGTTCCGGGCTAAGCTCGGACGCTCCAGAGATGCGCTGGCACTGAAGATTTCCGATAAGATCCCGCGTCCGACGTCGGTGAAATCGGAACTGCAATTATTAACCCGCGGCGGGCGCGTTATTGATAACGACGCTGAGCTGCAAGTACTTGAAGAAGATCTGTAGTGACGATCTTAGTAAGAGGGCAAAGTCATGAGTGATAATGACGGAATGGACGACTGGGCCGCAGCCATGGCCGAGCAGGCTGATGCTGAAGCGGGCGAAGGTGAAGGTGGCGATGACGTTCAGGTTGCTGAATTAGATGAGCTGACCGATGATGCGCCGATTACTCAGGAAGAGAAAAAGAAACTCGATACCATTTTAGATATTCCTGTGACCATTTCTATGGAAGTGGGACGCAGCCAGATAAGCATCCGTAACCTGCTACAATTGAACCAGGGTTCCGTGGTCGAGCTGGACAGGGTGGCCGGTGAACCACTGGATGTTCTGGTAAATGGCACGTTGATTGCTCATGGAGAGGTAGTAGTGGTCAACGATAAGTTTGGTATTCGGTTAACGGATGTTATCAGTCAAATCGAGAGAATCAAAAAGCTTCGCTAAAACGCTTTCTAAAACAGGGGGTTGCATTCTGCTGCCCCTGTTATTTAGCCATCAGGCCTGTGCTCAAAGCACCCAGTCAATAACTAATCCCACGTCTGTACTGTCAATTTTCCTGTCATTGCTGGTGGTTGTCGGCATTATATTTTCCCTCGCCTGGCTTATGCGCCGGTTTAATGTCACTCATGCTGCGAATGGGCAGATGAAAGTGGTTGCCAGCATGATGGCCGGTGCCAAAGAGCGCATTATGGTTATTCAGGTGGGTGACGAGCAGCATCTCATCGGCGTTACTGCTCACAACATCAATCATCTCAGTAAACTGGAAACGCCATTAGCACCTGCCGGAAACGGACAGGAGAATAACGGTGCCGATTTTCGTCAGAAGCTGGTTAAAGCTATGGCTGGCGCCATGAATCCGGCAGTGAAAGGAGAGGGCAATGATAAACAATAAATGGTTATGCCGTTTTCTGACACTCTGTCCGGTGTTATTTCTTCTGGCTCTGCCTGCCAGTGCCCAGCAGGGGATTTCTGCTGTCACTGTGACCACCAATGCGGACGGCACGCAGGATTATTCAATGACGTTGCAGGCATTGTTCATCATGTCTGCGCTGAGCCTTATTCCTGCGTTTATTATGATGATGACGTCTTTTACCCGCATTATCGTAGTATTATCCATTCTCCGTCAGGCCATCGGCCTGCAACAGTCTCCTTCCAATCAAATTCTTATCGGCGTGAGCCTGTTTCTGTCTATGTTTATCATGACGCCGGTGTTTGAAGAGGTAAACGAGCGCGCCCTGCAACCTTATCTGAACGAGGAAATGACCTCCCGCCAGGCGCTGGAAGAAGCAGCAGAACCCATGCGGGCGTTTATGTTGTCACAAACCCGGGTGAAAGATCTGGAAACCTTTGTCCGTATTGCCGGCGATGAAGACAAGTATGATGAACCTGCAGATGTGCCGCTGACCATTCTTATCCCGTCATTCGTGACCAGCGAGCTGAAAACCGCATTTCAAATCGGCTTCATGTTGTTTATTCCTTTCCTCATTATCGACCTGGTCGTGGCATCCATTCTTATGGCGATGGGTATGATGATGCTGTCGCCGATGATTGTTTCACTGCCCTTCAAATTAATGCTGTTTGTACTGGTGGATGGCTGGAATCTGATATTCGGCACCCTGGCAACCAGTTTCGGCATGGGCGTTTAGGAGACAACACATGACACCTGAAGTCTTTGTTCAGATTCTCCGTGAATCCATGTTTATGGTTATCCTGCTGGTGTCTGCGGTGATTGTGCCCAGCATGATTGTGGGTCTGATTGTGGCAGTATTTCAGGCGGCCACATCAATTAACGAACAGACAATGAGTTTCCTGCCCAGACTTATCGTGACCTTGCTGGCTCTGGCGTGGGGAGGTAACTGGCTGGTGGAGCAACTGATGGACTTTACCTTTCATATGGTCAATCAAATCCCTCAGGTCGTCGGGTAAAGGTTACGTTCCGTGAACGTGGATTTATCTACCATTAATCAGTTTCTGGCTGATATGTTGCTGCCGTTTATGCGCATCAGCGGCATGTTTACAGCCATGATTGGATTAAGTGCCAAATCTATCCCCCAGTCGGTGAGAGCCCTGCTGGCTATCTTTCTGACCCTGGTGATTATGCCGGTCGTTAAACCGGTACCCGTGGACGATTTGGTCGGCGTAGGATCTTTTCTGATGGTTATTCAGCAGTTGCTGATTGGAATCGCCATCGGGTTTATTTCTATGATGGTCCTGAACACCTTTGTTCTGGCAGGTCAGATCATCGCCATGCAAACCGGTCTGGGGTTCGCCTCCATTGTCGACCCGGTAAACGGAATTAACGTGCCGGCAGTCGGTCAGTTTTACCTGATCCTGGCGACGTTACTGTTCTGGACCGTTGACGGCCATCTTGCCATGATCCAGATGATTGTTATCAGCTTTGATGCATTTCCCATCGGCGAAGCCTGGTGGACAGCAGATCAGTTCCGCGATATCGCAGAATGGGGCGGCTGGATGTTTGTGTCTGCGATTACGTTATCGCTGGCGCCCATCGTTTCACTACTGATCGTGAATCTTGCGTTCGGGGTGATGACTAAAGCATCGCCACAGTTAAATATTTTCAGCATTGGTTTTTCCATTGCGCAAATCATGGGGTTAATCATTATCTGGATTACCCTCGATAACTTTACGTCCCACTTTGCCACCCAGTGGCAACGTGCTCAGCAATTCATGTGCGAGTTGCTGATGATCTGTCCCGTGTGAGGTAGACGATGGCTGACGAACAGGAAAAAACAGAAGACCCCACGGGGAAAAAACTCGACGACGCACGAAAAAAAGGCCAGCTGGCCCGGTCCAGAGAGTTATCTACGACACTGGTTCTGGTGGTCAGTGGCGTCATGTTTCTTGTCATGGGAGGCACCATCGCACAGGCTATTTTCGGCATGATGAAAAACATGTTCCAGCTTTCCCGCGACCAAACCTATGACGCAACTCACATGTTTGGAGCCTGGGTTTACGGTTTTTCTGCGGTGGCAGCGCCTGTTTTACTGTACATGGTCGTGGCGATGGCCGCCGGTATTTACGGCTCTATTGCGCTGGGCGGATACAATTTCACCTGGGAATCGGCGTCGCCGAAAATGAATAAGCTGAATCCGCTAAACGGCTTTAAGCGCATGTTCGGTATTAATGGCCTGGTGGAACTGCTCAAGTCCATTGCTAAGTTCTTTGTAATCGGTGCCATGGCGCTGGTGTCATTAACGTACTTTCAGGATGAAGCACTGCATCTTGACCTTGAGCTGTACCCGAATAATTTGTTCCACGCACTGAATATGCTCGAATGGGCGTTTTTCCTGCTGACACTGGGCATGATCCCCATCGCTATTTTTGATGTGCCGTACCAGCTGTACAAGCACAACAAAGAAATGAAAATGTCAAAGCAGGAGGTGAAAGACGAACGTAAAAATGCCGAGGGTGATCCTCAGGTGAAAGGACGTATACGTCGCCTGCAATATCAGGCAGCAGCCCGCCGGATGATGCAGGAAGTACCGAAAGCGGATGTGGTTGTGACTAACCCGACGCACTATTCCGTGGCGCTTAAATACGATGATAATGGCGGCAGAGCGCCTGTGGTGGTAGCAAAAGGGATTGATGAACTTGCCATGCACATCCGTAAAATTGCCGGTGCCCATGAAGTGCCTGTTGTGCCGTCACCCATGCTGGCAAGGGCTATTTATTATTCCACTGAAGTTGAGCACGAAATTCCCCACAAATTGTTCATGGCGGTGGCACAGGTACTGGCGTATGTGTATCAGTTGCGGGCATTTAAGGCGGGTAAAGGCAAACGGCCTAAACCACTTAAGAAAGACTTGCCGATCCCACCTGAACTCAGACGGTAAACCCGTCAGTACTTTAATCTACAGTAATGATGGCGTCGCGGCCTTTTTCTTTGGCCTGATATAATGCTTTGTCGATGGCTTCCAGTTCTGCGGCCATCGTATCCGGTCCGGTAACGTATCCTATCCCGCCGGATACCGTGAGCGGGCCCAATGCATAGGGAAGCGCATTACCTGCCGCTTTCAGGGCTGCTCTGAATTTGTCTGTAGCAGCTTTTGCCTCTGTAATATCCGCATCAGGAAATATGAGTAAAAATTCTTCACCGCCTATTCTGCCTGTAATATCGGTTTTTCTGAAATTGTCTCTGACCAGAGCACCAAAGGTACGTAATACTTCATCACCGGCAGCATGACCAAAATTATCATTTACCTGTTTGAATAAATCGATATCGAGAAGGGCGACAGCAAGCTTTTTGCCGCAGGCCCCGGCGATGTCAGCCTGTTCTTCCAGTAATTTAAAGGTATGCTGGCGGTTTAGCAGAGATGTCAGGCTGTCAGTCATCGCAATCTGTTCCAGTTTATGCTGATACCTGGCGCGCTTTTTCTGCAAAATAACCAGTGCCACGCACAGACTGAAAAGCAAAACGAGCGCCGATATCATAAAGAAGCCCCGCTGACGCTCTGTTTTAATCCGCAATTCCTGAGCTTTTGTCATCGCTTTGAGGGCGGCATTTTCCTGACTTTTCTTATCAACGTCGAAAAGAGTCTGCAGTTTGAAAAGCTTCTCAGCACTGATTTCATTCAGGCGTTTTACTTGTTTATTGCGTGCGTCTTCAAGAGTTTGATAAGCCTCGCTGTAGTTGCCTAACGCCGCCTGAATTCTTGATTCCAGTAACCGTGACTCAATCATTTCTTTGGGCGTAGCGGATGCGGAGATCGTTTCTGCGCGGGCCAGAGTATCCAGTGCGGTGCCGAAGTTGCCGGTATGATAATGGGCATTTGATAAGCCCCGTAAAATGTCCCCGTAATACTGTTCCGACGGCAGTACTTCCTGAATCGCTGTTAAGTGCTGGTAAATAGCCAGTGCCTCTGCAAAGGCTTTCTTTTTCATCAGCCTGTCAGCGTCAAGAAGTTGTAATTCAACCTGTGCGTTTTTGTCTGCCAGTTCACGGGCAATGGTCATCGCTTCGTCAAAGTAACGCTGCCCTGCAATTTCGTCGCCCGTTGAGAAGTAAGAAAGAGCAAGCTTGTGTAACAGGTTTTGCTGATTAACCCGGTTGTGCCTGGCGATGGCAAATTCCAGTGCCTCCTGCAAATAGGGAAGGGCATTGTCGTACTGTTCAGCCTGCTGAAATACCGATGCAATAAGACCGGCTATGTGAGCAGGCGGGATTTGAGTAGCGTTCTCCGATGCAATTCTGTGGGCAATGATCAGCTTTGTCAGCGCGGCCTCACGATTTTGTAATGATTGCTGAATTAATCCTTCTGTCATCAATGCACCTATGTACAGCTGGGTGACAGTCTGCTGCTGTGCCCACTCTCTGACGACAGCAACATAATGCAGCGCCAGTACCTGGCGCTCTGTTTTTTCGTAAAGTTGCGATTTTTGCAGCAGTAAACGGTGATAGAGCAACGGTTCGCCTATTTGATCTACGTTTTCAAGCCCCTGTTCCAGAAGAGACTCTGAGCGGCTGAAATCACCCAGTTTCATGTAAAAGTACGACAGCAGATATTGAATAGTGGCAGGCGTATATTCGGGCAGGACATCATCAAGCATCTCTTCCAGACCGAGCACGGTTTCCTGCGGGTGCTGATGAAAAGACTTAATGACGCGGATAACCGCATCGTCGGGCGCAGATACCTGTGCCGGTACCGCAAAGGTGCAATCAGACATAAATATCAGGCCTGTCGCGGCGACAACAGGAAAAAAATAATTCTTAAATGCAATACATCGCTGTTTTAACGGGTATTCCGGCACATGTTGCCCTGAGCATGTCTCATCCGGTTTAACTATAGTTCAAAAAACACCGGTGGGCGCACGTTGGCAAACATTTTCAAACTGGCACATTAGTTGAACTGAGACTGACAGACACGAAGTAAGCGTCAATTTTCTGTTAGCGAGAGCAAATTTTATGCAGCTATCCGGCTATCTGCAGCGGTTCGACAAAAATCAGATTCAAAATATCACCAGTGGTCTGGGGGCGCCTGTCGTTTTGCTGGCGATCATGGGCATGGTTATTTTGCCAATGCCGCCCTTTCTGCTCGATGTTCTTTTCAGTTTTAACATCGCCCTCAGTCTGGTCATTATTCTTGTGGCTGTATTCACCCAAAAGCCGGTGGATTTCGGTATATTCCCCCTGGTTTTGCTGATTGCTACGGTGTTGCGGCTGGCATTGAATGTTGCCTCGACGCGGGTCGTTTTGCTGTATGGTCATGAAGGCGGCGATGCTGCGGGGAAGGTAATCGAAGCCTTCGGAGCCGTGGTTATTGGTGGTAACTATGCGGTGGGTGTGGTGGTATTCGCCATCCTGCTCATTATCAACTTCAAAGTAGTGACAGCCGGTGCCGGCCGTATATCTGAAGTTAGCGCCAGATTTACACTTGATGCCATGCCCGGTAAGCAAATGGCCATTGATGCCGATTTGAATGCCGGCTATATCGATCAGGATGAAGCCCGCAAGCGCCGTGAAGAAATCACTGCAGAAGCAGACTTCTATGGTTCGATGGACGGTGCGTCAAAATTCGTTAAAGGTGACGCGGTAGCCGGTTTGTTCATCATGATGATTAACATCGTCGGTGGTTTATTTATCGGCATGATTCAGCATGACTTGTCCTTCGGAAATGCACTGGAAGTTTACACTATTCTGACCATCGGTGACGGTCTGGTTGCCCAGATCCCATCCCTGTTGTTGTCGGTGGCAACGGCAATTATCGTCACCCGCGAAAACGAAACTCAGGAAATGGGTAAGGAAATCCGGACACAGCTGGGTAATCAGCAGGCTCTGTATATTGCCGCAGCGGTGCTGTTTGTCATGGGTATTGTGCCCGGCATGCCCCACGTGGCCTTTCTGGGATTCTCTGCTATTGCTGCCGGTTATGCATACTGGCAGGGTGTGCAGGCGAAGAAAGCGGCAGAAAAACCGGCTGTGCCGGCCAAAATGGAAGGCGGTGCTGACCAGCCTGCTCCGGAAATTAAAGAGCTGGGTTGGGATGACGTACAGCAAGTTGACACTATCGGCCTTGAAGTAGGTTACCGGCTCATTCCGCTGGTGGACAAATCACAGGGCGGCGAATTGCTGACCCGCATAAAAGGTGTGCGGAAGAAGCTGTCTCAGGAACTGGGCTTTCTGGTTCCGCCGGTGCACATCCGCGATAACCTTGATCTCGACCCGAATGCTTACACGATTTCCATGCTGGGTGTGACCATCGGCGATGCGCAAATCAGTCATGATGAAGAGCTGGCGATTAACCCCGGGCAAGTGTTTGGTAAGCTGGAAGGACGGGCGACTAAAGACCCCGCTTTCGGACTGGATGCTGTGTGGATACGACCGAATCAGCGGGAGCATGCGCAAACCCTCGGTTACACAGTAGTGGATGCGGCCACCGTAGTAGCGACACACCTTAGTCAGTTACTCAGCAACAATGCTTACCAGTTGCTCGGTCATGAAGAAGTGCAGCAACTTCTCGATATGCTGGCGAAATCCAGTCCTAAACTGGTGGAAGGGCTGGTACCGGATATTCTGCAGCTGAGCACCGTAGTAAAAGTACTGCAAACCTTATTGTTCGAAGGGGTTCCCATCCGCGATATGCGTACTATCGTTCAGACCTTATCGGAATACGGACCCCGCAGTCAGGATCCGGATGTGCTGGTATCGGCAGTGCGTATTGCGCTGAAGCGTTTGATTGTGCAGGAAATCAGTCAGGGAGCGAAAGAAGTGCCCGTCATAACTCTGGCACCAGAGTTGGAACAGATGTTGCACCAGTCACTTCAGGCAGGAGGAGAAGACGGCGCCGGCATCGAACCGGGACTGGCAGACCGGCTCCAGCAATCCCTGCAACAGGCCGCACAACAACAAGAACTGAATGGCGAGCCTGCGGTACTGTTGACGTCAGGCATGTTAAGACCTGTGCTGTCACGCTTCCTGAAGTATTCGGTAGCTGGCCTGCATGTGTTGTCTTATCAGGAAATCCCTGATGACAAACAAATCAAAATTGTCAGCTCTGTGGGTCAATAATCTGACGCCGGGTGAGTGAAGAGGTTGAGATGAAAATCAGACGGTTTTTTGGCAAAGATATGCGGGAAGCATTAAGCCAGGTAAAAGCAGAATTGGGCAGTGACGCCGTAATCATGTCGAATCGCAAGGTGGCAGACGGTATTGAACTGGTCGCCGCTTACGATAAAGAGCCGGAAGCAAAAATAAAACTCAACACCCGCCATGACGCAGGTAAGCCTGCTGCACAGAAGGCGATGCCAAGCCTCAGCGAAATTATCGGTGACGACGGTCCGGATACCTTACGGGCGTTACTTGAAAAGCAGGTTGCAGAAAAAGCTGCGGCTGCCGGAAGTGACCGTCAGAACCCCGCAGTTTCTCCTGCACCACAAACATCGTCTGCCTTCGCCGGAGATACTCGTGGAGTCAATCCACAACCAGCTGCATCTCATGACGAAGAGGCGTTTTCATTTGCGGATGTATTTTCTGCAAAAGAACACAAGCCTGCGCCGGTATCTCAGATGAATCCCGACTTTAAAACGGCGGAAAGTCAGCAGTCTGCCGGTGCTCCGGCCAGTGAGCTGGATGCGATAAAAGAGGAACTGGCTTCTCTACGCAGCGTTCTACAATATCAGGTTGCAGACTTGATGGATGCTAAAAAGCAGCGTCAGCGTCCCGTGCACAGCTATCTGACCCAGTGTTTAACCGGTATGGGGCTGAGTGCTTCACTGGCTGAGCAACTGGTGCACTACACCCCGTCTCAATACACCGAGCGGGAAGCATGGATTTACCTTCTCAACCTTTTGGCTAATCGCCTTAATGTTTCCGGTAATGATATCCTGACCCAAACCGGTGTGGTTGCTCTTGTTGGTCCAACGGGAACAGGCAAAACCACGACTGTTGCTAAATTAGCAGCACGCTATGCGCAAAAATACGGTGCTGATCAGGTGGCTATGATCACTATCGATACCTACCGTATTGCCGCTTATGAACAGCTGGCAACGTATGGCAAAATTATTGGCTGTACCACAAGGAAGGCGCAAAGCAGTGAAGAATTAGCCGAACTTCTCTTCCAGTTACGCCATAAGCGTCTAATATTAATAGACACGGCTGGTTTCAGTCAGCGCGACAGTCGTTTAATTAAGCAACTTGGTCAATTTAATCACGGACAAATGCAACCTGTCCGTAAATACCTGGTTGCGCAGGCAAATACCCAATATCCTGCATTGCAACGCATCATTGAAGCGTATAATTCCGTTAAGCTTGACGGATGTATCTTCACGAAAGTTGATGAATGCTACAGTTTGGGTGAGGTTTTAAGTGTTGCTGTTGAACAGCAATTGCCAGTTAGTTATGTGACCGACGGGCAGCAGGTACCTGAAGATATTAAAGTTGCTGATGCAAAATCTCTCGTATCTGCCGCTGCAAAGCTTTATAAAAAGTACGGTTTGAATCATACTAAGCGTAATCATGAAGTTAATTCAGTTCAGGCAGTATGATCGAAGATCAAGCGAGTAGCTTACGAAAGATGAATCAATCACGCCTCATAAAGGTTATTGCCGTTACCGGCGGCAAAGGTGGTGTTGGTAAAACCAACATTACATTAAACACGGCGATTGCTATGGCTAAGCAAGGTAAGCGGGTCATGGTACTCGATGCCGATTTAGGATTAGCGAACGTTGACGTCATGCTGGGTCTGCGTGTTGAGAAGAACCTTTCTCACGTATTATCCGGTGAATGCACACTTGATGATGTTCTGGTAACCGGACCTCACGGTATTAAAATCGCTCCGGCGACTTCAGGTACTCAGGCAATGACTGAGTTATCGCCCACAGAACATGCCGGATTAATCCGTGCTTTCAGTGAGTTGCGGTCGCAGATTGACGTGCTGATTGTAGATACCGCTGCCGGTATTTCCGATATGGTATTGAGTTTCTCCCGTGCCTCGCAGGACATCATGGTCGTGGTTTGTGACGAACCGACTTCTCTGACCGATGCCTACGCATTGATTAAAATTTTAAACCGTGAGCACGGCGTGTTCCGTTTTAAAATTGTGGCAAACATGGTTAGGGACATCCGTGAAGGCCAGGAATTATTCAGCAAGTTATCAAAAGTGACAGGCAGATTCCTGGACGTGGCACTAGAATTGGTGGCAACTGTACCTTTCGACGAAAATATTCGTCGGGCAGTCAGAAAGCAAACCGCTATTGTGGATGCATTTCCCGGTTCTCCTGCGGCCGTCGCGATTAGTCAGTTAGCCACCAAAGCGCTTAACTGGCCGGTACCGGCTCAGCCGGGTGGTCACCTGGAATTTTTCATTGAACAACTGGTGACGAAGCAAGCAGTAGGAAGCCAACGTTGAATAGTAAAGCGGCAGCTTACCAGCAGCAGACCGACAAGTCGCAGCTGGTCGAGCGCCATGCATCCCTTGTAAAACGTATTGCCCATCACCTGATGGCGCGTTTGCCTGCCAGTGTGCTGGTGGATGACCTGATTCAGGCAGGGATGATCGGATTGCTGGAAGCAGCCAGAAATTTCGACGGCTCGAAAGGGGCCAGTTTCGAAACCTTCGCAGGCATCCGTATTCGTGGTGCTATGCTGGATGAAATCCGTAAGGGCGACTGGACACCCCGTTCAGTGCATAAAAATAGCCGTGCTATTACGGAAGCCATAACACAAGTTGAAAGAGAAACTGGCAGAGACGCGCGTGATACAGAAATTGCTGCTAAGCTAAATGTCAGTATTAATGATTATCATCAAATGCTTAACGAGGTGAATGCCGGTAAACTTGTCGGTATTGAAGACCTGGGTGTGTCAGAAGATGTAATCAGCACAGAACAGAATAAAGGTAATGATTCACCCCTCGAAGATTTAATGCAGGGGGCGTTTCAAAAGGCGTTGGCGCATGCCATCACAACATTACCTGAACGGGAAGCAATTGTACTGTCCCTGTACTATGATGAAGAACTGAATTTACGTGAAATCGGTGAAGTTCTTGAAGTCAGTGAGTCAAGGGTCAGCCAGATTCATAGCCAGGCCATGTTAAAACTAAAAGCCCGAATGCAATCATGGCAGGCAGAAGAATAAAACATACTAATATTAATAACGATTGATAATCCTCACCGGAGGCTATTTTGGACAAGAGTATGAAAATTCTTGTAGTAGACGACTTCTCTACTATGAGACGAATCATAAAGAACCTGCTTAAAGATCTTGGATTTTCCAATATTCAGGAAGCTGACGATGGAAGTACGGCCCTCCCCATGCTCCAGCAAGGCGACTTTGAATTTGTCGTGACCGACTGGAACATGCCAGGTATGCAGGGGATCGACCTGTTACGCGCTATTCGTGCAGACGACAAACTCAAGCACTTGCCAGTATTGATGGTGACAGCTGAAGCGAAAAAAGAGCAAATCGTTGCTGCAGCACAGGCAGGTGTAAACGGATATGTTGTGAAGCCTTTCACTGCCGCTACACTTAAGGAAAAACTCGACAAGATTTTTGAGCGTTTAGGTTGATCCAGCCGCTCCCGCCAGAGAAGAGGATTACTGGATGTCTCCTACTAAAAAAGTCCCTATTTCGCTCGAAGAAGCAAAACAGCTGGTAGCATATCTTGAGCAGGGCGATGACGATTCCGCCAACGCCCTGCTTGAAGCTGTATCTGCCAAAGAGTCTGTCGAACTTTTTGCTGAAGTTGGCAAACTCACCCGTCAACTTCATGACGCCCTCAACACCTTCCAGTTAGACGAGCGAATTGCTGGTCTGGCTAATGATGATATTCCTGATGCGCAAACGCGTCTCACCTACGTTATTGAAGAAACTGAAAAAGCGGCTAATACTACAATGGACGCTGTAGAGTCCTGTATGCCCATTGCTGAATCTTTATCAGACCGGATCACAACTCTTGAGCCTGAATGGCAAAAGCTTATGACCCGTCAGATTGAGCTCGGTGAATTCAAGAGTTTATGTATGGATATCGACGCCCTGTTTAAGGACATGTCGAAAGATTCTTCTAAACTTAACAGCCTTTTGACCGAAGTATTAATGGCACAGGGTTATCAGGATTTGACAGGCCAGGTTATTCGCAGAGTGATTGACCTGGTGAAAGAAGTCGAAGACAGCCTTGTGAACATGCTGACCGTGTTCGGTGAACGGGATGCACCTGTTAAAGCACAGAGCACCACGAACAAGCCGGACGCTGTTGAAGCGGAAGGGCCAATCATGAACGCTGAGAAGCGGGATGACGTAGTACAAGGCCAGGATGACGTGGATGATCTCCTGTCGAGCCTTGGTTTTTAGGGGAGCGAATGAATGTCGTTTGATGTTGATGAGGATATATTACAGGACTTTCTGGTCGAAGCCGGAGAAATCCTGGAACAATTACAGGAACAGTTAGTTGACCTGGAGAATAATCCGGAAGACGCTGACCTCCTCAACGCGATTTTCCGTGGATATCACACGGTAAAAGGTGGCGCAGGTTTCTTATCTCTGACTGAACTGGTTGAGATTTGTCACGGCGCAGAAAACGTCTTTGACGTAATGCGTAATGGCCAGCGTACACTGACGCCGGAATTAATGGATGTCATTCTGCAAGCGACAGACGTCGTAGTGGAAATGTTTGAGCGGGTAAAAGCCCGTGAACCACTCGAAGCCGCTGATTCAAATCTTGTTGATGTTCTGCATAAGTTGAGCAAGCCAGAAGCCCCCGGCGAAAATATTTTTGGCGGGGAAACGGCAGCACCAGCAGAAGAAGTGCCGGTAGCAGAAGAACCTGAGCTGATTTTTGAAGAGGTACCGGTTGCACCGGAAGCCGCCGCTGTTGCTGAGCCTGCCGGCGATAACAGCATTGAAGATATCAGCGAAGATGAATTTGAAGCGTTACTGGACCAGCTACATGGTTCCGGTGCGCCCGGCAGACCGTCAGCAGATGCACCTGCTAAGCCAGCTACACCTGCGCCCGCTCCGGCAGCAGCGGCTGGCGGAGATGGTGAAGATATCACCGATGATGAATTTGAGGCTCTGTTAGACGAGCTTCACGGTAAAGGACAGTTCGGTGGCGATGCTGCACCTGCCGCTACACCAGCGGCCGCAGCACCCGCAGCGAAACAGGCTGCAGCCGGTTCTGACGGTGACGAAATCACCGATGACGAATTTGAGGCTTTGCTTGACCAGTTACACGGTAAAGGTCAGGGACCCGGCATTGCCGGTGGTGTTGAAGTAGACACTCAGGCAACCAAAGCCGTCCAGGCTGCCAAAGCGGAACAGTCTAAACCTGCAGAGCCTGCCGAGTCGGCTCAACCTGCTAAAGCAGCGGCACCTGCCCCAGCCGCAAAATCGGCTCCGGCTGCGCCAGCCGCACCCGCTGCACCTTCAAAGCCCGCAGCGCCTGCTGCCAAAGCTGCACCTAAAAAAGAAGAAAAGGCCCCGCAGGCAGAAACTACTGTTCGGGTAGACACCAAACGCCTTGACCAGATTATGAATATGGTCGGTGAGTTGGTGCTGGTTCGTAACCGCTTGTTAAGCCTTGGTATTAATACCAATGACGAAGATATGTCGAAGGCTATCGCGAACCTGGATGTGGTGACCGGTGATCTTCAGGGCGCGGTAATGAAAACCCGCATGCAGCCCATTAAGAAAGTCTTCGGTCGTTTCCCCAGGGTTGTCCGCGACCTTGCCCGTAGCCTGAAAAAAGAAATTACCCTTGAGCTTGAAGGGGAAGAAACGGATCTGGATAAGAACCTGGTTGAGGCGCTGGCCGATCCCCTGGTTCACCTGGTGCGTAACTCCGTCGACCATGGTATCGAAATGCCGGATGACCGTGCTAATGCGGGTAAACCGCGCATGGGTACAGTGAAACTGGCTGCATCACAGGAAGGCGATCATATCCTGCTTACTATCACCGATGATGGTAAAGGAATGGATCCGGAAAAGCTGAAAGAAATCGCTATCAGTCGTGGTGTGCTTGATGCTGATGCGGCCGCCCGTATGTCCGACGTGGAAGCATTTAATTTGATATTCGCGCCGGGCTTTTCAACCAAGACAGAGATCAGTGATATCTCCGGTCGTGGTGTGGGCATGGACGTGGTTAAAACCAAAATCAACCAGTTGAATGGTACCGTAAACATTGATTCTCATCTGGGCAAAGGTACCCGGTTAGAAATCAAAGTACCGTTAACGCTCGCAATCCTGCCAACTCTGATGATTGTTGTCGGTCAGCAAACCTTTGCATTGCCATTGGGCGCTGTTAACGAAATTATCAACATGGACATCAAGAAAACCAATACGGTAGATGGTCAGTTGACGATGATTGTCCGCTCTAAGGCTATCCCGTTATTCTTCCTTGGTGAATGGCTTATCCGCGGCCCGAAAAATATCGAGAAAGAAAAAGGTCATGTTGTTGTAGTACAAATTGGTACGCAGCAGGTGGGCTTCGTGGTGGATGCACTGATTGGTCAGGAAGAAGTGGTGATCAAGCCACTGGATGCCTTATTACAAGGTACACCGGGTATGGCTGGTGCAACCATTACGTCGGATGGCGGAATCGCATTAATCCTTGATATCCCGAGTCTGCTTAAGCGATATGCGCGCAGGTCATAGTCGCTATTAAAGGAACATCATTACTATGGCTTTTAAAGTCCTTGTTGTGGACGATTCGACGTTTTATCGTCGTCGTGTACGCGAAATTCTGGATGAGGACAGAGAACTCGAGGTTGTTGGCGAAGCCAAAAACGGTGAAGAAGCGCTGGATATGCTGATTAAGTTGTCACCCGACGTAGTGACAATGGATGTGGAAATGCCGGTTATGGACGGTATTTCCGCTGTAAAAGCGATCATGCAGAAACGCCCTGTACCTATTCTCATGTTTTCGTCTCTAACACATGCCGGCGCGCAGGCAACTCTGGATGCGCTTGAGGCCGGTGCGCTGGATTTTCTGCCGAAAAAATTTGAGGAGATTTCTAAAGAGCGTAAAGAAGCTGTTGGCTTACTACGGACCAAGGTACGTTTACTGGCGCGACGGGGAGTTGGCATACGCCGCCCTGTTATCTCCAGAAAAGAACCTGTGGCAAAGCCCGCTCCTCCAATGCCTGCCAATGCCCCCAAGTCGACGTTTTTTAAAAGCTCGTCTATTCTCACCGGACGTACTGAAACTGCATCCCAGCCTACTGTTTCTAAAGTCAAGGCATCAGGAAAGCGGTATAAATGTCTGGCCATCGGGGCTTCTACAGGTGGTCCTGTGGCATTGCAAAAAGTGTTGTCAGGGCTGCCGGCTAACTTTCCTTATCCGATTTTATTGGTTCAGCATATGCCAGGCACGTTTACTAATGCGTTTGCCCAGCGGCTGAATAATAATTGCGAGATTTCGGTAAAAGAAGCTGAGCACGGGGATATTCTTAAACCCGGTTGTGCTTATCTTGCGCCCGGGGGCAAGCAAATGGTGGTGGAGTCTATATCACTGCCAAATATTGTTATCCGTGATGCCCATGAACATGAGAAAGATACCTACAAACCCAGTGTGGATATTACACTTAACAGTCTGGTGGATATTTACGGCGGCGATGTACTGAGTATTATTCTGACGGGCATGGGATCTGATGGACGTGAAGGCTGTGAAGCACTTCACCTTAAAGGCGCCAAAGTGTGGGCGCAGGATCAGGACACCTGTGTGGTATACGGTATGCCACAAGCGGTAGCGAAAGCGAACATCGCAGAAAAGAGCATAGCCATTGATAATATCGCTTCGTGCATACTCACGGAAATGATGCAGAAATAGTTCAGTCAGCAGGAGTTGAAGGTTGAAAATATGGACGATTGCTAACCAGAAAGGCGGGGTAGGGAAGACCACTACCACCGTGACGCTAGGCGGCATTCTGGCGCAACAGGGAAAGCGCGTTCTGCTTATTGATACCGACCCTCATGCATCGCTGAGTTATTATTTTGGTATGGATGCCGAGGAGCTAAATGCTTCTGTTTACGATATTTTTATTAATCATGAACAGATTACTGCCGATAGAGTGCTTGACTGTTTATGTCCGACAAAATTAGACAGTCTGTATATTTTGCCTGCCTCAATGGCACTTGCCACGCTGGACAGGCAAATGGGTATGCAAAACGGTATGGGGCTTATTCTCAAAAAAGCACTGGATACTGTACGCAACGAATTTGACTACGTATTGCTGGATTGTCCGCCGGTTCTGGGCGTGTTGATGGTTAATGCGCTGGCTGCATGCCATAAAGTCATTGTGCCCGTGCAGACCGAATTTCTGGCATTAAAGGGCCTTGACCGGATGATCCATACACTTGAGATTATGGGTCGTTCGTTAAGAAAAGAATTTGATACATTGATAGTGCCGACTATGTTTGACCGCCGGACTAATGCGGCCATCCAGGCACTACAAAAACTGAACGAAGATTACGGTGATAAGGTTTGGCACGGGATGATTCCTGTAGATACCCGCTTCCGTGATGCCAGCCAGGCGCAGTCGCCTGCGTCTGTTGTCTATCCGAAAGCACGGGGCGTTTACGCCTACACCAAATTGTTAGATGAACTGGAGCAGTGAGTCACCTATGAGTAAAAGTACGCCCTTCGCCCGCGAAGATGTGATGCAGGCGTATCTCGACAGCTTGTTACAAAGTCCGGAAGATCCGGCTGAAGTAACGGCTAACACTGCCCGTTTGCTGGAACAGGCCACGGCGGACATTATCGCCAAAGAACCTGTGGTTGCTCCTGTGGCTGAGCCGGTCATAGCGCCGCCAGTCACTGATGATGTTACGGAGACGGCCGTTGAACAACTGAGCGGGGCAGTACCTCCGCCGGTCAAAACCACGCCTGTGAAAGACATGCTGGAAAATCGTTTTCAGGCATTGTTTTTTGAAGTGGCGGGGTTAACGCTGGCTGTACCGCTTATCACTTTAGGTGGCATTCACCGGATTGAAAAAGTGGGTGGGCTGATAGGAAAACCCAAATGGTTCAAGGGCGTAATGCTTCATCGTGATCAAAAAATAAACGTTGTCGATACTGCAATGTGGGTTATGCCAGAAAAATACGACCAAAATCTCGCAGAAACGCTAAACTATCAGTATCTTATTATGTTAGGGGACAGTTTGTGGGGCTTAGCCAGCGACAAACTGGTCAACACCGTTACATTGACCAGGGACGAGGTAAAATGGCGTGAGTCAGGAGGCAAGCGTCCATGGTTAGCGGGCATGGTAAAAGAAAAAATGTGTGCGTTAATAGACGTATATCAGTTAATCGCAATGCTAAATAGCGGCTTAGGCAGTAACGACCAGACGCCATAGCCCGGGGAGCCAGGTTCATGAATGACAAGAGCACAACGAATAACGCGCCGGATAACGATCAGGTGCTTCAGTGGGTTACCTATCGTTTAGGTGACGAAACTTACGGTATTAACGTAATGCAGGTTCAGGAAGTCTTACGCTATACCGAAATTGCGCCTGTTCCCGGTGCACCGGATTATGTGTTAGGCATTATCAATCTGCGTGGTAATGTTGTGACGGTTATTGATACCCGCGCCCGCTTTGGCCTTATGCCAACCGATATGACCGACAACACACGGATTGTAATTATTGAATCCGATGAGCAGGTTGTCGGCATCCTGGTAGACAGCGTTGCCGAAGTGGTTTATCTGAAATCATCTGAAATTGACAGTGCGCCTAACGTGGGTACTGAAGAGAGCGCCAAGTTCATTCAGGGCGTGAGCAACCGTGATGGTGAATTGCTGATTCTTGTAGATCTTAATAAGCTTCTCAGTGATGACGAGTGGGATGAACTGAGCAGTCTGTAATGTCATGCAGCGCCTGCTAATCCGGCGGGCGCTTGTCAATGCCTGTATATTCGTTGCGCTGTTATCAAAGGGAGAAAGCACATCAATATGGACGTGCCGGCACTATCTTTACTCGCTGTTGCTACAGGGTTACTCGCCGTCATTGCTGTTATATGGATGTATTTTTTCTTCAACCGTCAGTTTAAACAACTCGACGATACTGTCCGCTATCAAAAAGAACACATCGATACCCTGCAACTGGAAATTAATGACCTGGAAAACCAGAACGGTGAAATGCAAACCCGTTCGATGGTACAGGGCAAACACATGCGGGAGCTGGCAGATCAATGCACACAACTCGAAAACCAGCTACGTGAAGTAAAAAGTCAGGACCCGTCCATGCGCTTATACACCCGCGCCGCTGAGCTGGTCAAAGCCGGTGCTGACGTCGAAGAGGTAATGCAAGCCTGCGACCTGCCCCGGGCTGAAGCTGAGCTGCTTATCAGCATGCATCGTCAGCGCAACTAACGGTAAGTGCTCTCTTCTACCAGGGTTAGATAAATGCATTGAGCCGTTTAGACGTCCAGCCGTAAAGATGTTGACATCTATCGGGATTCAGCCACAATAACGTTATTATCCGTTAATTGTTGGAGCTGCCATGCCTATTTGTATTCCCGAACAACTTCCCGCGCAGGATGTGTTGTCAGGTGAGAATATCTTCACAATGGACAGCACCCGCGCAGCGACACAGGATATCCGCCCCATGGAAGTGGGGATCCTGAATCTCATGCCCAATAAAATTGAAACGGAAGTGCAAATCTTACGTTTGCTGTCTAACACACCTCTGCAGGTGAACGTGAACCTGATCCGTGTAGACAAATTAGCGCCAAAGCACACGCCGCAATCTCACATGGACGCCTTCTACCACGACTTTTCTGAAATTGCTGATAAGAAATACGACGGTTTAATCGTGACAGGTGCACCGCTGGCTCACTTGCCTTATGAGGAAGTAAAATACTGGGATCAGATGACAGAAATTTTGGAGTGGGCGCAACGTAATGTGCAGTCCACACTCTATCTGTGCTGGGCGGCTCATGCAGCTATGTATCATTTTTACGGCGTGCAGAGAAAACTCAGGGAAACCAAACTTTCTGGTGTGTTTGAGCATAAAGTGCTCGACCCTTATAACGAGTTGCTGAGAGGTTTCGATCCGGTTTTTTATGCGCCTCATTCCCGTTTCGGGTATATTGACTCCGGTGAATATAACAGTGTTGAAGGTTTGAAGGTCATTACGGAATCTGATGAGGCGGGTGCATACACCATCGCATCTGAAGATAAGCGTATGGTGTTTGTTACCGGGCATCCTGAATACGATCCGGAAACTTTGCATGACGAGTATTTCCGTGATTTACAGGCGGATACCCATCCGGCAGTGCCGGCTAACTACTTTACAGACGATGACCCCGCAAAAGCGCCTTTGGTTCGCTGGCGCTCCCATGGTAGTCTGCTGTTCAATAACTGGCTGAACTACTATGTTTATCAGACAACACCTTATGATTTGAGTCAGCTGGCTGAGAAACCCCGGCCAAAGAGGTAATAAGTGACATCAGGTACAAAACAACAACTTCTGGATGCAGCGGCAAAGCGCGTTTTGATTCTGGACGGTGCCATGGGTACTATGATTCAGGAGCACAAACTGGAAGAAGCCGATTATCGTGGTGAGGCATTTGCTAACTGGCATTGCGATGTAAAAGGCAATAACGATTTGCTGGCGATTACTCAGCCGGACATTATTTATAATATCCATTGTGCTTATCTTGAAGCCGGTGCAGATATCATTGAAACCAATACGTTCAATGCTACCACCATCGCCATGGCTGACTACGACATGGAAGCGCAGTCGAAAGACATTAACCTTGCTGCTGCTAAGCTGGCCCGTAAAGCCTGTGATGAGTTTACTGCAAAAACACCGGATAAGCCCCGGTATGTGGCAGGGGTCCTCGGTCCCACAAATCGCACAGCATCGATATCACCAGATGTTAACGACCCCGGCAAGCGGAATGTAACCTTTGATGAGCTGGTAGAAGCCTACATCGAGTCCACAGAAGCGCTGTTAGATGGTGGTTCAGATATCATCTTAATAGAAACTATCTTTGATACCCTGAATGCCAAAGCGGCAGTATTCGCGGTAGAAACCGTATTTGAGAAACGTGGTGAGCGCGCACCGGTGATGGTATCAGGTACCATTACCGATGCATCGGGCAGAACCTTGTCAGGACAAACTGCTGAAGCCTTTTACTATTCCATGCGTCATGTATCGCCGGTTTCCATGGGCCTCAACTGTGCACTGGGTCCGGATTTACTTCGTCAGTACGTTGAAGAAATCAGTAATATTTCTGAATGCCTGGTCTCGGCTCACCCCAATGCCGGTTTACCCAATGAGTTTGGTGAATATGATTTGGGCGCAGAAGAAATGGCAGCACACATTAAAGAATGGGCAGAGTCCGGTCTGGTGAATGTGGTAGGTGGTTGTTGCGGCAGTACACCTGAACATATCCGTGCCATGGCAGAAGCGGTAAAAGACGTGACACCACGTACCGTGCCGGTTTTTGAACCTAAAATGCGCCTTTCCGGGCTAGAACCTTTTGTTCACTAAGGTGTTATTGTGACAGCAGAGTTTTCAACCTTTATTAATGTCGGTGAACGGACAAACGTTACCGGATCGGCCGTATTCAAACGCTTAATTTTAAATGCTGAGTACGAGAAGGCCCTCGATGTAGCCCGCCAGCAGGTGGAAAACGGTGCGCAGGTAATAGACATCAACATGGACGAAGCCATGTTAGATTCTGTTGAGGCCATGCGTACGTTTTTGAACCTCATTGCTTCAGAGCCTGATATTTGCCGTGTTCCGATTATGATTGACTCTTCAAAGTGGGAAGTCATTGAAACCGGACTCAAGTGCGTTCAGGGAAAGGCGATTGTGAACTCAATCAGCCTGAAAGAGGGAAAAGAGCAGTTTGTTCATCAGGCTAAACTGATCAAGCGCTACGGTGCCGCAACGGTGGTCATGGCGTTTGATGAAACCGGCCAGGCCGATACCAAAGCGCGCAAAATTGAGATTTGTCAGCGCAGCTATAAGGTGCTCACCGAAGAAGTCGGATTCCCGCCGGAAGATATCGTTTTCGACCCGAATATTTTTGCTGTCGCGACGGGCATTGAAGAACATAACAATTATGCGGTGGACTTTATCGAGGCCACCCGTGTAATCCGTCAGACTTGTCCTTACGCACATATCAGCGGTGGACTATCAAATATTTCATTCTCGTTCCGGGGCAATAACCCGGTACGTGAAGCCATGCACTCGGTGTTTTTGTATCACGCTATCCGCGCGGGTATGGATATGGGCATTGTGAATGCCGGTCAGCTGGAAGTGTATGATCAGATCCCAGAAGAACTCCGTGAAGCAGTGGAAGATGTGATCCTGAACCGTCGGGAAGACGGCACGGAGCGTCTGCTGGACATCGCACCCAAATATCAGGGGGATGGCAAAGCCGCGGCGGCAGAAGATCTCACCTGGCGTGAGCAGCCGGTGAACAAGCGGCTTGAACATGCGCTGGTCAAAGGTATCACCGATTACATCATAGAAGATACTGAAGAAGCCCGGCTGGCGGCTGAACGTCCCCTTCATGTGATTGAAGGGCCGTTAATGGACGGCATGAACGTGGTCGGCGACCTGTTCGGTGAAGGTAAAATGTTCCTTCCTCAGGTGGTGAAGTCTGCCCGGGTGATGAAAAAAGCGGTTGCTCACCTGCAACCGTTTATCGAAGCAGAAAAGGACGGCAAGTCATCGAGTAACGGTAAAATCCTGATGGCCACCGTTAAAGGCGACGTGCACGATATCGGCAAGAACATCGTCGGCGTAGTACTGCAATGTAACAATTTCGAAGTAGTAGATTTGGGCGTCATGGTGCCCTGCGCTACGATTTTGCAGGTGGCCAAAGACGAAAACGTGGATATGATCGGGTTATCCGGTCTTATAACCCCGTCGCTGGACGAAATGGTACACGTGGCTAAAGAAATGGAGCGCCTGGGGTTAGATTTACCACTGCTTATAGGCGGTGCGACGACATCCAAAGCCCATACTGCGGTGAAAATTGAGCAAAACTACAGCCATCCGGTCGCTTATGTACCTAATGCAAGCCGCGCCGTGGGTGTGTGCCAGAAGCTGATTAACCCTGAGTCCCGCAAAGTCTTTGAAAAAGAGCTGTCAGACGAATATGGAAAAGTACGGGCCCAGCATGCCCGGAAACAACCCCGCAGTAAGCCGGTTACGCTGGCAGAAGCACGGGCAAATGCGTATAAGCCGGATTTTTCTGTTCTGCCTGTAAAGCCCAAAACGCCGGGCGTAACACCTGTGTCCGTCGATTTGGCGACATTAAGAGATTATATCGACTGGACACCGTTCTTTTTGACCTGGTCACTGGCCGGTAAATTCCCCCGCATTCTTGATGATGAAGTGGTGGGAGAGCAGGCGAAAGAACTGTATGCCGATGCCAATAAAATGCTGGATAAAGTCATTGCTGATGGCAGTCTGCAGGCAAAAGGAGTAATTGGTTTATTCCCTGCTAACCGGGTTGGCGACGACATTGAAATTTATCGGGATGATAACCGCGATGCCGTGCTGGGCGTGTCCCGTCACTTGCGTCAGCAAACGTTAAAAGACAAGTTTGCGAATTATTGTCTGGCAGACTTCGTTGCTGAGAAGCAAAGTGGTATTGCTGACTACATCGGTGCGTTCGCTGTTACCGGCGGGATCGGTGAAGATGAACTCGCTGAGTCCTACAATAAAGCCGGAGACGATTACAACGCTATCATGGTGAAAGCTGTGGCTGACCGTTTGGCAGAAGCGTTTGCCGAATATCTGCACGAGCAGGTGAGAAAAGACTACTGGGGCTTTGCGCCTGATGAGCATTTCGACAACGATGCGCTCATCCGCGAGAAGTATCAGGGGATCCGTCCTGCGCCCGGTTATGCAGCCTGTCCTGAACACACTGAGAAGCAGCTAATTTGGGATTTGCTCGATGCCGAAGCGCATACCACCATGAAGCTGACAGAAAGTTACGCTATGTGGCCGGGAGCAGCAGTATCAGGCTGGTATTTCTCGCACCCTGAATCCAAATATTTCGCTGTGGCAAAAATCCAGCGTGATCAGCTTGAAGATTACGCACAGCGCAAAGGCTGGAGCACAGAAGAAGCTGAAAAATGGTTAGCGCCGAATCTGGATGATTAACCCGCCTGACAGCCGGAGTCCCTTATGACTGATGAACTGCCTTTCTCACAGGCATGCGAAAATAACAAAGGGCCCATTTCTGCCATTTTGGAAGTGGCCCTGAGTCAATGTAAGCGTGTGCTTGAGGTGGGTAGTGGCACTGGACAGCATGCGGTGCACTTTGCACCCTTGTTACCTCACCTGATATGGCAGACCAGCGATCAGCCCCGGTATCACGAAGGGGTACTGAAATGGATAGCTGCGTACCCGTCTGAAAATCTGTTACCTCCGCTTAACCTGACCGTGGGCAAAGACAGGTTGCCTTTTTCTGAATATGACGGTGTTTATTCAGCGAATACTGCTCATATTATGCAGAAAGCCGAAATTAAAATGATGATGCAGAGCCTGTCTGAATCACTGCCGCAAGGTGCAGTATTTTGCCAGTATGGCCCGTTTACCGACAACGGTGCATTCAGCAGCGAGAGTAACAGAGAGTTTCATCAGCATCTGATAGCCAGTGGCTATGGCGGTTACCGGGATATACAGGAATTGCAGGCATGGGCGCCGGCACTCACGCTGGAGAACATCCATGAAATGCCGGCCAATAATTTGTTATTGCAGTGGGTAAAAAACTGAACGCCGGTACTGCTTAAAATTATTGAAAAACGGTGCTCCGGCACCGTTTTTTATGTCGTCAAATCAATTCTTTTTTCTACAATAACAGGCACACCGTTACGCACTGCAGAAATGCGCACTCTTACCCGTTTATCGTCGCCGCTGCCATTGCGATACTGAATTTGCTTGTCTTCTTTCAGGCGGGTGAGATAAAGACTGTCTCTTCCCATTATTCTTACGCCTTTGCCGGCAATAATGTCAGCTTTCACATTATGATAATCAGGGTGGACTTCATAGCTCAGTAACAGGTTGGCGCGGTTAAAGGCATCATTAGACACTGACAGCGAAACCTGGATAGGGGCCTGTACCGGCGGACTGAAATGCTGCAACATGACCGGATGCAACGCAGGCTTCAGCGGCGGAAACTGAGGAATATTATTTTCCGTCGGCTCATGGAACTGACAGCTTATCGCATCGGCCGCCATTAAGCTGAGAATGGCTGTCAGACAGTAAATTTTTTTGTTCATAGTGAGGGCTCTGATTAAGTAATAAAGGCGTATGTGCGCCGGTCCTGAGCCTGAAAATGCAAAGCATGAACCCGTTGTCAGTGGCAAACTGCTTTGGTTCTGCAAAAGAATTAATTTATTATATTTCTACTGTATAACCTTAAACCAGCAAAGCCGGAGGGTAAAGTGCTACCGGTTAAGCTTTATCGATGAATGATTAACATCCGACGTATATTCAGCCGTTTCAGAGCGCAACCCGTAGCGGCGGTGGTGGTGGCAGGAACTGACTATCCGTCATACCAGCTGGCGACCAGAATTCAGCAAAATCCTGCGTTTCATCTGGCTTATTTTATGAATGAAGAGCCCTGGCATCACCGCACCTTTATACTGGGTGTTGAACTGCGTTACGCCAGTGAGCTGCTTTCTCTGGTGAAAAAACACGATATAAAAGCCGTGTTTTGTGCCTGCGAAGATGATTATCACAGTTGGCTTTCAGATATGGGAACGGCGTTGACCCAACATCATTGTCAGGTATTGCTGTGCCGCCCGGGTGAAACGCCGCAACTGCCAGCCGTTTAAAGCGTATCTGTCAGTTTCTTTTTAATTGGCATGCTGCCCCTGCTCAGGGCGTACCTAACGCTCTGGCGAGTCCGATAAAGGCTCTGATAAACGGTGCATCAGCATCACTCTTTCTGAACCCCATGTGCAGTGACTTGGCGATACCGTTTTTTCCCGGCCTGACAGTTGTAAGGTTTAAGCTGCCGTCCTGCTCTTCAATCAGCCATTTAGGCAGTGCACCGATGCCCCGGCCGGCACTGATCATTTGCAACATGATTTCAGTGGTTTCAATGGTTTTGTGCTTTTTCACTGTACAGCCCGCAGGCGTCAGAAAGTGTGAAAAGATGTCCAGTCTGGAAGGCTCTACCGGATAGGTCAGTAAGGTTTCTTCTGCCAGCGCTTGTGGCGGTACCCATTCACTGGCTGCCAGTCTGTGGTCGCGGCTCATTACCAGCACCTGCTCATAGCCGAATACCGGCTCGTATTGCAGAGAGGGCAGGTGAAGAGGGTCAGGTGTTAAAAGCAGATCAATATCATAGCCGTGCAGCGCCTGCAGGCCGCCAAACGTAAACTTTTGACGTACGTCTACATCTACCCCCGGATAATCCGCCAGAAACGGTTTGACGACCTTCAGGAGCCATTGATAGCAGGGATGGCATTCCATTCCGATGCGCAGCACGCCTTGTTTACCCGAGGCGATCTGACGCAGCTGCTCTTCTGTGTGCTCAAACTGGGGTAACAGCCGGTGGGCAAGATTAAGTACTGCATTGCCCGCATCTGTCAGTCGCAGTCGTCTGCCATCTTTTTCCCATAGCGGCGCACCGCTGTGCTGTTCCAGCTTTTTCATACTATGACTCAGTGCAGACTGGGTCAGATGCAGATGTCCGGCGGCTTCTGTGAGCGTACCGTAGTCATGAATGGCAGCAATAATTTTGAGGTGTTGACGATCTAACATAGCGGGAATGAGCAAATTTCACTGGTTTTGCTAAATGTATCACTTTAATTCATAGATTGTGAAAGGCAGCGGTGAAGCTGCCACAATATCCGGCTAATGGTTTACCTTGCTCAGGACGGGGAAATATCAGTGACAGACACCGCTGTGGCCAGCCGGTCGCTGATCACACTTCGCATCAGACTCGCCAGTTCTCTGAACGTAGCGCGGGCAGGGGAGGTGTTCCGCCATGCCAGCATGTGCTGACGTACTACCGGCATATCAGCGAGTTCACACACATGAAGGGCTTCCGGGTTATGCAACTCAGAATGAACATAGAGTCCGGGCATAAAAGCCATTCCCATGCCCATAACCACCATCTGCCGCAAGGTATCAAGGCTCGTCCCCTCATAGTCGCGGTCCACATTCGCGCCCAGTTGAGTACAAATTTCCTGTACCTGATAGTGAAAGTGATGCCGGTCTTCCAGTGCCATAATTTTCTGGCCCCTAATTTCTTCCGGTTCAATAAATTGCCTGCCGGACATCGGGTGGTCCGCAGGCAATACAAATTTCAGCGGTTCTATAAACAAAGGCTGAACCTGAATTTGCGAGTCACGGTTCGACATGGGAGACAAAGTGATGTCAAATTCTCCGGTCAGCAGGCCTTGCAGCAACTGTTTGGGTGCTGCTTCGCGGACATAGAATTTCAGCCCGGGACGCAGACGATGAATGTCCGGCAAAATATGGGGCAGCAGGTAAGGGCCCAGCGTCGGCGGGATCCCCAACCGGTAGGTTGTGGATTCGCCCTGGGCAAGTGATCGTGCCATCTCACCGAACTGCATCGTCGACTGAAGCACAGCTTCTGCGTATTCAAGTAACGACTTCCCCTGTGCTGATAACAGCGTGCCTGATCGGGAACGTTCGAATAAAATCAGACCCAATGTGTTTTCCAGCGCACTGATCTGGCTGGTTAAAGTGGGCTGACTGATCCCTAAAATATTTGCCGCCCTGCGAAAATTGAGGTGTTTTGCGACGGTGACGAAGTACCTGATCTGGTTCAACGATGGGGTTTTGCCGTTGAATAACATGGTGTAATCCTGCTAACTCGATTAAAATCCGCTGTCTCTGATAGCTCGTGTCTATCTCCATTTACTCTATAATTCTATAAAGCTATCAGTCAATCTTAATAGTATCTGAATGTAGCAGTATTTTATTCAATTTAATTTAGGAGTATTAAATGGACCACGTAATCTCTGGCGTAGCTAAATTCCAGCGTGATGTTTATCCTGAGAAAAAGGAAACTTTCCAAAAATTAGCTAACGGTCAGAATCCGGAAGTGTTGTTCATCACTTGTGCCGATTCCCGTATCGATCCTAACCTGGTTACCCAGACAGACCCGGGTGAACTGTTTATCTGCCGTAATGCCGGCAACATTGTACCTCCACACAGCAATCAAACCGGTGGCATGACTGCTTCTATCGAATTTGCTGTTGCTGCCCTGGGCGTAACGCACATTGTTGTATGCGGTCACACAGACTGTGGCGCAATGAAAGGTGCACTGGCGCCTGAGAAACTGGACAGTCTGCCACATGTTAAAGAATGGCTGGGTCACTGCCGTTGTGCCACTGAAGTTGTGAAAGAAAAGCACGGCGAACTGACTGCCGATCAGCTTGGCGAAGTAACCAAAGAAAACGTGTTACAGCAGTTACAACACTTACGTACTCACCCTGCTGTTGCTGCGAAGCTGGCTACGAAAGCCGTTCAGCTTCACGGTTGGGTTTACGATATTGAAACCGGCATGATCCATTGTTATGACCCGAAAACGGAAACGTTCAAGGAAATGGAACAGGCCTATGCTGAGCGCACTCTGGTAGCAGGCGCATAAGGATAGCCTATGAAACTTGATTTATCGTTCAAAGAAATTAAAAGCGACTTACCTGCCAGTATTGTCGTTTTCTTTGTCGCGCTGCCGTTATGTCTTGGTATCGCCCTGGCATCCGGCGCACCGTTATTTTCCGGCGTAATCGCCGGAATTATCGGTGGTATTATCGTCGGTCTGGCCAGTGGTTCACGCCTTGGTGTGAGTGGTCCGGCGGCGGGTCTTGCTGTTATTGTTTTTGATGCCATCGGTACCCTTGGAAGCTGGGAGTTATTCCTTTGTGCTGTGGTTCTGGCGGGGGTGTTCCAGCTAATTCTGGGCTTCATGCGTGCCGGATTTGTCGCGTACTTTTTCCCGACGTCAGTTATCACAGGCATGCTTGCCGGTATCGGTTTGCTTATCGTGCTTAAACAATTGCCATACCTGTTCGGCTGGCACTCTGATTTTCTGGGCGAAGAAGCTTTTAATCAGGTTAACGGTGAGAATACGTTCTCTGCTATTGAGCACGCGGTTTCCATGATGTCTCCGGCTGCTATTGCCATTTCGGCAGTGTCTCTTGCGCTGCTGGTGATTTGGGATAAGTACCTTACAAAGGCACATAAAATCTTCCAGCTGATTCAGGGACCGATTGTCGTTGTGTTACTGGGTATCGTAGCTTCAATCATGCTGGCTCAGGCAGGTATGCCTTTGCAGGCTGATCAACTGGTAAGTTTACCGGTTATCGACAGCTTCGAGGCGTTCAAGGCAGAAATGGCGTTTCCGGCCTTTTCAGAGATGCTGAACATTGATGTTTTCACCATTGCGCTGGTTATGGCGGCGGTTGCCAGCATCGAGACACTGCTTTGTGTTGAAGCGACTGACAAACTGGACCCGAAGAAAAATACCACACCCACAAACCGCGAACTGAAAGCGCAGGGTATCGGTAACATCGTGTCTGGTCTGGTTGGTGGTCTGCCAATCACTCAGGTAATTGTACGCAGTTCTGCGAACATTGCGTTTGGTGGTAAAACGAAAGTTTCAGCCATTCTACACGGTGTGTTTCTGTTGATTGCTGTATTTGCCGCTGCGTCTATGCTGAATCAGATCCCGCTGGCTTCTCTGGCAGCTATTCTGATTACTGTAGGTTATAAGCTGGCTAAGCCTGCTATGTTCAAAGTAATGTACAAAACGGGTTGGGAGCAGTTCCTGCCGTTTATCATTACTATTGGCGTAATGTTGTTCACAGACTTGCTGACCGGTGTTGTTGTTGGTCTGGGTGTGAGTGTTTTCTTTACGCTTAAACACAGCTACCGCAACTCGTACCAGTTCACTGAAACAGTGAACGAAGACGAAGGTGGCAGCAAAACGCACCACATTGTTATGGCCGAAGAAGTGTCTTTCTTCAACAAACCAAGCATTCTGAAAAAGCTTAACTCTATTCCCGGCAATTCAAAAGTTGTACTGGATTTCTCCAAGAGTAAATCTGTAGCCTTTGATGTGAAAGAGCTGGTGAAAGACTACCTTAATCAGGCTGACAGTAAAAATATCAAAGTTGAAACGATTCAGTTTCAGCAATAGGTAACTTACCTTTCCCAACCTGCCGGTACTTTCGTACCGGCCTTTAAAAAGGGGCGGCAATTTGGCCCCTTTGCTTTACCTCCGCTAACTGCGATATCGTTCATCTGACTGCATTTTTGATACTTATCTCATGTTGATAGTTTTTATCTATCGCGAGATACGGTGTTTTTCTATGAAGCTATCAGTTAAAACTTTCTTTAGAAAATAATGATAACAATATGTTAATATGAGGTAATTATCATGGATCATGTCATTTCCGGCGTTGCCAAGTTTCAAAAAGAAGTCTTTCCGAAAAACAAAGAAGTTTTTCAGAAACTGGCAAACGGCCAAAATCCTGAAGTCCTGTTCATCACCTGCGCTGATTCGAGAATCGACCCCAACCTCGTGACTCAAACCGGCCCGGGTGACCTCTTCATTTGCCGTAACGCGGGCAACATTGTACCGCCGCATTCAAATCATACCGGTGGTATGACAGCGTCAATTGAGTTTGCCGTAGCGGCTCTGGGCGTAAGCCATATCATCATTTGCGGACACTCAGACTGCGGTGCAATGAAAGGCGCACTGGCACCTGAAAAGTTAGACGCCCTGCCGCATGTAAAAGACTGGTTGAGTCACTGTCGTTGTGCCACAGAAGTGGTGAAAGAAAAACACGGAAAGCTGACAGCTGATCACCTTGATGAAGTCACTAAAGAAAACGTGTTACAGCAAATACAGCACATCAGAACCCATCCTGCCGTTGCAGCTAAAATTGCTACAAAGCAGGTGCAGTTGCATGGCTGGGTGTACGACATAGAGTCAGGCAATGTACTTTGCTACGACGAAAAAGCTGAAGAATTCAGACTGTTACAAGAGGTTTACGGCGGTAAGCCTTTCGGTAAAAAAGACAGCAAGGGGGAATAACCCATGAAAGGCTTATTTAATAATGTACGTGGTGATCTTACCGGCGGGTTAACGGCCGGTATTGTTGCTCTACCTCTCGCGCTGGCGTTAGGTGTTGCGTCGGGCGTAGGCCCGATGGCGGGTTTATACGGCGCGATTGCCGTTGGCTTCTTTGCAGCTTTGCTGGGTGGTACACCTTCGCAAATTTCCGGTCCGACAGGTCCGATGGTTGTGGTTCTGGCTGGTCTGTTTGCATCTCTGTCGGGAGACTTAGGCCTCATATTTACCGCTGTTATGCTTGCCGGTTTGTTGCAAATCATAATGGGCTTCACCGGGGTTGGTCAGTATATCCGGCTTGTGCCTTACCCGGTCATTTCCGGTTTTATGTCAGGCATCGGTGCGATCATCATCATCCTGCAACTGGGCCGGTTAATGGGCCATGAGCCTCCGGGCGGTACAATGGGCGCATTAATCTATCTGCCTACGGCTCTTGCTGATATCGATTTTGTGACCCTGGGTCTGGGATTGGGCACGCTTATTATTGCCTATAAGTGGCCTGCCAAACTTGGCAAAATTGTACCCGGCGCGCTGGCTGCCCTTATCATCGGCACACTGGTGAGTTTGTCTCTGGAAACCCCGGTATTAGGTGACATTCCTACAGGATTGCCTGAGTTGCACATGCCGGTATTCGACCAGTCTAAGGCGTTGCTGGTGTTTGAAGCTGCTTTCATTCTGGCGATTCTGGGTGCTATCGATTCATTACTGACTTCCCTGGTTGCTGATAACATGACCCGTACCCGTCACGACAGTAATAAAGAACTGATCGGGCAGGGTGTGGGTAACACGGTTGCCGGTTTGATTGGCGGTATTGCCGGTGCCGGTGCAACCATGCGTACTGTGGTGAATATCCGTAGCGGTGGTAAAGATCGTTTATCAGGTATGGTCCACGCGCTTGTGTTACTGGCTATTGTGCTGGGTCTGAGTCCTCTTGCGGCTAAGATCCCTCATGCTGTTCTGGCTGGCATTCTGGTGAAGGTAGGTCTTGATATTATCGACTGGAGTTACCTGAAGCGTGCCCATACCGGACCTCGCTGGGACTTCGCGCTGATGCTGCTGGTACTGGGCCTGACTGTATTTGTCGATTTGATTACGGCAGTAGGTGTGGGTGTTGTTCTGGCTGCACTGGCCTATGTTAAGCAGGTTGCACAACTGCAGTTAGATGAAGTGAAGAAAATCCCTGACACACTTCAGGATCCGGAAGAAGATGCGCTGCTCAAGCAGACGAAAGGCAAGGTGCAGATCTTCAGTTTCGGCGGTCCTCTGAGCTTTGGTGCAGCAGCAGACTTAGGGCACCATGTCCGCGAAAAAGTCAGTCGTGGTTCAAGTGCTCTGATCCTCGATTTCAGTCGTGTACCTGCCATGGATGTTTCCGCTGCCATGGCCGTTGAGACCATTACTTCTGATGCTAAGGCCGCTGGCCGTCAGGTACTGATGTGCGGTGCTGTTGAAGCGGTTAACACAGTACTGAATAACATCAATGCGCATCAAAGTGGTGTGACAGTATGTGCAACACGTAAAGAGGCACTGGCGAAAGCTGTTGAAATGGTGAATCAGCCGGGAAAGGCTGAGGGTAGCGGTTCAGCTACCCAACATCTTGCCAGCGTGTAACTGAATTAAATAACGTTCAGTAAGACTGAAAAAGGCTTCCCCGTGGGAAGCCTTTTTAGTTGGTGTCGTAGTCAGACCGTGCCGGATATTTATCCGGCACGGCTGCAATTACATGGTGTATCTGGCCCCCAGGAAAATCTGAGTGCCTGTATGGTTGTATTCACGGATAAGATTTTGTGAGCCGTCACCGGTGGTAAACAAACGCTCATATTCATCAGTGAGGTTAATCCCTTCGATGGTAAACGTGAGGTTCTCGTTATAATTGTAATAGGCAGACAAATCAACGTATGTCGGGCCGGTAGTGGCTTCTTCCGCATTACCGTTACTGCCGCTGTAGTCCGTAATGTAGTCATCACGTTTGTTCAGCGACAGGCGGATACCGTAATCTTCCCGCTCATAGTAGAGGGTTGCATTATAGGTATTTTTTGACAGACCGGTAATTTCACCTGCTGACACACGGGTATAGTTCATCACCGTGCCTAAACCGTCAAACGGAGCCGGCAGAAAACGGAAAGGCTGCTGATAAATAATCTCAAAACCATTTACTGTAGTGCCTTCACCGTTCACTGGTGAGGTATGTGTATACGGCACAGTTCGCGGGTCAAGGGCCAGTGCAGGATCGTACTGCGGATCCGAATCAATAAATGGCAGATATACCGCATCAACCAGACGCTCTTCCGTTGCTGAGGTAATAAACGTTTCTATATCTTTATAGAAATAGTTAGCTGCCAGTAAAGACTCTTCCGCAAAGTACCATTCAAGCCCCAAATCAACGTTGTTAGACGTGAATGGATCCAGATACGGGTTACCGGAACTGACAGTACCGTTTACGTAAGAAAATGAAGGATTACCCGGGTTCAGTGAACTGAGGCTCGGACGGGTCATAGTGCGTGATAAACCCAGACGGGCAATGACATCTTCAGTCACCGACAAAGACAGGTTCATCGATGGCAGGAAATTGTCATAGTCGTTCTCAACCGTGACTTCATCCAACTGAATGTAGCCCGAGGCCGTGGACGTGGTTTTCACATAACGCATACCGAAGTTAGTGCGTAAGCTCATGTCAGCGATATCGTACTCAGAATTAAACTCAAGGTAACCACCCAGCGTTTCTTCGCCAACTTCCCAGCTTTGCTCTGTGCGGGGAGTCCAGGTTTTATCCAGCAGCTGAGACTCGATGGCACCAAAGTCAGCCACAATAAAGCGATTCAGTTCTCCGTCAAATCCGTTACCAAAGTCGTCGTAAGGGATGAGTTCTGCAAATCCTACCGCCGAGTCCTGATCAGGGAAGCCGTTAATTTGCTCTTCACTGTAGGCGACGGTACGGTCGTTCCAGGCCATACCCATTTTGATTTCTACACTGTCATTGGTATAGATAAAGTCGACTTTCGCGGTGTCGTTCTTGCGTTCAACGTCAGTGGCCCGTAGCCGGCCATCAGATAAATCGTACAGGCTGGCGTCGGTGATATCGTAACCGTAATCCATCACCGGAACATTGGCATTGCCACTGAAATCAAAACTGAACGTATGGGGTGTCAGGTTCGTCATGTTATAGCGGTACTGTTCAGAACGGGCGTCTGATTTAGCGGTACCGGCCATAGCATTCATTTTCAGTTCATCAGATAAATAGAATTCACCACTCAGCACATACTGGCTGAAGTCGGTTTCTGATAACTGCTGACGACTCTCTACCCGGGATGTCATATTGTCAAAGGTACCGGCAACAACCTGCTTACCGCTTTCATCCACTGTCAGTGACACCGGTGTGATATCGCTGAATGTGCTGCGGAACATTTCAAAGTTGTTGTACATGGTACGCTGGTTCTCCAGCGTGGAATGCAGGGTATCGAAAGTGATTGTACCTGCGTCTCCGACTGCAAATTGCAATGAACCGGTTATGCCCAGACGGTCCTGATTGTTACCGAAGAAATCATAGCGGGGCAGGCGGGGTGTCCATAAACAGTTTGCCGGGTCGACAGCTTCGCCGTCAGCTTCACAGGGACCGGTATTGATTGTGCCGTTGATGATTGTGTTACTGGTGTCGGTATAAATACCACCACCGTCCCTTACCGGCGTGGTCCAACGGACGGTGCCGAACCCTTCCTGGCGGACGGTACGCTGTGATTTGGCAACGGAAAACAGCGCGCCGATGGTGTCGTCAGCAAAGGTGTTGCTGATCATAAAGACCATACGCGGATCGATTTCTTCCGTAACATCGTTATATCCGGCCTGACCTGACGCAGCTACGTGAAAGCCCGGATTAGAGAAAGGTTTCGCGGAATACAGGTCGACAGTACCTGCAATACCGCCTTCTTCCGTAGATGCTGACGAGGTTTTCTGAATGTCTACCCGGTTAAATAACTCCGAAGCAAAGACGTTGAAGTCAAAAGCACGTCCACCGTTTACACCACCACCGGAATCGGTTCCGTCGGTACTGGACGGGACTTCCATTCCATTTAACGTGGTACGGGTGAAGTCGGGACCTAAGCCACGCAGCGTAATCTGGCGACCTTCACCCCCTTCGCGGGAAATTGCCACACCCGGTACCCGTTGCAATGACTCTGCAATGTTCAGGTCCGGAAATTTACCAATGTCTTCACTGAGTATGGTTTCTTTTGAAGTCACAGCACTGCGTTTTTCAAACAATGCACGGTTCAGCGCGCCACGAAAGCCGCTGACTTCAATGATTTCATAATCTTCTGCTGTGGTATCTTCAGTTTGTACTTCCTGTGCAAATGCCAGGGAAGGAGTAGAACAGCTCAGCGCAACAATCATCGCGCTGAATACAGGGTTTTTACGGAAACGGTTTTTATTCATGGTGTTCCTCTGCTCAGTTCGTCCTGCATTGTTGTAGGGTGCTTAACAGCCGCACGAAATCAACAATGGGTGTCGTAGGGTATGACAGCCATGTTCACACATATTTATAAATGAAAATGTATGTGTGAATTGGGCAGTGTTAAATTTGCCACCGGTGGCAAATTAAGCGTAACGTTACAGACTTGTTAATGATATTGTCAATAAAAATGTGATCGCGATTACAAAATAGTTAACTAATCTTTCACCGCTTCCGCATCCTTCAACGCAGAGAATTTACCGTTCCAGAACTGGTTGCCAATCTGCACATTCTCAAAGTGAATATTTTTTGCATTTTCCAGGATCAGCGGGATGTCAGCCTTTTTGATACGGATATTCCGGAAGGTCACGTCGTGAACAGGGGCTGCATCCGGAGCATGGATTTCAAGCACAGTACCCACATTCTCTACGGTCATATCTTCAATGATGATGTCAGTGTAAGTTGCCGGAAAATTACCGTGCAGATTGCTCGGGTAATTGAGCTGGAACCAGAAAAGATGTTTAAACGAGGCGACTTTACTTCCGCGGATCCGTATCATTTCAACACGTCCGCCACGATCTAAGTTGCTTTTGAAACGGTAAGCCGAATCTCCTTCGTGGAGGGTATTATTCTCAAAGAATACCCGTTTGATGCCACCGGACATTTCCGACCCCAGACCAATGCCGTCTTCGCCACCAAGATCATTATTTCTTACAACAATATCAGTACTGGGAATACCTATGTTACGGCCATCCGCATCGCGGCCGGACTTAATTACAATACCGTCATCACCGGTGCGGAAATGGTTGTTTTCTGCCAGTACAAACTGGCTGGATTCAATGTCCAGTCCGTCGTTATTGTACAGGTGGCTGTCTACTTTCACCCTGCGAACCGTTGCGTGAGAGGTGTATACCAGATGATTAACCCAGAAGGGGGAATTTTTGGCCGTGTAGTCTTCCAGCAGAACACGTTTGGCATGGAAAAACTGGATAAGCGGGGGGCGAAGAAAATGCCCTTCACCGAATTGCCTTTGTTGCACAGGCACACTGTCAAAACCCATTCTTCTCAGCGCATGCATGTCAGTATTTTGCTTTTCGTACCAGTTGATAAAAGCAGAGTTTGCATTGCCGTCTATTGTGCCTTCACCCGTGATAGCCACATCTTCCACATTGGCAGCGTAAATCATTGGTGAGTAAGTAAATACTTCCGTTCCTTCCCAGCGTGTTTTCACAACCGGGAGAAATTCAGAGGGCGTAGCTGAAAAGAGAAGTGTGGCGTCTTTCCCGAGATGCAGATTGATTTTACTTTTCAGGTGTAAAGGCCCGTTAACATGCCAGATACCTTCCGGAATATGAACAATACCACCACCGGCAGCCGCAGCTTTGTTGATAGTTTGCTGAATGGTTTGTCTGGCAGCCTTTCTGATTGAAGGTGAGTCTTCGACAACAAACTGTTTATCCGGAATGTCCGGCAAGCGTATTTGCTGCAAAATTCCGGTCGCAATTCGCCAGTCTTGCTCAGTAGAAGCACGGGTTGATAGCGGGATCAGAAAACACAGGATCAGGGTAAGGCGGAATATCATGAAAGCTCCGGTATTCCCGAAAGAGTCGTGTTACAACTGCGGGAAATTAATTGATTTACAATATTTACAATGAGTTAATAATGCTACCGGTGGCATTTGGTGTCAAAGTATTTAATAAATATTGGTTTCTCAGGTGTGAGGAAGTAGTAAGGAAAATAGTTTGTTGGAGGGCATTAGGAGATTATTTTGCTCCCCCGTGCGGAGGAGCATGTTTGTCAGCGTGTTACCAGATCTGAACGCGGTCTTCCGGTGCAAGATACAAGGCATCGCCGGGCTGGACGTCGAAAGCTTTATACCAGATATCCAGATTACGTGGCGCCTGTGTACGGTATCGGGCCGGAGAGTGCGGATCAGAGCGGAGCTGGTTAATCAGGCTTTGCTCAGTGCGTTTCTCACGCCATACCTGTGCCCAGGCGAGGAAGAAGCGTTGATCGCCGGTGAAGCCGTCGATGACAGGGGCTTCTTTGCCATTCAGGCTCAGCTTGTAGGCTTCATAGGCCATTGACAAACCACCCACATCACCAATGTTCTCACCCATGGTCAGACGACCATTTACATGGTTGCCGGGGATTGGTTCATACTGATCATACTGAGCACCCAACTGGTCAACTTTGGCAGTAAAAGAAGCCAGATCTTCTTCAGTCCACCAGTTGCGCTGAATACCTTTGGCGTCTGACTTGGCACCCTGATCGTCGAAACCGTGTCCCATTTCGTGTCCGATAACAGCGCCGATAGCACCATAGTTCACAGCAGGGTCTGCATTCGGATCGAAGAAAGGAGGTTGAAGAATGGCAGCAGGGAATACAATCTCATTAAATGACGGATTGTAATATGCGTTGACCGTTTGCGGTGTCATGCCCCAGCGTTCGCGGTCAGTCGGCTTAAGTTCTGCTTCCACATCTTTAGCGTTAAAGAATTTGCGGAGGTTACGAATGTTTTGCACCAGCTTATCTGAAGATATCTCCAGACCACTTAAATCTACCCATTCGTCCGGATAGCCGATTTTAGGATGGAAAGCTGCCAGTTTTTCTTTCGCTTCTTTTTTCGTTTCTTCACCCATCCAGTCCAGGTTGTCAATGCGCTTGCCCAGCGCTGCGCGAAGGTTTTCAACCAGCTCAGACATTTGCTCTTTCGAAGACTGGGGGAAGTAACGGTCGACATAAATCTTGCCCAGCGCGAAACCCAGAGACTGCGTACCGGACATTTGTGCAACAGCGCGTTTCCAGCGGGCTTCCGGTTCTTCCTGACCATTCAGCTTTTTGTTATAGAACTCAAAAGATGTCTGATAAATCTCTTCCGGCAGCAGAGAGGCATTTTCACTCAGAGTATGGAATGTCAGATACGCCTTCCACACAGCAAGATCCGTTTCGTTGATGATGGTAATGACATCTTTAACGGGTTGCGGGGTAGTGATGTTCAGTTCAGGTACTTTTAAGCCACTTTGTGCGAAAAAGGTATCCCAGTTAAAACCCGGATACGCATCGGAAAGAGACGCTCTTTCAATCTGGTTTAATGTCAGATCACGGTCCCGGCGTTTTTCCCGCGGCCATTGAGCATGAGCAATACGGGTTTCCAGGTCCATAATTTGTTGTGCCTGCTGTGCAGCGTCCTGAACACCGGCAAACGATAGCATTTTTTCGATATGAGACAGGTATGCTTCACGAATATCAACAAAGCGTTCCTGATCACTTAAGTAATAGTCCCGGTCAGGCAGACCCAGGCCGCCAACACTGACACTGACCTGATACTCGTTGGGATCAAGACGGTTGTACCACATGCTGCCCAGCAGAGGCGTTGCTGTGCCGTACAACCAGGCATTCCCGAACACCTCTGTCAGTGCCTGACGGTTATCGATGGCCTGAATTTTCGACAATACATCCGAAACAGGCTCAATACCTTTCGCATTTATGCCTTCCACATCCATATAAGCGGTGTAGAAATCTTTTACCATCTGTTCTTCAGCATTCAGATCTTGCCTGGTCATCAGGTCGTCGATGATGGCTTTAACCTGTTCTTCGCTGCGATCCCGCAGGGCATTAAATGCACCAAAGCGGGTTTTATCTGCCGGAAGTTCATAATTTTTATACCAGGTGCCACTGGCGTAGGAAAAAAAGTCGTCGCCGGGTTTTACGGCTTTGTCCATGGCTGTCAGGTCGATGCCGAAGCTGCCCAGTTCCGCACTGCCTTTTTGTACGGCAGACTGTGACTCTGATGATGAGGCTGTGGTGTTTTGTTCCGGCTTGCTACAACCGGTTAAACTTAAGGCCGCTGCAATGGTGGCAGCGAGTAATTTATACTTCATTGTCGTTTCTCTTTTTTGTTGTTGCAGCGTCCGGAGTGACCACTGCTGTACTTGTTGTTTTTAGTGTTGTTTGCATCGCTTCATTGAAAGGTAACACAGTGGCTGCCTGTTGAAAGTAACAGGCAATCTGTGGCGTTTCCTGCTGTAAAAATTGTTCTACAGCATGGTGGAAATCTGCATCATACAATTTGTGAAGAGATACACACCAGGTGGGCTCAAAGCCACGTAAAATCTTATGTTCGCCCTGCGTGCCGGGGTTGAATAAAGGTATGCCACGCTCAACAGCAAAAGCAATGCCCTGATTGTAACAAGTTTCGAAATGCAGGCCGTCGACCTCTTTCATCGCACCCCAGTAGCGCCCGTAAAGCCCGTTATCGTCATAGAAAAACAGTGCACTGGCTACAGGTTCCTGTTCTTGTGCGGCGACGACCAGCAAAACATTCGATGCCATAGAGCTGAAGATCTGGCGAAAAAAAGCCGGAGTCAGATATCCCGTGTGGCCGGAGCGTTTTAAATAAGTTTGCTGATAGCAGCGGATGAAAAATTCAATGTGTTCAGAGGTGAGGGCATCACCGGTAATTCTTGTCAGCGAAACACCGGTCTGTTCAAGTTTCTCCCGTGACTTACGCAGGGCTTTACGCTTTCTCGATGTCAGTGCGGCGGTAAAGTCACTGAACGTCTGATAGCCATAGTTGTACCACTGGAACTGCACGGAATAACGGCGGGCAAAGCCTTGTTCATACCAGCTTTTGCTGTTGTGGTATGGAGAAAAAAGAATATGGGAAGAAGAGCATCCTTGTTCTGATAATGCCTTCAGAGCAGGCACCGCTACTTGGAGAATGTCCCTTTCTTCATACTCAGGGGATATCAGAAGTCTAATGCCGGTGACCGGTGTAAAAGGCACTGCACTTATCCACTTAGGATAATAACTCAGCCCGTGCTGATCGTAAGCATGTGCCCAGCCGTGGTCAAAAACATATTCCCCGTAACTGTCTTCTTTCAGATACCCCGGCATCACCGCAACGAGTTTATCACCGTCGCAGACTCTCAAATGATGAGGTTGCCAGCCTGTTTCAGGACCCACGCAGTGACATGCTTCCATGGCAGCAAGAAACGGATATTGCAGAAAAGGACCTGCATCCCGTGCAAGTGCCTGCCACTGTGATGAATCAATGTCTTTAATCGATGAGATAAAGGATGTGGTATATTTCATTTTTACTTTCGCAGTAAACACGTTTTTAATTCACTGCTGTATCGTGGTTAGTCACTGCATTGTACTGCGACGAACTCTTCCATGAATGCCGGTACGTTTACATTAGAGCTAAATTAAACATTCTTCAACATGACAGACCCTGACCGCAAAATCATTATCGACGCGATTACGCGCATGCTGGCACGACGAGAGCACAGCCATGTGGAGGTACTGACAAAACTGACACAGAAAGGTTTCGACGCCGGTTTGTCGTCGGCTATTTTGCAGGAATTCACCGACGCTGATATTCAAAGTAATGCCAGATACGCCGAAATGCGCGTTCGCGCCTGCGCATCGAAAGGTCAGGGGCCGGCCAGAATAAAGCGTGAGCTGGCGCAGCATAAACTCGATGACGCTACCATCGCATCTGCGATGAGCGAAGCCGATATTGACTGGTTTGAATTAGCCCTGAAGGTAAAAGAGAAGAAATTTGGCGAAGGGCAGGAGCGGGACTTCAAAGCCAGACAAAAGCAAATGCAGTTTCTCAATTACCGGGGCTTTACTCAGGAACACATCCAATACGCCGTAAATGGTGACTAAATTAACCGCGAATGCCTTAACAACGGCGCGTGTTCCATGATATGTTTGCGCCCTGCGGGCCGTATGCCCGATCTAGTGACTTGTGCACCACAATTCCCAGCATCTGACGAGCCATTTTATCAGAGTAAATTTGTGCTCCCGATGTTCACCGTTAACAAGAGTAGGAAGTTAGGATTTCAATGACATTATCAACTGCTGACATACGCCAAAAGTTTATCGATTACTTTAAAAGTCACGGCCACCAGGCAGTGGCGAGTTCCTCATTGGTACCTGCAGATGATCCTACGCTCCTGTTCACCAACGCGGGGATGAACCAGTTCAAAGACGTTTTCCTTGGCGCAGAAAAGCGCAGCTACTCCCGTGCAGTGTCTTCACAACGTTGTGTGCGTGCCGGTGGTAAGCACAATGACCTGGAGAACGTTGGCTATACTGCCCGTCATCACACCTTTTTCGAAATGCTGGGTAACTTTAGTTTTGGCGATTACTTCAAAAAAGACGCCATTTCCTTTGCCTGGAATTTCCTGACTGTTGAGCTTGGATTACCAAAAGAGAAACTGCTGGTAACCGTTTATTCAGAAGACGATGAAGCCTTTGATTTGTGGGAGAATCACATTGGCGTACCGGCAGAAAAAATCATCCGGATTAACACGTCAGATAACTTCTGGTCGATGGGTGATACCGGTCCCTGCGGTCCCTGTTCTGAAATTTTCTATGATCACGGTGAACACATCTGGGGTGGCCCTCCGGGAACGCCTGAAGAAGACGGTGACCGGTTTATTGAAATCTGGAACCTGGTTTTCATGCAGTTCAATAAGCAGGCAGACGGTACCATGGAACCACTGCCTAAGCCTTCTATCGATACCGGTATGGGTCTTGAGCGTATTTCTGCCATTCTTCAGAATGTGCACAGCAACTATGAAATTGACCTGTTCCAGAACCTGATTAAAGCGACTGCTGACATTACCGGGGCTAAAGACCTGGAAGACAAGTCTTTACGTGTTGTGGCTGACCACATCCGTTCATGCGGCTTCCTGGTATGTGACGGCGTAATGCCGGGCAACGAAGGTCGCGGCTATGTACTGCGCCGTATCATCCGTCGTGCTGTACGTCACGGCTATCAACTTGGTGCGAAAGACATTTTCTTCTACAAACTGGTAGCGGCCCTGGTGAAGGAAATGGGCGAGTTTTACCCTGAACTGGCTGACCAGCAACCTGTTATTGAGAAAGTATTGCGGGTTGAAGAAGAGCAATTCAGTAAGACTCTTGAACGGGGCATGAACATGCTCAATGACACGTTATCTTCACTGGAAGGCGATACGATTCCCGGTGAAGTGGTGTTCAAACTGTATGACACTTACGGATTCCCGGTTGATCTAACCAACGATGTTGCCCGCGAACACGATGTGAAAATTGACGAAGCCGGTTTTGAAAAAGCTATGGAAGCTCAGCGTGCCCGTGCTCAGAAAGCCAGTAACTTCGGTGCCAATTATAACGACCTGCTGAAAGTTGAACATGAAACAGCATTCACCGGTTATACCGATGTGGAAGGCGAGGCAAACGTTGTCGAACTTATTTATGACAATCAATTTTGTGAATCTCTCACCGACGGGCAGGAAGGTGTTGTGGTATTAGACCAGACGCCCTTTTATGCCGAATCCGGAGGTCAGGCCGGCGACCGTGGTGTGCTTAAAGTGGCTAACGGTGAATTTATTGTTACTGATACCCAGAAAATGGGTAATGCATTCGCGCATAAAGGTAAGGTTGTCGGTGAAATACGTAAAGGCGAAAAAGCGGCTGCGGCTATCGACAACAGCAATCGTGAAGCCGTGAAGCAAAATCACAGTGCGACGCACTTGCTGCATGCTGCGCTGAGAGAAATCTTAGGTGATCATGTCACTCAGAAAGGCTCTCTGGTAGAAGCACAGCGCCTGCGTTTTGACTTCTCCCATTTTGAAGGCGTGACGGCAGAGCAGTTACTGACAATTGAAAACCGGGTAAATGAAGAAATTCGCGCTAACCATGCGCTGCAAACTGAATTAATGGAACTGGATGAAGCCAAAGCCTCTGGTGCGATGGCATTGTTCGGTGAGAAGTACGATGAGAAAGTACGCGTTGTCACAATGGGTCCGTTCTCTGTTGAACTTTGCGGTGGTACTCACGTCAAACGTACAGGTGATATAGGTTTATTTAAGATTGTGTCAGAAAGTGGTATCGCATCAGGCGTTCGTCGCATAGAGGCGATAACCGGCGCAACTGCAGTTGAGTTTGTTCAACAACAACAAATTCAATTACAGACCGCAGCCGGATTGCTGAAAACTGACGTATCAGGACTGGTTGACCGTATCGGTGTACTGCAAACGCAAACGAAAGAGCTTGAGAAAGCATTATCAGCGGCGAAGCAAAAACTGGCTTCTCAACAAGGCGCTGACATGCTGGGTCAGGCTATCGAAATTAACGGTGTGAAAGTGTTAATTTCTGAACTGGAAGGCGTTGAGTCGAAAGCGTTGCGTGGAATGATGGACGATCTTAAAAACCGAATCGGCGAAGGGATCGTAGTACTAGGTATGGCTGATGGTGCGAAAGTCAGTTTGATAGTTGGTGTGACCAAACAGCTTACCGGCAAAGTGAAAGCAGGCGAATTAGTAAACTTTATTGCCTCACAGGTTGGCGGAAAAGGTGGTGGCAGACCAGACATGGCGCAAGCCGGTGGTAGTCAGCCAGAAAATTTGGCAAGTGCATTGGCTTCGGTTAACGCATATTTGTCAGATAAGCTATAATCCAGATTGTAAGGTAATCAGTGAGTTTTTGGAGTGACACAAAAACACGGAATCACTGTCGTTACCGTCGGGTCGTGCCGGCGAGTGACATAAGGTTAAAGGATATTTTCATTTGTAAAGGATCAGGAGCAAGCGAATGCTTATTTTGACTCGTCGTGTAGGTGAAACCCTGATGGTCGGTGATGATGTAACGGTTACCGTATTAGGCGTTAAAGGAAATCAGGTACGAATTGGTGTGAATGCGCCGAAAGAAGTATCAGTGCATCGTGAAGAGATTTACATGCGTATACAGGCTGAGAAAGGCGGGCAGCCGGGTAACAGTGTTACCGAATAATCCCGATAGAAAAAGGCCGGTTGAACCGGCCTTTTTTGACTCTGAGGTATGACAGAGCGGGCTTTTTATCCGATTTGTTTAAAATGGCAGCATACGATTCATTTTATTGAAAAAAGGGTTTGACTCCCTCACGAGTATCAGTAAAATGCGCACCACTGTTACGGAGAGGTGGGTGAGTGGCTGAAACCAGTTCCCTGCTAAGGAACCATACCTATTACTGGTATCGAGGGTTCGAATCCCTCCCTCTCCGCCATTGTTCAAGGTTGGACGTGGTGGCCAACAATAAGTTTAATGCGCGTGTGTAGCTCAGCTGGATAGAGTACCTGGCTACGAACCAGGCGGTCGGAGGTTCGAATCCTTCCACACGCGCCATCTTATAAAAGCACCACCTTTTACGGTAAAACGTAAAAGTACAGTTAAAGCGTGTGTAGCTCAGCTGGATAGAGTACCTGGCTACGAACCAGGCGGTCGGAGGTTCGAATCCTTCCACACGCGCCATACCGGAAAGCCCACCATCAGGTGGGCTTTTTTCGTTTTAACCTTCCTCTTTGACTTTTCTACCTTGCGATTGCTTAAATATCGCCCACACTGAATGCATAGCACATGTGCAGGTTTGTCCGGTGTTCTGTCTGATTTTCATCGCAAAATGTTGCTTTTGTTGGTGAATATAAGGCCGAAGTCGCATTGTTTCTGCATGTTTAACATGTTACTTATTCTTAATACTCACATCACAATATAAACAGGTTCTGACATGGCATCGGATTCGTTAGTTAGTTTGCTTGGTGAAGCTGCCACATTAATGTTAACCGGCATGGTATTTGTGTTCGCTTTTCTGGCACTGCTCATCGCAGGTGTTAAAGCCATTGCCTGGTACTGCCGGCGTTATCCAGGCAATGAAGACGTCGCTGCACCGGTAAGAACGCCATCAGCACCTGCTCAGTCAGCCGTAGGCGGGCAAACCATAGCTGCCATCACAGCAGCCATTCATCAGCACAGAAACAATCAAAAATAGCATTAAAGAGGATTTTTTATGTCTAAGCCACTGGCACTGACAGAACTTGTATTGCGTGATGCACACCAGTCTTTACTGGCTACCCGCATGCGCCTGGAAGACATGTTACCCATTGCAGGCGAGCTCGATAATGCAGGTTTCTGGTCTGTTGAATCCTGGGGAGGGGCAACGTTTGATGCCTGTATCCGTTATCTGGGGGAGGATCCGTGGGAGCGTATCCGGGCGCTGAAAAAAGCCATGCCGAAAACGCGGCAACAAATGTTGCTGCGTGGGCAGAACTTATTAGGATACCGCCACTATGCTGATGATGTGGTTACCCGGTTTGTTGAACGTGCCCATGAAAACGGTGTAGATGTTTTTCGCATATTTGATGCGATGAACGATGTTCGTAATCTGCAAACGGCAGTTAAGGCTGCTATTGATTGTGGCGCGCATGCTCAGGGTACCATGTCCTATACCATCAGCCCTATGCACACCATCGACGGCTGGCTGGATATGGCTAAAAAATTAGAAGACATGGGTGTGCACTCCATTTGTATCAAAGACATGGCCGGTTTACTTAAACCTTACGAGTGTGAAACGCTGGTTACCCGCCTGAAAGAAACCGTGCAGGTACCTATCGCCATGCAGTGTCACGCCACAACCGGCCTGAGTACTGCAACCTATCAGAAGGCCATCGATGCCGGCATTGATATGCTGGATACCGCTATATCTTCAATGAGTATGACATACGGTCACAGCGCCACAGAGACTATCGTGTCGGCTCTGGAAGGCACAGAAAGAGACACTGGCTTGTCGCTTGAGGGGTTAGAAGACATTGCCGCTTACTTCCGCGACGTGAGAAAGAAATACGCCAGTTTTGAAGGCAGCCTCAAAGGTGTGGATGCCCGTATATTGCTGGCGCAAGTACCCGGCGGCATGTTGACGAATATGGAAAGCCAACTGAAAGAGCAGGGCGCAGAAGATAAGTTTGACGAAGTATTGAAAGAAATTCCCCGTGTGCGTGAAGATTTGGGGTTCATTCCTCTGGTCACACCCACCTCGCAGATTGTGGGCACACAGGCGGTGCTGAATGTGCTTACCGGTGAGCGCTATAAAAGTATTTCCAAAGAAACGGCGGGTGTACTGAAAGGCGAATATGGCGCAACTGCTGCGCCGGTGAATGCTGAATTGCAGGCCCATGTGCTTGATGGTGGTGAGCCGGTTACCTGCCGTCCGGCTGATTTGATCAAGCCGGAAATGGAAAGCCTGACTGACGACCTCGCATCATTGGCCAAAGAAAAAGGCTTCCTGTTGGCGGAAGAGCAAGTTGACGACGTACTCACTTACGCCTTGTTCCCGCAAATCGGTCTGAAGTTCCTGCAAAACCGCGGCAACCCGGATGCCTTTGAACCTGCGCCGGGCAAGGAGCCGGAAGTGGCTACAGCACCTGTTGCTGCTCCAAACGCCGCGGGACAGCCCTCAAGTTACGATGTGAAAGTAGACGGCAAAGTGTATCACGTGGAAGTGGCTGAATCCGGCACGCTGACCAGTGTTACACCGGCCGAAACAGCGCGCGCACCGGCTCAAAGCAGCACAGCCGCACCGGCTGGCGGACAGGCAATCAATGCTCCGTTATCCGGCAATGTGTTCAAAGTTTTAGTATCTGAAGGTGATGCTGTGTCCAACGGGGATGTGGTTATTATTCTTGAAGCGATGAAAATGGAAACCGAAATTCGTTCCGCTTTTGACGGAACAGCTGGCCGTATTCTGGTGAAAGAGGGTGACAGTGTTGCCAGTGGTCAGGCGCTGATAGAGTTAAACTGATGGAAAAATTATCAATTTTATGGGACAGCACTGCGCTGGCGCATTTTCAGGGCGGGCAACTGGTGATGATGGCAGTGGGTTTACTGCTTTTATATCTGGCCATCGTAAAAAAATTCGAGCCGTTATTGCTGCTACCCATCGGTTTCGGCGCGCTGTTAACCAATATTCCGCTGGCTGGCTTCAGTGAACCGGGTGGCCTTTTATATTACATCTATGAAGTGGGTATTCATTCCGGCGTGTTCCCGTTACTGATTTTCATGGGTGTGGGAGCGATGACGGACTTTGGCGCACTGATCGCAAACCCCAGAATGTTGCTGCTGGGCGCGGCGGCTCAATTTGGTATTTTTGCCACATTGTTCGGTGCTATTGCCCTAAATTTTATTCCCGGTTTTGACTTCACATTAAAAGATGCCAGTGCTATTGCCATCATCGGTGGTGCTGACGGACCCACGGCAATCTTTCTGGCTTCCCGTCTTGCCCCTGATTTGCTGGGGGCAATTGCTGTCGCCGCCTATTCTTACATGGCACTGGTTCCTATTATCCAGCCTCCTATTATGAAGGCACTGACCAGTGAAGATGAGCGGAAAATTGAAATGGCGCAGTTACGCCATGTGTCGCAAAAAGAGAAAATCATATTTCCTCTGGCGGTACTCATTCTGACCATTTTATTCCTGCCTTCTGCAACACCACTGGTGGGCATGTTCTGTTTCGGTAACCTCATGCGGGAATGCGGCGTGGTAGACCGGCTGTCAAAAACGGCGCAGAATGAACTTATCAATATTGTGACCATTTTTCTCGGCCTGGCTGTGGGGTCTAAATTATCTGCCGATAAATTTTTAACGGTGGAAACGTTAGGGATCCTCGGCTTAGGTGCGATAGCTTTCGCTATCGGTACTGCCGCCGGCGTATTGATGGCAAAACTCATGAATAAAATGAGCGGTGGCGGAATCAACCCGCTTATCGGCGCTGCCGGGGTGAGTGCTGTACCCATGGCGGCGAGAGTGGTCAATAAAGTGGGTCTGCAGAGTAACCCGCATAATTTCCTGTTAATGCATGCCATGGGGCCCAATGTGGCCGGTGTACTGGGGTCTGCCGTCGCAGCGGGTATTCTGCTGGCGCTGGTGGGTTAACTATCTTTCCGGGCAACGTTGACCACTCAGGTCAACGTTTGCTGGGGCACCAGTGACTGATATGCAAGGATCAGCTTTTTAGTCATATCATGTTGCGGCCAGCGGAAAATTGTTTCCGTTTTGCCGGTTTCAACAATCTGCCCGTTTTCCATCACGATGATCCGGTCGGCAATGTGTCTCACAATGCCTAAGTTGTGTGAGATAAAAATAAACGACAACCCCAGCTCTTTTTGCAGGTTCAGGATCAGGTTTACCGTCTGCGAGCGTACTGAAGGGTCCAGTGCGGCAAAGGGTTCGTCTGCGACCAGAATCTTTGGCTGTAATACCATGGCTCTGGCGATGGCTACACGCTGCTGCTGACCATCAGACAACATGTGGCGGTAAAAGTAGTAGTGATCACGCAGCAGTCCCACTTTAACCAGAATATCTTCGATGACTTTCTTGCGTTCTGTTTCATCCAGTTCAGTGTTCAGCGATAATGGCTCATCAAGAATACGGCCTACAGGAATACCGGGGTTCATGGCTTCGTTGCTGTGCTGGAAAATCATGCGGATATCGTTGCTGGCGTTATAACTCTTAGTCGATTTCTTTTTGGCTGCGTTATACATTACGTTGCTGAGGAATATCTCGCCTTCATCGGCAGGCACTGCACCCACCAGCAGCTTGGCCAGCAGGGATTTTCCGGCGCGGTTTTCACCGATAATGGCAATGGTCTCGCCGCGCTTCACACTCAGTTCTATAGGCCCTAAGGCAAACACTTCCGGCTTTTTCAGCCAGCGTTTCTTATCACTGTGGCGGAATGTCAGGCCGCTGACATGCATGATCTCACTCATAACTTCTCCATGTGCAGTGGGAAGTGACAACTGTAAGTGTGGTCATGGATACGACGCACGCCGGGCGTACTGACACAAGCGCGCTGGGCGCGGGGGCAGCGCGGGCCCAGCCGGCAGCCAATGGGAACGTGCTGCAATGAAGGAATGGTGCCGTCCAGTGCCGGCAGCACTGACTTAGGCGGTAAGTCATTCCTGAAACTCGGCGCACTGTCCAGCAGAGCTTTGGTGTACGGGTGAAGCGGCCGTTTACGGATATGTTTCATCTTGCCGGATTCAACAGTTTGTCCGCAGTACAGCACTGTCATGGTGTGAGACATACTGGCGATGGCAAGCAAATCGTGGCTGACAAACAATATGGATAAAGACTTTGTTTGATTCAGACGTGTCAGTAACTTCAGTACTTTGGTCTTCGTGGTCGTTTCCATGCCACGGGTGGGATCGTCAGCAATTAGCAGTCTGGGCTGTGAAATCAGCGCCATAGCAATCATGAACTTCTGACCAATGTCGGTAGGCACCTGGTGGGGATACGCATTCAGATAGTGCTTATGATTTTTAATCCCGACTTTGTGCACAGTACTGATAGCAGTTTTCCGGCGGTCCTGCTTACGTTGCCAGAACCATTTACCGTATACCAGTTCATCCGGGATGGCTTCCTCTAACTGCTCACCTAATGTGGTGGAGGGATCCATGGCTGATACCGGATCCTGAAATACCACGCCGATATCCCGGCGCATCAGTTCACGCCGCTCTTTTGCTGACATGGACAGCATATTTTTGCCGTTCCAGCTCATTCTGTCAGCGGTGATACGCCACTGCTGGGGAAGTGAACCGGAAATTGCCTGAACCATCAAACTCTTGCCTGAACCGGATTCGCCAACCAGCGCGCGGATTTCTCCGCTGTTAACGGTCAGGTTCACTTTATCTAACGCTTTAACACGGGTATTCCCGTTGTCTATCTCAAGCGTCATATTCTTTATATCGAGCATGGGCATTAGTGTGTCAGCCTCCGTCGAAGTGCAGAGCGCAGTCCGTCACCGACAATGTTCACCGCCAGTACCATCAAAAATATCGTCAGGCCGGGAAGGCCCACATTCCAGGGCGCGATATAAGCCACATCCAGTCCGTCTGCCAGAATTACGCCCAGCTCGGGAAGGGGCGGCTGTGCACCGAGATTCAGAAAACCCAGTGCGGAAATGTCGATGACAGCAATGGATAAGGCGAGTGAACCCTGTACCACCAGCATTTCAATCATATTCGGCAGCACCGAGTGAAAAAATAACTGCAAAGGCCGGGCGCCATCCAGCCTGGACGCCAGAATGTATTCTTTTTTCATTTCACTGCGCACATAAGAGCGGGTGTGATGGATAAACTGAGGGATAAGTGCCAGCGTAATTGCCCACATACTGTTAACGAGACCAGTACCCAGAATGGCCACGATAATAATGGCTATCAGCAGAGTAGGGATGGCCATCAGTGCATCCAGAGTATGATTTATCACACTGGAGCGAACACCGCTGGTCATGCCGGCGATGGTGCCGATTGTTACACCTGCCAGCATAGCGATAAGCACCAGCATCAGGCTGGAACCGAAGGTAACACGGCAGCCGTACATAATGCGTGAAAATACATCTCTGCCCAGTGCATCAGTACCGAACAGGTGAGAGATGGTACCGTTCGGTTCCCAGCTCGGCGGCACCAGCAGGGCATCGATGTTTTGTTGTAACGGGTCGTAAGGCGCTACCAGCGGCGCAAACAGAGACACGAAAAAAAACAGTCCGAGCACGATGAAGCCGGCAAAGGCCACATGACTGCTGCGGAACTCTTCCCAGGTGCGCTGCCAGGGAGAGGGCTGCGATTCTTCCTGATATAAACTAAACCGTGCCACGTTCGTACTTTTCCCTGCTTGGATCGATAAAGCGGTTAAACAAATCAATCATAATTGTAAAACTGATCACCACTGTAGCTACTGCCAGCATACCAACACGCAGTGCCGGATAATCGCGCTGGTAAATGGCTTGGATCAGCCAGTTGCCAATACCCGGCCAGGAAAACAAGGTTTCAACAATCATGGCATTGGTGATGAGCGTCGTAATCTGGATCGCCATCAGTGGCAGAATGGGGAGTAAAGCGTTTCTCAGTATATGGCGGAAAAAGATTTGCCGCTTGGAAAGTCCGCGGGATTCAGCCGCTGCAATGTACGGGCTTTTCAGCACGTCGATCACTGAACGCCTTGTCAGCCGGACCATGGAGGCGGTGGAAACCAGCGCGATAGATACCGTGGGCAGGAGTAGGTGGATGAGTGCATCGCTGAGTGCCAGGCCGCTGTCCACACTGTCAGCAATGATGATGTCGATGAGGATAAAGCCGGTCTGCGGAGGCACATCAAATAGCAGGCTCACACGCCCTGATAACGGTACCACACCAAGATTCAGACTGAAAAACAAGATGAAAACCAGTGCTATCCAGAATACCGGAAATGAGTAACTGACCATACTGGCTGAGTTAATCAGGTAATCCCGTTTGGTGTAACTGCGTAACCCCGCGTAACAGCCAAGAGGCACACCTACAAAAATGGCGATAAAAAGCGCATAGGCACTGAGCTCTATTGTGGCGGGCATGGCGATACCGATTTCCTGCCTTAACGGCAGACCGGATATAAAACTGTACCCCCAGTTCCCCTGAAGCAGTTGCTGAACATAATAGATAAATTGAAACAGATAGGGTTTATCGAGCTGAAACTGGCGGATGAGTGCAGCACGCTGCGCCTCATTTTGCGGCGTGATTCCTGTCAGATTCACCAGTACGTCGCCGGGAAACAAATAAGCAAGGGCGAAGGACAATGCCGCCAGCACGAGCATAGTGGTTATAAACAGGGTCGCATAGCGGATCAGAATTTGTATCACAGGGATTTCGTCACTCCGGCAAAACGTACACCACCGTACGGATTAATACTCATGCCCTTCAGATTTTTACGGTAAGCCTGATACCGGTATGCATGAGCAATAGGCACGATGGGTAATTCATCATACAGCAAGCGGTTCACTTCTTCATAGATTGCTTTGCGCCGCTCCATATTTTGCGTTTGCAGGGCTTCATTAATCAGTGAATCGTATCGTTCGTTACACCACATTGCGCGATTGGTGCCGGACGGGATCGCGCCGCAACTGAGCAAAGGCCGGTAAAAGTTGTCCGGATCACCGTTGTCTGCGGACCAGCCAATCAGCACGCTATCGTGTAAGCCTTCCCGCAGATGGCGGCGAAACGTGGTCCAGTCATAAGTGACAATATTCACCTGAATATCCACCGCTGACAAATATCGCTGGATCAGCTCAGCCATTTTGGTGGCATTCGGGTTGTAAGCGCGCTCCACCGGCATTGCCCAAATTGTCATGGTAAAGCCCGGTTCAATACCGGCTTCAGTGAGTAATTTTTTCGCCAGTACCGGATTGTAAGCGGTGTCTTCGGCATCACTCTGGAAAGCCCAGCTGGCTGTAGGAAGCAGGGTTTTTGCCCGTGTGGCACTGTCAAAGTACACAGCTTCAAGGAGGGTATTTTTGTCGATAGCCAGTGCCAGCGCTTTACGCACGTCCGGATTGTCGAATGGAGGCCGGTTGGTATTGAACGCCCAGAAACCGATGTTCAGACCGGGTTTTTCAGATAACTCAAGCTCTTCACGGTTACGGATTACCTCCAATTCTGTCTGGGCAGGGAAGGCGATAGCATCACACTCTCCGGTGATCAGTTTGGCAAGCCTGATTGAGCTCTTCGGCGTGATGTCGTAAATCAGGTGTTCCGTGTTTGTCTGGCCCTCCGGCAGCGACTGTTCACCCCAGTAATGTTCGTTGCGCAGAAAACGGATATAGTGGTCTTTGCGGTAGCTTTCAAATTTAAACGGGCCTGTACCAACAGGGTAATAGTCAATTCTCTCCGGCGTGCCACGGCTCAACAGAAAATCAGCATATTCGGCTGATAAAATAACGGAAAAGTCTGTCGCCAGGTTCGCCAGGAAAGAGCTGTCACGCTGTTTTAAGGTGATCTCAATCCGGTAGCCATTGATGCGCTTCACATCTTCAATATTGGCAGCGATGCCGAGACTTTCGAAATAAGGGTAGCGTCCACCGGACACGCTGTGATAAGGATTAGCCTCCAGCCGCCAGCGGTTAATGCTGAAAATGACGTCGTCGGCGTTAAAGCTCCGGGTCGGGGTAAAGTAAGGCGTGGTGTGAAATTCCACATCTTTATTTAACTGAAATGTATAGGTAAGTCCGTCATCAGATACCAGCCAGCTGCTGGCCAGGTTTGGCACAATCTGACCGGTTTCAGGATCGAAATCCATCAGCCGGTCGTAAACCTGGTGGGCGGTGGCATCGGCGGTGGTGCTTGAAGTATCGGTTTGCGGGTTGAAATTCACCGGATTACTTTCAGAACAGTAGATGATACCTGACTGGTAAAAAGCAACCTGCTCTGATTTATCGCAGGCCTGAAGCCCTGTTAGTGCGACCAGTATAGTTGCCCACCGAAAACCCCGTCGCACCGTTATGCCTCCACAGATTCCGCTGAAGAATCCAGTAAATTGTATTTCTTTAAATAGCCTCTGAGCTGATGATAAGTCAGACTCAACTTTTCTGCAGTCTTTTTCTGATTAAACTGACTGTCTTCAAGTGCTTGCCTGATCATATCAATTTCAAATTGCTGGGAGCGCTCCTTCAGATCCAACGGATAAACCGGAGCTTGCGGAGCCTCGGGCACCGGCGTAAATACAGCGTCGTTGGGAGGCGGGGGTAAATCAGGCTGAATGCCGTTGATTTCAGATGCCGGCTGGGGAGCGGTAATTCTGTCCTGAGTCTTAATGCGACCTTTTGGTCTGAAGGGGGATTCAAACGGGTCAAGAATGATTTCGTGGACAGGCAGGTGAGGGTTATTGCAGCGGTACACGGCTCTTTCCACCACGTTTTTGAGCTCACGGATGTTACCCGGCCAGTGATAATCGAGTAAGGTGCGGCGGGCCTTCTCTGTAAAGCCACTGAATAATTCCATATCCAGTTCCCTCGCCATATTAATGGCAAAGTTTTCAGCCAGTAACAGAATATCATCTTTCCGTTCTCTCAACGGTGGAATGGTAATAACGTCAAATGCCAGTCTGTCGAGTAAATCGGCGCGGAATTCGCCGCTTTCCGCCAGCGCGGGTAAATCTTCGTTAGTTGCTGCTATCAGGCGAACATCTGTTTTGAGTGTTTTAGTACCGCCCACACGTTCAAATTCACCGTACTCAATGACCCGGAGTAATTTTTCCTGAATCAGACCTGAGGTGTTCGCTAACTCATCCAGAAACAGGGTGCCGTTGTTGGCGACTTCAAAGCGGCCCTCACGGCGTTTGGCTGCACCGGTAAATGCTCCCGCTTCATAACCGAAGAGTTCACTTTCGAGCAGATTTTCATTCAGCGCGGCACAATTCAGCTTGATGTAATTTTGATCCCAGCGCTGAGACAGAAAGTGCAGACGGGCGGCAATAAGCTCTTTACCCGTCCCCCGTTCTCCGATAACCAGCACCGGCTTGTTAAGTGGTGCGATTTGGGAAATTTGTTCCAGTGTTTCCAGAAAGCTGTTGGCCTGACCCAGCAAGTTATCCTGTTGGCGAAATCTACTCATTTAGTCCCTCAATTGTTAGTCATTTAGACCAATAATTAGTGTAGATGAAAAACTTCGCAGAATCGAACATTAATTTAATTCAGAAAAAATGAATAAATTCAGTGAATTAAAAAGACTTAGCTAGTTGGCAAGCATATTGAATAGCTTAAGACAGAGATGCGTATTAACTACGAGCATTAAAATCCATGCACTTTTGCATGATTCCATACGAGCTGGAGGTAATGAATATGGGTATCTTCTCGCGTTTCACCGACATAGTGAACTCAAATATTAATGCATTGCTGGATAAAGCTGAAGATCCGGAAAAAATGGTTCGTCTGATTATTCAGGAAATGGAAGACACACTGGTTGAGGTGCGTTCAGCATCTGCGAAAACCATCGCCAGTAAAAAGGAAATTACTGCACAAATCAGTAAGTACGAAGCCGATGCACAGGACTGGCAGGCCAAAGCGGAACTGGCTTTAAGTAAGGACAGAGAAGATCTGGCACGTGCCGCGTTGCAGGAACGTAAGAAAGCTGCAGAAGCTGCCATTGCTCTGGGTAAAGAGCTGGCGGTAGTGGAAGAGCAGATTTCGAAACTGCAGGATGAGGTTGGACAGTTACAGGACAAGCTGGCCGATGCAAAAGCCCGTCAGAAAGCGATTATCATGCGCCAGAAAACGGCGAGTTCACGTTTAGAAGTGAAACGTACTTTGGATAGCAGTAAAGTAGATGCTGCTATGGGCCGGTTTGAGCAATATGAGCGTAAAATCGACGACCTGGAGTCTCAGGTAGAAGCGTACGACTTAGGTAAGAAAACGCTGAATGATGAATTTGCCGAGCTGGAAGCCGGCGATAAAATTGACGAAGAATTAGCGGCGTTAAAAGCTAAAATAAAAGAAAATAAAAGCGCAGAATAATGCGCACCCGGTGCCGGTTTCCTTGCTCACAGGAAGCCGGACAATCGGCTTTGTGGGCAGTTCTCACTAGAAATCGGAGGTTATGGTTATGGACGAGGGAATACTGGCATTGCTATTGGTACCCTTATTTTTGTTTTTGATATTTGTCGCACCCATCTGGCTTATTCTGCACTATCGCAGTAAAAAGCAAGTCAGTCAGGGGTTAAGCGCAGAAGAGTTCGCAACGATCAATGAACTCGCGGAAAAGGCTGAAAAAATGTCTGACCGCATCAAAACATTGGAAGCCATTCTTGATAGTGAAGCGCCTCAGTGGAGAGACAGAGCATGAACCGTCAACTCTATCGTGATACCGAAAATGCCAGAATTGCAGGGGTATGCAGTGGTATAGCAGATTATTTCGGGTTGGAAAGATGGCTTGTCAGAATTCTGGTTGTGTCCGCTTTTTTCCTGCTGGCCGGTACCTTCGTGTTCATCGGCTACATTGCCTGCTGGTTTATTCTGGAACCGAAACCTGCCAATGTTTCTGCTCAACAGGATGATCCGTTAAGCCGGCTTAAAGGGCATCAGGGTAAAGGCTGGACAAACAGCAGTACCGGCGCACAGCAGCACGAGCAATCCGGCAAGGTGTCGGTAAAGACGAAAGTCTGGCAGGCCGGTGAGCCACCGAAGCAGGCAGTGCATGATATCGCCTCGAGGTTCAAAGAATCAGAATTGCGTCTGCGCAAAATGGAAAAATATGTAACCTCCAGAGAGTTTCAGTTAAACCGTGAAATCAGCCAGCTCTGAATAAAATGACGGCAGAAGCAGACCGGTAGTTAAAGAACTCAAATGAGGGCCGGTGACACATCAGTGTCACCGGCCTTTTTATTTACTTTCAATAATTCAGTGGCTTATATTGATTTGTAAAATTAATGTTACATCGGAGGTCTCAGGCTGAATCAGCCTGAGACTTCCACAGTGTCATAAATTCCTTAGACTAAAATGAGTAACAGCAATTAAGGTTTTTTATGGCGAAGTCATCTGCTTATCAGTCCAGACAACCGGACGAAAACGGTGTGATCTCCTGGTCCGGAGAAGAAAACAAGATTTGGTCTGAGCTTTATCAACGTCAGGATTCGTTATTACAGGGCAGAGCCTGTAAACAGTATATGCACGGGCTGGCACTACTGGAGCTGCCAGCGCACCGCATACCACAATTAGGTGAGATTGACCGGATCCTGCAAGCAACAACAGGCTGGCAAACCGTGCCGGTACCGGCACTCATCAACTTCTCATCCTTTTTCTCGCTACTGGCAAATAAGCAATTTCCGGTGGCAACATTTATCAGAAGTAGGGAAGAATTCGATTATCTGCAGGAACCGGACATTTTTCACGAGGTCTTCGGCCATTGCCCGCTGTTAACCAATCCTTCTTTTGCGCATTTTACCCATACCTACGGCAAGCTGGGTCTGGATGCGTCGAAAGAAGAGCGTATCTATCTGGCCCGCCTGTACTGGTTTACCGTTGAATTTGGCCTGGTCAATACCCCCGTTGGGCAGCGTATTTATGGCGGCGGTATTTTGTCATCGCCGGGTGAAACCCTTTATGCGCTGGAAAGCGATGCCCCTGTGAAAGTGCCGATGAATGCGCTGGATGCCCTGCGTACACCTTACCGCATCGATATTATGCAGCCGCTGTATTATGAGTTGTCCGATTTCGATGATCTTTTTACTCTGGCAGAAAGCGACATCATGCATTTAGTGCGTCAGGCCATGCGGCTTGGCCTCTATGACCCCCTGTTTGAACCTGCGCCCAGACGGGTGAGTTAAACAAATTTAAGCGTTCCAATGTTAGTATTTTGTGATATCCTGTAAATATATATTTACAACAAAAATGACAGAATACTATGCGCTTAGAAATCAGTTGTCAGGACCGTCTTGGGATCACTCAGGACATCCTGGATATCCTGGTGGCTCATGAAATCGATTTGCGGGGCATCGAAATCGATGAAGCGGGCAAAATTTTCCTCAATTTCCCTAATCTTGAATTCGAAGATTTTCAGCATCTCATGCCAAAAATCCGGAGGATCAATGGTATTGATGACGTAAAAACCACGCCGTATATGCCCGGCGAGCGGGAGCGGAATCAGCTTTCGGCCATTTTGCGTACTTTACCTGACCCGGTATTTTCCATCGACAACCGCTGTCGTGTACTTATGTGCAATGAAGCGGTGATCAGTGGTCTTGAATTACCGTTTTCCGATATTGAGTCCACAGAAATCAGTGAGCTGGTTAAAGGGTTTAACTTTAACCGCTGGATGGAGAGCAAGGACAATGCGGCCACTTCAGTGAAGGTGAAGTTTATCCAGCAGGATTATCTGGCGGATATTTTGCCGGTGATAGTGCCGGATGGTCAGAACAGTGCCATCTTTGCCGGTGCGGTGGTGATCCTGAAATCAGAAATGCGCCTGGGTCAGCAATTTACGGCTTTTCATCAAACTGAAACGGATTCTTTCGATCACTTCATCATCCGGTCACCGGCTATGGCAAAGGTTGTTAACGATGCCAAACAAATTGCCGATCTCGATGCGCCGGTACTGATCTTCGGCGAAACCGGAACTGGAAAGGAAATGATTGCTAAAGCCTGTCACCAGGCAAGCCGGAGAAACAAAGGTGAGTTCCTTGTACTGAATTGCGCTTCGTTACCTGACAGTGTCGCAGAATCTGAGTTATTCGGTTATGCAGCCGGTGCATATAATCAACCGGAGGGTAAAGCAGGCTTACTAGAGCTGGCAGAAGGCGGTACAATTTTGCTGGATGAAATCGCTGATATGTCTCCGCAATTGCAGGCTAAATTGCTTCGCGTACTGGAGCACAACGAATTCAGACGCGTTGGTGATGATAAACCCGTAGCGGTAAACGTACGTTTCATTTGCACTACCGGCCGGGATCTCGGGCAGATGGTGGAAGAGGGCGTGTTCCGCAAAGATTTATACTATCGCCTGAATGTACTGAGCCTGGTCATGCCGTCATTAAAGGAACGCAGACCGGACATATTGCCACTGGCCGAGGCGTTCATTTTGCAACACAGCAGTAAACTGGGACGCCGGCCGGCCAAGCTGAGCAAATCCTGTGTGGATTTCCTGCAGCAGTACCCCTGGCCGGGAAATGTCAGGCAGTTACAGAACGCCTTATTCCGTGCGCTGTCGTTGCTCGATGGCAATGAAATTTCAAAAGAAGATATTCAGTTGCCTTCCTGTGCACCCAGTGTCACGTACATCGATGAAAACTTTGACGGCACGCTGGATGAAGAGGTGAAGAAATTTGAGCGGGATCTGCTGAAACGTTTGTATCCATCCTACCCGAGTACCCGTCAGCTGGCGAAAAAATTAGGCCTGAGCCATACAGCCATTGCCAACAAGTTGCGTGAATATGGCATTAATAAAGGTACTGTAAAGTTATAGATACGCTCTGTACTGCCCGCTTTACAAAAATCCCGGGGCAGGGGGCTTCACAGGCGGGCATTTTAATGGTGTCCGCCTGTTGTTCAGTTTTATTTACGGCTTTCCTCCGTCAGACCTTCAATGCTATCCGCAGGCCCTGTCTTTTCTGATTGTTAAATTTGGTGTTTATTGATCACATAACTTTTACAAGTGTGAGGAAACACCATGTCACAAGTCGATTACTCTTATAACCCGCTGGGCTCAGACGGTTTCGAATTCGTTGAATATACCGCTGCTGATGAGAAAGGTATTGCGGCCCTTAAAGACCTTTTTTCATCGCTGGGTTTTGCTGAGGTAGCCAGCCACCGTTCCAAGCGTGTGTGGTTGTATCGTCAGGGGGATATCAATTTCATTGTGAATGCTGAACCGGCATCACAGGCAGAAGAATTTGCCAAATTGCGTGGCCCCAGTGTTTGCGGCATGGCGTTCCGTGTTAAAGATGCAGGAATTGCAATGAAGCACGCACTGGCAAACGGCGCGAAGCAATTCGTGGGCAATCTGGGACCCATGGAACTGAATATTCCTGCCGTTTATGGTATCGGCGAGAGCACGCTTTACTTTGTTGACCGTTACGGTGATGACAGCATTTACGACGTAGATTTCACCTTTTATGACGACTGGCAGGCAAGAATGGAAAAAGCCGGAGCCGGCCTGAGTTTTGTCGATCATCTCACTCACAATGTCCGCCGGGGTAACATGGCGTTGTGGGCCAATTTCTACGAGAACATCGGCAACTTCCGCGAGATCCGTTACTTTGATATAGAAGGCAAACTCACCGGCCTGGTGAGCAAAGCGATGACGTCTCCCTGCGGTAAAATTCGTATTCCTATTAATGAATCGTCTGACGATAAATCACAGATTGAAGAGTTTATCCGTGAATATAACGGCGAAGGTATTCAGCACATCGCGTTAGCCACTGATGACATCTATCAGACCGTCAGAGATTTGAAAGCCAGAGGAATGCGCTTTATGGACACGCCGGATACCTACTATGAAGGTGTGGATGCCCGTGTGCAGGGGCATGGTGAAGATTTGAATATGCTTAAAGCATTGCGCATTTTAATCGATGGTGCACCAATGAAAGATGGCATCCTGCTGCAAATCTTTACCGATACAGTCATTGGCCCTGTATTTTTTGAAATTATCCAGCGTAAAGGTAACGAAGGTTTCGGTGAGGGGAATTTCAAAGCGTTATTCGAGTCCATAGAACTCGACCAGATCCGCCGTGGCGTTTTAGATGGCCAGGCGCAGGACGAGAAAGAAAATGCGTAATTGGATCCGGTTTCCGGCTGCGCAGGGGACGCACTCGAAGCAGGCCCACGCCGATTTTCCGGAAGAGGGCATTTATGAACGTGAAATTGGTCGCAGTGGCTTTTTTGGCCCTGCGAGTCATTTACATCATAAACATGCGCCGACCGGTTGGATTGACTGGGAGGGGGATTTACGACCCCGCGCCTTCGACCTGAATAAGTTGCCCCGTGATGCAGAGCACGGGCCTTTTTCCGCTCCTCTGATCCTCGGCAATGCTCATTGTAAATACCGCTTATGGCATTGCCATACTGCCATGCCGCGCCTGGCCCGTAATGCTGACGGTGACGACTTATTGTTCATTCATGAAGGTGAAGGAGAACTGTTTTGTGATTACGGACATCTGCCGGTAACCGCCGGTGATTATGTGCTTATTCCCCGCTCCACGCTATGGCGGCTGGAGCCGGCAAAGCCCATGACCATGTTAATGATTGAAGCGACTAACGAAGCGTATCAGTTGCCGGATAAAGGCATGCTGGGAGGTCAGGCGATTTTCGACCCCGCCGTGCTGGAAATACCGCAAATCAATGACAGGTTTATCGGCCAGCAAGACGAGAATAACTGGCAGGTAGAGGTGAAACGGGGCAACAAGGTGTCGGTGATCACTTATCCCTTTAATCCTCTCGATGCCATTGGCTGGCACGGTGAAGTGTGTGTGGTCAAGCTGAACTGGCGGGATATCAGACCTTTAATGAGTCACCGTTATCACTTACCACCGTCAGCCCATACCACTTTTGTAGCTCCGCGTTTTGTTGTCTGTACGTTTGTTCCACGGCCAATAGAAAGTGACCCCGGCGCTTTAAAGGTGCCGTTTTATCACAATAACGACGATTATGATGAAGTACTGTTCTATCACGAAGGCGACTTTTTCAGCCGTGACAACATTGAAAAAGGCATGGTGACTTTTCATCCGGCGGGGTTCACTCACGGCCCCCATCCAAAAGCCTTTGCCGCCGGTCGTGCCCATAAAAAGACATTTACTGATGAAGTCGCTGTGATGCTGGATACCCGTGACGCACTTGAGATGGGGGATGTCGCACTGGCGACAGAAAATCCGGAGTATGTGAATAGTTGGAAGACACCGGTGAAGGAGAATGAACAATGAAATTTGCGACCTATAAAAATGGCAGCCGTGACGGGCAACTGATGCTGGTTTCACGGGATTTGACCCGTACTGCTGCGGTACATGATATTGCGCTGACATTGCAACACGCTCTGGACAACTGGGCGCAGGTTGCCGGCGCATTGCAGTCACGATATGAACAATTAAATGATGGATTAATTGAAAGTGAGGCGTTCAAAGAAGAGCGCTGTGAGTCGCCTCTGCCACGTGCTTATCAGTGGGCTGACGGCAGTGCCTATGTGAATCATGTGGAACTGGTGCGTAAAGCCCGCGGTGCAGAGATGCCAGAGAGCTTCTGGACAGATCCGCTGATGTATCAGGGCGGGTCTGATGACTTCACCGGCCCCCGGGATGACGTTATTTTACCCAGTGATGACTGGGGTATTGATTTCGAAGGGGAGGTGGCGGTTGTCACCGACGATGTGCCAATGGCATGTTGTGAAACTGTCGCGGCTGAACGCATCAGGTTGATTATGCTGGTGAATGATGTGTCACTCAGGGGGCTCATTCCCGGTGAACTGGCTAAGGGATTCGGATTCTTTCAGTCTAAGCCTGCCAGCAGTTTTTCTCCGGTGGCGGTAACACCTGACGAACTGGGTAGTGCATGGAACCAGGCACAGGTTTGCCTGCCATTACGCTCAACCTATAACGGCGAGTTATTCGGCATGCCCCATGCGGGCACCGACATGACATTTAACTTCGCGCAACTGGTTGCGCATGCCGCGAAATCGCGTAATCTGGGAGCAGGAGCTATTATTGGCTCAGGTACCGTATCGAATAAACAGGGTACGGACCATGGCAGCGCTGTAAAAGAAGGTGGTGTGGGTTATTCCTGTATTGCCGAAATCAGGATGATTGAAACCATCCGTGACGGCAAGCCATCCACTCCCTTTATGCAGTTTGGCGACAGGATCCGCATAGAGATGCTGGATGAGCAGGGACACAGTATCTTCGGCGCGATCGAACAACAGATTAAACCACTCAGCTAACAAGAAGTGGCAAGCAAAAAAGGGCGAAACATGAGTCTGAAACTTTACGGTTACTGGCGTTCTTCGGCAACCTACCGGGTGCGCATTGCAATGAACCTGAAGGGGTTGGATTACGAATATGTACCGGTTCACCTGGTAAAAGAAGGCGGTGAACAAACTCATGAGGTGTTTAAGCGTCTGAATCCGGCGCAACTGGTACCTGCACTGGTGGATGACGATGAAGATTTCGTACTCAATCAGTCTCTCAGCATCATCGAATATCTGGATGAAAAGTACCCTGATACTTGCCGTCTGATCCCCGAGCACGCGCTTGAAAGAGCACGGGTTCGCGGACTGGCCCACGATATCGCCATGGAGATGCAGCCGTTAGGAAACTTACGGGTGCTAAATGCATTGCGGGATGATTTCAATGCGGAAGATGAAGACATTGCCGCATGGGTGCGCAAGTGGTCAGAAAAAGGATTTCAGGCGATTGAACGTCGTTTGCAAACACAAGCCGGAAAGTACTGCTTTGATTTTAATGTCACCATGGCTGATGTTTGCCTGGTGCCACAGGTATACATTGCTAAGCGGTTTAAACTGGACATGACACCGTTTCCGCTCATTTCCAAAATTGTTGATAACTGTCTGGCGCTGAATGCGTTTGAAAAAGCGAGACCAGAGAATCAGCCGGACTGTCCTGAATAACCATGACATAAAAACAAAAAGCCCGTTGATACTGCCATGTATTAACGGGCTTTTTCGTGTGTGATGACCGGTTACTGACTTTTTATTGGTAACTCTGTGGTGTTCTTCACCTGCTTCAATGCAAAAGTGGAGCTTAAGTGATCGACCAGTGGCAGATGGGTCAGCTTGGTTTTCAAAAGATATTCATACTCTTCAATGCTTTCAACAACCACTTTAAGAAGATAATCCTTCTCTCCGCTGGTGGTATGACATTCTACGATTTCATCGATTGACTGTACCGCCGCTTCGAAATCGGTGAGTGAATCTCCGTCGTGGTTTTTCAACGTCACGAATATGAAAACCGATACGCCGAGATTCAGTTTTTTGCTGTTCAGCAGCGTCACTTTTCGAAGAATAATTCCTTCTGATTCCATGCGTTTAACACGGCGCCAGCACGGCGTATGTGACAATCCGACCTTTTGACTCAAGTCGGCCATGGAGACAGTGGCATCCTGTTGAAGCACGCGAAGAATTTCGCGGTCAAATTTATCTAATTTCATTAATCAGGCATCTCGTCAGGTGTATGATAATTATTATAACACTCACATAATACTAGGATATATATCCTAGTCTATAGTTCTTGTGAATAACCATATTTCCTCTTGTAAACATAGCTTGAAATTAATGCAAAATCTGTCCTCGTGATGTTCGGATAAGATAGCCGGGTTATCAGTCACGATCAGAAGAAGAAAATCCATGTCAGTTTTTGAACATCCAGAGTTTGACAGTCACGAACATGTGGCATTTTTCCACGATGAAGCTTCGGGCTTAAAAGCGATTATTGCAGTGCATAATACGAATCTCGGTCCGGCATTAGGCGGTTGCAGAATGTGGCCGTATATCAACAGTCATGAAGCGCTGACAGATGTTCTCAGGCTTTCAAAAGGCATGACCTACAAGTCTGCTATGGCCAACCTGAAGCTGGGGGGCGGGAAGTCGGTGATTATCGGCGATCCCCGTAAGCACAAGTCTGAAGAAATGATGCTGGCTATGGGAAGATTTGTAGATTCTCTGGGCGGCAAGTATTTCACTGCTGAAGATTCCGGCATTGCAGTGACTGATTTGAAAACCATGGCAACACAGTCGGAATACATCACCGGTGTAAGTGCTAAGTATCATTACAATAATGAGCAGCCTGACGGCAATCCTGCTCCTTCAACAGCCTATGGTGTCTTCACCGGCTTGAAAGCAACAGTCGAACACGCGCTGAAAACAGATCTGAAAGGGGTGCGGGTGGCCATTCAGGGTGTTGGTCACGTGGGTTACCGTCTGGCGCAACATCTTCATGCCAACGGCGCTGAATTGTTCGTCACCGATATTTTCCCGGATGGTATAGAACGGGCTGTCTCTGAATTAGGTGCGACGGCGGTTAAGCCGGAAGAACTATACGGACTGGACGTGGATGTGATTGCCCCCTGTGCGCTCGGCGCATCCATTAATGATGAAACGGTGCCTGAGATAAAGGCCAAGGTGATTGCCGGTGCTGCGAACAATCAGCTTGCCAGAGAATCTATGGGGGAAGTTCTGCGCCAGAAGGGAATTGTTTATGCACCTGACTATGTGATTAATGCCGGTGGTGTGATTGATATTTATCACCAGCGCATGGAGTCATCCAGTAAAGCTATGCGTGAGCATATTGAGCAGATTGGCCTGACGCTGAAAGAAATCTATCAACGTGCTGATTCTGATGAAAAAGCCACCAATATTGTGGCAAATGTTATCGCTGAAGAACGATTTAATCACAAGGCTTGAAACTTCGTCTTCAAATCGTCATAATGCGCCGCTCCTGAAGACAGCCGTCACGGCATAGTATCTGTTTTCAGGAGCACGCAAAGTTCAATGGTGGGCCCTGGTCCTCTCGCAATGATACTCTGTGAACCCGGTCAGGCCCGGAAGGGAGCAGCCGCAGCAGACGACTCATGTGCCGGGATGTGGCTGGGGCCCGCCACCCAATCTCCTCACTCGTCTGTTCGTTTCGATTTTGCCTGGTCCAGATATTTTATCGCCTTGTCCACGGCGTGTTCCACATTCATTTCCATTTGTTGTCTTTCACTCTGAGGAAGATAAAACGCCATGTCAACTTCAAAGCGGATATACCGTGGCGGTACCTGATTCAGCGCAAGGCAGCAAATATCTGCCAGATAGTCTGATGATTTAGTTTTATCAAGCTCCAGTTCGCTAAGCCGCTGCAAAACAAGGTGCTCATAATAGTTATGGATATCATCATCTAACTTCATAATTTTTCCTTTTTACCGGTAATTACTAAACTTACCCATGTTGCCATGCTTACCTTAACAGGGTGTAAACCTGTTCTGCCAGCACAATAATGCCCTGAGTCTGGCGCACAGTTCCCTCTACTGTTTATAGTTTGTTTCGTGTAAATGTCGAGAATTATCCGCCACATCAGCATGTTTAGTGGTGCGGCAATCAGTTTGATGTTCACGACAGTCGAAATCTCCTTACCAATAAGGCAGGAATATGAAAAGGAATACCACGCCGGTTTATTACGGCGATTATCTGCAACTGGATAAAATTTTAGGCGCACAGGGCCTGCAAAGTGAAAAGTATGGTGCTGCGGCCCACGATGAAATGTTATTCATCATCGTCCATCAGGTTTATGAGCTGTGGTTTAAACAGGTGCTGCATGAATTGAATGCGGTCATTGATACCTTTTCTCAGGACAAAGTAAAAGATGAACAACTTATCGAAGTGGTTCACCGTCTGCACCGCATTATTCAAATTCAGCAACTGATGAATGACCAGATCTCAGTAATGGAGACCATGACGCCACAAGATTTCATGTCTTTCCGTGATTACCTCGTGCCTGCTTCGGGTTTTCAGAGTATTCAGTTCAAACGTCTGGAAATATCTCTTGGATTAAAGAGAGAGTTCAGAATCGACTTCGATAAACAGAGCTTTTATAACCGTCTGACAGATCAGGATCGTGCGTTGCTTGAAGCGCTGGAGTCAAAGGACAGTCTGTTTGAACTGATTGACCGCTGGCTAAGCAGGCTACCGCTGCTCAAAAAAGATGAATTCACCTTCTGGCAGCATTATCAGGAAACTGCAGAAGCACTGTTACTTCAAGACAAAGCCACTATCGAATCGACAGCACCCGATGAAGCATCACGGCGTCAGGAATTACATGACTGGCAAACAACAAGAGATAATTTCGCCGCGCTGTTCGACAATAAAAAATATAATGCACTAAGAGAGAAAGGGACATTCAGACTCAGCCATGACGGCATGCTGGCTGCCTTGTTCATCAAGCAATATTCTCAGGAACCTATATTTAATCTTCCGTTCCAGGTGATTACCGCATTAACGGAAATTGATGAGAAGCTGACGATATGGCGATACCGCCATGCAATGATGGTTCAGCGTATGATTGGCAGCAAAATAGGAACCGGAGGTTCGTCCGGACACCATTATCTCAAGCGGACTACGGAGTCGAATCGCATTTTTACTGATTTTTTCAACATGGCATCTTTCTTATTACCTAAGGCTTCACTCCCTCCATTGCCGGAAAATATCCGTAAGTACTGTGGCTTTTATTTAAGCGAATAGCATTGATTCGTATTACCTGCGCACTTGCTTCATTTTTTGTATAGATAAATTTACAGTATGATCAAATATGTCGTATTAAGTTATCAAAATGTTACTTGATCGTGACTTATGTTTAACGCTGTAATGAAGAATATTTCCAAATTTTGCTTTTATAAGGATGAGTGTTTTACGTACTTGTATTTTTTAGTGTTTTTATCTCATTAAGTGCGGCTTTATTGTCCTTAAAGATGATTGATTTCCTAATAATGTAAAAATTCAAAAAAAATTTGAACTTTTGGAACTGACCCCCGCAAAGTAAGTTGACCGTCTGATAAGTATGTGGTTATTATCATCGCTGAGGTGTTATACCTTTTAATAATAAGTCGTGAAAAAACGATTTAATAACACACACACTAATTATTTAGTGGTCCAGGGAGACAATACATGTTTGAAAATACAAGACTGGCGAAGTCAGTAAAGCTTGCTTGTGCCTTCGGCGCAGTAACTGCTGCCTCAATGACCAGCAATGGCGCATTCGCGCAAGAGGAAGCCACGGCAGATGGTGAAAAAGTTGAGAAGATCCAGGTAACTGGTTCTCGTATTCGTCGTACAGACATCGAATCTTCCAGCCCGGTTCAAATTACATCAGACGTTGAAATCAAACTGTCTGGTTTTACCCGTGTTGAAGACCTTCTGAACAGCCTGCCTCAAATCGAAGCTGGTCAAACAGCTTTCCAGGCTAACGGCGCTTCAGGTACGGCAACTGTCGACCTTCGTGGCCTTGGCCCGAGCCGTACTCTGGTATTGGTTAACGGTCGTCGCCTGCAGCCGGGCGGTGTTTACTCTCAGTCTGCTGACATTAACCAAATCCCTGCCGGTCTGGTTAAGCGTGTTGAAGTACTGACTGGTGGTGCATCAACCACTTACGGTGCTGATGCGGTAGCAGGTGTTGTTAACTTTGTAATGGACACTGACTTCGAAGGTTTCGAGTTCACTGCCGGCGCTCAGGGCTACCAGCACGATAACGACAATGCTTACATGCAAGGTCTGATGGATCAGCGTGATTTCGAGTACCCTTCAGGCAGCTCTGGCATTGACGGTACTTCTTTCAACTATGATCTGGCGATCGGTGGTAGCTTCGACGGTGGTAAAGGCCATGCTGTTGCTTATGCAACTTACCGTCGTGATAATGAATTACGTCAGGAAGCCCGTGATTACTCTTCATGTGCTCTGAACGCTGCAGGTACTGCATGTGGTGGTTCCGGTAACGCTGAAGTACCAAACTTCTACCTTGGTGGCGTAGCTGACGGTGCGTTTGACTGGGATAACTACGGTTACTACACCCTGGACACTAACAGTGATTTCATTGATTCAGTGGGTAACGTGTATAACTATGCGCCTATCAACCACTTCATGCGTCCGGATGAGCGTTACAGCATCGGTGCTTTCGTAAACTATGAAGTTAACGAGCACTTTAACCCGTACATGGAAACCATGTTCATGCGTGACGTAACACGTGCGCAGATCGCCGAATCCGGTACTTTCTTCGCTGAAACTTATCTGCTGGACTACGACAGTGAGTTGTTGAACGATTCTCAGCGTGCCTTCCTGACATCTGAGCTGGGTATTACCAGTGGTCAACAGTTTGCGACTTACATCGGTAAGCGTAACACTGAAGGTGGTCCACGTTCTTCTAACCTTGAGCACAACTCTTTACGTATGGTTGTGGGTACTCGTGGTGCGATCAACGACATGTGGGAATATGATGTATCTGCACAGTACGGTACTACCGGTTCTTCTGCTGCTTACATCAACGACTTCTACCTGGAAAACATCGCTGCAGCACTGTCTCCGGACTGTGATGGCGACTGTATCCCTTACGAAGTATTTACTTATCAGGGCATCACTTCAGAAGCTGCAAGCACCTTAACCGGTACTGCAATCCTGAATGGTGAAACTGCTGAAACTATCGTGAACGGTTACGTAAGCGGTGAGTTCGATTACACATTACCTACTGCTGACGCGCCAATCGCGGCTGTATTCGGTGCTGAGTACCGTAAAGAAGAGTTCTCACGTACTTCTGACACTGTATTCGCAACCGGCGCACTGGCTGGTCAGGGCGGTCCTACGCCTAGCATCTACGGTTCTTACAGCGTTAAAGAGCTGTTCACAGAATTAAGTGTACCTGTTCTTGAGTCACTGACTTTAGACTTGGGTTACCGTTACTCTGATTACAGCACTTCAGGCGGTACGGATACGTACAAAATCGCCGGTGAATTCCAGGTTAGTGATGACTGGATGATCCGTGCTAACTATAACCGTGCGGTTCGTGCACCTAACGTTGCAAACCTGTTTACTCCTCAGGAGCTGGGTCTGTGGTCTGGTGTTGATCCATGTGCCGGTGCAACGCCTGAATACAGTGAAGCACAATGTGCTCTGACTGGTGTTACAGCTGCGCAGTACGGTAACGTTGTTGCCAGCCCTGCAAGCCAGTACAACAACTACACTGGTGGTAACCCTAACCTTGACCCTGAAGTTGCTGATACTTACGGTTTAGGTGTGGTTGCAAACCCAATCGAAAACCTGAACTTCTCTGTTGATTACTGGTTAATCGAAATGGAAGACGTTATCGGTACAGTTGGCTCTGAACTGACAGTTCGTCAGTGTGCCCTGACTGGCAGCGCTACTTTCTGTGATAACGTTGTTCGTTCTGGTTCAGGTTCTCTGTGGTTAGGTACTGAAGGTTATGTTGCTGCTACTAACATCAACCTTGCCGGCCGTACCTGGGAAGGTATCGACTTAGACGCGAACTATGAGCTGGAAGTGGGTGAAGGTACAATCACTGCCCGTATGGTAGGTACTTACTTCATGACTAAGGAATACGATACAATTCCTGGCGTTACTGAAGCATATGACTGTTCCGGTGAAATCAGCACAGACTGTTTTGCTCAGCCTGAATGGCGTCACACTCTGACAGTTAGCTACACCACCGGTGACTTCTGGTCTTTACAGGCTAAATGGCGTTACTACGGCGAAGTTAACTATGACGGCGCAACAGATACTCTGCTTGCAGACGGCATTTCTGCACAAAGCTACCTTGATCTGAAAGGTACTTTTGATGTGAATGACCACGTTGGCGTACTGATTGGTGTGAACAACGTTCTGGATAAAGAGCCGCCTCTGGTTGGTGGTAGCTTGTCTTCTAACGGTAACGCAGTTGCTGGTTTCTACGACACACTGGGTCGTTTCCTGCACGCTAGCGTAACTGTTCGCTACTAAGATAAAATTTAACTTTGTAAAAGCCCCGACTTAGTCGGGGCTTTTTTGTTTTTATATCGTTAAAAAAGTGTTACTGGTCGCAATTGACTTGCTTAAAGTACTTGATTTGTGTGTCCCGCTGTTACAAAAATAGAGAGGTTGAAGAATCCGGAAAATAAAATAATAAATATAAGCAGGTAGTTACGTGGAAACACTCAATCACGGTCTGAAGGAAATTCAGCTGCTGATGCAACAGCAGCACTACGACAAAGCGCTTCATGCTATAAATGAACTCGAGCGGGCATTCGGGCCATCAACTGATACAACATTGTTTCGCGCCAGAATATGTTTATACACCCACAGGTATGCTGACGCAGAGAAAAGCTACCTTACAATCGGGGTCCCGGCGCTCATTAAATGTAATGAGATCTATAACTTTCTTTTTGTTCTGAAAAAGCTAAAAAAAATACACACAGCTATCAATCAGTACCAGCAGTATAATCTCTCGGATGTGACTCTGAATATGGCATTACTGTATTGCCAGTTGCTGCATGAAGCAGGCATGGCAGAGCTTCTGTTGAATCATCTGAGAAGTGCTTCAGCTAAATTTCAACATGATGAACAGTTTTTGATTACCAGTGCTTTCTATCATCGCCTGGCTAATCACCCGTCTCCTTCTTTTGAAGCGTTAGAAGCAAAATCAGGGACTTCAGAACATTACTTTCTGGAACTCGCACACGGTCACCTCCATCAACAACAGAACGCAAAAGCAACAGAGGTTTTGCATCAGGGATTGAAAGTTCATCCTCAAAGTATTGCCCTGCACAAGATGCTGGCAGAGACATTACGCACCATAGACCCTGACGGGAATATTTTTGAGGTACTGGATGCGCACATTGCCCGTCTTAATCAAAGTAGTGTGCAGGTACTACCGCTGGCGTTTCTTAAAGCAGAAATACTCATTACCATTAAATCATTCAGTGAAGCCGGTAAATATCTGGCCTCTCTGAGCCAGCGCTATCCCTCGCAACTCAGGCTGACATATTTGAAATCTGTGGTTGCTTGCCGGCTGGAGAAATATGCTGAAGCCGAGCAATTACTGGATATTTGTATCAATGGCAGCGGTCCTGACAAGCGACTCTTTATTGATAAGTCTTTTTATCTCATGCGAAGAGGGGATTTTCCCGCTGCAGAGTCGTTTTTGATGAAGGCAGCCAATATTGCGCCATTTGATCAGGAAGTATTGGGGTACCTCAGTGTTTGCTGGCAGCAGAATAAAGCACAACACCGCAACTGGCTGGTCAATCAACATGAGTTTGTGAAGTGCATACCGGTTAAAAGCGATTTCGAACAACTTGTACAATCAGAGGATGCCTGGCATCAACTCACCGGGTTTCTTAAACAGTTACACAGCAATCAGTATGACCCTCTGGATCAGAGTGTTAATGGCGGTTCACAAACAACCGGCAATTTGTTCTCGTTAACCGATCCCCTCATCTTCAATCTCAGACAGGTGCTCGAAAGAGCTGTTGAGCAGTATCTCAAAAACTTGCCAAATGATCCCAACCATCCGTTTCTAAAACGAAAAGGCTCCGGCTTTTGTTGTTCGGGAAGCTGGTCAGTAAGATTACGGGGTGAAGGCTTTCATACCAACCATGTCCATCCGGTAGGCTGGCTTTCAGGTTGCCTGTATGTCGATGTGCCATCGTCATTATTAAATAGCCATACTATGGAACAAAAAGCGGGCTGGATAAAATTCGGTGTCTCAGACATTGTGCCGGATGTTGCGCCTGATGCCTCGTACCCGCCGGTGCCGGGCAATCTGATGTTGTTTCCGGCGTATTTCTGGCACGGCACTAATCCGTTTAAGGTCGACGTTGCAGAGCAGGGGGCTTCACGGTTAACCGTGATTTTTGATATAGAGCCGGTTTACGGTTAGTTGCCGAATAGTTCGCTGTAATGGTTCCAGCGTCCGACGGACCGGTTATGAAGGGGCTGACGGACCTGTTCCATAGAAGCTGTGGTAATAATCCCGTTATCATCTGACCCGCTGTTGCGGGCAGCGGGATCAAGACCAAGCCATTTGAGCACGGTATTAACGGTGTCCGCTTGATTTGCAACCAGGTCTTCGTAAGACACAGTCAATATGTCCTCTTCATAGTGTGTTTGCCAGTAAGACAGTAATGACTGTTGACGGTCGAGGTAGTCCAGCGCAGTTTCTGTCGTCAATGAATAAGACATGGCGGGACCAAAACGGTTAAACAATAAAGATGTCGCAATGTCTTTATGATTGCGGCCGGTACATATAAACCGCGCACGGGGAAAGAGGGTTTTAATAAATCCGATTTTTTCAATATTGTCCGGTCGTTTATCAAGCACCATAGCATCACCGGTTGTACGTAAAGCATCGAGCCGCTTAAGGTAGGTTCGTCTGATCCGGTCAATAGATTCAGATGTAATTTCAGCAGCAGGTGGAAATCCTCCGCATATTAGGGGAGCGAATTTGAAGAAATGATCAATCTCTCCACCTGAACAGAGAAGAGGGTGAGCTGACAGTTGTTTTTCAAGAAGCGTTGAGCCACTCCTGAAAGGGCCGCAAATAAACACAGGCGATACATCATCTGGTTCCGAGACAGGGTTTTGCTGGACCTTGCAATAGGTTTTGTGCCAGGCCTCTATGCCGGACAACCGTTTCCGGTGACAATCCTTTATAGACTGAATATTCAAATGTAACTGAGCCAGGTCGGCATTGTTAGCCTGTACTATTAACCGGGAGGCTGTGTCGTAATCATTTCTGCTGTCGAACCAGCGGGCAACTGCATAAACAAGATCAACGTCATCGTTATCTTTAAATGCGCGCGGAGAAACAAAATGGGAAGATACCTGATTGGCAAGCCGGGCAATATCCGCAGACTGATGATCGCCCGGAAATTCAACTAATCTTGCAAGGGCACGCTTTTTATATTCCTGAGATGAAAGCAACGACTCAAACGTGCGTTTTGCCGCAGGATAGTCTCCGGTTTTCTGTAAAAATCCGCCGTAGTCAAACAACCCCGTTTTGTAACTGGGGGACAAAGACAGCGCCTCACGGTAATGGTTCAGCGCCGTTAGTTTATCAAGATAATGGTCTGTATAGATAACCGCGAGCTTAAGATGCACTTCTTCCGGTTGCTCAATATTTTTTTCAAGACACAGTTTGTAGAAGCGAATGGCTTTCCCGTAGTCCCCGCAGCCTTCTGCATACCAGGCAATATTAAACAAAATATTATGGTTATCGGGATGGCGTTGATTAAAAGTTTCCAGTACTTCAACTGCCTTAAATACCTCGTTATTGAAAGCATAGGTTTCAGCCAGTTTTTCACTCCACAGGGGATTGTCACTTTCGCGCTCTGATTGTTGTTCATAGAAATGTATTGAAAAAACGGAGCCCGGTTGTACTTGTGCCAGTTCAAAATAAAAGGAAACCCTTTCACGTTCTGTCAGAGAGTGCTCCTCATCTACCATACGCCTTGCTTCATCAAATTGTTGCTTATCAAGCAATTGACGGAAACTGGAAACAAGTACAGCTATATTCATCGGGTTCTCTTTTGCTGAAGCGCACTCTCAGCGAATGCGGGTAAATGCATTGAGCAGGGTAACATTTTTCCACGGGAATCCGAATTGGTAAACCTGCTATTTATGTGCGGTGAGTGGTTGATAATTGGCCATGAATAACCGAACTTTGCTTGTAGCTTATTTGTAACACTTGAGAAAAAATGCCGGAGTTAAAGCAAAAAAACTGCTCTAAACGGCCTCTTTCTCCGGAAAAGTAAGAAAACAGAGCAAAGTTACAATAACTGAATAACGTTTTATTAACGTTAAATCCTGAAACGCTTTAAACACGGGTATTTTGATCGGGGGGGCTGCATTAAGGAAAAAGCGATATCCGACAACATTTATCGCAATTTTACGCCTTTTTATCTATAAAGGAGGGCAAAATATGCCGGTTTTCACAAGTTATTCTGGTAAGACCATTGCAAAATTGGTTATTCAGTAATCGTTCAGTCATTTTAAAATGCGGTGTTAAGACTGTGTTACTTGACTCATTCTATTAATCCGTGTGAGTATTAGAGTTCGTAGTGTTGGCGTTTTACGACAATCACTACCTTCCTTAAAAACATTGATAAAGTTTTTACGCCCCTGGCTCGAACATAATTTTATGTATCGCGCGAGGATTCAAATAAGAAATTTGGTTGGGAACTATGTCCAAGATGAGCAAGAGAACTCTTATTGCTTCTACTGTGATCGGTGCTTTCGCACTAACTGGTAGTGCAGCTGTCTCTGCAGTGGAGCTATCCGATCTTCAAAAAGAAGACGCGAAGATTCAGGCTGCTGCAGCGAAATCTCAAGAAAAAATCAACACGCTGTTCGAACAGTCTCAAGAACTACTTGTTGAATACCGTCAAGTTGTAGATCAAACAGAAAACCTGAAAATCTACAATGACTACATCGCTAGCCTGGTTGCTGACCAGCAACGTGGTATCGATTCTTTGCAACGTCAAATCGACAGCATTGAAGCAACTAAGCAGGGCATTGTTCCTCTTATGTTCCGCATGATCGATAGTCTTGAAAAATTCATCGAGTTGGATACGCCTATCCACCTGGAAGAGCGTCGCGAACGTGTTCAACGTCTTCGTGACCTGATGGCTAACTCTAACGTAACGGTTTCTGAGCAGTTCCGTCAGGTAATTGAAGCCTATCTGGTAGAAGTTGAGTACGGTACGAAGATGTCTTCTTACCAGGGTACTATTGAAGCTGATGGCGCAGAACAGACTGTTGATTTCTTCAACTTGGGTCGTACTGCACTGCTGGCTCTGTCTCTTGACCAGACACATGCCTGGGTATGGAACAACGATGCCCGTTCATGGGAAAAATTAGGTGACGAATACCTGGCCTCTACTGTTAATGCAGTAAAAATGGCTCAGGGAACTATTCCACCTGATCTGATCAAGTTACCAATCAAAGCAGCGGAGTAAGCGTTAATGAAACCAGTATTCAAATCTCTTGTAGCCGCTGCAACATTAGCAGTGGTAGCTTCCGGTGCGCAGGCACAAGAAGCAGTGAGCCTGCAGGATCTACTGGAGCAGGTTAAGCAAAACCGTGTCTCTGAATCTCGCATTAACAAGCAGCGTGAAGCAGAATTCCAATCTGCACGTGCTGATAAGCAAGCATTGCTGAAAAAAGCCCAATCTGACCTGACTGCAGAGCAGAATCGTGGTGACCGTTTAGCACAACAATTCTCTGACAACGAAACTACGTTGAACGACAAAGCTGCTGAGCTGGACCAGGCAACTGGTACACTGGGCGAAATGTTCGGTGTTGTTCGTCAGGCTTCTTCTGAAGCATTCGGACGTATTTCTACGTCTATCGTAAGTGCACAGTATCCTGGCCGTGACGATTTCCTGGCAGAAATGTCAGAAGAATCTAAAGGTCTGCCAAACATCAGTGAACTGGAAGATCTGTGGTTTGCTCTTCAAACTGAAATGACTCAGTCTGGCGAAGTTGTTCGTTTCAACACTGAAGTTGTGAGCCTTGAAGGTGGTTCTTCTGAGCAGGAAGTTGTTCGTGTTGGTGCATTCAACCTGATCAGTGATCAAGGTTACCTGGCTTACGATGCAGAAAACGAAGTTGTTCAGCCTCTGGGTCGTCAACCTGACGGTTACCTGGTAGCGTCTGCAAAAGACTTGGTTAACGCTACTTCTGGCCTTGTAGCTTTCAATGCTGACCCTTCTCAAGGTGCAATCCTTGGTCTGTTGAAGCAAAAAGCGACAATGTCTGAGCGCTACCATGCAGGTGGTGTTGTAGGTTATGTAATCACTGGTATGTTGGTTATCGGTCTGTTAATCGGCGTATTCAAGATGATTCAGCTGGGTGCAGTTGGTGCGAAAATTAAATCGCAACAGAAAAACCCTGGCAATCCTTCTACCAGCAACCCTCTGGGTCGTATCCTGACAGTTTATAAAGAAAACAAAACTGTTGATGCAGAAAGCCTTGAACTGAAACTGGACGAAGCAATTCTGAAAGAATTACCGACTATCGAAAGCGGTATCAACGTAATCAAGATTTTCGCTGCAATCGCACCTCTGCTGGGTCTGTTAGGTACAGTACTTGGTATGATCGCGACGTTCCAGACGATTACATTGTTCGGTACTGGTGACCCTCGTATGATGGCAGGTAGTATCTCGATGGCACTTGTAACTACTGCTCAGGGTATTATCGCGGCTCTGCCTCTGATCCTTACTCACAGCATTGTAGCTTCACGCAGCAAGTCTATCGTTCACATCCTGGACGAGCAAACAGCGGGTATCATCGCTGCTCACTCAGAGTCGGAGAAGGCGTAATATGATTTACCTGATTGGATTATGGGAATCTGTCAGGGATTTTATCGCTACCGGTGGTGACGTACTTTATTTCGTCGCCCTCGCGCTCTTTCTCATGTGGGTACTTATGATTGAGCGCTACTGGTATATGACTTCAGTGTTTCCAAAGGTGAAGAAAGACATCATCGCCAAATGGGACGCTCGTAGTGATACTACCTCTTGGTATGCGCATAGAATCCGTGACGCATGGATTTCTCAGGCGTCAGATGATCTGGACGCCAGGATGCTAATCATTCGCACGTTAGTGGCAATGTGTCCACTAATCGGTCTGCTGGGTACAGTTACCGGTATGATTACAGTATTTGAGACTATGGCAACGCAGGGAACCAGTAATGCACGTTTGATGGCATCTGGTATCTCAATGGCAACAATCCCGACAATGGCGGGTATGGTTGCGGCATTGTCCGGACTATTCATTAGTTCTCGTCTCGAAGCTAAAGCGAAGATGGCAAAAGAAGGCTTAGTTGATAGCCTGCCACATCACTAGAGAGAACGATTATGGCTCGAAAAGTCAGAACCGAAGAGGAAGATGCAGCAATTGATATGACGCCGATGCTCGACATCGTGTTCATCATGCTTATCTTCTTCATCGTTACTACTGTTTTCGTTAAAGAAGCAGGCATTGAAGTTAACAAGCCTGAGGCGAGCCAAGCGTTTCTTCACAAAAATGCCAACATTTTCATCGCTGTAACTGAAGATGGAACTGTATGGTTAGATAAACGTGAAGTCGCTGTGGACACCGTAAGGGCTAATTTAGAGCGATTACTTACAGAGCAGCCAACGGATTATGTATTTATCCAGGCTGACGTCAAAGCCAAGCATGGTATCGTAGTCAAGGTTATGGACCAGGTTAAAGCCGCAGGCATTGACCGTATATCGGTAGCGGCAAGGGGTTAAGATGGTAAGGATAATCGTTTCTATATTATTAGGTGCGTTAGTTGCCTTTGGTCTGTTTGTTGTTATGGCAAAGCTCATTGAGAACTCTGCCAGACCTGCAGACGAGGTACCGGAAGCACCAGTTATTGATATCGTGATGCAGGAGCCGGATGATGAGACGCAAACGCGAACGCGTAAGCCACCTCCGCCTCCGCCGCCACCTCAGCAGCCACCTAAAGTTCAACCTGTTGAACCGGAAGCTGCTGAACCAAACACAGATGGTTTCAGTCTGGCAATTCCGTCAGTTGATACCGGTGGTGTTGGTGTAGATATTGGCGGTGTTGGTGCGATGCAACGCGATGGTGATGCTACACCAATCGTGCGTATCGATCCTAAGTACCCACCTGATGCTGCCCGTGATGGTCGTGAAGGTTGGGTAAAACTGCAGTTCACTATTAATGAACAGGGTGGTGTTGATGACATCAGTGTTATCGATGCAGATCCCAAGCGTATCTTCGACCGTGAAGCGCGTCGCGCGCTGAGCAAGTGGAAGTACAAGCCAAAAATTGTTGACGGTAAAGCGGTTAAGCAAGAAGGCATGTTCGTTCAACTGGACTTTAAACTGGAGCAATGATCATGAAACTACGTACATTTAAAATGTCCGCCGTTGCTTTGGTCATGGGTATTGGTGCTGCGATTGCAGCGCCAATGGCCGCAGCGCAAACAGCGCCTGCAGCGGCTAAACCTTCTGGCCCTGTACTGTGTCCTGGCTATGTCAAGGGTAAAACTACTCTTGTTGGCGAGCGTACCGGTAAGAAAGTTCAGGCTGCTTTTGAAGCCTACAATGAAGACCGTGTTCAGGAAGCTATCGATATCCTTAAAGAAGTAGATCCAAGTGACGACTTCGATAAGGCATACGTAAACCGCTTCCTGGGTAACCTGATTGCGTCTCAGGAAGGTAAGGGTGCAGAAGCATTCGGTTACCTTCAGTCAGCGGTACAAACTAAAGTACTGAATGACCTTGAGCACGCAGGCACGCTGAAGTTACTTGGTGACTTAAGCATGCAGGAACAAAAGTTCGACGACGCTGTTAAGTACTATGACAAGTGGATGGACTTTACCTGTAAAGAAGATGCACAGGTTTACACACGTAAAGCACAAGCATTGTATGAGCAGAAGAAGTTTAGCCAGGTTGCAGCAACTGCTGACAAAGCTATCAAACTGAATTCTGAAGCTGGCAAGCCAGACAAGAACCCTTATCTATTGAAACTTTCTGCTTTCTTTGAAGACAAAAAGTATCCTGAAACGGTAAGCGTTGCTGAAGTGCTTGTTAACATGTTCCCTGAGAATCCAACTTACTGGGTTCAACTGGGTAGCTTCTATATGATGGTTGAGCGTTTTGATAAAGCTGTACAAACTCTGGATATCGCTTACACGGCGGGTTATCTTGAGAAAGACAGTCAAATCAAACAGCTTGCTTCCCTGTATGCAAATGCGGGTAATCCACATAAGTCTGCTGAACTACTGTCTAAGTATGTTAAGAGCGGCCTGCTGAAGAAAGATGCGGAGATGTATGCAAACATCGCTAACTCTTATCACCAGGCGAAGGACTATAAAGATGCGGCCAGTTATTACGGCAAAGCTGCAGAAGCAGATAGCGATCCTGAATATTATCGTAAGCAGGGTACTTTGTTACTCGTAGCTGAAGATTATAAAGGTGCTATCAAAGCTCTTAACAATGCTCTGGAACGTGGTGCTGAAGATCCCGCTAAGATTCACTTCTCATTAATGGAAGCGAACTTCTATATCGGTAACTACAAAGCAGCTTACGATCACATTCAGATTGCTAAGAAAGATAAGTCTTTACGCAGAAATGCGATGGCGTGGGAACCTTATATTAAAGATAAGGCTAAAAACCGCGGCATTAAGATTTAATGCTTAATTAGAATTAAAAAACCCTGCATCAGCAGGGTTTTTTGTTTCAGTACTTCTAATTTTATCTTTTGTATCCGGCCCGGATCCTGATTTCACACCTGACCACCGTCTTGCACCGACGACAGTAGTTTTTCACACCGGTGTCTCAGATCATTAACCATCTCTTTCCTACCTTGCAGGCCCGTGCGGTCCGCTAACTGTTTCAAAGAGTCACCTGCAGATAATCTGCGAAGTATTGCAGCTAATTCGATATCAGTGCCGGAATGGGCTTTATCAGCCAGTTGGGTTAAATAATTCAGCGAGGAATATAAATGGTCGATACTCCGGCTGCCTTCAACGAACTGGCGGATCCTTAATAAATGGCGACTACGCAGTAGCGGGGGGATCTCATCGTTTTCTTCCAGTGCCAAAAGCTGGTCAATAGCTTCTTCTGCCCTCTTAGAGACCGGATTGACGACCAGAGCACTGATCAATCCTGATGCTTTGTCCGGTTTATTGCCCCGTTTTACAATGGTAAAACCATTAGTTACCCAGAATCTCAGTAACTGGTCATCAGCGCCAAACGATGAGGTGATCAAATCAGCACCTTCAGTCTGGCAGGTGAAAACAATTTGCTTGAGTAATTTTGACCCGAGACCTTTTGACTGCCAGCCAGGACTCACCGCAATGCGGTTAATCCGCCTTATTTTCATGGATGCAAAATTAACATCAGTGCTCATTAAAGCCAGACTCTGTGCCGTCAGATGACCCTTTACACGACGTTTTCCTTCTGCAATATGCTCCGTGAGGGCTACCGGCGCAATGCTGCCTTCATGCTCTACTACTGCGGCAGCAATAATCTTGCCTTTCACAGTAAGAAGGTGGAAGTTGTTTTGAGGAGAGTCTGTCAGTCTTAACATGTCATCGGGACTACTCTGGTAATGCGCAGCCGTAAGCATTTCCAGAACCTGACGGAGTGTTGATGGCTCCATGTCTCTTGCCGGCAGGACAAGGTGCTCCAGTGAAACAGGTTCCCGCGGGTCGCCCGGTTCTTTACGGCACAGTGGTTGTCTGAATGTCAGGTTCGATACCAGAGCTTCCAGTTGGTCGCCACCGCGCCATCGTACAGGCTCTGACAGCTTTCTCACCGGAATATTTTGAGGCTGGAGAAACTTGGTTCTGAATCCTTGTCCACTGCCTTCATAACCGTCTGTGGTAGAGCTTAAGATAACAAACGCATGTGTTGATAATAAGCGCTGTAGCAGCGGCAGTGGCAGCGCTGCTGCTTCGTCTATGACGAGAACGTCAATGTTATTTTCGGATAACAGCGGGTTGTCCGTAGCCATCCACTGCGCTCTGTTTCCGCTTTCGCATTCTAAGGACGCGAGTAATCCTGAGACAGAGGCTTGCGAATACGCTGTAACAGCTACATTTAACCCCAATTTCAGAAAGTGGGCGATAATTTTACCGGATAAAAAAGACTTTCCTCTGCCTCTGGCTGCCTCAATACAAACACACTTGTAAGTGCTGTAGTCATCCTGCGTGATCTTGTCAAACACCTTCTGCTGGGTAGCGGTCAGTGTGTCAGACTCTGAAATGCGGGAAACTTCCACAGCCTGCGGGGAGGGCAAGTACACGCTGTCACAGCTGATCATGCCCGTCTCCGGAGTGTCTGTTAATGGGCGCAGAATCTTATCGATATACACACTATTATTCAGCGTTTGTCCGTAGCTTAAAAAATAGGGGCGGGTAACCGACTGATGAGTGTGCCAGCTATCTGATGGCGGTGTCAGGAGTATTAGTGTTCCGGATACTTTTACTGTGCCGGCCAGAGCCGTCAGCACAGATGGCCTGAATTGCTCTGAGAAGTCGATGATGACTATGTCATACTCACTGCCTAAACACTGCCGGTATAAATTGAGTGGCGTGATCTTCGTTATCGTGGATTTTGCTGTATCAACAGGCCTGACGTTAAGTTCGCCGGCAATGCAAACAGAAATACCTTCAGGCAGTGATGAGAGTATGCCTTCTACTGTGGTAGCATGGTGATGCTTATCGCCATGGATCACCAGTCTTTGCCGGTGATAATCGCTGGTATTACAAAACAGAGGTGCTGTAAGCCAGTCAGTCACAGTTGTCTGAGCCATTTGATATCATTTCACGTATAATCCAGCCGCTATTTTATCTATTGTTTACGAGGAATTCGAATGCGCTTTTTATCCCGCCGGCTTGTCATGCCCAATGATCTTAATTACGCCAATGCTTTATTTGGTGGCCGGGCGATGGAATGGATTGATGAGGAAGCAGCAATTTTCGCTATTTGTCAGCTGGAAACAAACTGTCTGGTCACTAAGCATATTGGTGAAATTACGTTTGAATCCCCGGCGTTACAGGGCGATATCGTTGAGTTTGGTCTGGAAACTAAATCGGTGGGGCGTACGTCGATTACGGTAACATGTCTGGTGAGAAATAAAGCGACCAAGAAAACCATATGTCTCGCTGATGATATTGTTTTTGTAACTCTCGATCCGGATTCCCGTACTCCGACGCCCCATGGTAAAACGATGGAGATATTGAAAGCACAAACAGAGGCTGAAATCCGCAGCCTGAATCTGAATGCAGAATAAACGGTTAAAGCCACCTGCTCACAAGTTCTGATGCGGGTAAGCGGCACTGATCATTGATCTCAGGCCGCTGAAACCCGCCACCTCGTCACGATCTCTTCCAGCATCTCACTTTGCACCTTAGTCAGCGTATCCTGACTGTATTCAGGTGTTTCCTGTGAATTCAGCAGATTGAATGCGATGGTATGACACAGTGTGATCTGGCCCGTAAGGCTGTCAGAATTTCCATTTTCGTCGTTGCTGCACAGTTTCCACAATTGCTGATTCACTGCACTGTTAAAACCCCATCTCAGTAACATTAACGATGTGGCACCATACAGGCAAACGCCGTATTCATCATTGATACGGTTAAGGAAAACGTCAAATGAAGCGCTTTCATCCCAGTGAGTGACTGCGCCGTCTGAAAACAGACATTCGTCGTGAAAAATTAGAAACAGGGATAACGTGCCAAACAGTAAAAGCTGTTTGACCTGCTCAGTTTGGTCCTCGTTTAAGCGGTTAAAACCGAACAGGCGCTGAAAGATAGTCAGGCTCAGCAGCATCGCATCGGTGAGCAGGTTAACTTTATCAAACCGGCATTGAGAGGTTAGCAACTGCTGCGCTGCGAAAATTACGGCAAGATTCCGGATATTGCCGAGCCCGAGATTCCGGCCGATTGCCTGTTCAAGATTTTTGGGTACAGAGCCATAAACCGCTCTGCTGGCCTTGCTCATAACGTGGGCCTGAAAAATCGGATCTTTTTCAATCAGTGAGACCACATCTGCCAGCGTCATTGTTTCGCAGTCCATATTCAGCAGAGACTGAATTGAATTGGGCAGGGGAGGCAGGTTCTCCACCACATTAATGAGATTACCGTTACCTTTTTGAAAACGCAGGCGGTTGCCAAGCTGGCGTAGCTGTCCTGCACTGATCCCGGCATGTTCCTTAAAACTGCGCTCAAAGGATCGGCGGTCAGAGAAGCCAAGGCGGGCGGCGGTGTCTTCCGTTTTTTCGCCACTGAGTAACCGGTGACATGACTGGTCATGAATGTACTCTTTGAGTAATGCGCTGAAGGAAATGGACTCTTGCCTTAACTGGCGACGAAAAGCGGACTCCGTCTGACCGAGTTGCGTCGCTACCCATTCCGAACGGATCCGTGCCGGGCTCGGGGCTTTGAGAAATGCTTCTTTAACCTGCTGTTTTAATGGCAAGTCATTGCTGGTGTCGAGGTTTCCCGCCAGCATTTTTTTAATCGACTGAGAATAGTAAAACGACGCCTGTGTACACCACTTATTATCAAAAAACAGGCTTACAACGACTCCCTCATGTCTGATATCACCGCTGCTGACCGGCCTTAATAAGCTGACCGGTTGTTCGCCTGATGGCGGTAAGGTGACCGTGGTGAAGTCGAATTTTCTGCCGGCGAGGTGACGGCACAAAGCGAGGAGGAAATAACAGCGGAATTCGGTAAGAACAGGATGTGATGATGGCTGAAACCGGAGACAGGTTTCATTTCCGTCAGTTTTTACGGTCAATGCTGCACTGTTGCCCAGAATATAGTGGTAGTGTTTCCCCAATACATGGAGTGCGTCATCAATATGCTTACTGGCCGTGAGATACACCACCAGATTACTCATTTTGTTGAAATCAAGATAGCCAATCAGGGAGCGGCCAATTGTCTCATATTCACTGGCAGGACAAAGAGAGTGAAGAATAGACGCCAGTCCGTCATCGTCCATTTTCTCATTTTCTATTTGTGTGACGCTTTCGAGCATCGTTGTGTCATATTCGTTATCAAGTCCGTTATCCCTTCTCAGACTCAATAAAGCGCGGATGACTGCCGACCAGAAAAAACCGTGATACTGCACGTTTGCTCCCAATACCGGATCCCTTTAGTCAAGGATATAAGAATTACCTGTGCCTTGACAGAAAAAGGGTGAATTTTGTGTTGGTACAAATTTGTACCGGATTTCGTTCAGAAGTGTCCTGTTTTACTTGCGGGCCTCTCCCTATCATTACAACCGTCGACTCATTGGTGGAAACGTCACTTCCACAGAGTAGATTCGCCAAACCTGTCGTGAGGCAGGGACGGAAAGCCACGGGTCTTATACCGCCATAAGACAGCCGGGTTGCAGTGAAGTTGTTTAACTATTTTCAGGCACACACTGCTCAAGGAACATAAATGAAATTTAGCATCAAAACTGCAGCCCTGCTAACCGGCTTCTGTGCGGCATTCACGGCTAACGCCAACATTATCAGCAGCTACGATATTGACTTCGCTGCCCAGACTTTGACTGCACACCAACAAAGTGGCTCGTCTAACTACGGAACCTGGACAAATAATGGCAGCGTACTGAACCTGCGTGAAAACAGCTGGTTCACACTAAACCTGGATGATGCTTTCGGGATCCAGAGCCTGGATTTAGACAATTCTGCTTCAGATATTTTGTTGTCATTTGAATTTCGTATGACCCCGGGCAACAACAATACTAATGCAAACCCTTACTCTGAGATTGGCGGGATCTGGCTGGCAGATTTCTCTGCCGGTGAACAGAATAACGATGCCAGCCGCACGTTTGCTCTGGGTGGCACACAGAATTTCGGTCTGGATGACTTTACTTATACCAGCGAACCAGCCTGGGAGACCTTCTCTATTACTCTGGATGATTACATGTCAGGACTTATTACCGACATCGTATTCATTAACGATTGTGATGCAGCCAGTGGTTGCGGAGATATGAAGGTTCGCTTCCGGAATGCCTCTATTACAGAAGTCAGTGAGCCAACCGCCATGTCACTGATCCTTCTGGGAATAGGGTTTATGGGATGGCGCACAAGACGCCAGAATCAGAAGGTCGCCTGACCTTCATTGCCCGCCACGTCACATCGCGGGCTTTTTTATTGCTTTTTCGGGGCTGCCGGCAACTTGACTAAGTCACTGAAGTTGTTAGACTGCCCTCGCTTAATTTGCGGACTCCGTAATAAGCATTAGGCCAAGGGGTGCCGTCTTTACGGCTGAGATCCATTCCATGGGAACCCTTAAACCTGATCCGGATAATACCGGCGTAGGGATGGTGATAAAAGCAATCTGAAAACCTCAATACCTGCCGTAAAGCCGGATCTTTTTGATGATTAAAGAGATCCTAATGAAAAAAAACGCAATCCTTCTCGCACTACTTGCACTGCCTGCTTTTGCTGATGACACAGCAGACATCGAACGTATTACCGTCAGCGGTGATTTCCGCACAGCGACTCTCGATCAACTCAGTGCCAGCGCTTCTGTGTTATCAGGCAACCGCCTGGACAGCCGTCAGGCTACCTATATCGACAATGTATTAAGTATTGCGCCGAATGTTAATTTTGCGGCCGGCGCATCCCGCGGACGTTTTATTCAGATCCGGGGGATTGGTGAGCGCAGCCAGTTTGCTGAACCGATTAATCCTTCAGTCAGTTTCCTGGTCGACGATTTTGATTTCTCCGGTCTTGCTGCAGCAGGTGTACTTTTTGATACACAGCAGGTAGAAGTTTACCGGGGACCGCAGGCGACAGTCTTCGGAACCGGTGCCATGGCTGGTGCGGTTAAGATTGTCAGCAATGCCCCCTCAGAAGAGAGTGACAGTCATTTTGAATTGTCTGTGGGAAACACATCTTTCTTCCGCGCTGAAGGTGCCCATGGCGGACAAGCGTCTGATTCTCTGGCCTGGCGTGCAGCATTTGTGCACAACAGCAGTGACGGTTTTATTGAAAATGACTTTTTGGGTGCCGACGATACCAACGGGATTCATGAGAATGCAGTAAGGCTGGGAACACTGTGGGATGTGACTGACAAAACATCCGTTGCGGTGGATTTCCGCTGGTACGATATCAATAACGGTTACGATGCTTTCTCACTGGATAACAACCGTCACACCTTGTCGGATGAACCCGGGTTTGATGAGCAGGAAACTAAAGCGGTCAGTGCACATATCAATCATGAAACTGCCGGAGGTTTGCTGGAAATCATTGCGACTATGGCCGGTCATGATATCGCTTACGGCTACGACGAAGACTGGACCTACACCGGTTTCCACCCCTGGGGCTATACGTCCTTTGATGCATATTACCGGGATGTTTCCCAACAATCTGCCGAGGTGCGTTTTACTTCTGCAGAAGATAAAAAAATCTTCAATGACACCACGACCTGGGTTATCGGCGGCCGCATCAATCAGAGTGAACAGGATTTACTGCGTCAGTATACTTATGCTGACGGCGACTTTATCAGTACTTTCGAACCGCAGACAACAGCGGTTTACGGTCAGCTTGATACACAGCTGACTCCGTCTTTATTGCTGACGTCCGCGCTGCGTGTTGAAAATTATGCCTATGATTATGCTGATAATGCGCAGGTTGTGTACGACGATGACACGACCATGACCGGCGGCAAACTGGCACTGACCTGGGATATGGGAGGGGACTACCTGTATGCCAGCGTATCCAGAGGCTACAAAGGTGCCGGCATTAACTATGATGAGCAGGTTAGCCGCGAGCGCCGCTTCTTTGATGCGGAATACAACTGGAACTATGAGGCAGGCTACAAAGGCAAATTGTTTGTTCCTGAATTGACAGCCCGCGCAGCAGTTTTCTTCATGGAAAGGGAAGATACCCAAATCAGCGATTTTGATGTTCAGGAACGTGAAGACGGTTCTGCCGCCTTTATCGATATTACGGCGAATGCCGATGTGGGCACAAATAAAGGGGCAGAACTGGAGCTTTCCTGGCAGGCAACGTCGTCCTGGACAGTGCAGGCCAGCGCCGGTTACCTAAGTGCCACCTTTGAAGGTTACGAGACTGCCGACGGTGAATATGTCAGTAAGCAGCGTCAGGCTCAGGCACCTAAATATACAGCGAACCTGTTCAGTGAGTTGTGGCTGACTGATTCTCTGGTATGGCGCGCTGATATGGACTTTAAAGACGAATACCGCTTCTCTGATGGCCATGATGAAACAGCACCGGCCACAACGTTGTACAACACAGATATCACCTGGGTAAAAGGCATGTTGCGCACCACACTGTGGGTGAAGAACGTGTTTGATAAAACCTGGTACACCCGCGGTTTCGGTGGATTCAGTAACGATCCCCGTGATTACTATGAGTTTGCTGAACCTTATTATCAGTTAGGTGACGGCAGACAGTTCGGCGTCACAGCCCGTTTTCAATTTTAAGGAATCTCTATGCAGGTCATGGTTGAGTTATCTCTGTATCCTCTGGTGAATGAATACATTCCACCCATAAAGTCGTTCATTGACAGACTGAACAGTTACGACACCCTTGATGTGACGACCTGTTCTACCAGTACACAGGTCACCGGCGAGTATGCCGACGTTATGGCGGTACTGGGGAAAGAAATGCAGCGCACCCATGAAGAAGTCGGGCAGGCCATTTTTGTGGCCAAATTTCTGAACTTCGATGTGATGCAGGCCCGTAAGGATCAGGATGACTGATTTCATCCCGCATTTCTTTGAACAGATAGCCGCGACATCACTGGCCGAGTGGGTTGCTGTGGTGCTGGCGCTGGCCTATGTCTGGCTGGCTGCCAGGCAAAACCGCTGGTGCTGGCTTTGTGCATTTATCAGCACGGCTATTTATACCTGGCTCTTCTGGCAGGTCACACTGCCGTTTCAGGCCATCCTGAATCTGTATTACATGGTGATGGCAGGATACGGGTATTATCAGTGGAATCGTCAGGCTGCCGGCGACGACCGGGTGCATTCCTGGCCATGGTATACCCATGCCATGCTGGTGCCGGGACTGCTCCTGATTGCCTGGAGCTTATCCCTCTGGGCACAGGGGCAGTTCAACAGCGAACACCTGCTGCTTGATGCAAGCATTCAGGTGGTCAGTGTGGTGACTACCGTGATGGTGGCCCATAAGGTTTTACAGAACTGGTTGTACTGGATAGTGATCAATCTGGCTTCAGCTTATCTTTACGCACAAAGCGGCCTGATGTTGTCAGCGTGTCTGTTTCTGGGATATGTCGGATTTGCCGTATTTGGTTATGCACAATGGCTGAAACAATGGAAGATGCAGGAACATGACGCCCGCGCTTATCGTTAAAGCGTTAGCCGAGCCGTTGAAGCTTAGCGGTAATGCCACATGTGAATCACGGCAGGGCGGGGATGTGAACCGCCTGTTCAATATCACTGACGGCGAGCGTGAGTTCGCTGTTAAGTGGTCTGCCGGTGAGAGTTTTACCGGCGTAAACAAACATGCTCAGTTTACGCTTCAGCGCAGCCTGTTCCGTCAGGGCATTGCGCCTGAACCTGTGTGGCTGAGTCCTGACTGCACGCTGTGGGCAGAACGCTGGGTCACCACCGATGTGGAACCAGCGAACAACGCAAACAGTGAAGACAGTATCATTCTGCTCGCCGTTGCGTTACACACCATTCACTGCACAGCTATTGACGCGTCACCTCTGTGTCTTGAGTCCAGGCTGATGCGCTATTTTGAAAGTGCAGATCTTGAGAGCAGTCATCCCCTGGCTGAAGCATTGCGAAACGTGATTGATTCCGGTGATGCACAGCAACCGCCTGCTGAACAGGCGGTGCTTTGCCACAACGATCTGTCTTTGCCGCACATTGTGAAAACCGGAGCCGGTGGCGCTAAACCTGTTATCGTTGACTGGGAATATGCTGCCAGCGGCAATCGTTATTTTGATGTGGCATCCTGTGCTGCGATTAATCAGTTAAATGACGAAGCCGCTTTGCGCTTGTATAAACACTACGCCGCTTTAAGCGGGGCCGCTGAAGAGAAGGTCATCTTTGCCTGTGAACAGCAGCGCCGAGTGGTAAATGTCACTGCTGCCCTCTGGCAGGCAGCACTGGAAACCACTAACCGGCAGAAGGGGAGTGAACCGGAGTAACAGCCATACTGTGCGCTTTTTGTGCGTATTGTGCGAATGCCAGGCAAAGGCACTGGTTTTGCTGTTTTTTTGCCATAAAAAGGCTTTACCTTTGTTAACGCATACGTATAATGCACAGCGCGCTAGGGGTGTAGTTCGAATTGGTAGAACAGCGGTCTCCAAAACCGATGGTTGGGGGTTCGAGTCCCTCCACCCCTGCCACTTTTCCTCTGAGTAAGTTATAGTGTTCCTACTTTCTTCCACTCAAAAGTAAATCCATTTTCATGACGTCCGGTTTAAATCCATATCAAATTGCTGTTCTTCAGGAAATGGGTATCTGTGTATGGCAATCTCAGGCTGTATCACAGACTCAGGCAACATCTGCTGCCGGTAACAGTCACACTGCTGAACTAACGCCTTCCGGCGCTGCCGTTCCATCTCAGTCTTCTGGTCAACCCGCCGCAAATGGTCAGGCCCGCATTGCGCAGCTTCGTTCCATGCTGGGAAATAAACCGGATAAAAAACCATCTGCCCCGGAAAAAGTGCAGGACAATGAAGCAAAACCGGCATCACCGGTGGTTGAAACCATTGATCCCCGCAGCTTCGGAACTGCCGGACAAGACATCTTGCAGGCGTTGTCTTTGTTTCACGATGCAAAGTCTGTTCGCTGGCAATATGGTTCAGAGTTGTCCCTGAAAAATAATATTCTTTCATTACCTTATAAAACTGCGCCATCAGACGCTGCGGAAAAGCGCCGTCTGTGGCAGATCATTTGTGCCGGTCAGTAAGTGATGCCGTCGTTCACACTCCAGCCACTTTCTGACGCCCTGATCAATGACGCCCATGCTATTCATCAGCAGGCCACTTATAATCCCTGGTCCTTATCTACCTTTGCGGACTGTCTTACACCGCCCTATGCGGGTTTGGCAGCACTGAACAGTGAGCTTAAGCTCTCCGGTTACGCAGTGATATTACTGGTTGCCGGCGAAGCCACGTTAATGGACATTGCAGTTGCTGTTTCTGACCGGGGGCAGGGTGCCGGAAAACAGTTATTAGACGGTGTGATTGCATGGTGCCGGCAACAACAGGCTGAGTCACTGTGGCTCGAGGTAAGAGCCGGAAACCACAAAGCAATTTCACTGTACGAAAAAGCCGGTTTTGAAGACATTGAAGTGCGTAAAAATTATTACCCTTGTGATGGCGGTAAAGAAGACGCGCGGATAATGCGTATGTTGCTTGCTTAGGGCGTCAGCGATTATACCCGGCGGTTGTATCCTACAGAGTAAACCATCTCCCGGTCAGAAAAATAATCTGAAATCTCATCCAAAATCCTCTCTTCACGTATAATTAACAAAAGTGTGTTTTGTTCAATTAGCAGGTGAATATGATGGCTGACAGTAATAAAAAAGCCCGTGAACATGAACGGGAAATCACGCTGGCGGAAGAAGATTTTCGTCATGATGAAGAATTCGACTCCGTCGCAGGGGAAGAGGATCCAGGGGCCGCGTTAGAAGAGCTGGTAGAATACGATAAATCCACACCGGAGAAGAAAAAGTAAGGCCTCCGGCGTACAAACTTTCTGCCTGCCGGTGCAAATGCGCCGGCGGATTTCCCCCGCAGAGAAAAGGGCGGCAATTTTTCTCAATTCTGGTATCATGCGCGCCAATTTTTGAAATTCAAGGTGGCGCCGCCCGCAAGCTCTGAACCCGCGTCTACCCTCACACAGTGACAGATCAGAATATCCATGAGTAACCTAACCAGCGAAATCAGCAAACGCCGTACGTTTGCGATTATCAGTCACCCCGATGCGGGTAAAACCACCATTACTGAAAAGGTCCTTTTGTTCGGACAAGCTTTGCAAAAAGCCGGTACCGTGAAAGGGAAGAAGTCCGGTCAGCATGCCAAATCTGACTGGATGGAAATGGAAAAAGAGCGGGGGATCTCGGTCACGACCTCGGTCATGCAGTTCCCTTACCGTGAAAATCTGGTGAACCTGCTGGATACGCCGGGACACGAAGACTTCTCTGAAGATACCTACCGCACACTGACTGCCGTTGACTCCTGTCTGATGGTTATCGATGCCGCAAAAGGTGTTGAGGATCGTACCCGTAAGCTGATGGAAGTTACCCGCCTGCGCGATACGCCTATTATTACCTTCATGAACAAGCTTGACCGCGATATCCGCGACCCGTTGGAGTTGCTTGATGAAGTTGAAAACGAGCTGAAAATCCTGTGCGCGCCAGTGACCTGGCCAATAGGCTGCGGTAAAGAATTCAAAGGTGTTTATCACCTGCACCGTGATGAAGTGATTTTGTATAAATCCGGTCTGGGTCACATGATTCAGGATGTACGCATTATTAAAGGTCTGGATAATCCGGAACTTGAAACAGCTATTGGCAGCGGTTTGCTGGAAACATTGAAAGACGAACTGGAGCTGGTTCAGGGGGCGTCTAACGAGTTTGATCAGGAACTGTTCCTTGAAGGGGAACTGACACCGGTATTTTTTGGTACTGCACTGGGTAACTTTGGTGTTGACCATATGCTGGATGGTCTGGTTGAGTGGGCGCCTGCGCCGCAGGGACGCCAGACAGAAGACGGTGAAATCAGTGCTGATGCGCCTGAGTTCAGTGGTTTCGTGTTTAAGATCCAGGCGAATATGGATCCTAAACACCGCGACCGTATTGCCTTCTGCCGCATTGTTTCCGGAAAATACGAGAAGGGCATGAAAATGCGTCATTCACGTATTAATAAAGACGTCCGTATTTCTGACGCGCTGACCTTCCTGGCCGGTGACCGGGAACTTCTGGAAGAAGCCTATGCCGGCGATATTATTGGTTTGCACAATCACGGGACTATCCGCATCGGTGATACGTTCACGTCCGGCAATAATTTCCGCTTTACCGGTATTCCTAACTTTGCGCCAGAACTGTTTAAGCGTATCCGCCTGAAAGATCCGCTGAAGCAAAAACAATTGCTTAAGGGACTGATACAGTTATCTGAAGAAGGGGCTGTGCAGGTTTTCCGTCCTCTGATCAACAATGACCTGATCGTCGGTGCGGTAGGTGTACTGCAGTTTGATGTGGTTGTGGCCCGCTTAAAAGCGGAATATAACGTAGATGCAATCTACGAACATATCAGTGTGAGTACAGCCCGCTGGGTATACAGTAAAGATGCGAAAAAGCTGGATGAGTTCCGCCGTAAAGCTGAACAAAACCTGGCGCTGGATGGCGGTGACAACCTGGCCTACATTGCACCCACTATGGTGAATCTGCAACTGGCTAAAGAGCGTTACCCCGATATCGAATTCAAAGAAACCCGCGAACATTAAGAACAGACAGAAGACGAAGAAACGATGAACATACATGCTTTATTAGTCAGCCGTTTTAGCGAAGCACTGGAAAAATTAGGTGCTGAAAATGCGCCGGTGCCTGTGGCACGCAGTTCGCGGCCTGAGTTTGGTGAATATCAGTTCAACGGTGCGATGGCACTGGCGAAGCAGTTAAGACAAAAGCCCCGTGATATTGCGGAGAAAATTGTTGAGCTTGTTAACCTGGATGACGTTGCCAGCAAGCTGGAAGTGGCAGGCCCCGGTTTTATTAATGTGCATCTCAGCGATTCGTGGCTTGCGAATCAGTGTGAACTGGCACTGCATGATCCCCGCATGGGCGTGGCAAAAGACAGCCAGCAGACCATTGTGGTGGATTACTCTTCCCCGAACCTTGCTAAAGAAATGCACGTGGGCCACCTGCGTACCACTATCATCGGTGACGCTGTTGTAAAAGTGCTGGAGTTCCTTGGTCATAAGGTTATCCGCCAGAACCACATGGGGGACTGGGGGACACAGTTCGGCATGTTGCTGGCACACCTGTCAGACAAGCTGGAAAGTGAGGTTGCGGAAACCGCACTGTCTGATCTGGAAGACTTTTACCGTGAAGCGAAAGTACGCTTCGACGAAGAAGAGGGCTTTGCAGACCGTGCCCGTGAATACGTGGTGAAATTACAGGGGGGCGACGAGCAGTGCCTTACGCTGTGGAAACAGTTCATTGATGTATCCGTTCAGCACAGCGAAGAAGTGTATGACAAACTGAATGTCAGTCTGACCCGTGACGATATTATGGGTGAGTCTGCCTATAATGATGATCTGGCGAATGTCATCCGTGACCTGAAAGAAAAAGGCATTGCGGTAGAAGATCAGGGTGCAGAGGTTGTGTTTATTCCTGAACTGGCGGACAAAGAAGGGAATCCGGCGGTGTACATTGTGCAAAAATCCGGTGGCGGCTACCTGTATTCCACTACCGACCTTGCAGCTATGCGCTACCGCAGCGGCAAATTGAACGCTGACCGTACCCTTATTCTTACCGACGCCCGCCAGGCGCTGCACTTTAAGCAAACTGAAATTGTGGGCCGTAAGGCCGGTTTCATGAAAGCAGAACAGACTTACGAGCATTGTCCTTTCGGTATGATGCTTGGCAGTGACGGCAAGCCATTTAAAACCCGTACCGGTGGCACGGTGAAACTGGTTGAGTTACTTGACGAAGCGGTAGAGCGCGCCGGCAAACTCATCAGCGAGCGGGACAATGACCTGTCAGAAGCTGAGCTGGCTGAAGTGGCCCGTAAAGTGGGTATTGGTGCGGTTAAGTACGCTGACTTAAGTAAAAACCGTACCACGGATTACGTGTTTAACTGGGACACCATGCTGAGTTTTGAAGGTAATACCGCGCCTTATCTGCAATATGCGTTTACCCGCGTTAAGAGTATTTTCCGTAAATCCGGTATTGCGATGGCAGATCTGAAAGGTGCAATGACCTTTACCGAAAAGCAGGAGCATGCACTTGCTGTGCTGTTACTGCAATTTGAAGAAGTGATTGGTCTGGTATCCCGTGAAGCAACGCCTCACGTGCTGTGTACTTACCTGTACGATGTGGCAAGCGCATTCATGAGTTTCTACGAAGCCTGCCCGATCCTGAAAGACGGTATTGATGAAGCGGTGCGTAACAGCCGGCTTGAACTCGCTGCGCTGGTGGCCAATACACTGGAACAGGGTCTGAGCCTGCTGGGTATCGAAACACTGGAAAAAATGTAAGTTTATCAGGCAGTACTGATATCAGAGAAACCGGCAGTCGCTTGTGGCGTCTGCCGGTTTTTTGTTTCCGGTCAAATTTGTACGCCGGATCAGGCAAATTGCTCTGTGAGCCAGTTTATGAAAGTGCTGATTCGTTTAGGCATATGGCGTCTTGATGTGTAAACCACGGAAAGTGGCAGGGGCGGGCAGGTAAAATCATCCAGAATTGTTACAAGCTCGCCACTGGCAAGGTAATGCTTAACCCCGTGATGAGGCACCTGAATGATTCCCAGTCCCGCCAGACAAGAGGTCAGGTAGGCGTCTGTAGTGGCTACCGATACCCGGCTTGTCATCGCTACCTGATAGTTATGCCCGTTGTGAAAATAATCAAAGGAATCTGCAGCGGGGCGCATATCCGGTGAGTAGCCCACCACGAAATGATTGCTCAGATCAGCCGGTGAAGCAGGGTGTCCATATGCTTTCAGGTAAGCGGGGCTGACACAATTCACCATCGCAAAATTACCCAGCGGGCGGGCGATGAGTTCGCTGTCTTTAAGCGTACCTGCCCTGATCACACAATCCACGCTTTCCTTCACCGGATCGATGCGATAGTCCGCGCCGAGCAGGCGGATGCGGGTTTTCGGGTGCAGGCGGAACCACTCAGCCAGTTTCGGTGCGACGACGGAGGCATATAACCGGCCCGGCATATCTACCACAATGTCTCCGGTCAGCTGGCCGGCATCGTCCTGTAACTGGCTCTCTACTGCATCGAGATCGGCCAGAATACGCTGACACTCAGGAAGGTATTGTCTGCCGGATTCTGTCAGCGTGACCTGGCGGGTACTGCGGTGAAACAGGCGGGTTTGCAAACGGGTTTCCAGTTTTGTCACTGAGGATGACACCGCGGATTTAGGCACATCCATCTGGCTGGCTGCCTGAGAAAAACTACCGGTTTCAGCCACGGCAAGAAAACGGCGCATACATTCTACAGTGTCCATCACACTTCTCATTGTTCATTTTATGTGAACAGTGTGTCTTTATTTGCCCTGTTTATCAATATAGTGCGGGACGATACTCTGAACCTGTCATTAATTTCCGCCTTAAATCAGGCGGACACAGTAAGGAAATAACTATGAGTGATACCGCACTGATCACCGGTGGCAGTCGTGGCCTTGGTCGCAGCACAGTACTGGCTCTGGCAAACAAAGGGGTGAACAGCATTTTCACGTTTGTTCACGACGAGAACGCTGCAAAGGATGTGGTTGCTGAAGCAGAAAAGCGGGGCGTAAAGGCCGTGGCGCTGCAGTTTGATGCAACGAAATTCAGCGATTATTCTTTATTTATCAGTACCGTGCGTACTTGCCTGCAGCAACACTTCGGGGGCGGCAAGCTGAAGTATCTGGTAAATAACGCCGGCACAGGACTGCATAAAGCATTCAGCGAAACCAGTATGGAAGAGTTCGATGCCCTGTCAGATTTGCATTTGAAAGCACCGTACTTTCTGACGCAGGCACTGCTCAGTGATATTGAAGATAACGGACATATTCTGAATATCTCATCGGGTCTGGCCCGGTTCAGCCTGCCCGGCTCAAGTGCTTATGCAGTGATGAAAGGTGGTGTGGAAGTACTGACGCGGTACCTGGCAAAAGAGTTGGGCAGCCGGGGGATCAGCGTAAACACCATCGCACCGGGTGCCATTGCCACAGATTTCGCTGGCGGTACGGTAAGAGACAACCCGGACGTGAACCAGTTTGTCAGCAGTGTAACGGCTAAGGGCAGAGTAGGGGAAGCTTCCGATATCGGCCCGGCAATCGCCAAAATACTCAGTGATGATTGCGCATGGATGACCGGTCAGCGCGTGGAAATTTCCGGCGGCATGTTTTTGTAAAATCATCAGATTTGTTTGTTTTTATACCGTCCGGTAAAGGCTACATAGCAGTTGCCGGACACATCCCTTCGCCGTAACCGGTCATAACCACTGAAAATCTGGTGAAATTCGCCTGATTCCCGGTGCGCCTACTATCAAAATCCCGCCAGATTCGGTACTATCCGCCGTCCTGTTTTTTAATTTATCTCCTGGCGAAATCATGTTTGAAGTAAATCCTGTCAAAAATGCCATAGCAGATATCCGGGTGCGCTCTGAAGCACTTAGGGGGTATCTTTGACTTCGATACGAAGTCTGAACGTTTAGAAGAAGTTAACCGTGAGCTTGAAAGCCCGGACGTCTGGAATGAGCCTGAGCGCGCACAAGCCTTAGGGAAAGAAAAAGTAGCCCTGGAGCAGGTGGTTGAAACCATTCAGAAGCTCGAACAGGGTGCTGAAGACGTTGAAGGCCTTCTGGAACTGGCCATCGAAGCGGAAGATGAAGAAACCTTCGAAGAAGCGAAATCTGAACTGGATTCCCTTGTTGAAGTGTTGGAAGTCCTCGAATTCCGCCGTATGTTCGCAGGCCCTAACGATGCCTGCGATGCGTATATCGATTTGCAGGCGGGCTCCGGTGGTACGGAAGCTCAGGACTGGGCCAATATGCTTCTGCGTATGTATTTGCGCTGGGGTGAAGCACACGGCTTCAAAACAGAAATTATCGAACTGTCAGAAGGCGAAGTGGCGGGTATTAAGAGTGCCACAATCCGCTTTGAAGGCGAGTATGCGTTTGGCTGGCTGAGAACGGAAACCGGCGTACACCGCCTGGTACGTAAGTCACCGTTTGACTCCGGGAACCGCCGTCACACGTCGTTCTCTTCTGCGTTCGTTTATCCTGAAATTGATGACAATATTGAAATCGATATCGATCCGTCTGATTTACGTATTGATACTTACCGCGCCTCCGGTGCAGGTGGTCAGCACGTTAACAGAACGGACTCGGCGGTTCGTATTACCCACGAACCCACGGGCATCGTAGTGCAGTGTCAGAATGACCGCTCACAGCACAAGAATAAAGATCAGGCAATGAAGCAACTGAAAGCCAAACTTTATGAGTTTGAGCTGCAGAAGCAGAATGCTGAGAAGCAGGCGTTGGAAGATAACAAGTCTGATATCGGCTGGGGCAGCCAGATCCGCTCTTATGTGCTGGACGATTCCCGTATTAAAGATTTACGTACAGGTGTAGAAACCCGTAATACGCAAGCCGTCCTCGACGGTGATTTAGATAAATTCCTGCAAGCCAGTTTGAAATCTGGCCTGTAAATTACACTTAAAAGTGAACAGGTTATGACCGACCAACAACTCGACGAAAATAAACTCATTGCCGAGCGCCGGGCTAAATTGAGCGCGATTCGGGAAAACTGCCATGCAAATGGTTTCCCTAATGACTTCCGCCGCGAAAACTACGCTGAAGAACTGCAGGTGCAGTTCGGTGAAGTGGAAAAAGAAGCACTGGCGGAACAGGGCAATAAGGTTTCCGTTGCCGGCCGTATTATGGCCAAGCGCGGTCCGTTTCTGCTGCTGCAGGATATGACCGGTCGTATTCAGGCTTACGCCGACAAAGAAACACAAAAAGAAATTAAAGCGAAATTCGGTAGTCTGGATATCGGTGACATCATCGGTGTAGCCGGCGACCTGCACAAGTCAGGTAAAGGTGACCTGTACGTGAACATGGAAAACTGGCAACTGCTGACCAAATCACTGCGTCCGCTGCCAGAGAAATTCCATGGTCTGAGCGATCAGGAAACCAAATACCGTCAGCGTTATGTGGATCTGATCACCAGTGAACATACCCGCCGCAACTTCAAAATCCGCAGTGCCCTGATTAACGGCATCCGTCAGTACCTGACCGAGCGTGATTTTATGGAAGTGGAAACGCCTATGCTGCAGGTCATTCCGGGCGGTGCAACGGCCAAGCCTTTCGTGACTCACCACAATGCGCTGGACATCGACATGTACCTGCGTATCGCACCGGAGCTGTACCTGAAGCGTCTGGTTGTGGGTGGCTTCGAGCGGGTATTCGAAATCAACCGTAACTTCCGTAATGAAGGTTTGTCGACCCGTCACAATCCTGAGTTCACCATGCTGGAGTTCTACATGGCGTACTCTGATTACAATGACCTGATGAACCTGACTGAAGACATGCTGCGCAAGCTGGCTCAGGACATTCTTGGCACGACAGAACTGGTTAATACTACCCGTGACAGCGAAGGCGAAGTGACGTCTGAAACCCGCTATGATTTCGGTAAGCCTTTCGATCGTCTGAGCATGGGCGAAGCTATCCTGAAATATTGGCCAGAAGCCAACGAGGCGGCTATCCGCGACCCGGAAGCGCACCTTGATGAAATGAAAGCCATGGCGAAACAGCTGCACATTAAAGAGCCTGAAGTAGACGGGATCTGGGGTGCAGGTAAGTACCTTTGTGAAATCTTTGAAGCGACAGCTGAAGAGAAACTCATCCAGCCTACCTTCATCACTAAGTATCCGTGGGAAGTGTCTCCGCTGGCCCGTCGTAACGACGATAACCCGTTCATCACTGACCGCTTCGAGTTCTTCGTAGGCGGCCGTGAACTGGCTAACGGTTTCAGCGAGCTTAACGATCCTGAAGATCAGGAAGCCCGTTTCCGTAAGCAGGTTGAAGAAAAAGATGCCGGCGATGATGAAGCCATGCACTTCGATGAAGATTACATCCGTGCGCTGGAATATGGTTTGCCGCCAACAGCGGGTCAGGGGATCGGTATCGACCGTCTGGCGATGCTGTTCACTGACAGCCCGACAATCAAAGACGTTATCCTGTTCCCGCACATGAAGCCGGAAGTACAGGAATAAATTTCTCTGCAGTTTGCTAAAAAAACGGTATGCGCGAAAGCCCATACCGTTTTTTTATGTCTTTGATTCAATCGCTTTACTCCGGCCCGTCGTATCACTCGTAACAACACGTATTTAAGAACACTTTTGCAGGAGCCGGATATGACAGGGAAAGAGAAACACGAAGACGAGCGTCATGTTGACTCGCCGCTTACGAAGGAAGAAGAGCAGGATGTGCGTGATCACCAGAGTCTGAGTTCAGTTTCTCTGTATGCGGTAATTCACCGGGAGGGGCTTGAAGAGCTTGAGCGGCCGGGTATGTCGCTGTGGTGGTCCGGTGTGGCTGCCGGCATTGGCATATCAACCTCAGTACTTGCAGAGGGCATTCTGCATACGGTGTTTGAAGGTTCAGACTACCAGTTTGCGCTGGAGAACTTCGGGTATACCGTCGGTTTTGTTCTTGTGATCATGGGCCGTCTGCAACTGTTTACTGAAAATACTCTCACTGTCATTTTACCGCTGCTTAACCATCGCTCTCTTGCCATGCTTGGCTGCACCGCAAGGTTGTGGGCTATCGTGTTTGCCGCCAACATGGCGGGTACATTACTGGCCGCGACGTTAATGTATCAGTTACATACCGTGCCGGCGGAATACATTGAGGGGATGAACGCTATTTCAAGACATTATGTGGAGCTGGAATTCGGGCAGGCCTTTTCCTACGGGGTCATTTCAGGTTTCATTATTGCCGGTATTGTCTGGATGAAACCGTCGGTGCAGAGTGCGGCTTTCTTCGTCATCGTTATGTTTACTTATCTCATTGCTATGGGGAATTTCACCCACGTGATTGCCGGGTCTACGGAATTGTTCCTGCTTGCGATGCAGGGGGAAGTCACACTGTACCAACTCTGCTCGCTGATTTTTGCTACGCTGCTGGGGAATATTGCCGGCGGGACAGGGTTATTTGCCATGCTGGCTCACGGGCAGGTCGCCCACGAAATCGATTAAGCCGGAAAGCGGTCTGTCAGTGCATCAAACAAAGACTGATGAGCGGGAACCGGAATGTGATGCGCTGCAGCTTTCTGTAACAGGTATCCGGTAATCGCGCCGGTTTCCAGCGGGCGGCCGTGAGCAGCGTCCTGATGCATACTGGAGTAGTTAGCCGCTGTGGCCCCGGCAACCCGTAATACACGGTTTTTCACAACATCTGCACTTTCCTTGTAACCGCAAGCCTGCATGACCAGGCTGGTTTCGCGACATAACGATGAAATCACTGCGTCATATGCCGGCTCCAGAAGTTGCCCGTTGCGGATGTTATGCAGTGCCGTGAGCGGATTAATCACCAGATTGACAGACAACTTCTGCCAGAGAGCCAGGGCAATATTGTCGCAGCGTGTTACCGGCGGAAATGCCTGCTCAAGGATATGAAACACTTTTTCATCCGCACTGTCATTCCTGTTTTGTCCTGCTGCCGGGCCTGCCAGCGTTTCACCAAAACCGGTATGGCTCACAGCGTTCTGCTGACGCAGAGCGCCGTGGCTGGTGGTTGCCTGATAAAGTCTCACAGAAGGCAAAACAGAACGAAAGATCTCATCTCCCCCCATACCGTTTTGCAGCAGCAAGGCCGGCGTATTATTCGTGAAAAGGTGAGACCACTGTGTCAACGCTTCTTTCAGTTGATAAACCTTCACAGGAATAACAATCAGATCGAACAGGATATCCACCGGGCTGTCCGGAGTAATGATGGCGTCAGGCAAGGAAACCGTACTGTCATTTTGCAATGTCACCGTCTTTACGGTGGCCTGTTGTGCAACAGAACGGGGCTGTCTCACTGCACGGGTGACATCAAAACAGGCTTCCAGTGCCTTTGCAGCAAAGAGTGAACCTACAGCGCCGTTACCAATAACACAGAGCCTGACTGACATTACCGGTTCTTTATTTCCGGCAGGGTGAAAGATGGCCAGGGCAATGACCGGTTGTCCGGTTGTTCCGCAAGCCAGCCGGAAAATGCCTCAGAGACAAAGCGCGAGCCTTCCTCAGGCGTACAGGTGATGCTGAAATCCTCGCCGTTATAGCAAAAGTGTAATTGCCACGCGTGCAGATATACCCGGTCAGCCTCTTTGCCGCCATATAACGTGTCACCCAGAATAGGCGCACCCAGACTTTTCATGGCAACACGAATCTGATGGGTTTTCCCGGTAAGCGGTTTAACCAGCGCAATACGTCCGGTTTCAGCCCGGTGATAACTGAAGAACTGGGTGACAGCAGGGTTGTCGCGGGTTTTCATCAGCACATGCTGTCCACGGCGCCGGTTTTTCATATCACCGGCTATGGTGCCCTGTTTCTTCGCCGGTTTTCCCGAAAGGATGGCCAGATAATATTTCTGTATGTCACGACCGGCAAACAGTCCGCTTAACTGTGCGGCTGCAGAAGCATTACGGGCGATCAACAGACAGCCCGAAGTCACAGTATCGAGACGGTGACATAAGTAAAGCTGCTGTTCACCGGTGAGTGCCCGGACAGCATGTATCACGCCCAGCGCATCATCGTGCATAGGCAAGCCGACAGGTTTATGAATGACATAGAAGTCGGGATGTTCAAAACACATCCCGACAGAGGTTGCGGGGCTATCCACGGATCAGGTTCAGTGCGGTATCGTAATCAAGTTCGTCAATGGCATCGCGCAGGGTTTGTTGTAATGCCGGATCCGGCGTGGTAGCAGCCAGCCAGCTGTCCAGCTGATCCTGTGCAATAAATTCACTTTGTTCCAGCGCCTGAATAAAGGCCGCAGGCGCCTGACCGGTTTGCGGAGCAGAAGCCGGGGATTCAGCGGTACCGGTGGTGGCTACAGCAGGCTCACTGTCCTGTTGACCGGCTGCCGGCGCATTCATAGCGGCTTCTGCCGCTTGCAGGTCGTCAAGCAAAGTCGGGTTAGCCTGTAATGTTGCAATAGCGTCCAGGGTAACAACCATTGTTTGCTTGAGGGCAGGGAGGGAAGCCGGCACCGTTTCCTGCGCTTTCAGCTCGTTCTCTGTTTCTTTACAGGCCAGGTGAAGTTGGTTTATCCCCAGATTGCTCGACACCCCTTTGATGGTATGAATATACACTCTGGCTTCCTGCCAGTCACAGTTATCGAGTAAAGTTTGAAGTTTATCTGAGGCGTGCTGGTATTCGTCGGCAAACTTTTGCAAAAGTCGCAGAAACAGCGTTTTATTCCCACTTAACTGAGAAAGGCCAAATTCGAGATTGATTATCTTTTCGGCAGAATCCATACAGTCTCTCCAGGTGTTTACACCAGTGTATTTCATTAATAAATAAATTGATACAAAGGGGTTAAGGAGACCTGGGCTTTCTGAGCCAAATTCTGGTAGTCTCAGTAACAATCTGTATTCTGTTCCGGCACGACGGGGCAGACCTGTTTAAGACGGATTGTCTTAACAGTGACGAACTTACAATGAAAAAAGGAAGCCTGATGGCGTTATCTCTGGCCACAAAAGTTTTAGTGTGTGCGAGCGTTGCAGTGTCATTAAGCGGATGTCAGTCTCAGAAGCCTGCTGAGCAGACAACCGTTGCGGTGCAGGAGCAGCAAGTCCATATCCCCTACGAAAAATATATGCTGGATAACGGCCTCACCGTTATTTTGCATGAGGACCATTCCGATCCACTGGTACACGTGGATGTGACGTATCACGTAGGCAGTGCGCGGGAAGATGTCGGTAAATCCGGCTTTGCCCATTTCTTCGAACATATGATGTTCCAGGGCTCAGAGCATGTTGCTGATGAAGAACACTTCCGGATCATCACTGAAGCCGGCGGAACCCTGAACGGAACCACCAATACAGACCGGACCAACTACTTTGAAAGTGTACCGGCTAATCAGCTTGAAAAAGTACTGTGGCTTGAAGCCGACCGCATGGGCTTTTTGCTGCCGGCGGTAAATCAGACGAAGTTTGAGAACCAGCGCGATACCGTGAAAAATGAGCGGGCGCAGCGGGTGGATAATCAACCCTACGGATTGCGTTCTGAGAAAAATGGCGAGGCCCTGTATCCGGCAGGCCATCCCTATTCCTGGTCTACCATCGGTTATGTGGAAGATCTCGACCGTGTTGATGTAAACGATCTGAAAGCCTTCTTTAAGCGCTGGTATGGCCCCAACAATGCCGTGTTGACCATTGGTGGCGACATAGATGTTGCGCAGACCAGAGCGTGGGTGGAAAAATATTTTGGCCCGGTGCCCCGTGGTCCTGAGGTGGCAGATCCTGAACCTCAGCCGGTAACCCTGACGGAAGACCGGTACGTGACGGTAGAAGACAAAGTGCATCTGCCTTTACTGCAAATTACGTTTCCAACGGTTTACGCCAGACACCCTGATGAAGCGCCCCTTGATGTACTCGCTGACATTCTCGGCGGCGGTAAAGCATCGCTGTTCTATAAAAACCTGGTGAAAGAAGGCGTCGCGGTTCAGGCGGGTGTTTCTCACCCCTGTCGTGAACTGGCCTGCGAGTTTCAGTTACTGGCACTGGCGAACCCGCAGAAGGTAGAAAAGCTTGCTACGCTGAACACGCTGGTTGATGAAACACTGACAGAGTTTGAAACCCGCGGCGTTAATGAAGATGATCTTCAGCGCACCAAAGCCGGAATTGAAGCATCAACCATTTTCGGTCTGCAAAGTGTATCGGGCAAAGTCAGTGCTCTGTCCGGCGGGGAAACCTTTTACGGTCAACCTGACCTGGTTCAGGCCGATCTTGACCGTTACCGTAACGTGACAGCAGAAGATGTTATGCGGGTTTACCGTCAGTACATCAAAGGCAAGCATGCTGTGACCGTGTCTGTGGTACCTAAAGGGAATCCGGAAATGGCGGCTGCCCCGCAAAACTTCACGCTTCCGCCCCGTGATATTCCCGGAGCTGATGAGTCCGCCGGTGACGTGGTGACGGCGGAAATTAAAGATTCGTTTGACCGGACAGTGGTACCGGAAGCGGGTCCTGCGCCGACGGTGCATGTGCCTGAGTTCTGGAAAACCAAGCTTGCGCCGGGTATCGATATGCTTGGTGTAACCAGCGCAGAAACGCCAACGGTGACACTGACGCTGAATCTGGAAGGCGGCATGCTGCTCGACCCGCAGGATAAGGCCGGTCTGGCTTATCTCACGGCTGCGATGATGAATGAATCAACGGAGAATTACTCCAACGAAGCGTTATCAAATGAACTGGCGAAACTGGGCAGTTCGGTGAGCTTCAGCGCGTCAGGCCGTTACACCCAGGTGTCAGTATCGTCGCTGACAAAGAATCTGGATGAAACCATGGCACTGGTGCAGGAAAAGCTGTTTCATCCTGCATTCAATGAAGAGGATTTCAACCGGCTGAAAGCCCGCATGGCACAGAGTCTGCAGCAAAGTATGCGTAATCCGGATTACCTGGCAAACCGTGCAAAAGAAAAAGTGCTGTACGGAGAAGAAAACCGGGTAAGCCTGCCGGCCTCCGGTACCCTTGAAACGCTGGCTAATATCGAACTGGCTGACATTAAAGACTTCTACAGCAAGTACTACACGCCGTCCCATGCCACCATTGTGGCAGTCAGTGATTTAACGCAGATCCAGATGGCTTCTGCTTTATCTTTCCTGTCAACATGGCAGCCTGCGGACTACACCATTCCTGTGTTCAGCGATTTTCCTGAGTATGATAAAACACAGATCTTCGTTGTAGATAATCCTCAGGCCGTACAGTCGGTGGTATATCTGGTGAAACGGGCCCTGACCTTCGATGCAACCGGCGATTACTTTTTAGCACGATTGATGAATTTCCCGCTGGGCGGAGCATTTAACAGCCGTATTAACCTTAATTTGCGGGAAGATAAGGGATACACCTACGGCGCGTCCACGTCTTTCATTGGCGGTAAAACCTTAGGCTGGTTTGAAGCCCATGCAAATGTGACGGCGGCGAATACCGCTGACTCCATCAAAGAAATGATGAAAGAAATTAAGCTGTACAGAGAGCAGGGCATGACGGAAGAAGAACTCCGCTTCATGCAGAACGCCTTTACGCTCAGTGATGCGCTGGAATACGAAACGCCGAACAGCAAGGTAGCATTTCTGCGTCAACTGCTGGCCTACGATCTGGCAGACGATTACCGTGAAACCCAGACCAGCCTTATCAGGAATATGACAACAGACAGGTTGAATGCTGTGGCACAGCGGGAATTGAATTTGGATGAGATGCAAATTATTGTGGTAGGAGATGCTGAGGCACTGGCGACACAGCTTGCTACACTGGATTTGCCCGTTGTCCCGCTGTCACTGAATTAATTTTTATTGAAATTTGAGGGTTACGCCCCACATCGTGGTGCTGACCCTCCTCTATGGATGAATACATTGACCTCATCAGAGCCAACTTTCTCCCGTCGCCTTGCGGCGATGAACGCGACTGCGTTTTCAAGTGCACTAAAAGACATTAAACATGGCGTCGAACGTGAAGGCCTCCGTATACGGTCCAATGGCCGGCTGGCGGAAACAGCCCATCCTCAGGCTCTGGGTTCGGCACTGACCCACGAGTGTATCACTACCGACTTTTCTGAAGCCTTGCTGGAATTTATTACACCGCCGGTGGCAGACAGTCAGGTAACAGAAACCCAGCTAAGGGACATACACAAATTCGCCAGCGAAAATATGAACGGCGAAATGTTGTGGCCCATGAGCATGCCGTGTTTCATTGATGATGAAAATAAAATTCAGCTGGCTTATTACGGTGAATCTAACGTTGCACAAATGAAGCGCGTGTACCGTATGGGACTTAAAAATCGCTATGGCAGTATGATGCAGGCGATTTCCGGTGTGCATTTTAACTTTTCATTGCCGGATACATTCTGGCAGGCGTGGGCAGAACTCAACGGTGTAGAATACTCTCAGGATCAGGTTTCTGCTGATTATTTCTCGCTGATCCGTAATTACCGTCGTTTCTGCTGGTTATTGCCGTATCTGTACGGGGCATCGCCGGCGCTGTGTCAGTCCTTCCTGAAAGGGAAGCCGACGACGCTGAATTTTGAAAAAGTGGGTAAAGGTACGGTTTATCTACCTTATGCGACCTCTTTGCGTATGAGCGATCTGGGTTACACCAACTCAGAGCAGTCAGCTTTACAAATTTGCTATAACCACATCGATACCTATGTGGAAAAGCTTCGTAGTGCCATGTACACGCCGTCTTCACGGTTCGGCCAGTTTGCCGCCGGTGAGGGCGGGCATTTTCAGCAGTTATCTAAGAATATTCTGCAGATTGAAAATGAACTGTATTCTCCCATTCGTCCCAAGCAGCCCACGCGTTCCATGGAAAAACCTACCGATGCCCTTGTGCGCCGCGGTGTTAACTATGTGGAAGTGCGGGTACTGGATGTGAATCCTTTCTCGCCTGTGGGCATTGACAAAGGCCAGATGGATTTCCTCGATGTCTTCATGCTTTCTTGCCTGCTGACAGACAGCCCTGAAATGACGGCAGAGGAGCTCACCGTTTGCAGGGAGAATATGGATAAAGTGGTTCTGGAAGGACGTAATCCTGACCTGATGCTGGAAAACAAAGACGGCAGTGTTGCCTTCCGCGAATGGTGTGAAGGGCTGTTTGCTGTATTTGAGCAAACGGCAAAAGTGCTTGATAACGCCAACGGAACATCGGCTTACAGCGATGCTGTCAAAGCTGAGTGGCAAAAAGTACTTAATGCTGATGAAACGCCATCCGGTAAAATTCTGGCAACGTTGCTTGAAAATGATATGGATAACGGCGTACTGGGGCTTAATCTGGCTAAGCAGTACGCGGAAGCCTTTAAAGGCTATGAATATCTGCACTATGATTTGAAAGCATTTGAAAAAATGGCCGCTGATTCACTGGCTGCGCAGCACGCTGTTGAGGCGACGGATGAAGTACCTTTTGCAGATTTTATTGCCGGTTATTTCGCAGAACCGATGGCTACACGGGACAGCTGAAGCCTGAATTGACCTTGCCGGGGATAAAAAAATGCCTGGCAAGGGGGCCAGGCATAAGAATGTTCCAGGGAAACACACACATTTATTACCAGAACACTTATTAAGACAGCGGGCAGTGAGAAAGTTCAACAATTCACAACGATTTTTTGCAGGTGCCGGAATTGTACTACTTTTAAGTGGTATCACCGGTTGTGCCACGTCGCCTCCTCAGGACACCAGTAACATTTGCGAAATCTTTTACGAAAAAGAAGACTGGTATGATGCGGCCGCTGATGCCCGCGATAAATGGGGCGTGCCAATCCATGTTCCTATGGCAATCATGTATCAGGAAAGCTCATTCCGGCATGATGCACTGCCACCAAAAGATTATGTATTTTTTGGTCTTATTCCATGGGGGCGGGTCAGTTCCGCTTACGGATATTCTCAGGCTAAAACGGTTACCTGGTCTGACTATGTCAACGAAACCGGCAACAGCTGGGCGGACCGGGATGATTTTGATGACGCCATGGATTTCATGGGCTGGTTTATTTCCAAATCATATAAAATTAATGGTGTATCAAAGTGGGACGGCTATGCCCAGTACCTGAATTACCATGAAGGGTGGGGCGGGTATAAACGCCGTACCTACAACAGTAAGCCCTGGCTGAAAAAGGTGGCCGGAACGGTTAAAGCACGCTCATTGCGTTATGCTACCCAGTTAAAAACCTGCGAAGAAGACTTGCAGAAAAGCTGGTTTTGGAAACTGTTCACATAATGATGATGTGACTGCGTAAGGGGCTGGCATTCTTGGTGTGAAAGTACCGGACGCGGCAGTTTTTTCAATACGAAGGACTCAATACGAAGGTTACCGGGAGAGAAAAGAAGTAGGCAGGCGCACCACACACCTGCCTACAATCGACGCTAAGCCAAGACCGTTAATCACCCAACGTCGAACAGGCAGGATCAATATAGTGTAAATGATAATGATTTGCAATATCGTTTTGTGAATTTATTCATTTTTTTTTAAAAAAACCTTTTTGATCTGCATCACGGGTCTTATTTGCATCGACTGTTCCCATTGATTCAGATCACAGATTTACCTGTCGCAGCCATGCACACTAGCACTGTAAAAAGTTATCAATGTTAGGGAGTAATCTGATGTGGCTAACCATGCTTAAAGACCCTGTAGTATGGGGTTCACTTCTGGGTATTTTTATCGTTGTTTTGATGATGTGTTATTACACGTGGCTGTTTATGCACAACAGCGCGGGACCGGATAAATAGTTTGTTATTGTTTACTGAGGCCCGGATCAACGGTTTCGATAAGCACCAGTAACGCGCCTTGCCCGCCATACTCCAGGGGAGCCTGGTGAAACGCTTTGACATGGGGGTGTTGAACCAGGTAGTGAGGCAAGGCGTTTTTTAGTACGCCGGAACCGATGCCATGCACAATGGCAACACAGTCAATAAGCTCCTTGCGCGCGGTGTAAATGAGTGCGGATAATTCCAGCTTCACGTTTTCGCGGTTCAGACCGTGTAAATCCAGTACCAGCTCAGGATAGAAATCCCCCCGCCGTAATCGCTTCAAACTGTGTGTCGGTTCATTTTCGCGGCAATACCGCATGGGGCCCTGATGGGGCAGGCTGGCCTGATAGACATCTGAAAAGGCAAAACTGGCATCCAGCAGCTTTTGCTGACGGCTGTCCGGGCGGGTGGCGGAATGCAGGCGCTTCGCCGGCACATGACGGCGTTTATGCACAATTTTGTCCTGTGAGAGCGGCTTTATACCACTTACCGCTTCCCGGAATAATGACATGTCATTGTCGTCGTCTTCCGGTTTCCACTGATCAGCCAACCATTTTCTCCTGTCTGTTTTAACCTGTGTTCATCTGCACGTCTGTTATCGCGCAATTTGTGTTGGGTGTCATTGCGAGTTTCGGTATGATACCAGCTTTATTTCTGGCGATGTACCACACTCCATGACCGATAAGATTTATTTAGACGAAGCCATCCGTGAACTGCACACCATGCTGGACATGGTGAGATGGTCTGTGAGCCGTTTTAACGATGCACACCTGTACTACGGGCATGGCACTGATAACAGCTGGGATGAAGCTGTTAGCCTGGTAATGCATGCTCTGCATTTGCCACAGGATATTACATCGCAAACCGGTGACGGCTTATTTTCAGCCCGTCTTACCACTTCAGAAAAAGAGAAAGTTGCAGATTTAGTCTTAAAGCGGGTACAAACACGCATGCCGTTGCCGTATATTACCGGTGAGGCATGGTTCTGCGACATGCCTTTTTACGTTGACGAAAGAGTGTTGATCCCCCGTTCACCGTTTGCCGAATTGATCAAAGACCGCTTTTCCGCTTATCTGTCATCTGAGCCGGCCAGTATTCTGGACATGTGTACAGGTGGGGGTTGTATTGCTATTGCGCTGGCCCATACATTTCCTGAAGCTCAGGTGGATGCTGTGGATATTTCCCACGACGCCCTGGAAGTGGCAGATTTCAATATTCAGGAACATCAGTTGGGCGACCGTGTTTTCCCCATTCATTCAGACTTATTTACCAGTCTGGAAGGGCAGCGGTACGACTTAATCGTGTCGAACCCGCCTTATGTCGATGAAGAAGACATGAATGATTTGCCGGACGAATATCAGCATGAGCCTGAATTAGCCCTTGCGGCAGGAGAAGATGGTCTGGATCTGGTTGAGCAGATGCTGAAGCAGGCACCGGTGTATTTAAAAGAAAATGGCTGGATGCTGGTGGAAGTCGGCAACAGTCAGGTGCATATGGCTGAACGTTTTGCCGGGTTAAACGTGGAATGGGTAGCACTTCAACACGGCGGACACGGTATTTTTGCCGTCTCCCGTGCGTCTTTGGTTTCATATCTTAACGGGAAGGAAAGTTAATACAGATGTCTGGTAATAGCTTTGGAAAATTATTCACTGTCACCACATTCGGTGAAAGCCACGGGATTGCAATAGGTGGCGTGGTTGATGGCTGTCCTCCGGGACTGGAAATCTCAGAAGCCGATCTGCAGATTGATTTAGATCGCAGAAAACCCGGCACTTCCCGTTACACCACCGCCCGCCGGGAAGGTGATGAGGTACAAATTTTATCGGGTGTGTTTGAAGGTAAAACCACCGGTACCAGCATTGGCCTGTTGATCCAGAATACCGATCAGCGCAGTGGTGACTATTCCAATATCAAAGACCGTTTCCGTCCCGGTCATGCGGATTACACCTATCATCAAAAATACGGCACGCGGGACTACCGTGGTGGTGGCCGCTCTTCTGCCCGTGAAACAGCTATTCGTGTTGCGGCAGGCGGTATTGCCAAGAAATTCCTGAAAGAGAGCTGCGGCATCGAAATTCATGGCTATCTTTCCCAGCTTGGACCGGTAAAAGTGGAGACCGTTGATCACAGCGTGACAAACACCAATCCGTTTTTCTGTCCTGACGAAAGTAAGCTGGACGAATTAGACCAGTACATGCGTGACCTGAAAAAATCAGGCGACTCTATCGGTGCGAAAGTCTCGGTAGTGGCGACGGGAATGCCTGTAGGGTTAGGCGAGCCGGTTTTCGACCGTCTCGATGCTGACATTGCCAGTGCCATGATGGGCATCAACGCGGTGAAAGGCGTTGAGATTGGCGATGGTTTCGGTGTGATAGAACAAAAGGGCAGTGAGCACCGCGATACACTGACACCGGATGGCTTCAGCAGCAACCACGCCGGTGGTGTGCTGGGTGGCATTTCCAGTGGCCAGGATCTGGTTGTGCACATGGCGCTTAAGCCAACGTCCAGTATTTCAGTGCCCGGTAAAACCATTGATGTGGACGGCAACGAAATCGATATCGTGACGAAAGGTCGTCATGACCCGTGCGTAGGTATCCGTGCTGTACCTATTGCTGAAGCAATGCTGGCGATTGTGTTAATGGATCACGTGCTGCGCCACCGCGCACAGAATGCCGGTATCACGTCCGGCACCCCTGTCATTCCGGGCAACTCTGCGAAATAAGCGCCTCTCTTTGAACAATTCTAATCTGTGGTGCGTGTTATGAATGCTCATTCGCGCACCAATATCATTCTGCTTGCGGTTACCTACTGGTTGTATTTTGGTCAGCTTGGTGTACTCACGCCTTATTTAGGCATTTTTCTTGATGGCCGCGGGTTTACCTCGTCAGACATCGGTGAATTGTGGGCAGTGATTACCTTATCCCGTATTGTCGGTCCGTCTCTGTGGGCCAGTGTGGCGGACAAAACCGGTAAAGCGGTAAATGTTGTCCGCCTCGGCTGCCTGTTGTCTGTGGTGTGTTTTACATCTGTATTCTGGTTTAGCAGTTTCTGGGGACTCACGCTGGCTTTCGGGTTAATGATGATGTTCTGGACGGCGGTGTTGCCTCAACTTGAGGTGATCACCATTCAGTCAGTAAAACCCACCCGGATAAGTTATGGCCAGGTTCGTCTGTGGGGCAGTATCGGTTTTATAGTACTTACTGTGTCCACAGGAAAAGCGCTGGATATCTTTTCCTCAGAGGCGCCGGTGTATGCCAGTTTATTTGTGCTGACCGGGTTGTTTCTGACTTCTCTGTTTATTCGTCAGCCGGACAAAGTGCCGTCTAAGGATGAAGAAACCGGTACGCTGTGGCAAATTGCCCGCAACAGAACCTTTTTGTTATTTCTGGCCTCCGCCGCTTTATTGCAGGTAAGTTTTGGGGCTTATTACGGATTCTTCGCTCTGTACATGCGTGATCTCGATTACAGCGGTCAGCAAACCGGTATGCTCATCGCCATTGGCGTTGTGGCTGAAATCGGTATTTTCCTGATCGCCCGCAGACTGATTGCCAGAGTGGGTGTGTGGCAATTGTTATTGTGGTGTATGGTGTTAACAGCAGGCAGATGGTACGCGCTGGCGGCGTGGGCAGAGCACGGCGTGGTTGTGGTGATCAGTCAGCTTATTCATGCGCTCAGCTTTGGCCTGGCGCATGTTACTGCTATGCACTTCATCACGCATTTTTTCCCATCACGTTTCCAGAGTCGCGGTCAGGCCCTGTACGTCAGTATTGCTTTCGGTATGGGCGGAGCGCTGGGCAACTATGTGGCCGGTCAGCTGTGGGACCAGGGAGTTAATGCTTATCAAACCTTTGCCTTTGCTGCCGGTGCGGCATTCCTGGGCGCTGTTTGTCTGCTGTTCTGCCATCGTCCGACAATTAATACACAGGGCGCATCCTAGCGTCCCTGTGCTTTTTTGCTACTTTCCCCGTGGATGACAATTTGTTGCATTTAAAATAGCCATACACGTTGAAATACGTCTGCAAATCCGTCAGTGTAGATTGCACTTGGCGGTGAATTCTGTGTCATTCTGACTTTTATCATCGCCGTATTTTCTGGCAAGGGAGTGCATATGAAAAGGTTTTTTGTTTTACTGCTGGCTTTCGCTGCGTGGGGCGTTTGTGCACAGGATTTTGACAGTGCAAAACTGGACAAATACTTCGCGTTACTGGAAAAAGAAGACAAGGCGATGTTGAATGTGGCGATTGTTGATGGCGGTGAGCCCGTTTATCAACGCGCCATTGGTTTTGCTGATGTCGCCTCTGGCCGTAAAGCCGGAAGTGACACGCAGTATCGCGTGGGCTCGATCACCAAAGTGTTTACCGCAGTGATGATTTTTCAATTAATTGAAGAAGAAAAACTGAGCCTTGATACACCCCTCTCCACGTTCTTTCCTGATATTAAAAATGCCGGTGCTATCACTATCGGCATGTTGCTGAGTCATCGCAGCGGCCTGCACAATTTCACAAATTTACCGGCATACCGCACATACATGACATCTCCCCGAAGTAAGGCAGATATGTTGTCTGTATTTGAAGCGCTGGACGTTGATTTCCCGCCGGGTACAGACACCCGTTATTCTAATACTGGTTATGTTTTGCTGGGATACATCATAGAAGAGCTCGGGAGCGACAGTTATGCCAGCCAGCTGCAAAGCCGTATTGTCAAAAAGGCGGGACTAAAGCGGACGGCCTTCGGTGGCGCCATTGACGTTGAGCAGGATCAGGCTAATTCGTATTATTATGACGGTGGCTGGCAGCCGGCTACCGAAACAAACATGAGTGTGCCCCATGGAGCCGGTGCAGTTATTTCCACGCCCACAGACGTAGCGACGTTCCTGACGGCATTGTTTGAAGGCAAATTAGTATCATCGTCATCACTGGCTATGATGAAGAGGGTGCAGAAAGGGGTGGGCCACGGCTTGTTTCCGTTTCCTTTCTTTGAAAGAACCTTGTGGGGCCACAATGGCAGCATTGACGGCTTTGCCTCTCAGTCCGGCTATTTTGAGATGGGGAACGTAGCGTTTGCCTTAACTGCAAACGGCGTGAATTACACCCTGAATGAGATCAGTGTTGCGGTGCTGAGTATTTACTTCGGACTCCCATATGAGTTACCGGATTTTTCAAAAGAACCTGTGACCCTAAGTGAATCGCAACTGTTCACTTACGAGGGCACATACAGCTCGGATGCTATTCCTCTTAAAATCACGCTGACGGTTAAAGACGGGATATTAATGGCGCAAGCCACAGGCCAGAATGCCTTTCCGCTGACAGCGTTTTCACCAACGGAGTTTCAGTTTGAGCCTGCCGGTATTGTGATGATGTTCAAATCATCCGGTAAAGAAAATGAGAGGCCCGCCTTTGACTTATTGCAGGGCGGCGGGAAATATCCATTCGTCAGAGAGTAAGGTTCGCCGGGTATCTGCAGATTAAGCGCAGCAGGCAGACTTTCATCAGCCTGCTGCAGGCGCATATCAGGCGGCGTTAGCGGGGCGGGTGCAGCTGGCAATCACCTCAGCGCCTTCCGGTCCGTCCTGTTCTAAAAAAACATCAAATTTCCACAGACGGAATAGGTGCCGCATGACTTCCTCTTTCGATTCTGCCAGCGGAATACCCCGTTGCGGAATGTACCGCAGCGTCAGGGAGCGGTCGCCCCGGACATCTACGTTGTATACCTGAATATTGGGTTCCAGGTTACTCAGGTTGTACTGGGCGGACAATTTTTCACGGATCTTTAAATATCCCTGCTCATCGTGAATGGCGCTGACACTGACAAAATTATCACGTGCATCATCTTCAATGGCGAACAGCTTAAAGTCCCGTATGAGCTTGGGAGATAAAAACTGACTGATGAAACTCTCATCTTTGAAGTTATGCATGGCAAAATGCACCGTTTCAAGCCAGTCTTTTCCGGCAACATCCGGTAAGTAGTATTTATCCTCCGCCGTGGGGTTCTGGCACACTCGTTTGATGTCCATGAACATATTGAAACCCAGGGCATAAGGGTTAATACCGGAATAGTAAGGGCTGTTATATTCAGGCTGCATTACCACGCCGCTGTGGCTGTGCAGAAATTCCATCATAAAGCGGTCAGTGACCAGTCCTTCATCGTACATCTGATTCAGAATATGATAGTGCCAGAAGCAAGCCCAGCCTTCGTTCATTACCTGAGTTTGTTTTTGCGGATAAAAATACTGGGAGACTTTACGCACAATTCTCACCAGTTCCCGCTGCCAGGGCTCAAGCAGGGGGGCATTTTTCTCTATAAAATAAAGCAGGTTTTCCTGAGGTTCTGACGGAAAACGCTGTTGTTTCGGTTTTTCACTGGCGTGGGCGTCGGGCAGGGTACGCCACAGTTCATTTACCTGAGATTGCAGATATTTCTCCCGCTGCTCCTGTCTGGCCTGTTCTTCCTGCATGGATATTTTTTGCGGGCGTTTGTACCTGTCTACACCGTAATTCATCAGGGCGTGGCAGGAGTCCAGAATACTCTCTACTTCATCGGTGCCATAGCGTTGCTCGCATTTGGCGATGTAGTTTTTGGCAAACACCAGATAATCGATAATAGAACTGGCATCCGTCCACGTCTGGAACAGATAGTTGCCTTTAAAAAAGGAATTATGACCGTAACAGGCATGGGCCATGACCAGTGCCTGCATGGTGATGGTATTTTCTTCCATCAAATACGCAATGCAAGGGTCGGAATTGATAACAATTTCATAGGCCAGTCCCATCTGGCCGCGACGATAATTTTGCTCGGTTTGAATGAATTTTTTGCCAAAAGACCAGTGCGCATAATTAATGGGCATACCAATGCTGGCATAGGCATCCATCATTTGCTCAGCAGTAATGACCTCAATTTGATTCGGGTAAGTATCCAGTTTGAAATTTTTGGCGATACGATCGATATGGCTTTCGTACTGCTCAAGCATATCGAAAGTCCAGTCCGGACCGTCACTCAAAGGGGTCTTAGCCCGCTTCGTCGTTTTTGCCATACTATCCTCCCGGGGCTGCTTCCTGTTCCGACTTTTTAAAGAGTTCGCGGAATACAGGGAAAATATCGCTGACACTCTGAATGTGTTTGCAGACAAAGTTATCGCAACTGTTCTCGACCTGCTGGTATTCCCGCCACAGGCTCTGATGTTGCCGTTCTGTTATTTCGATATAAGCAAAATAGCGGGTTGCCGGTAGCAACTCCTTCATGAGTATTTGTTTGCATTGCGGCGAATCATCGGCCCAGTTATCACCATCCGATGCCTGTGCAGCATAGATATTCCAGTCGCTCTCTGTATACCGCTCTTTGATGATTTCATCCATAAGCTTCAGCGCGCTGGACACAATGGTACCGCCGGTTTCCTGTGAGTAGAAAAACTCCTGTTCGTCGACTTCTTTGGCCTGAGTGTGATGACGGATGTACACCACTTCAACGTTCTCATAGGTGCGGGTAAGAAACAGGTACAGCAAAATGTAAAACCGTTTTGCCATGTCCTTGGTTGCCTGATCCATTGAGCCGGACACATCCATCAGGCAAAACATTACCGCCTTGCTGGTGGGCACCGGGCGGCGGTCATAGTTTTTGAAGCGTAAATCAAACGTATCAATAAATGGCACTCTGGCAATTTTTTGTTTCAACGCTGTTATTTCTTTTTCAAGCTCCATGATAGCCAGCGCATTATCATGCTTGTCAGCTTTCAGGGCCTCAAGTTGTGCTGCCTTCTCGCGGAGTTTTTTCCGGTCACTGCCGGTCAGCGCGATTCGTCTTGCAACTGACCCTTTCAGCGAACGGACAATGTCGAGGTTACTGGGAACGCCATCAGTCTGATAGCCGGCACGGTAGGTTTCGTACTGTACCACCTTATCAAACTGATTCTTTTTGAGGTTGGGAAGGGCGAGATCGTCAAATAACAAATCAAGGTATTCATCTTTGGAAATTGAGAATACAAATTCGTCCTGGCCTTCGCCACTGTCACTGGCATCACCTTCGCCCTGTCCTTGTCCGCCGCCCCCGCCGGGAGGACGTTCAATTTTGTCCCCGGCCGTGAACTGATCGTTGCCGGGGTGAACGATGGTGCGCTGGCCGCCCTGGCCGGTATGAAATACCGGCTCTTTGATGTCACGTGCGGGAATACTGATCTGCTCGCCGGTCTCCAAATCGGTGACTGAACGCTGGCCGACCGCATCGGATACCGCCCGCTTTATTTGCTGCTTGTAGCGGCGTAAAAAGCGTTGACGGTTTACCGTGCTCTTTCCCTTACTGTTTAACCTTCGGTCGATAAAATGCGCCATAGATACCTACTATTTGGTTGCAACAACAATGCGTGAGTCTGGTTTGCCTGAAGCGACAAATCAGGACGCTTTGCGTACCCGCAGATACCATTCGCACAGCAATCTGACTTGTTTGGAGGTATAACCTTTCTCCACCATACGGTTAACGAAGTCATCATGTTTTTTCTTATCTTCAGTGGAGCCTTTAGTGTTAAAAGAAATCACTGGCAATAAGTCTTCTGTGTTGGAGAACATTTTCTTCTCAATCACAGTGCGTAGTTTTTCATAGCTCGTCCATGCAGGATTTTTGCCCCCGTTATTAGCACGGGCCCGCAACACAAAGTTCACGATTTCGTTGCGGAAATCCTTAGGGTTACTGATACCCGCCGGCTTTTCTGTTTTCTCCAGTTCGGCATTCAGTGAGCTGCGGTCAAACAGTTGACCGGTTTCCGGATCGCGGTATTCCTGATCCTGAATCCAGAAGTCAGCATAAGTGACATATCGGTCAAACAGGTTCTGGCCGTATTCAGAATAAGACTCCAGATAGGCTGTCTGAATTTCTTTGCCGATGAATTCCACATAGCGGGGAATAAGGTAGCCCTTCAGATATTCGCGGTATCTGTCCGCCGTATCCTGAGGGAACTGCTCACGCTCAATTTGCCGCTCAAGCACATAGAAAAGGTGTACCGGGTTTGCCGCCACTTCCTGATGGTCGAAATTGAACACCCGTGACAAAATCTTAAAGGCGAAACGGGTGGAAAGCCCTTCCATACCTTCATCAACGCCGGCGTAATCACGGTATTCCTGATAAGACTTGGCTTTCGGATCGGTGTCTTTGAGGCTTTCACCATCGTAAACCCGCATTTTAGAGTAGACACTGGAGTTTTCAGGCTCTTTAAGACGGGACAATACTGTGAACTGCGCCAGACATTCCAGCGTGTCAGGAGCACAGGGCGCACCGCTGAGCTCACTGCTGTCGAGCAGCTTGCGGTATATCCGCATCTCTTCTGATACCCGTAAACAGTAGGGCACTTTTACAATATATACGCGGTCGAGAAATGCCTCGTTGTTCTTGTTATTGCGGAAAGATTGCCACTCGGATTCATTGGAGTGAGCCAGGATCAGGCCGTCAAAGGGCAGGGCAGAAAACCCTTCTGTCGGGTTATAGTTGCCTTCTTGTGTGGCCGTCAGTAGCGGGTGCAGCACCTTAATTGGCGCTTTAAACATTTCCACAAATTCCATCAGGCCCTGATTGGCCTTACACAAAGAACCGGAATAGCTGTAAGCATCCGGATCGTTCTGAGCGAATTGTTCCAGGCGGCGGATATCCACCTTGCCCACCAGTGATGAAATATCCTGATTGTTTTCGTCTCCGGGTTCCGTTTTAGCAATACCCACCTGGTCGAGCACAGACGGATAAACCCGTACTACTTTGAATTTAGAAATGTCGCCACCGAATTCATGCAGCCGTTTGCGGGCCCATGGTGACATAATAGTTTTAAGGTAGCGTTTTGGAATACCGTATTCTTTCTCCAGAATATTGCCATCTTCGGCAAGGTCGAACAGTGAAAACGGATGGTCGTTGGTCGGTGAGCCTTTCAGCATGTAAATCGGTACTTTTTGCATCAGCTCTTTAAGCCGCTCTGCAAGAGAGGATTTACCGCCCCCGACGGGACCAAGCAGATATAAGATTTGTTTCTTTTCTTCCAGGCCCTGAGCAGCATGCTTAAGATAAGAGACAATTTGCTCTATCGCTTCTTCCATACCGTAAAACTCATGGAAGGCCGGATAGCGTGCAATGACCCTGTTCGAAAAAATGCGGCTGAGTGCCGGGTCAGTAGAGGTGTCGACCATTTCAGGCTCGCCTATTGCCTGTAACAACCTTTCTGCGGAGTTCGCATAGGCTGTCGGGTCGCTTTTACAGATATCCAGAAATTCCTGGATGGTGAATTCTTCTTGTTGGCGCTCTTCGTAACGTTGCTGGTAATGCTCGAAAATACCCATAGATTTCCCCAAAAAACGGATTCCCGTCTTTACAGCTTAGTCCTCTTTGGCAACTTTAAAAGGAAATTTTCAGGATATTTGGTAATAAACGCTCAATAATTAGTCTAATAAAAGAATGAACCTTTTCGAATAGATTTTGTCTTTAATGCCAGTCAGTTGACGTTAAATTTGTGTAACAAAAAACCCGCAAGCGATTGCGGGTTTTTTTATTTGGATTCAGCTTTCGCTCAGCAATTACTTCGCGAAGTTTTCGTTCGCGAATTCCCAGTTAACCAGTTTCCAGAAGTTTTCCAGATACTTAGGGCGGGCATTGCGGTAGTCGATGTAGTAAGCGTGTTCCCACAGGTCAACTGTCAGTAGTGGCGTTACACCTTCTTCAGTGATAGGCGTACCTGCGTTGCTGGTGTTTACGATGTCCAGAGAGCCATCAGCAGTTTTCACTAACCAGGTCCAGCTCGAACCGAAGTTATTTACTGCTTTATCGTCGAATGCAGCCTGGAAGTCTTCAAATGAGCCCCATTTTGCTTTAATCGCTTCAGCAACAGAACCAGTGGCTTCACCGCCACCATTTGGGCTCAGGCAGTGCCAGTAGAACGTGTGGTTCCAGATTTGAGCTGCGTTGTTGAAAACACCGCCTTCTGAAGTTTTGATGATTTCTTCTAAATCTTTGCTTTCCAGGTCTGTGCCTTCCACTAAACCGTTCAGTTTAGTTACGTAGGTGGCGTGGTGCTTACCGTAGTGGTATTCCAGCGTCTCTGCTGAAATGTGCGGTTCAAGTGCATTTTTTTCGTACGGCAGTGGTGGTAGTTCAAACGCCATTTGAATTCTCCATTCTTTTCAATGTATTAACGTCGATATTCCCACTTTGTTCACAACATGGGCGCGGGAAAACGACAACGGTCAAAGCTGTATACAGATATAAGGGCAGATTTTGATAACTCAATGACAAATTTATGCATTTTTAGTGGTGCAATGCAAAAAAATCATCATCTGATTTGCCAAAAATAGTGATACTCACTGTTAAGGTTAACAGGCCATTTCAGATCACATTAATGAAAAGATAGTCATGCTATGACAGAAAAACCGCTTTCAGCCCTTGAATCCGGCGTTAAGATACCCATAATGCACTGAACGTATCTCCCACCACCAGAGAGGATCGGATGGAAAACAGTACCGAATCAACCGTAGACAGAATTAAGCAGCAAATTGGCGAAAACCCAATTCTTTTATACATGAAGGGTTCTCCTAAACTGCCTAGTTGTGGTTTTTCTGCACAAGCCGTACAGGCGCTGATGTCATGTGGTGAACCATTTGCATATGTGGATATTCTGCAAAATCCGGATATCCGTGCGGAATTACCTAAATACGCTAACTGGCCAACTTTCCCACAATTATGGGTAGATGGCGAACTGGTTGGCGGTTGTGACATCATTATCGAAATGTTCCAGCAAAATGAATTGCAACCTTTGATCAAAGACACTGCTGCAAAGTATAAAACTGAAGAAGAATAATCCGGTTTTCAGAGTCTGAAAAAAGTTAAAAAAATACCCGGCATTTGCCGGGTTTTTTGTGTCAGAAAAACACAATACGGTCGAAAGGGAGATAACCAAAAATTGTATATAAATTATCCGGATCGGGCTGGTTTTCACTGCGCTTAAACCCCGCCAATATTGTAATAGACAGGTCAGAAAACAAAATCCTCCATCACTTTAAAAAATATTTTTAATTTGGCTAAAAAGGTTTGTTTTCTATGGGTTTGCGGTCTATAAGTTCCCCAACTAACGCGGTAAAAGTTAGTGTGTGTATTATTAAAAATATAAAAATTCCGGCTAAATTGACACGTCATTTTCAGTGCTGATTCAGCCGGGGGAAAAATCGCAAAATCCAGGAAACCACTATGAAAACGTCAATGTCAAAACTGACAAAAAATGTGCGTACTGCACTGGCAGCTTCTGCTGCTGTAAGTATGCTGGCCTCTGTGAATGCTTATGCGCAGGAAAGTGAAGAAGCTGCAGCGAAAGATGTTGAAAAAATCGCTGTTGTCGGTACCCGTGCCGCTCCCCGTTCAGTCGGCGACTCTCCTGTTCCGGTAGATATCATCTCCAGTGATGAGTTCCAGAATCAGGGCGCAACTGACATGGTATCGATGATGCAAACCGTCGTACCTTCTTTCAACGTAAATGACCAGCCTATCAACGATGCGTCAACACTGGTTCGTCCGGCTAACCTGCGTGGTATGGCTTCAGACCACACTCTGGTGCTGGTAAACGGCAAGCGTCGTCACCGCTCTGCAGTTATCACCTTCCTGGGTGGTGGTTTGTCTGACGGTGCACAGGGTCCTGACATTTCTGTTATTCCTTCATCTGCTCTGAAACAGGTAGAAGTTCTGCGTGACGGTGCTGCAGCACAGTACGGTTCTGATGCGATTGCCGGTGTTGTTAACTTCGTACTCAAAGACGCTGATGAAGGTGGCATGTTTGAAGCCCGTTACGGTTCATACTATGAAGGTGACGGTGACATGATGCAGGTTTCCGGTAATATCGGTTTACCATTAAGCGAGAAGGGTTTTATTAACCTGTCTGCTGAATACCGTACATCTGATCCAACGTCACGCAGTGTACAGCGTGACGATGCGGCTGCACTGATTGCTGCCGGTAACACCTTTGTTGCTGACCCTGCTCAAATCTGGGGTAGCCCTGAAATCAAAGACGACATCAAAGTTTTCGCAAACTTAGGTCTGGAACTGAGCGACAATGCCGAAGCCTATATGTTCGGTAACTACGCAGAACGTGAAGTAGAAGGTGGTTTCTACTACCGTAATCCGCATAACCGTGGTGGTGTTAACGACGGTGGTACAGATGCTGACGGCAACCAGTTACTGCTGGTTGGTGATCTGACCGGCGATATGTCCGGTAACTGCCCGACAGACATTCTGGTGGGTGACAATGTATTACAGAACCCGCGTTACATTGAAGAAGTCGCAAACAATCCTGATTGTTTTGCGTTCAACGAAATGTTCCCGGGCGGTTTCACGCCGCGCTTCGGTGGTACCGTTCAGGATATGTCACTGGTATTCGGTACCCGTGGTGAACTGGCTAACGAAATCGGTTATGACGTCAGCTTAAACCTGGGTCAGAATGAAATTGATTTTGCCATTTCAAATACCATTAACCCGTCTATGGGTCCGGAAACACCAACTTCATTTAAGCCGGGTACCTATGTACAGTCTGAACAGACTCTGGATATTGACCTGACTAAGCCAATCGAAGTGGGTCTGAATGATCCGCTGTACCTTGCCGGTGGTTTCCAGTACCGTCATGAAAGCTACGAAGCGAAAGCCGGTGACATTGCGTCTTACACTATCGGCCCGCTGGCTTCTCAGGGCTTCGGTATCGGTTCAAACGGTTTCCCGGGTCTGTCTAACAAGAGTCAGGGTGAAGCGTCACGTAACAACATCGCATTCTACCTGGATGCGGAATTATATCTGACTGACGACTTCCTGGTTGCAGCGGCAGTGCGTTACGAAGACTTCTCTGACTTCGGTAATACCACGAAAGGTAAACTGTCTGCCCGTTATCAGGTGACTGACAGCATTGCATTCCGTGGTGCGTACTCAACAGGCTTTAAAGCACCAACGATTGGGCAGAGCACAGTACGTAACGTAACCACAGCATTCGGTTCAAGCGGCCAGCTGGAAGATCAGGCTACATTGCCTCCTACCGATCCTATCTCTGTTCAGAAAGGCGGTACGCCGCTGACGCCTGAAGAGTCTGTATCTATGAGCTTCGGTGTGGTTGCTGAGTTTGATAACGGTCTGTTCCTGACTGCTGACTACTACAACATTGAAGTGACTGACCGTATCAGTACAACATCTGCTATCGCACTGACAGAAGAAGACATTGCTGCGCTGTTGGCGCAAGGTGTTTCTGACGCATCAAGCTTCTCCGCGGTTAAGTTCTTCACCAACGACTTCGATACCACTACTGAAGGTCTTGACGTTGTTGCTAACTACAGCCAGGACATGTTCGGCGGCGAAACTAAGTACTCTCTGGCATACAACTGGACTTCAACTACTGTAGACCAGGCGTCTGAGAACATCACACCAGAGCGTGTGCGTATGCTTGAAGACAACCTGCCGGCAACCCGCTGGAGCTTCACTGCTAACCACACCAATGGTGACTGGCGCGTACTGGGTCGTGTGAACTACTACGGTAGCATCTTTGAAGATCACCTGGATTCAGGCTTACCAATCGATAACATCGGTTCTGAGCTGTCTCTGGATGTTGAAGTGGGTTACAGCGTAAGCGAAAACCTGCAACTGGTTGTCGGTGCGAAGAATGCGCTGGATGAATATCCGGACCGCAATACGCAGTATGACAATGAGATTGCCGGTGCAGCTTATCCGGTTACCTCTCCGCTGGGTATCAACGGTGGCTTCTACTACGTTCGCGGTATTTATACCTTCTAAGCGTAGCAAAGGGTTACAAAAAGGGGGCAGCTGCCCCCTTTGTTCCCAACTTAAGTATAAAAAATAATGCATGACTTCATGAGCAAAAAACTGGCATCATAGAGCGACTTGTAACGGTTTAGCTACACTGCCTGTAAAGAGATTATGTCCAACAAATCGACTATCGCCGCCACTTTCATAAAATACCGCACAAAGATGATGCGGGCGGTGAGTGCTATTGTCAGTTCGGATGATATTGAAGACATCGTGCAGGAAGCCTTTATTAAAAGTTATGAGGCTGAATTAAAACAGGAAATCCGCTATGAGCGGACCTACATGCTGAAAACGGCCAGAAATCTCGCGCTTAATCACGTGAACAGTGCGGCGAGCCAGTTAAACCAGCCGGTAGATGATATGGATATGCTTCCTCACGATTTAGTGGGTTACAGCCTTGAGAAGCATGTCGAAAGTAAAGAGCGCTTTATTCATTTTTGCAGAGCAACAGAGTCCTTGTCGCCTGAAGTGAAGCGGGTGTTTTTATTAAAGAAAGTCTATGGCATGAGCCAGCGGGATATTGCAGATCTGACGGGCCTGAGTGAAAGTACCGTCGAAAAACATGTAGCTAAGGGGCTGTTGCAATGTTCACGTTTTCTGGCAGCCAGTGCCGGTACCGGTGGTAAAGGTACAACAGGGCAGACAAGATCAGGACAAACAAGTAGTTAAGCCATGAGTAATGTGAGCAAATTCACCAGTAAGGATGACATACACGAGGAAGCTTGCCTTTGGGTAAGCCGTATCGATCGTGGCTTAACCAGCGAAGAAACAGACACGCTCAGGGACTGGCTGAATGCCAGTCAGAGCCACCGCCGTATTTTATTTGACGTGGCGCGTGTCTGGGATGATTTAAGTGTACTGAATGAATTAAAAGGCATGTTCCCCCTGCGACCGCAGATTAAAGGGGAAACGGGCAAAGCCAGAAAAGTACTTCGCCAGGCACGCTGGAGCGTAGCGGCCGGTTTTCTGCTTATGGCAGCAGCAGCTGCCATGATGGTTGATTCTTACTGGCTGGGTCAGAATGACACCGGCTATCATCTGGCGCAACGCATCGGAACGGCCATTGGCGAACAGAAAACACTGACCTTAAATGATGGCTCAGTGGTGCACATGAACACTAATTCGGCCATTCAGATTAACTTTGACGGCGAGCGCCGCCTTATTGATTTAATTAAGGGCGAAGCACACTTCACAGTGGCTCACGACGCTTCCAGACCATTTACCGTAACAGCCGGCATAAATACGGTAACAGCCATTGGTACCGCTTTTAATATGCAGTATACAAACAACGAAGCATTTGAGTTGGTGGTGACAGAAGGTAAAGTGCTGGTGCAGGACAAACAAAATTCTGTGAGCCGGGAAGAAATTGCTGAAATGATTCAGAAAGGCAATGCATTTGGCAATCTGAAACTGCTTACTGCCGGCGAAAAAGCGAACGTTGACGGCGAACTTAGCGACCTTAAAAATCTCGATACAGATGCAATGGAACAGGACCTGGCCTGGCAACAGGGTATGATCGTGTTTAAAGGCGAGGCGCTGGAAGATGCTTTACGTGAAATTGAACGCTACACCGCTGTTGATTTTACCATTGAAGGTGAAGCGCTGAAGCAGAAACGGGTTGCCGGATATTTTAAAGTGGGCGACATCAGTGGCTTGTTGTCGGCGTTAAAGAACAGCTTCCACATTGAACATAAACGTGTTGACGCGATGACCATTCAGTTGTCTGAACAACAGGGATAACACAATGTATACTGCCCGCTAAGACGGGCAGTGTTGTAGTTAACGCTTTGACTGTCATATGAATATTCCGGAGAAATAATACCGGGTCCGCCGTTTAACCCTATATTTCCGCTTTATACTCTTTATTCCCACTTTTCCTGCTGTTTCCATATTGTGTAAAAGCACAGAATTCTGTAGCGTTGCGTATAAAGGAAGTGATCCGGTAAGGCGGGAAAATATTTAACTGAGCGGTTTGATGTTTTCGCGGTTATTATTGTACAGGGTTCTGGTTTTACTATTATTAACGAATAGAAGAAAAGTAGTTGTGTTGCTAAACGTCCTGTTTACTCACAAAAATAACAATAAAACGGGCTGAAAACGGACTTCCCGGTATGGGTGGCGGTTTTCTTTTTACAACACAGATATTGTCGACTGTCAGATTCTCATGCGCAAAACACTTCTTCGCTTATCGCTAATCCGCGTGTTGACTGCTGCAAGCTTTTGCGCAGCCAGTTATACCGCGCCTGTGTTTGCGCAGCAAAAAATCGACTTCGATATTCCTCCTCAAAGTGCTGACGCTGCTCTCACTGAATTTGCCAAACAGGCAAATACCACATTACTTTTTCCCTACGAACTGGCAGAGAAAGTCCGCGCCAATGGTCTTACCGGCTCGTTTACTTTGCAGGAAGGGTTATTGCAGCTGCTTCGCGGCACTGCGCTTGCCGTACAGATTGACGCAACCGGCATGTTAACGGTGAAAGCGGTCAACGAGCTGAAAACACCGCCACCGCGTCCGCCACGCCCCAGAGTCAATGACGATATTGGTTTTTCTATTGAACGGATTGCTATTGTGGGCACTCGCAGCGCACCCCGTTCAGTTGTGGAGTCACCGGTACCTTTAGACATTATTGCCGGAGATGCACTGCAGGCGCAGGGCAGCACAGATGTATTAACCATGCTGGCCGGCGTGGTGCCGTCGCTGAATGTTAACGACCAGCCCATTAACGATGCCGCCAGTCTGGTTCGCCCGGCAAACCTGCGGGGAATGGCGGCTGATCACACGCTGGTATTGTTGAATGGCAAACGCAGACACCGTTCTGCAGTGATCACATTTTTAGGTGGCGGACTGTCAGACGGCGCTCAGGGACCGGATATTTCAGTGCTGCCGGCAGGCGCCATGCGTCAGGTGGAAGTACTGCGCGACGGCGCTGCTGCGCAATATGGCTCTGATGCGATCGCCGGTGTTATCAACTTTGTACTGGATAACCGCCGTGAGGGCGGGTATATCGCCGGCAAAACCGGGCAGTATTACGAAGGTGACGGAGAAAGCGTGCAGTTGCAGGCGAATACAGGTCTGGCACTGGGTGACGGTTTTTTTAATATTACGGCAGAATATCAGCAGCAGAATGCGACCAGCCGGTCTGTGCAGCGCTCTGATGCACTGGCACTGACCGAAGCCGGTAATCCCTATGTTACTGACCCCTCGCAAATCTGGGGCGCGCTGGATGTAGGCAGTGATATGAAACTGGCTTTTAATGCCGGTTTGCCTTTGGATGATCACACTGAATTGTATTTTTTCGGCACCGCGGCACGGCGTGCGGTAGATGGCGGCTTTTATTACCGTCATCCGCATACCCGGCTGGGGGTGTTCAGTGATCCGGAGTCGTCAGAGGATAAACTGTTAGTTGCCGATAAAGACGGCATAGGACAGGGAATAGCCTGTCCGGATATCTTCATTTCCGGCGCAAATGTGCTGGACAATCCTGCTTATCAGCTGATTGCAGATAACACTACACCTACAGGGGCAAACTGTTTTGCATTTAATGAATGGTTCCCCGGTGGTTTTACTCCCCGCTTCGGCGGTGTGATCAAAGACGGCTCTTTATTCGCAGGGATTCGGGGCGAACTGAACAAGCACTGGCTATTTGATCTCACTGGCAGTGTCGGATACTCCAATGTGCGTTTTCGTCTGGAAAACACCGTTAACCCATCCCTGGGCGATGCGTCTCCTTTATCCTTTTCCCCCGGCGCAGTAAGCCAGGTCGAGCGGACGGTAAATCTTGATTTTTCCCGCTTCTATGATGGCTGGACATCCAAACCGGCCAGCGTGGCTGTCGGGTTCGAATGGCGTCGGGAAACCTACGGACAAATCGCCGGCGATGAAGCATCGTGGGTGGAAGGGCCCTTTGCCAACGACGCTTCCCGCAACGATTCCGCCGGCTTCAGTGTGGGTTCCAATGGCTTTCCCGGCTATCAGCCTATGTCTGCGGGCCACTGGAGTCGTCATAACTGGGCCATGTATGCCGATCTGGAGTTACACCTGACTGAAGATTTGCAGGTAGCAACGGCGCTGCGCGGAGAACATTTTTCAGATTTCGGCTCAACACTGGATGGCAAGATTAACCTCCGGTATGTCCTCAACGATGTGATTTCTTTTCGCAGCTCGCTGAGTACCGGTTTTAAAGCGCCTACGGTAGGGCAGAGCAACGTCATTAATATTACCACTGCCTATGCCTCTTCCGGTCTGGAAGATCAGGCAACCCTGCCGCCTACCCATCCTGTTTCCGTGCAACTGGGAGCAGAACCACTGACGCCGGAAGAGTCTGTGAACGGCAGTGTGGGCTTTGTTGCTTTTTGGGATGAAGATTTTTACCTCACGATGGACTATTTCAATATCCGCCTGCAGGACAGAATTAGCACAACGTCTGCCATCCCTCTCACTGACAGTGATATCGACCTGCTGTTAAGTCAGGGCAACCGTGAAGCGGATAATTTTAATGCGATAAAGTTTTTTGCCAATGATTTCGATACCGAAACACAGGGTATAGATGTAGTAGTGAATTATCGTTTTGACGTCGCCGGTATTACCCATGCGCTTACTACCTCGATGAACTGGACTGACACCAAAGTGAAGCGGTTATCGGCATTCCCGCAACGAAACCGTGACGGTGAAGTGGTGCTGGTACCCAGTCTTACCCCGCAGCGGGTCAGAATGCTGGAAGATAACCTGCCAGCTGTCCGGGTAACCAGCACGTTAAAACAGCACTGGCAGGCCTGGTCACTGTTGTGGCGCCTGAAATATTATGGTGGTTTTTATGAGGATCATGTAGACGCCGCAGCAGACATGGACATTAACAGTGGCAGTATGATTACGCTGGATACAGAACTGAGCTGGCATTATTCAGAAAATCTGACCTTCGCGTTAGGCGCATCTAATCTGTTTAATACGTATCCGGACCGGAATCCATACAGTGAGGTCGTCGGCGCGTTGTATCCGCCTACAGCGCCGTCCGGCATCAATGGTGGTTTTTATTATCTGCAGTCGCGATACGACTTTTAAGAAAGAAAGGGAAGAATAAACGTCAGAGAAGTGTGACTATGAGGATCAACACACTTCTTTGAAAAGAGATTCATCGACTATAGTCGAATCGATAATTTGCTGGGCCATCTGAATGCATTTTCCACACTGGTTTCCCAGTTCCAAATGCTGACGCAGTTCACGGATGTTACCCACACCGTCCTGTTCCACTGCATTCATGATGTCTTTATCCGTCACGCCGTAACACATACAAACGAACATACAACAAACCTTATTAACTTCAACGTGAATGATAATAGTTGTTATTTGTATAATTAGCAATACTTCTGCAACAATCTTTCGATTAATCTTTAGTCTACATTAAGAAAACAAAGGGATTTATTTTTGATTTAGGCCTGAAAAACCTTGGCTTTCAGATAACTGCACCTATATTGGTTATGCCTGCGGGCAAACAGATAATATTTAAAAGATTAATGGAGCGAACAATGAGCGTACTGGTAGGCCGTCCGGCCCCTGACTTTACTGCAGCAGCTGTTTTAGGAAGTGGTGAAATTGTAGATTCTTTCACGTTAAGTGAAGCTATCAAAGGTAAGAAAGCCGTTGTGTTCTTTTACCCTCTGGACTTCACTTTCGTGTGTCCTTCTGAGCTGATCGCATTTGATAAGCGTTATGAAGAATTCCAGAAGCGCGGCGTGGAAGTGATCGGTGTTTCTATCGATTCTCAGTTCTCACACAATGCGTGGAGAAACACACCGGTAAATCAGGGCGGTATTGGTCCGGTTAAGTACACTCTGGTTGCTGACGTTAAGCACGAAATTTGTCAGGCCTACGATGTGGAACATCCTGAAGCGGGTGTTGCTTTCCGTGGTTCATTCCTGATTGATGCTGAAGGTAACGTACGTCACCAGGTCGTTAACGATCTGCCTCTGGGCCGTAACATCGATGAAATGCTGCGTATGGTTGACGCGCTGACGTTCAACGAAGAGCATGGTGAAGTATGTCCTGCTGGCTGGACTGAAGGTAAATCGGGTATGGATGCATCTCCTGCCGGAGTTGCTAAATACCTGTCTGAAGAAGCAGACAAGCTGTAAGCAAAGCCTGAAATACCTGAAAACGCCGCCCGGAGCACTGCTCCTGCGGCGTTTTTTTATTTCTGTAGTGGCGTTATGATTTAACGCTGTGAGCGGGAAAGCGCATCTCCCAAATCTTCCAGCGTCTTTCCCCGTGTTTCGGGGAAAAAGGTAATCACACAAATAAGCTGGCAGGCCATCATAACGGTAAAGAACGCAAACAGAGCGGATGCTGAAAACTGGCTCAGCAACCAGGGCATCAGCAGGGCAATCAACGCTGCAAACACCCAGTGAGTGCTGCTGCCCAGGGCCTGACCTTTGGCGCGGACACTGTTAGGAAAGATCTCCGAAATAAACACCCAAATCACAGCACCCTGGCCCATGGCATGAGAAGCAATGAATAAAAATATCAGACCCACCACGAGTATTCCCTGCCATTGCAACCAGAACGCGCAGGTGAGCAGACTCAGAGACACCAGATAGCCCAGTGAACCGGCAAAAAGCAATTGTCGTCTGCCCATTTTATCGATCAGTGCCAGTCCGGCGAGGGTAAATATGAGATTAACAAGACCTATACCGGCGCTGGATAACAAAGCCGAAGAAGCATCCAGGCCGGCCAGTGAGAATATTCTGGGTGCAAAGTAGATAACAAAATTAATGCCTGACAACTGATTAAACATCGCTACCAGAAAAGCCAGCAACACCGGTAAACGGTAGGCAGCATTGAACAGTGACGGGCTGCGATGATTCTGAACATCCCGCTTTACAGCAGCCAGCACAGCATCCGGGTCAGTTTCACCGGCGCGGAGCAAAATATCCCTGCTCTGTTTTTCATCATTCCGGTGCAGGAGCAGCCAGCGCGGGCTTTCCGGTACATTAAGTACTAGTAACAGATAAATCATTGCCGGAATGGCTTCTATACCCAGCATCCATCGCCAGTCAAGGCTGAACCAGGCGGAGAGTATAAAATTTGAAAGAAAGGCGATGAGAATACCAAACACAATCTGGAACTGATAGGTGGCTACCATACGGCCCCGTTTCTGCGCCGGTGCAATTTCAGCAATGTAGGCGGGCACCGCAATGGAAGACACGCCGACCCCAAACCCGCCAATAAAGCGCATAATGCTGAAAAACACAGGATCGGTTGCCAGTGCGGAGCCAATGGCTGACACCACATACAAAATACCAATGCCAACAAGTACTGGTTTGCGTCCAAATTTATCGCAGGGAATATTGGCGGTAAGGGCGCCGGCAACGGTACCCCACAGGGCAGAAGACATGACCAGCAATCCGTGAGTCAGATCTGAGGTTTGCCATAAAGCCTGAATAGGCTGATCAGCGCCGGAAATAACAGCGGTATCAAATCCGAAAAGAAAACCGGCGAAGGCGACGGTCAGGGTCCAGAGGACAACGGGGTGTTTCATAACGTACACGACTTAAACGATTCAGTTATTCTCAGTGTACGTTACAATTTGTTAACAAGAAAGAGGCGACGTCAAATAGAAACCGGATAGTTGTTCCTGTGACCGGTCATTCCGCTGGCGCGACTGGCCAGCCACCTAAATGTTTGTAGCGGTTCACAATGTAGCAAAACAGTTCTGCTGTCCGCTCTGCATCGTAAAGGGCACTGTGTGCTTCACTCTGATCAAACGCAATCCCGGCTTCACGGCATGCCTTTACCAGTACTGTCTGACCGACGGCTAACCCTGCCAGTGTCGTTGTGTCGAAAGACACAAACGGGTGAAACGGAGTGCGCTTAATGTTACTGCGGGCAATCGCGGCATTTACAAAGCTCTGATCAAAGGTGGCATTATGGGCCACAATCACTGAGCGTTGACAGTCTGCATCTTTCTGCAGTTTGCGGATTTGCTTACATACGTCTTTCATGACATCGGCTTCATCCAGTGCGCCCCTTAGCGGACAATGAGGATCAATGCCATTAAACTCCAGTGCAGCCGGCTCCAGGTTCGCGCCCTCGAAGGGATTGACATGGTGATGCACGGTTTTGTCGGGGTGCAAATCACCTTGTTCATCCATACGCAAAGTGACAGCAGCGATTTCCAGCAGTGCATCAGTTGTAGCATTAAAACCGGCAGTTTCCACATCAATAATGACAGGAAAATAACCACGGAAACGGTGCTTTAACAAATTCGCGTTTTCAGACATAGATCGAAGAAGCCTCTGAATAAACAAGTGCATGGGCAGAGCAAAAATGGATTATCGCAAGATACGCCGTATGTATCTACCTTTGTTACCTGTGAGGGAAGGGGATTATACTGACCATTGTGCTAAACTTTTTGCGCAGGGCGGCGATAAAGAAAGAGCCACCTCTTTTCTCTTAGTTTCAGGGCATATTATGTTTCGACAGGCTTTATTGTGTTTTTTGCTGATAAGTGCACCGGGTTACGGCGCAATGCGCCAGTATTCTGCGACTGTGGAATCCTCTGACTGGCAATTGAAAGATGAAAGCCGTCTGCAGTGCACTTTATCTCATGCGGTACCCGGTTACGGCGATGCCGAGTTCTCCAGCGTAGCGTCGAAGCAACTGAATATGGAATTCGAGCTGGACATGCAACTGCTGCCGAAGAAATTTGGCGTGGCCGCCGTTTATTCAGTCCCTCCTTCATGGATGCCCGGCGCAGCACCTAAAAACATTGCTGATATGACCCTGCGAACCCAGTACAACGGCGACCTGCCTGAGCAAGCTGCCTGGACAATGCTCAGTGAACTGGAAAAGGGCTACTGGCCGACTATCTACTATCAGGACTGGTACAACGAATACGACAAAGTGGCTGTTGCCTTGAATGCCAGCAACTTCACACCGGTATACCGCAACTTCGTGAAGTGCGTGTCACAACTGTTGCCCTACAGTTTTGATGATATTGCCTACACCGTGCTGTCTTACGAGAAAAACAGTGTGGATTTAACCAAATACTCAGAAAAGCGTCTGAACATGATTGGGGAATATCTGAAAGAAGACAGCGGACTGGAATTGGTGTTACTGGACGGTTATACCGACAGCTATGGCGGACGCTGGAGCAACGAGCAGTTATCTGTCCGCCGTGCTAATCAGGTGAAAGAGTATTTTACAGCCATGGGTGTGGATGCCTCCCGTATCGAAGTCACTGGCCACGGCGAGAAGCGTCACATCTCGCCAAATGACAACAGTGACGCCCGTGCGCTCAACCGCCGCGTTGTAGTGCGGTTATCCAGGGGGTAGACGTCTGGTTATTTTCCGCTGTGTTGTAAAAAGCTTTTTACCGGCGGGACCTGATCGGTAAAAACACCATCAACCGCCAACGGTCCGGTTAGCAGTCCGAGGATCTGTTCTGCTGTCTTACCTGTTGGCAGTGCATCAATTCTGAATGTATAAGGGTGAATAATCAGCCCTTCTTTTTTCGCCGTTGCCAGCCAGGAAGCAGGGACAACCTTACCTTGCTGTATTGCCTTCATGTCCAGTAACTGTGGTAACCAGGGACCAATGCCATCAGCATATTTTGCAATATCATGCATGCCCTGTTCAGTCAGAAGTGCCTGGTAATCAGTGGGAGACTCACCCCAGCTGTTGTCAGCCAGCAACAAAACTATCTTGCCTTTAAAACCCAGCTCGTCGCGCAGACGCTTAACTTCAGCAAAATCAAAACACTGCACATAAATATTGGCATTCCCGCCATTGAGGTCATAGCGCGCCAGTGTATCAAGCAGAAGTTGGCTGATATCTGTGCCTTCTTTTTTATGCCAGGCTGGCGACTTGATTTCAGTATAAAAGCCAATGTTGCTGTTAAATTCGCGGTTTAATTCACTGATGAGTTCTATATGTTCATCTAACGTAGCAATGGTAAACAGCGCTTTATTGCCATGATAGCGCTTGGCAAACACTTGTTTTCCAGCGGTATCCGCCCGCTCTTTTACTTGAAGAGTGCGCAATTCCGCTAACGTGAAATCCAGCGCATACCAACGGCCATCGTCACGGGCGCGGTCAGGAAACTTCGCGGCCACATTGGTTACTGTATCCAGATGAATATCATGAAGTACAACCAGTTCACCATCTTTAGTGGCTACCACATCCTGTTCGATGTAATCCGGTTGCTGGGCAAACGCCAGTGTTGCAGCTTCCAGTGTATGCTCGGGAAGATAGCCGGATGCACCTCTGTGAGCAATGATATCGAATGCAGCAGCACTGGTACTCAAACACAGTGTAGAAAAGGTGAAAGAGAGCAAAGTGTTTTTTAACACAAACAGATCCTTTATTGGTGAACGACACAGGTAACGACAGCAAAAGAAAAGCATACAGGATGTTTTTGCCGGAACCAAAACCTCTATTCTGGCGGGGAAAGAAGACATTCGTGTGACGTAGATCTGTAAAAGCGGAAGGTACTGAAAAAATGGTCAACGAGGAAAGGGAACAGGACGGCCTAGTCAATTCTACGCCGCCCTGACATTATGTTCAGAAGCGCTTAAACGGGGGACGAGTGCCCTGTTTTCCGCTTTGTTGTTCCGTTTCCAGCAGTTCAAACTGAGCGACATCGTATACAGGCATCGTTGTTGTGATGCGGCGGTAGGGAGGTTTACCCCGCATGATGACCTCTTTCACTTCCACATACTCTTTAGGTTCGCCACCTGCCAACTCAAGTTGAGCCACGTCATGTACCGGCAGGCTGACTATTTTGCGTTTAAACGGTGGTTTACCGGCATAATCCACAACCTGGATATCAACCATTTCATTATTTCGTGTTTCGCCGGCAGCCGCTCCGGTAAACAGGGCCGGTAAAACACATAAGCTCAGCAGAGAGAGGGTTCTTTTCATAACAGTGTCCTTTTGTTTGCATCAAAATGGTGCTTTATTCCATTGTATGGCTGAATAAAAATGAAACAATACTATCTGGAGATAGTTTTAATCTATCAGCTGTAGGGTTTAGAGAATGCTTAGCTATCAAATGTGGACGATTTCACTACTTTTTTTCTTTTCATGCTTTTTGGTGGTGCAATTTGGCTGGTTGTGCACTTATTTGGTTTGTTGGATGGGCACTGAGAGGAACAGGGTAATGAAATATCAGTAACTTACCGGAATGGCGTTTAAGTTGCTGTAACTGTACAGGTATCGTCAGCAGGGCCGGAACAGTTATGAAGAGCATCATTTTATGGGTAGCAGGAATGCTGCTTTCAACTGCCGTAGTTGCCAGTGAACAGGCGGTGCCACTTGACCAGAGTGCAGGCGGTACCCTGTACCTTGAAGCGACGCTTGAATCGGCAGTCACAGCTTCATTTCTTCTCGACACCGGCTCCGGCTTGCTGACCTTAAATAAAGCAACTTTTGAGGCGTTAACCAAAGGCCGGAAGCTGAAAAAATCGGGTAAATCGGCAGCCAGACTGGCGAACGGTAAAATTCTCACTGTGTCGCAGTATCAGCTCAGTTCAATCCGTATCGGGCAGGCTTGCGAACTGGGTCCGGTAGAAGTTGCCGTGATGCCGGGAGGAAACAATATTCTGGGTATCAACACACTGCTCAAAGCGGCACCGATGACCATCACGGCTGAGTCTGTCACCCTTTCCGGTTGCCGCTAGTAAATCAGACTTCTGTTTTTTCCTTAAAATCACACAGATCTTCAATAATACAGGAACCGCAACGTGGTTTGTGGGCGATGCAGGTATATCGGCCGTGCAGTGGTGAACGTCGACCTTAAATTCAGCAGGTACGACTTTTAACAGCTTTTCTTCCACTCTGTCCACGTTCTTGCCCATGGCATATTTAGTGCGGTTTGATACCCGAAATATGTGTGTGTCTACAGCGATAGTGGGCCAGCTAAAGGATAATTAAAGTAGGTATTGATTAAACAGAGTGTGGCTGGGGGTGCTGTTTAAGCTTTTCATCCCAATACGGTTCACTATTAAAGTAACTCGAAAAGTAATCAATAAACGCTCTGACTTTAGGTGCTAATTGTCTGGAGCTTGGGTAAACCGCCCAAATAGCGGTTTCAGAAATCAATGGGTATTCGGATAATACTTCTACTAACTCACCATTAATTAATTGTTGATAGGCACTCCAGGTTGAATTGACAGTTATACCTATGCCATACGAGCAAGCGTCACGTATTGCTTCCCCGTTGTCGGTACTAAAGTTGCCGGTGACTTTAATATTTAGCGTTTCATTGCCACCCTTAAATGCCCAATGATCTAAATTTAAGAGGGTTATACAGTTATGATCTCTCAGTTCCATGGGTGAGGCAGGAGAACCATATTTAGATATGTACTCAGGGGACGCACATAAAATCCGTCTATCGTTTACTAGTTTTTTGGCTATTAGTGTTGAGTCTTTTAATTGCGAATTTCGGATGGCAATATCAAAACCGCCTTCTACTAAATCAACTATGGTATCGGACAGTTTTAAATCTATTTTTAGATTAGGGTATTCATTCATAAAGCCTTTCATCGCAGGCAATATATGCATGCGACCAAATGAAGCTGGAGCAGCAACACGCAACGTTCCACTTGGCTTTAAGTTCCCAACCCCCACCGATGCTTCAGCCGCTTCCACGCTAGCAATTACGTCTTCAGCATGATGAAGAAATGCGACGCCATCTTCAGTTAAAGATATCTTTCTTGTTGTTCTATGAAAAAGCCTTACGCCCAAACTTTCTTCCAGCTTTCTAATATGGCTACTCGCCACAGCGGCAGATAAGCCAAGTTCAGCGCCTGCAGAGCTTATGTTGTTTGTAGTGGCTACTCTAACAAATAGCTTTAGATACTCAATATTCATTATAAACTTTTTGTTGAAAGTGATTATTTATTTTGGGTAATTATCAATATCTCCTTTGAAGATTATACTCGTTTTAGCTTAAACATGAACTGAGCGTAACCGGAGAGTCAAAATGAGAGCAATGGTAGTTAACAAATTTGGTGGACCAGAGGTATTTGAACTTAAACATGTCGGCAAACCAGAAGTGAAACCGATGCATGTTTTGGTGAATATAAAAGCCACAAGTGTGAATACCGTGGACACAATGATCCGTCAAATGGGCAGCGAGTTACCTTTGTCCCCTTCAGCGCCTGCTATTTTGGGAATGGATTTCGCCGGAATAGTAGAAGAAGTGGGCGATGGCGTGACAGATTTCAAAATAGGAGATGAAGTGTATGGGTGTGCTGGTGGGCTTGCTGATCTGCCCGGGACATTAGCAGAATATATCGCTGCGGATTTTCGACTTATAGCTAAGAAGCCAGGGAATTTATCCATGGAACAAGCTGCCGCACTGCCATTAGTGGGTATTACTGCTTATGAAGGGCTAACCCGTGCGGGTGTTAAACAAGGCCAAAAAGTGCTGGTGCATGGTGGCTCAGGAGGTGTTGGTCACGTAGCGCTTCAACTTGCAAAATATTTTGGCGCTGAGGTTTATTCAACAGGAGGGGGAGATGCGCAGCTAGCTCTTATCAGTAAGTTAGGTGCCACTGCTATAAATTACAAAACAGAAGACGTGGCCGAATATGTAGAAAAATATACTAAAGGAATTGGCTTTGATGTTGTATTTGACTCGGTTGGTGGTGAAAACATGCTGAACTCGTTTGAGGCGACTGCTTTAAACGGACACGTTGCCACAACTGTTGCAATGCTTGACTTAGATTTATCGTTAGCTCATTTCAAAGGTTTGTCTTTGCATGTGGTATTTATGCTGATACCCATGCTCCACAATGTAAATCGGGAAGATCACTCTGACATACTTACGGAGCTAGCCCAAATTGTTGAAGCGGGAGAGCTTGAAGTTGTTCTGGACAGTCAATCATTTTCACTAAATGAAGCGGGAAAAGCACATGAACGATTATCTAGTGGAAAAGCCATTGGCAAAGTTGTGATAAGCGTGTGAAGAGGGATGAAATGAAAACCATATTAATCACAGGTGCGACTGATGGCATTGGTTTAGAAACCGCGCAGATATTGGCTGGTTTAGGACACAACCTGGTTATTCACGGACGAAATGCAGACAAGCTGAAAAAGACTCACAAATTGCTGTTAGAGATTGCTCCAAATATTGAAATAGATACTTATAAGGCTGACCTCTCGGACCTTTATCAAGTGGGGCAGTTAGTGGACAATATAAAAAAATGTCATCAATCGCTAGATATTATTATCAACAATGCAGGCGTATTCAAGACGGATAAGCCTGTTAGCGGTGTCGGGGTGGATGTAAGGTTTGTCGTTAATACGATTAGCCCTTTCATCATCACCAAAGGGTTACTGTCAGTGCTAAAAGATAATGGGAGGATTATTAATTTGTCATCTGCTGCACAAGCGCCGGTCAACCTCGAAGCTATGCGCGGGAGTTTGACGATTGCAGACGACTTTCAGGCTTATGCTCAAAGTAAATTGGCCATTACTATATGGTCACAAGAGTTAGCCCGGGAACTAAAGACAGACCAGGTTGTATTAGCGGTTAACCCCGGTTCATTATTGGCTAGTAAAATGGTTAAAGAAGGTTTTGGTTTGGCAGGAAACGATATCGGGATCGGTGCTGAAATATTAGTTAAAGCATCGCTCTCTGATAAGTTTGCAGAAAGCTCCGGCCGGTATTTCGATAACGATTCTAAAACGTTTTCGGTGCCTCACGTTGATGCTGCAAATTCAGAGAAGAATAAAGCGTTAATGACAATTTTGGAAAGCTTCTACACCCAATTTGGATAAAACTACCCGGTCTTATCCTTAAACTCACACAAGTCTTCAATAATACAGGAACCGCAGCGGGGTTTGCGGGCGATACAGGTATAACGGCCGTGCAGGATCAGCCAGTGGTGAACGTCGACCTTAAATTCAGCAGGCACGACTTTTAACAGCTTTTCTTCCACTCTGTCCACGTTCTTGCCCATGGCAAACTTAGTGCGGTTTGATACCCGAAATATGTGAGTGTCTACCGCAATCGTGGGCCAGCCGAATGCTGTATTCAGTACTACATTCGCCGTTTTACGGCCAACGCCCGGCAAAGCTTCCAGCGCCTCCCGGCTTTCCGGTACCTCGCCATTGTGCTTTTCAACAATGATCTTACTGAGTTTGTGCACGTTTTCGGCTTTGGCATTGTAAAGACCAATAGTCTTGATGTATTCCTTTAAGCCATCTACGCCCAAATCTGCGATAGCCTGCGGCGTATTGGCCACGGGAAACAGTTTGGCCGTCGCCTTATTCACACCCACATCGGTGGCCTGTGCTGATAAGGTCACTGCGACCAGCAATTCAAAGGGTGTAGTGAAGTTCAATTCAGTAGTGGGATGAGGATTAGCATCTCTCAGCCGGGTCAGAATTTCCTTTCTTTTCGTATTATTCATAGCAACACTTAACTTTCAGCAGTTACCCTGATTCGGGTGACGGTTTTGGCTTCCGGAACCTTTTTGGCAGCCATCCGCGCGTCGATAACATTTTTAAGAGCAATGAGCAGACCCATGCCAATGAACGCGCCCGGCGGCAAAATAGCGAGCAGGAAAGGCTGGTCTGTATCAAATAAAGTAATGGTCCAGTTGGTCGCTATGCTGCCAAAAAGACGATCAGCTCCGCTTAGCAGGGTACCGGAACCTAAGGCTTCGCGCATGGCGCCTAGTAACATCAGCACAGCAGTAAACCCTGCACCCATCATCAGGCCGTCAAGGGCTGCCGGCAGGACCGGATTCTTCGAGGCAAAGGCTTCAGCCCGGCCAATGATGGCGCAATTTGTCACAATTAACGGAATAAAAATGCCCAGTGTTAAATAGAGTTCGTAAGTAAAGGCGTTCATCAGTAGCTGAACAACGGTTACAAAACCTGCAATCACCATCACGAACACCGGGATCCGGATTTCGTTCCTGACAATATTACGTACCAGACTCACGGTAATATTTGAACCAACCAGCACCAGTGTGGTTGCCAGCCCCAGGCCAAGCCCGTTAATAACTGTTGCGGTGACCGCAAGAAGGGGGCACAAACCCAGAAGCTGAACCAGTGCAGGATTATTTTTCCATAAACCTTCGATGGTCAGATTTTTCCACTCACTCATTCTGAACCTCCGGGTTGCTTAGCCATGCAATTAACTGGCAGGGCAAATAAAGACTCACGGTTTGCTTCCACATACAACAGGGCCCGTTTTACTGCACCTGTAACGGCACGGGGAGTAATCGTTGCGCCGGTAAACTGGTCAAATTTGCCACCGTCTTTTTTTACCTGCCATTTGTTCAGCGCCGAATTATCAAAGGACTCACCGCTGAAAGACGTTATCCAGTCACTGACTGACAATTCGATTTTGTCACCCAGTCCGGGAGTTTCCTGGTGTCTCACAGTCCGCACGCCGGTTACCGTCATGTCGTTAGTGACACCGATAACAATGGCAATATCCCCACTGTAACCGTCCGGTGCCACAGCTTCAATAGCAAGGGCGGCGGACTCTCCGTTTAACCGTGCACGGTAAACGTGGCGTAAAGTGCCCGGCTTACCAAGCAGCGGATCAGAGACGGCGGTGCAATCTGCATACAGTTCATTATCATAAACCGATTGGGGTACCACTTCGTTCAGCAAAGACATCAATTTTTGCTGTTCCTGCTCTGCAATGCGTGACTCAGTGCCGAAAAAGGTAGTGGCAATTAAACCAGTGGTCACAATGGCAAAAGCGCCCAGCATGACGCCATTTTTCACAATACTGTTCATCATGCTTTACCCCGCGGATGGCCGTAGGTGCGCGGACGGGTGTAATAATCGATTAGCGGCACAGCCATGTTCATAATAATGACCGCAAAGGCGACCGCATCAGGATACCCGCCAAACGTACGGATAATCACAATCCAGAATCCGATGAGCGCGCCAAATACTATCCGTCCTCGTGCTGTGGTGGAGGCAGAAACAGGATCAGTGGCAATGAAAAACGCACCGAATAACACGCTGCCGTTGATAAGGTGAAAGACCGGTGACGCGTAGATATCCTGATTGAGCAGATGAAGAAATAAGGCGCACAGGGCGACGCTGGCGATCATGCTGCCCGGAATGTGCCAGCTGATAACCTTCAGACGCCACAACGCCAGCCCGCCAAGGGCCCAGGCTGTGCTTACCCATGACCAGCCAGCGGCACCGCTGGCAAAAAGGCCGCCATTGTAAATTGGCGATGCCAGTAACTCAGAATAGGTTGAAGAACGGGTCAGGCCAGTTTTCACCTGATCCAATGGCGTCGCGGATGTCATGCCGTCAGCCACATCCCTGATTTGAGTGACATCCAGTCCGGTTTGCGTATAACTGGTAAAAATCAGGCTCAATGTATCTGTAAAGGATAATGCTGCCGCTCTTACGCCTTCCGGTGGCAGCCACTGAGTCATTGCCGCAGGGAAAGACACCAGCAGCACGACATAAGCCACCATCGCCGGATTAAACAGGTTGTAGCCCAAACCGCCGTAAAGCTGTTTCACGATTGCTATGGCGAAAAAAGTGCCGGTGACGGTCATCCACCAGGGCAGAGTAGGGGGGATACTGACTGCCAGCAGGCAGGCTGTGAGTACCGCACTGTAATCAGACAGATTGCGCTTAACCTGTTTATTGCGCAGAGACAAAATCGCGGCTTCCGTTGCCAGTGCTGTCGCAACAGCAAGGAACGCCTGAATGACGACGCCCCAGCCAAAGAATACAACCTGACAAGCAATGCCCGGCAACATGGCGTATAGCACCAGGCGCATTACCTGACTGGTATCACGCTTTGTGCGTAAGTGAGGGGAACTGGCAAGATTTAGTTTCATTTAGTCATTATTCCCGTTGTCTCTGGCGGCTTTTTTCGCTTTTGCTTTTGCAACCGCAGCAGCAATACGGGCTTTCTTTTCATCCGCGGGGTCTGCTTTTTTTTGTGTTGTGTCTGAATCAGCCTGTGCATCTGTTTGCTTGCCAGCGTCGGGTTTATCAGTCGTTTCCTGAGCCCCTGTTCCGGTTTTTGCATCCTGTTCCGGTGCGCCATCATTGTCTTTTGCCGCCTTTTTTGCTTTTGCTTTGGCAACAGCGGCTGCAATACGCGCTTTTCTGGCTTCTTCAGCAGACGGTGCTGCCGGGGAGGATTGGGTTGCTTCAGGTTCTTTTTGTGCCGGTTCTGGCTGAGCCGGTTCTGGCTGAGCCGGTTCTGTTTGTACCGGCGGTTTTTCGCTGTTGTCGTCTGCAGACTGTTGCGCTTCTCTGGCCGCCTTTTTGGCTTTCGCTCTGGCTATGGCTGCTGCCACTGCGGCTTTCTTATTGTCAGTTTCGCCTTCCGGTGCAGGAGCGGCGTCAGCGGAATCAGCAGGAGGCGTTGCATTCTGAGCTGCTTTCTTAGCTTTCGCCCGGGCGATGGCTGCTGCCACTGCAGCCTTTTTATCATTTGCAGCAGGAGCTTCTTCCTGTGAAGCCGGCGCCGTTTCCGGTTGTGTTTCTGCTTTTTGTGCTGCCGCTTTGCGGGCTTTGGCACGTGCCAGAGCGGCCGCTACTTTATCTTTGGGGGCTGCATCGCTGCTTTGAGAGGCCGGAGCGTCAGTTGCCGGTTGTGCGGCAGCTGCCAGCCTTGCTTCTTTGGCTTTACGATGCTTCGCTTCCCGCTCTTCTTTTTCCCGTTCAAGGCGGGCTTTGCGGGCTTCGAAACGTTCTTTGGCTTTGTCTGCTTTAGCTTTTTCGTCAAGCTCCAGGCGAATGTCAGCTTTGGCTTTACGGTAATAATGAACCAGCGGTATTTCACTGGGGCATACATAAGCGCAGGCACCGCATTCGATACAATCAAACAGATTATATTCCTGTGCCTTATCGTATTCTTTCGCTTTACTGTGCCAGTACAACTGCTGCGGAAGCAATGTTGCCGGACAGGCATCAGCACAGGCACTGCAACGGATACAGGCGCGTTCGTCGTCACCGTTTGTGAGTTCACCTGTAGCCGGTACCAACAGACAGTTAGTGGTTTTTACCACCGGTACCGCGGCGTCATTTAAGGTAAAGCCCATCATCGGGCCGCCCATGATGACCTGTGGCGTTGTCTGTTTTTCACCGAGGTAACCCGCCTGAGACAACACGTGATTCACTGGTGTCCCAAGGCGAACACGATAGTTTCCGGGGCGTTTAACTGCCTGACCTGTGACAGTGACGATCCTTTCGATCAGGGGTTTACCTTCAATAATGGCTTGTGCAACTGCAAAGCAGGTACCCACATTGAACATGGTCACACCCACATCAAGAGGTAATCCTTTGCGGGGCACTTCACGGCCGGTTACGACCTGAATAAGTTGTTTTTCACCGCCGGCAGGATACTTTGTCTCTACTGTTGCCACACGGATGTGGGGCAGGGTTTCAATCTGTTTTGATAAAACCCTGATGGCTTCTGGTTTGTTGTCTTCAATGGCGATCACCACGCATTTGGGTGACAGCAGGTGTACAAGAATTTCAATACCGGCCATGATGCCGTCAGCGTGCTCACGCATCAGCCTGTCGTCAGACGTGATGTAAGGCTCGCATTCCACGCCGTTGATGATCAGAAACTCAACAGGCTTGTTGGTATTCACCTTAATGTGGCTGGGAAAGCCGGCGCCCCCCATACCTGAAATTCCTGCATCACATAACTTTTCAGTCAGTGATACCTTTTCTTCTTTTGCATAGTCGGGGCAGGGAGAAAGAGGATACCAGGTATCATGGCCATCGGCTTTCAGCGTAACGCAAAGTTCATCCAGACCACTGGGATGAGCGGTAACATGCTGCGCGATGCCGGCTATGGTACCGGAAGTTGGCGCATGGACAGGCACAGAAAAAGGCTGGGTGGACTGGGTCAGTGGCTGACCCTTGAGAACCTTATCGCCCGGGCGCACCAGTAAGGTGCCTTCTGTACCAATATGCTGCCGTACCGGCACAACGTATTCCTTTGCCAGCGGCAGATCCACTATTTGTGTCTGGTTCGAAAGCCCTTTATGACCTTCAGGATGTACGCCGCCGGGAAAGCTGCTGAGCTGACCCTTATCCAGCCGGGCCAGAACATCTTCATAAACAGGAAACATCACGATTACGACACCATCTTAATTGGAATATCGCCTTTGGGCGTTTTATCAAAATCCCATTTCCATGACGCCGTTGTGGTTTCAACGGGCACCATGTCGATACAGTCAACAGGGCAGGGGTCCACGCAGAGATCACAGCCCGTACATTCCTGAGTAAGTACAGTGTGCATATGTTTTGCAGCGCCCAGAATGGCATCTACCGGACATGCCTGAATACATTTGGTACAGCCGATACATTCATCTTCGCGGATGAAGGCGACTTTTTTCACATCCTCTTCACCGTGGGCTGAATCGAGGGGTTTGGCTTCTTTGCCGGTCAGGTCGGCAAGTTTTTTAATCGTGGACTCGCCGCCCGGCGGACATTTATTAATGTCATCACCGTTTGCAATCGCTTCTGCATAGGGGCGGCAACCCGGATAGCCACACTGACCACATTGTGTTTGCGGTAAGATTTCATCGATTTGCTCAACCAGAGGGTCGGCTTCAACTTTAAAGCGGATGCTGGCATAGCCTAAAAGCAGGCCGAATGCGACCGCAAGCACGCCGATGGCGATAAGTGCTACTGATATCGTCATTATAATTTCACCAGACCGCTGAAACCCATAAATGCCAGCGACATAAGGCCGGCGGTAACCATGGCAATAGAAGCGCCTTTAAAAGCCACCGGAACATCTGCCGCGGCCAGACGTTCACGCATTGCCGCGAATAAAATAAGCACAAGAGAAAAACCAACAGAAGCACCGAAGCCGTAAATCAGGCTCTCAATGAGATTGTGTTGCTCTGTCAGGTTTAGCAGGGCAACACCCAATACCGCGCAGTTGGTAGTGATAAGAGGCAGAAATATTCCGAGTAGCCGGTATAAGGTCGGGCTGGTCTTGTGCACGACCATTTCAGTGAACTGAACCACGACGGCAATAACCAGGATGAACGCCAGTGTTCGCAGATAACCGATGCCCAGGGGCACAAGCAGCCAGGTTTCGACCAGATAACTGGTGACAGATGCCAGTGTTAAAACAAAGGATGTCGCCATGGCCATGCCAATGGCCGTTTCAAGTTTGCCGGACACGCCCATAAAGGGGCATAAACCCAGAAACTTAACCAGCACGAAATTGTTAACGAGTACTGTACCCACAAGGAGTAACAAAAAATCTGTCATAGTAAAAGCAGTGAACGCATATTGGACATTAGAAAATTTAAAAAAACAGCAGTGTCTGTCACGTTGCGTATTATCGCTTTTTGTCGCGCGATTAACAACTTAATACAAATGAGAATAATTTAAAGAAATGAATTTCTGCGATGAAACAAAGAGGGGAAATAAGAGTGGCTCCCCCTCCCCGACTCGAACGGGGGACCTGCGGATTAACAGTCCGTCGCTCTAACCAACTGAGCTAAGGGGGAACCGGATTTGTCGAAAGTTGGCTCCCCCTCCCCGACTCGAACGGGGGACCTGCGGATTAACAGTCCGTCGCTCTAACCAACTGAGCTAAGGGGGACCGGCTTTCAACGGAGGCGAATATTAATGACGTATCTTGTCACTGTCAACAAACGTTTTAAGGTTTTTATTCCGTTCGCTCAAAAAATAGCTTTTTTCTGATTTCCGAGACAAAAATTGCTCAAAGCGCTTAAAAAATACACTTGTTTACACCAGGTACAGACAGGTTGTTGAAAAATAAGTCAGATTTTTGACTATGCCTGAAATCGAATAAACACAAACAAAGCTTATAACTAAAAAGTTAGTCGAGTAATTTAAAGGGTATTAAAAATGCTTTGACTACTGTATTAAAGTACAGTTATTAATGTAACGGTAACGTGCATCAGCCAATCATAAGGTTAGTCTTCACTTACAAAAAAATCGGCGGGATCCCGGAAAATACACGTGAATACTGGCCTTTACGCACTTATCCACTAAATCTGTGGATAACTATGTTGATAGGTGAGGGGATCGTTGGAATTTGCAGCAATAAATCAGTTTGATTCGTTGATGCGATGGCGTAAGTTTGTCTGGTTTATTTATTAAATTCAACTGCTTATATTGTTTGATCGTGCCCGGTGGATAATATGATCTGCATTGGTCACACATTAACACACTTGTGTGTTAATTCGCTAACAGCGGTTAATAAGGCAACAGGATTTTGACGATCTTTTTTAGTGTTAACGGATAATTAACATAGTTCGCCGGATCCGCACAGGGATTAAAAGGGTTTTCCCACGCCGGTTATATGACACAAGCTGTCAAATAGCTGTCATCCCACTGTCATTTAAAATTGTGGAAAATCATAGGTATTTTTCATTTATAAAAGACGAACTTTTGACGGCTTAGTGACTGACAAGGCGATAAACCAAAATCTGTCAAATAAAAAAATAAAAATATTTCTTAAAAAAGAATAAAGGATAAGACGGGGGTTAGCCGTGGCGGATAGTCGTGCAACCGGGCAGTCACTCAAGTAGACTAAGCCTGTTTTATTTCCCATCGTCACTTCATGGCGAATCAGTTAAGAGACCGACGTGACCGAATCAAAAAATAACACGCGCGCTTCCAGTTTAACGCAAGGTAATGTAGCTACTATATTAAAGCGAATGACCGTACCGATGATCATGGGTATGGTTATGATGATGAGCTTTGGCCTTGTTGATACGTTCTTCGTCAGTTTACTGGGCACTGAACCTCTGGCAGCCATCAGTTTTACGTTTCCGGTTACCTTTACGGTTATCAGTTTAAATATCGGCCTCGGGATTGGTACGTCAGCCATTATCGGTAAGTTGCAGGGTAGCGGGAGTTATTCTGAGTCCCGGGAGTATGCAACCAGCTCGATAACCTTGTCTTTCGTGATGGTAGGTTTGCTTGCCGTTGCAGGTTATTTGTTGATTGACCCGATATTCAAAGCACTGAACGCCAGTGAAACCTTGATGCCCTACATTCATGACTATATGTCGTTGTGGTACTTATCAAGTGTGTTTCTGGCGCTTCCCATGGTGGGGAACAGTGTGCTGCGGGCATGCGGTGATACGCGCACTCCCAGTATAATTATGGCGGTTGGCGGCGCATTGAATGCAGCCCTTGATCCCATTTTTATTTTTGGCTGGGGACCGGTACCTGCGATGGGGATTCAGGGAGCGGCACTGGCGACGTTCCTCGCCTGGGTGGCGGGAGCCAGTTATATCATCTGGTTGCTGGCAGTGAAACGAAACCTGATGGTCCCCCGTTTATTGACCATTGCGGAACTGCGCAGAAGCTGTGCGCCCATCCTGAAAATCGGTCTGCCGGCTGCAGGGGCGAATATGCTCACACCTGTTGCCGGTGGTGTGATGACCGCAGTAGTGGCAAATTATGGTGCAGAGGCCGTTGCTGCATGGGGAGTAGGGAACCGGCTTGAGTCCATTGCGTCTATCGTTATTCTGGCATTGTCCATGACCCTGCCACCCATCATTTCGCAAAATGTGGGGGCCGGTTTGTATCAACGGGTTGAAGAAGCTTACCGGTTAACTGTGAAATTTGTGATTGGCTGGCAACTTGTCGTGTTCGCTCTCATGTGGTTGCTTTCCGGCTGGATAGCCCAAATGTTTGCTGAGGAAGCTGAAGTGGCCTGGCTCATTCATCTGTTCCTGATGATAGTCCCGCTGGGATATGGGATGCAGGGTATTGTGATTTTAACGAATTCGTCATTGAATGCCATGCACAAGCCAATGGCAGCGTTGATCCTGAGTGTCATCCGGCTGTTCGTTTTTTACGTACCTGTATCCTATGTGGCAAGTTTGTTCTTTGGTTTGAAAGGCTTGTTCTGGGGCGTCGTCATTGCCAATTTGTGTATGGCGACCATCTCTTATGTTTATTTTAATCGGGCGCTGTCTGAGCATCGCCGGCAACCGGGAGAAGAAGTAGCACAATGAGTAAAGGCTTCGAACTGGAATCCAAATATCAACCGGCAGGGGATCAGCCAAAAGCCATAGAAGCTCTGGTAGACGGGCTGGAAAGCGGTCTTGCCAGTCAGACATTGCTGGGGGTTACCGGCTCCGGTAAGACCTTCACCATGGCGAACATTATTAAGCAGGTGCAGCGTCCGACACTGATCATGGCGCACAACAAAACACTGGCAGCCCAGCTGTATGGTGAAATGAAAGAGTTCTTTCCGAACAATGCGGTGGAATATTTCGTTTCCTACTACGACTATTATCAGCCGGAAGCGTACGTTCCCAGTACCGATACTTTTATTGAGAAAGATGCGTCAATCAACGACCACATTGAACAAATGCGGTTGTCAGCGACAAAGGCACTGATGGAGCGGCGCGATGTTGTTATCGTGGCCAGTGTGTCTGCCATCTATGGTTTGGGTGATCCTGAGTCCTACATGAAAATGCTCTTGCATTTGCGCCAGGGCGATACTATGGATCAGCGGGATATTCTGCGCCGTCTTGCCGAACTGCAATATAAGCGTAATGACCTGGCCTTCGAGCGGGGCACATTCCGTGTACGGGGAGACGTGATTGATATCTTCCCTGCGGATTCAGAGAAGCAGGCCGTGCGGGTAGAATTGTTCGACAGTGAGATTGATAAAATCAGCCTGTTTGACCCGTTGACCGGTGCGGTGGATAAATCGGTGATCCGTGCCACGGTTTTTCCTAAAACCCACTATGTTACACCCAGAGAAAAGATTCTGGCAGCCATTGAAGATATTAAAGTTGAACTTAAAGATCGCAAGGCGCAATTGCAGGAGAGTAACAAACTACTTGAAGACCAGCGCATTTCACAGCGCACCCAGTTTGATATCGAAATGATGCTGGAGTTGGGTTATTGCTCGGGCATTGAGAACTACTCACGCTATCTCTCCGGCAGAGCGCCGGGTGAACCGCCCCCGACACTACTGGATTACTTTCCTGCTGACGGCCTGATGTTTATAGATGAATCGCACGTCACTGTGTCGCAAATCGGGGCGATGTACAAAGGCGACCGTTCGCGGAAAGAAACTCTGGTGGAATACGGTTTCCGGTTACCATCTGCCCTGGATAACAGGCCTTTGAAGTTTGAGGAGTTCGAGCAGATCTCTCCACAGACGATTTATGTTTCCGCGACGCCGGGTGAATATGAGCTGAAAAAATCTGACGGCGAAATTGTGGAGCAGGTGGTACGTCCCACCGGCTTGCTCGACCCTGAAATTGAAGTGCGTCCGGTGGCGACGCAAGTCGATGATGTACTCTCTGAAATTCAGAAAAGGGTTGCGGTAGACGAGCGGGTGTTAATTACTACGCTGACCAAGCGCATGGCCGAAGATTTAAGCGAATATCTGAATGAACATGGCGTGAAAGTGCGTTATTTGCATTCCGATATTGATACCGTTGAACGTATTGAAATTATCCGCGATCTCCGTCTGGGTAAGTTCGATGTGCTGGTGGGCATTAACCTGCTCAGGGAAGGTCTGGATATGCCCGAAGTGTCGCTGGTTGCGATTCTTGATGCGGATAAAGAGGGCTTCCTCCGCGCTGAGCGCTCACTGATCCAGACCATTGGCCGTGCAGCCCGTCACGTCAATGGCCGCGCCATCATGTACGCAGACGTGATCACCAAGTCGATGAAAAAGGCCATTGATGAAACTAACCGGCGCAGGGAGAAACAGGAAGCCCACAATAAGGCCAACGGTGTAGTGCCTCAACGGTTAAACAAACCCATTACGGACATTATGGACTTAGGTGACAGTGCCCATCCTGCTTCCGGTAAAGTGAAACTGCGTAAAGTTGCCGAGAAGAAAAAGGAAATGCAGGCTGCCAGTGCCACGGAGCTTATGGCGCAAATTGCTGATCTTGAAAAGAAAATGTTTGAGTTTGCCCGTGAGCTTGAATTTGAAAAGGCCGCATCAGTGCGTGATGACATCGAAACATTACGAAAGCAGGTCGTCGCCGTGTCTTAAGAGCTATGTCAGACATATCAGAAGCGTCCTTCGGGGCGCTTTTTTTGTTTCAGTTTAATTAAATCGTTAATTCCGGTGAATAAACTTGCAATTTGCCGTTGTAATCGGGCAAACAGTTACCTATTATGATTCTAAAGTATTTATAACTATACCTATAATTTCACGGATTGCGCCATGTTGAATCGTTTACAAGAATCAGATATTAAGCTGTTACGGGTGTTTTATGCGGTTGCGAGTTGTAATGGATTTACTGCCGCTGAGCCGGTGTTACGTATGCAACGCCCTAATATCAGTGCTGCGATTAAAAAATTAGAAGAACGTCTGGATCTGGTGCTGTGTCACCGGGGCCGTGGCGGTTTTCAAATGACAAAAGAAGGTGAAGTGGTTTTCCAGGAAACCAAACGAATCTTCAATGCATTCGATAACTTTGTTTTTAACTTGAAATCGCTTCACGACGATTACTCCGGTCACATTACCCTGGTAATGATGGCAGGCCTGCCGCTTTCCATGCATCTTGCAGTCAGTAAGGCTGTTAAGAGCACCATGAAGAAATTTGATGATATCCATGTCAATATTCAGACCCGACTTTACAACGAAGTAGAGCACGTTGCGTTATCCGGTGAGTGTCACCTGGTGATTTCTACTTACGACATGGTGAAACCCGAATCTGTAACGTTCCATCCGGTTGGTATTTCCTGCAAAGGCCGCCTGTACTGTTCACCGACGCATCCACTGGCAAAATTCCGCGATGTGTCACTGCCGGAAGACGTAAAAATTGGTGAGTATCCGGCTATCGGGATTTCCGGTCTGTCATCTGCCAATTATATTGAAGATGATCAGCGTCTGGCTATTCAGACGTTCTCCGATTCTTTCGAGGCGGCGCTTTCTGCCATTATGACCGGTGAATATATTGGTCTGCTGCCGGACTATATTGCTAAAGAGCAGGGCGCAAGTTTAGGACTGGTGCCTATTGCTAAAGGCAGTCTGTTTAACTTTGACCACGAGCTGTTTGTGATGAACGGTAAAAATACCCGCCTGAACCCGGTACTGCGTCACTGTATCAAAGAACTGACTTACTTTATTTCAGAAAGTCAGAAATAACAGGCATCATGCCGGTCAGATTGAATTGAAAAGGCCCCGCAATATTGCGGGGCCTTCTTCTTTCATTTCAGGACAACATTACTCATAGGTGAGAGGGTCCACAGCACCGTTATCACGAAACGCTTCCAGACGCTCCTGACAAGCACCGCAACCACCGCAGGCATGCTCTCTGCCGTTATAGCAGGTCCAGGTTTTACCGTAATCCAGTCCCATTTTAAGACCATCGGTGAGTATGGCCGTTTTGCTCACTTTGAGATAAGGGGTGACAATTTCAACCGCTTCATAATTCGCAATGGCACACACGTCATTCATTTTCTCAACGAATTCAGGGCGGCAGTCCGGATAAATAGCGTGATCACCGGAGTGAGCACCGTAATAAACTTTGGTGGCATTCTCGCTGACCGCATAACCTACTGCCAGTGACAACAGGATCATATTTCTGTTCGGCACCACGGTGGTTTTCATTGACGGCTCTTCATAATGTCCTTCCGGCACATCAATGTCGTCAGTCAGTGCCGAGCCGCCGACCAGTGAATTGATGGCAGAAATATCCACCACTTTATGAGGCACATTCAGCTCATTACACACGGCTGCGGCGTAATCGAGTTCTTTTTTATGCCGCTGACCGTAGTTAAAAGACAGGGCATAAGGTTTTTTCCCGTCAGCAATGGCTTTATGCAGTACGGTGAAAGAATCCATACCGCCGGAATAGATAACAATGACTTTTTCAGACATAAGTTCGTTTTTTTCGCGAAAAGATGCCAGAATTTTATGTGATTCTTGGTAAAATCCCAAGCCGAATCAACAACAGGTACACCACATTGCATCACACCCGTCTTAAAATTAATGAAATGTTCGAAACGATTCAGGGCGAAGGCGTAAAAACCGGCGTTCCGTCAGTGTTTGTGCGTTTACAAGGGTGTCCGGTGGGTTGTCCCTGGTGTGATACCAAACATACATGGACGCTGGACGAGGCGTTTTTGACAACATCAGATGAAGTCCTGTCGAAAACTCAGGAGAGTGAAGCGTGGTTCAGTATTGAAGATGAAGCGTTACTGACCTTATTTAAAGAAAACGGATATCAGGCCAAACACATCGTGATCACCGGCGGTGAGCCGTGTATGTATGATTTGCGTCCGCTCACCTCACTGCTGCATGCGCGGGGTTACACCACGCAAATAGAAACCAGTGGTACCTTTGAGGTACTGTGTCATGAAGATACCTGGGTTACGGTATCGCCTAAAGTCGACATGAAAGGCGGAATGCCGGTGCTGACTCAGGCGCTTGAGCGGGCGGATGAAATTAAGCATCCTGTGGCTATGCAAAAGCATATTGATGAGCTGGATAGTCTGCTGGCACGGCTGGACGGAAAATTACCGGCGCATATTTGTCTGCAACCTATCAGTCAGCAGCAACGTGCGACGGATCTTGCTATCGCCACCTGTATTGCGCGAAACTGGCGCTTATCGTTACAAACACATAAATATATCGGCATTGAATAGATTTATGCTGTCTGTTCAGGCACGACACTAAGGATTTTAACGATGGGAAAATGGTTGTTTCCGGTTCTTCTGCTCTTAAGTGCGAATGTGCATGCTGCACTATGGTCGATAACCTATCCGCGGCCCATAGATGAGCGTGATTTGCGCACTGAATATCCGCTGGCTTTACTTACCCTGGCGCTGGAAAAGACAGGCGTAAAATACAGTTTACTGCCGTCAGACCGGATCATGCTGCAAGGGAAAGCACTGCGTCAGCTGCGGGAAAACCGCGAAGTGAACGTCGTCTGGAGTATGACAGATGCCCAGCGTGAAAAAGACCTGTTACCAGTGCGCATCCCGCTGGCGAAAGGGCTGATTGGCTGGCGCGTATTTCTGATCAATGAAATGAACCGCAGCCGCTTTCCACAAGCGCTGAGCAAATCTGCCTTGCTGAAACTTGTGCCTATTTCCGGTGAAGAGTGGCCGGATACCAAAATTTTGCAGGCGAACGGGTTTAACGTGTTCACTGTGCCGGCATATGGTGATGCAGCGGAAGTACTGGAAACGAACAAGGCTGACTTCTTCCCCCGTTCAGTGATGGAAGCGCTGAATGAGCTTGAGAAGGGGAATTTGTCTTCAGACATCGTACTGGAAAACAATACAGCGATTTACTATCCCACGGCGTTGTATTTTTTCGTAAATAAAGGCAATACCACACTGGCACGGCTTATCGAGACGGGTCTGCAGATGGCAATTGAAGATGGTTCTTTCGACGCTTTGTTTTTGTCTACCTATGAAGATACGCTGAACGCACTGGAGCTCGAAAAGCGCACCACGATAGAGCTGGATAACCCGCTTTTACCACCCCTGACACCTGTGCAAAACGATGCCCTGTGGTATAAGCCCGCCAGTATTGATGCCACCATCGATGCTACGGAAGAGAATCCCTGAAATCTGGTGAATCTGGCAGTCAACGCGCCGGATTTAAACAGAGTTTGTTATCAAGCTGATACAAAAAAGCCCGGATTCACCGGGCTTTTGCATTTTTAACTCATGAATCAGTGGCTTTTGCCTGAGTGCACGTCTTTCATCGAACGACCTGAAGGGTCAGCATTATTCTTGAAGCTTGCATCCCATTCCAGCGCCTCAACGGTACTACAGGCGATGGACTTACCACCCGGAACACAGCGTGCAGCGCTTTCCTGCGGGAAGTAGCCTTCAAAGATAGTGCGGTAGTAATAACCTTCTTTGGTATCAGGTGTGTTCACCGGGAAGCGAAATTCTGCTGTCGCCAGTTGCTGATCAGACACTTCTGTTTCTACGAAGTCACGGATAGAGTCTATCCAGGAGTAACCTACACCGTCACCGAACTGTTCTTTCTGACGCCACAGTACTTCTGGTGGCAGTGTTTTACCGTCGTCGAAAGCTTTACGCAGGATCCATTTCTCCATACGGCCATCAACACACATTTTGTCCTGCGGGTTCAGGCGCATTGCTACGTCCATGAAGTTCTTGTCGAGGAACGGTACACGGGCTTCAACACCCCAGGCGCTGGTCGCTTTGTTGGCGCGGGCACAATCGAACATGTGCAGACGATCCAGTTTACGTACCGTTTCTTCGTGCAGTTCTTTTGCGTTTGGCGCTTTATGGAAGTACAGATAGCCACCGAAAATTTCGTCAGAGCCTTCACCGGACAATACCATTTTGATACCCATGGCTTTGATCTTACGGGTCATCAGGTACATCGGCGTTGCCGCACGGATGGTGGTGGTATCGTAGGTTTCCAGATGATAGATAACGTCACGAATCGCATCCAGACCTTCCTGAATCGTGAAGTGGATTTCGTGGTGAACAGTCCCAATCATATCAGCAACCTGTTTAGCTGCTTTTAAGTCCGGTGCACCTTCAAGGCCAACGGCGAAGCTGTGCAGGCGTGGCCACCAGGCGTCAGACTTGTCTTCGTCTTCAACACGCTTGGCAACATACTGGGCTGCAACGGCAGAAACCAGCGATGAATCCAGACCACCGGACAGCAGCACTGCGTAAGGTACGTCAGACATCATGTGCGACTTAACGGCTTTTTCAAAAGCCACTTTCAGGTCGTCCAGATTCGTTTCGTTATCTTTTACTGCATCGTAGCTCATCCAGTCGCGCTTGTAGTACTTAGTCAGCTCGCCGGTTTTGCTCCACAAGTAATGACCCGGAGGGAATTCACTGATGGTTTTACAGATAGGCGCCAGCGCTTTCATTTCTGACGCAACATAGAAGTTGCCATGTTCGTCGTAACCGGTATACAGCGGGATAATGCCGATGTGGTCACGGGCAATCAGATACGCATCCTGAGACTCGTCGTAGAGGATAAAAGCAAACATGCCTTCAAGCTCATCGATAAACTCAATGCCTTTCTGCTCGTACAAAGGAAGGATTACTTCGCAGTCCGAGCGGGTTTTGAAATCATAAGGCGTTGCCAGATCTTTGGCGAGTTGCTTGTGGTTATAGATCTCACCGTTAACGGCCAGGATCTTATTATTATCCTGGCTGATGAGCGGCTGTGCACCAGTGTCTACATCGACGATGGCCAACCGTTCATGGCACAGGATGGTATTGTCATTATTCCAGATACCCGACCAGTCAGGGCCGCGGTGACGCAGCAACTTTGTATAATCCAGCGCTTGGGTTCTGAGTTCAGACACATCGGTTTTGATATCAAGGATACCGAAAATACCACACATAAAACGGGTTCTCTCTTGTCACTTGTTGAAAAAAAGGATTGTTTATTCTGTCGGGTCGCTTAACGCGGCCGCGGGTGAGACTTTATTGTTTTTGAAGGGTGCAAACTCCGCGTCTGTTGAATGTGCCAGTATGAGAGAAAAAAGCAAGGAATAACTTGCCGGAAACTCAAATTATCCGTTATTCAGGGCGGGTAGTGGCGATTTTCGCGGAATATTGAAAGAAATGTTGCAAAACGGATGACTAAAAAAGTAACAGGCTGCCCGGAGGCAGCCTGTTTGCGTAAGTGCTTAGCGCTGGAATTCGCTGGCTGCATTCCATTTCGGCCAGCTGTCAGCATTGGCCACATCGGTACCCACTTCAAACAACATTTGCGTATCCTGGGCGATGCCTGATAAATCCCACTCCTTGCGGAATTCATCACAAACCTGATGATAACAACCGGTTACGATGACATTCATGCGTTTGCGGTAGCTAGCCGTTTCAGCATCCCAGGGTTCGTCTCCGCCTTCTGCGTACAGAGCCGGTACGCCTTTCTTGGCGAAGCTGAAGTGATCAGAACGGTAGTAAGAGCCGGCTTCCGGACGGTCTTCCTGTGTCAGATAACGGCCCTGACGGGTTGCTGCTTTTTCCAGATAGGTTTCCATTTCTGATTTACCCATACCGACAACACTGACATTTTTCGTTTTACCCAACACGTTCATGGCATCCATGTTGATGTTTGCAACGGTTTTCTCCAGCGGGATTACAGGATGATCAGCATAGTATTTTGAACCCAGCAGACCTTGCTCTTCAGCAGTCACAATCAGAAACGTTACTGAGCGGGCAGGGCGGGGCGTCAGTTCACCGAATGCTTTCGCCATCACAATAGCGGCTGCTGAACCGGTGGCATTGTCATGGGCACCATTGTAAATCTGATCACCTTTCAGGCTTTCATCTTTACCCAGGTGATCCCAGTGAGCAGTGTAAATGACGTGTTCATCAGGTTTTGTAGCGCCGGGAAGGGTGGCAATCACGTTATGGCTGACAGATTTCTGAAAGGTGTTCTTCACTGTCACAGATGCGGTTAAGCCCATGTCTTTGTGATAGGGCCCCTGCAATGCTGCCTTTTTCTCAGCATCGAAATCCAGGCCTGCGTCGGCAAAGACTTTCTTTGCCGCATCCAGTGTGAGCCAACCTTCTACTGCAACCCGGCTGGCGCCGCCATCCTGAGATACCAGGCCGTACTGAGGGCCACTCCAGCTGTTGGCAACAACTGACCAGCCGTAAGAAGCTGGTGCTGTTTCATGCACAATAATCGCACCGGCAGCACCCTGACGGCTGGCTTCTTCATATTTGTAACTCCAGCGGCCGTAGTAGGTCATGGTCGTGCCCTGGAACTTACCGGACTGAGGATTTTCGAAACCCGGGTCATTCACCAGAATCACCACAGTTTTGCCTTCTACATCCAGACCTTCATAGTCATTCCAGTCATATTCCGGTGCATTGACACCATAGCCGACGAAGACGAGTTCGGAGTCTTTCAGATCGATAACTGATTGTTCCCGTTTAGAACCGGCAACCATGTCTTCTTTATAACGGAACGTGTTATCACCAATGGTCATCGTCATGTCGGGATCGGCAGTGATTTCCATTAAATCCACAGGTTGCAGATAGCTGTCACCGTTACCCGGTGCTAGCCCGGCGGCTTTGAATTCTGAAACCAGAAAGTCCAGTGTTTTCTGTTCACCCGGTGTGGTGGGAAGGCGGCCTTCAAACTCATCAGAAGCCAGTGTTTGCAACGGTCCGCTGATGTCTTCAGCAGTGATCCCTGCGTATACGCTGTCAAAATTGGCTGTGCTGCCAGCCTGCGCGGTATCCGCCGGTGCGGGTTGATCACTGCTGCAGGCAGAAAGTCCTGCTGCAGAAAGACCGACCAGCGCCGGTACCATAAATGGCAAAAGAATTTTTTTCATTGTTAGTCTCTGTTTGCTCTACAATAACGTCCCAGTATAGAGAATCAAACACACCGAACCAATACATCGCTTATGAATTCCACCGCAGAGAGTTGGTCATCTGCCATAAATCGTTCCAATCTTGCTTTTTCTGTCCGTGAGCTGTTAACCCGCACCGGCCTTGACGTTGAAACAGAATTTCCGTCAGCGGCTGTTTTAAATGACGTTGTCCGCCGGCATCACCCTGTGAACTGGCCGGGTCCTGAATTTAAAGGGCAGTCTTCTTTTGCGCTTTCTGAACAACGTTATTATGAACAGATCATCTTTGAAGATAATGTCGTGCCCACGAGGGAAAACAGCTGGCATGATCTATTCAATGCATTGATCTGGTTGCAGTTTCCACTAACGAAGCGATGTCTGAATAATCTGCATATGCAGGATATCAGTCGTTTCGGCGTAAGCCCCCGTACACCGGCAAGAAATCGTATTACCCATTTTGATGAATGTGGTGTTGTAATTGCTGTACCGGACGATATGAAGGCTCAGGCTGAACCTTTACTCAATGCACTGGCGATGCATAACTGGCAACAGGTTCTGGTTGAACACAGAGACAAATGGGGTCAGTTATTGTTTCCGGTGATATTCGGCCATGCCAATCTCGAAATGTTATTGAACCCGTTTACCGGCCTGACGGGTAAATGGATGGCGGTCACAGTGCCCCGGGGATTTGCTTCTATGTCATTCGAACAACAATGCAGGGAGACGGATTGCGCAATGGAGCAGAAAATCGCTTCCTGTGATGTCTTTCAGAGTAAAGGCATGCTTCATCCTTTACCGTTACTGGGCGTGCCCGGCTGGTACCCGGTGCAGGACCGGCAGTTCTACGCTAATACGGATTATTTTCGGGCTGTATCCTCTAAAAAGCAGTTGCAGATGCCACTGATTTAGTACTGTCCGGCGGGTTTAAAAGTCACTGCTGTGCTTTCAACCCGCCAGTACAAGGTTAAAGCAATACGAAAACCAGCCAGATTCCGTAAATGATGGTGACAGGGGCGGCTGCAACCATCCAGGCTTTTTTGTTGCTGAAACTTGTCCACTGACCAATTGCCACCGCGGTAAGATAAATTGACCATAGCATATCGAACCGGAATTGACCGATATTGTAAAACGCTGAGTCCGGTGTCAATCCAAATATCCATGTAAAGGTAAGCGGGCTGAGACTGGCCGGGTCTATTTCGTGAGTGCTGGCCATCACCAGAACCAGCAGTGCCGCAAAACTGGTAAGCAGAGAGGGAAGTGCGGTCCACCATGTCATTCCGTACCAGTCGGTAAAACCCTGCACTGATTTTTCATCATTGCGGGCCATAAATGTGAGGTATCCGGCATAGATGGCATTCAGGATTATGACGCCAAGAAATACGCTGACGATCGTGCTCCACATTACGAATCCCTGAGTCATCCGTTCTGTAAACGCCTCTTTTTCTGCCGGACTCACGTCGCCCAGTTGCATGTCTGCAATAAAGTTTCTGTACCAGTCGAAATCAATGGTCTGGAAATACAGATAAACCGGAACAAGGCTCATACTCATTAAGATGAAAAACGGAACCCATGACCAGTTGTCAGTGGTAGCCAGCTTTCTGAAAACGCCGTTAGGGCGAAAGAAAGTCTCGCTGATGGCCTGAAAGGGATTAGATATTTCCTGCATAATTACTCCTTTATTTGCGTACAGATGCCATTTTTTTCCTTAATTAACAATGCTGGCACAGGGAACTTTCTTTGTTACCTTAGAGAAAAATGCTGCCTTTGTATACTGACCCTGTACAGAAATATTCTGTCGCATTTTTTTGCTTGAAGAGTGTAATAAAGTTGATTCAAAGTAGACTAGGTTTACTTCTCTTCCGGTAAACAGATAACGGAATTAATAATATCAACAAAGGAAACGCGATGATTGAAATCAGTCAGCTGGCGAAAAAATTCACCATCGAAAACCCGAAAAAATTGAGTGAACAGGAGAAAAAGGATCCCCGGCTGAAAGGGAAATTTTTCCATTCTGTGCAGGATGTTTCGCTAAATTGTGCTTCTGGTGAAGTACTCGGGCTACTCGGGCCTAACGGTGCCGGAAAAACCACCACATTACGTATGCTATCGACAGCGCTGAAGCCCGATACAGGAAGCATCACCATTAATGGTGTTGATGTACTTAAAAAGCCGGTGCTGGCACGCCAGAAAATCGGTTTTTTATCCGGCTCAACCGGCCTGTATGGTCGTCTTACCGGCAGAGAGAACATTGCCTATTTCGGCCAGCTTCACAATATGTCGAAAACCCGTATTGAAGAAAGAATTCAGTCGCTGGCCGATTTGCTGGATTTGCACAGTTTCCTGGATCGACGGTGTGAGAATTTTTCTACCGGTATGAAACAAAAAACGGCAATTGCCCGGGCGGTTATCCATAGTCCCGAAGTGGTCATTCTGGATGAACCCACCACGGGATTGGATATCATGGCCGCGCAGACAGTACTGAACTTTATCCGCGGTTTGAAAGAGCAGGGGATCCCGGTGATTTTCTCCACCCATCACTTAGAGGAAGTTTCGGAACTGTGTGACCGGGTGACCATCGTCAATCATGGACGTACGGTATTTAACGATGATATTGCCACTTTCAGAGCGCTGTCGCCGGGTTCAATGAGCAGTGCATTTTTATCGGCTTTAGGGACGGAGGCGTAATATGTGGTTGGTATTTTTAAAAGAAATTAAAGAGTTAGTACGGGACAGAAAAACACTGTTTTTCATGATTGCTCTGCCTCTGCTGGTGTTTCCTGCTATTTTCGGGGTGGTAACATTTGTTTCTTCAAAGGCTATATCAGATGCTCAGTCTGAAGTGCTTGACTATGCCATCAGTGGTGCAGAATACGCGCCCGAACTGGTATCAAAAATTGCGGAGTCAGAAGACTTTAATCTGGTAGCGTTACCGGAAAACGAAAACATAGAAAGCTGGGTTAAGAATGAACAGGCTGATTTCGTGCTTGTGATCCCGGAAAACTATAATGACGATATTCTCTCCGGCGGACAGATTACCCTTAAGGTTTACTTAAATGATGCAGGTCTCAATTTAGTCCTCTCACGCCTGCAGGCTATCGTAAACGAAATTTCAGAACGCAATCAGCAGGCTGCTTTTGCGCAACTGGGTCTCATCGAAAGTCAGCAGACAGCGCTCATTGAGCCCATGGTCATTGAAAAAGTAGATGTCGCTGACCAGCGGGAAAACTGGGGTGAGAAGATTGGTGGTTTTATTCCCTATATTATTTTTATGTTGTGCCTGCAAGGCGCCATGATACCGGCAACAGATTTAGGCGCCGGGGAAAAAGAAAGAGGTACCCTGGAAACACTACTCATATCGCCTGTACCCCGCCATCATCTGGTGATGGGGAAATTTTTTGCCATTGCCCTTGCCGGGGTGACCTCAGCCATGGTTACGGTAGCAAGTATGGCTGTATGGGGCATTGTGCTGAGTCAGGGCATGGCCATACAACTGGTGGCTGAATTTATGGGGGCCATCAGCGGCACAGATTTTTTACTGATTTTCTTCATGCTCATACCGGTGGTGGCAATTTTCTCATCCATTCTTTTAAGTTTGTCTATTTATGCCAGAAGCTTCAAAGAAGCGCAGGGCTATATGACACCGCTGGTGATGTTTACCATCGTGCCGGTGATCATGGCAATGTTACCCGGTGTCGAGTTGAAAGGTGGCTGGGCATGGGTTCCGCTAACGAATGTGGCGCTGGCGATAAAAGAGCTTATTAAAGGCACAATGGATTATGTGCAGCTGATAGCCATTTTCGGTTCCACCGCACTCATTGCAGCGGCGCTTATCGGTTTTTGTGTTTACTGGTTCAACAAAGAAAAAGTGTTGTTCAGATAATCAGGTAAATTGTTACCGGCATTAAAAAGCCCCGTTCACCATGGTGAACGGGGCTTTTTGCTATTCAACCGTTATCAGAAATACGTCATGTTCAATAACACCAGCACAATGGTGCTGTATGTGATGGAAATGGGTAGTCCGATTTTGATGAAATGTGAGAAACGATAATTCGCCGCATTAAATACCAGCAGGTTAGTCTGGTAACCGTAGGGCGAAATAAAGCTCGCACTGGCAGCAAATGCAACAGCAAGGGCGAATGGCATCAACGGGGCACCGATAAGTCCGGCAACGCCATAGGCGAAGGGGAACATCAGGGCTGCCGCAGCATTGTTGGTCACAAACTCTGTTAACACCAGGGTAGCCAGATAAACTGTACACAGGGCGACGAACCAGTTTGTATCAGAAAGATACGGCATCAGAAAATCAGTACTCAAACTGATAACCCCGGCATTTTCCAACGCACTGGCCAGACTGAGGGCACCGACAATGACCACAATCAGATTCAGTGGCAGATTACGTTTTATCTCTCCGTTACTGGTGACTTTCGCACCTACCAGTATGGCAGCAAAGAACAGTAATCCGATACCAAGGTTTAATGTATCCGTTGCTGACAAAGCCACCACCAGTAAGAAACCACCCATAGTGATCCATTCCTGCCAGTTGGTGAGTGGTCTGGATATTTTCTGCTCAGACAGAATGAAGAAATTCTTCGACAGGTTCTGTCTGGTCTGGAAATCAGGACCGGTTGCCAGTAACAGGAAATCACCGGCTTGCAGCTTAATTTCCCCCAGTTTACCGGAAAGCTGCTCACCATCACGGCGAATAGCCACAACGGCGGCATCAAACAAGGCCCTGAAACCCAGTGCTTTAATCGTTTGTCCGATAATCTGCGCACGGTTAGAGATGATCACTTCTGTGAGGTTTTCCCGCAGTATGCCGTCAGCTTCAGCGAACATGGTTAAGCCTTTAATATGGCTTAAGCTGTCCAACTTCTGTACATTGCCGGAAAAAATCAGCTTATCACCCTGATGGATAATAAGTTCCGGTGAAACAGGGCTGATAAGTTGTCCGTCCCGCACAATTTCCACCAGAAAAAGCTCAGGCAGGTTCCGCAGATGGTTTTCCTCGACGGTTTTGCCAATCAACTCAGAGCCCGGCTCCACTTCTGCTTCCACAATGTAAGCGCGGTAGTCGGTTTTCTTATTGGCGATATCCGGCAATAAGGTCGACAACACAAACATCAGGAAGCCACAGCTTAATCCGGCAGCCAGACCATAGAGTGTAAAGTCCCAGAATGCGAAACCCGGATGGCCGTGTTCCTGCAAAAATGAGTCTACGATCAGGTTCGTTGACGTACCAATCAGCGTGACAGTGCCACCTAAAATGGCCGAGTAAGACAACGGAATTAGCAGGCGCGATGCCGGGTGATACTGGTTTTGTTTTACCGGCCCGATCAGGCTGGCCACAATTGCGGTGTTGTTAAGCAGGGCTGACGAGAAAAACGACAGACCGAACAACCGCCAGTAGGAAACAGTAAAACTGGGCGTGATGAGCTTACGTCCTATTTGCTTAATCAATGCTGTTTTATCAATAGCACTGCTGACCAGCAGTAAAAGGACCAGTGTGATCAGGCCTTTATTGGTTAAGTTATTGAGGATCTCATCGAAGGTGATTTGTTGGGATACAAGTAAAATAAGCATCGCCACCGCGAAAATGGTGGAAGGACGCATATTCGACGCAACTAGTGCAAAAATGGTGCTGAAGAAAACCCCCAGCACCATCAATTGGTTGACATCCATATAAACCGTTCCGGCTCGTTACAGTTTACTGATGTCGATCGCGTTCCAGTGTGGGAAGTGCTTGCGAACCAATTCGTTGAATTCCAGCTCAAAAGCAGAGAACTCAGGCGTTTTGTGTTGCTTGTCTTCGGCCAACTGGTCGATGATCATACCTGCACCAACGGTACCGTTAGTCAGGCGGTCAATTACAATGAAAGCACCGGTCGCACGGTTGCGCTCGTAGCTGTCACAGGCAACTGGCTGAGTGAATTTCAGGTCAACTACGCCAATTTCGTTCAGGTTTAGATGCGCACCCGGCTTCTGTTCCATGGTGTTTACATCAATCTGATATTCTACTTCTGATACAGAACCTGAAGTCGATTTGGTCGCAAATTTAAACAGATACTGTTTATGCGGCATCATCGGCTCTTCAGCCATCCATACCAGGTGAGATTTAAACTGGCTCGACAGCAGCGGCAAATTATCAGACTTAACAATCATATCACCGCGTGAAATATCGATCTCATCTTCCAGTGTCAGGGTAACCGCCTGCGGTACGTAAGCACGTTCCTGATCGCCCTCGAAAGTCACTACTGACTTAACCTTAGACGTTTTCATTGAAGGCAGTGCAGTGATTTCATCGCCAGGTGCAACTTGACCAGATACTACGGTACCCGCGAAGCCACGAAAGTCCAGGTTAGGACGGTTTACATACTGAACCGGGAAGCGGAAGTCGTCTTTGTTGTCATCGTTACCGATTTCAATGGTTTCCAGCATTTCCATGAGAGGTTTGCCAGTATACCAGGGCGACTGTTCGCTGCGGTTTACCACGTTGTCACCCTCAAGGGCTGACAGCGGAATAAACTGAATATCAGGGATATTCAGATTTTCCGAGAACTTCAGGAAGTCAGCTTTGATGTCTTCAAATACTTTTTCACTGAAGCCCATCAGGTCCATTTTGTTCACAGCAACAATAACGTGCTTAATGCCCAGCAGGCTGGCGAGGAACGAGTGACGGCGGGTTTGAGTTTTCACTCCGGCGCGTGCATCAACCATCAGGATGGCCAGGTCACAGGTAGACGCACCGGTAACCATGTTACGGGTGTACTGTTCGTGTCCCGGAGTATCCGCAATGATGAACTTACGCTTATCGGTAGAGAAATAGCGGTACGCTACGTCGATGGTGATACCTTGCTCACGCTCAGACTGCAGACCGTCAACCAGCAGCGCCAGGTCAACTTTGTCACCGGTGGTGCCGCTCTTTTTACTGTCTTTAGTAATAGCAGCAAGCTGATCTTCATAAATCATTTTTGAGTCATGAAGCAAACGGCCAATCAGCGTACTTTTACCATCGTCTACGCTACCGCAGGTCAGAAAGCGCAGCAGGTCTTTCTTTTCGTGCTGTTCCAGGTAACCCAGAACGTCTTCTTTCAATAATTCGTTATCTACATTCATTGCTTATGCGCTCACTAAGAAATAGGGGTTCAACACAGATTCTTTCTGGTTATACGTCAGGTCCGGGGCATCTTCAGCCAGCGGGTTTGCGCCATCCAGCACGGTGACTTTTGCTCCCGCTGCAGTGGCAACCGCGTGGGCTGCGCCGGTATCCCATTCAGATGTCGGACCTAAACGGGGATAGAGGTGGGCTTCGCCAGAAGCGACCAGGCACAGTTTCAATGAACTGCCCATGGCAACCAGTTCCGCTTCACCGCCGAGATCTTCCAGCAGTTTCTGGATTTCAGGACTCTGATGAGAACGACTGCCTACCACTTTCCAGACTTCACCGTCTGCGTGTTTCTTCGCGGAAATTGAAGTGAATTCGCCATTGGACTCCATCCACGCACCCTGACCATCAATACCCACGTAAGAACGTTTAAGGGCAGGCGCGTAAACCACACCCATCACAGGTTTACCGTTATCGATAAGCGCGATGTTCACTGTAAACTCTCCATTTTTCTTGATGAATTCTTTAGTGCCATCCAGAGGGTCAACCAGCCAGTATTTATCCCAGCCACGACGCTCATCCCAGGGAATATCCGCAGATTCCTCTGAAAGGATTGGCAGGTGAGATACTGCTTCCAGGCCGGCAACAATCACTTTATGTGCAGCCAGGTCCGCTTCTGTCAGCGGGCTGGTATCTTCTTTTTCATAAATAGCGAAATCTTTCTCGTAGATTTCCATGATTTTGTCACCAGCTTGTTTGCTGATGGCGAGAATTTTTTCTGCTAATGGATCAGGTAATGCCATTACACAAGTCCTTTTTCTTCAAGCATGGCGTACAAACGTTCCGCAGTTTGTTCTGCCGGTTCGTCTTTATACGTCAGGTGGATCTCCGGGTTCACCGGTGCTTCATAAGTGGAAGAGATACCGGTGAAATGTTTGATTTCACCTGCACGGGCTTTCTTGTATAGCCCTTTTGGATCCCGTGACTCACACACGTCCAGCGGGGTATCAATGAACACTTCCACAAACTCACCTTCTTCAAGCAGATTGCGACAGTAGTCGCGGTCAGCCTGAAACGGAGAGATAAATGCAGTCAGTACAATCACACCAGAATCGACAAACAATTTGGCCACTTCACTTACGCGACGAATATTTTCAACGCGGTCTTCATCGCTGAAGCCCAGGTCGCCACATAAACCGTGACGAACGTTATCGCCGTCGAGCAGATAAGTGTGTTTGCCCTGTTCCTGGAATTTTTGTTCCAGCAGGTTCGAAATGGTGGATTTACCGGAACCGCTGAAGCCTGTCAGCCACAGTACACGTGGCGTCTGACCAAGGCTTTCGGCACGGGTCTTTTTATTGACCTCGTACTTGTGCCATACGATATCCGTCGACATCAGAAGTATCCTTCCATTTTCTTCTTCTCCATAGAACCAGAGCTGTCGTGGTCGATAACACGGCCCTGACGCTCGGAAGTCTTGGTCAGCAGCATTTCCTGGATAACTTCAGGCAGGGTCGCTGCAGTAGACTCAACAGCACCGGTCAGCGGATAACAGCCTAAGGTACGGAAACGTACTGAACGCATTTCTGGCGTTTCACCTTCTTCCAGCGGCATACGGTCGTCATCAACCATAATCAATACACCATCACGCTCTACTACAGGACGAGGTTTCGCCAGATACAGAGAAGGAATATCGATGTTTTCCAGGTAGATGTACTGCCAGATATCCAGCTCAGTCCAGTTAGACATAGGGAATACACGGATGCTTTCGCCTTTGTTTACGGATGAGTTGTAGATGTTCCACAGCTCAGGACGCTGGTTTTTCGGATCCCAGCGGTGGTTGCTGTCACGGAATGAGTAAACACGCTCTTTCGCACGTGATTTTTCTTCGTCACGGCGGGCACCACCGAATGCAGCATCGAATTTATACTTGTTCAGTGCCTGCTTCAAAGAAGCGGTTTTCATGATGTCTGTGTGCTTTGCACTACCGTGGCTGAACGGACCAACACCGGCATCAACACCTTCCTGGTTGATATGCACTAACAGATCAAAGCCATGTTTTTCTGCTTGCTGGTCACGGAACTCTATCATTTCGTGGAATTTCCACGTGGTATCAACGTGTAGCAAAGGGAAGGGGATTTTGCCTGGCGCAAAGGCTTTGCGGGCAAGGTGTAACAGCACTGAGGAATCCTTTCCGACAGAATATAACATGACCGGATTATCAAATTCCGCAGCAACTTCGCGGAAAATGTGGATGCTCTCGGCTTCGAGTTGTTTCAAATGGGTAATAGACGGTATATCAAGTGTCATTTTCGAGTCCGATAGTTAAGGTTATATGCTAAACGATTATATATATAGAACCCTAACATATTTAGATCACAAAGTAGTAATTCCGATTTGCTATACGAAATAGCCGTTTTATTACCTTGAAACGAATTTGTCATAACAAAAAGCCGCTTATAAAAAGCGGCTTTCTGGTTGCGTATTAACGGTGTAATTCGTGCTTAAGCTAGACGTGCTTTGAGGCCTGAAGCTTTTCATTAAAGCTGTCGAAAACCTCAGTAACACCTTCCCGGGGGGAACCGCTTTTACTGAGCACAATGATAGTTAAGCTGGATAAAATAAAGCCCGGTACGATTTCATACATCCAACTGCTTAAACTTTGTCCGTCAATGGTGAAAGGCAGGTAAATCCAGAGCAATACAGTGACGGCGCCCACAATCATTCCGCCAAGTGCTGCACGGCGGGTCATGTCACGCTTAAACAGGCTGAACAGCACCAGTGGGCCGAATGCCGCACCGAAACCTGCCCAGGCATTACTGACCAGCGAGAGAATCGTGCTGTCACGGTCGTAGGCCAGGTAAATAGCCACTAATGCGACAATAACAACGGAAATCCGCCCGGCAAGTACCAGCTCTTTATCTGACGCATCACGTCTCAGGAACGCTTTGTAAAAATCGCTGGTGAGGGAACTGGATGTAACCAATAACTGTGATGAGATGGTACTCATGATGGCGGCAAGAATAGCTGCCAGCAGGAAACCACCCACAAGTGGATGGAACAGTAACTGAGATAAATAGATGAATATGGTTTCCGGATCGATGCTATTACCGTTTTGCGTCACGTAAGCCAGTCCGAACAGGCCTGTCATTAACGCACCGATGATGGAAACGATCATCCAGCTCATACCAATGTTACGGGCAGTGGGCACATCTTTGACTGAACGGATAGCCATGAAACGCACAATGATGTGAGGCTGTCCGAAGTAACCAACACCCCATGCCATCAGTGACAGAATACCTATCAGTGAAAGTGCGTCACCACTTTTGGCGTCGGTAAAGGCGTCAAATAACGCCGGGTCGATGGATTTAACTGCATCTACCGCTTCGCCCGGACCGCCTAACTGCATCACGACGACTACCGGTACCATCACCAGAGACACAAACATAATACAGCCCTGGACGAAGTCAGTGATGCTCACTGCCATAAAGCCGCCGAACAGGGTATAAGCCACAACTACACCGGTAGTGACATACAGTCCGGTTTCATAGCTCAAACCAAAGGATGATTCGAACAATTTACCCCCTGCAACCACGCCGGATGACGTATAAAGGGTAAAGAATATGACAATCACCACCGAGGCAATAACACGCAGCAACCGGGAGTTGTCTGCGAAACGGTTTTCGAAATAGTCGGGGAGGGTAACAGCGTTGTTAGCAATTTCTGTGTATAAGCGCAGGCGCGGGGCAACAAGTATATAGTTTGCGAAAGCACCAATGATGAGACCAAGTGCAATCCAGCCTGCGGAGATCCCGGAAACATACATAGCGCCCGGCAGGCCCATCAGCATCCATCCGCTCATATCAGATGCACCGGCAGACAGTGCGGTTACCGCCGGGCCCAATTGTCTTCCGCCCAGCATGTAACCTTCCACGTCACTATTAGTCTGGCGGTAAGAGAAAAGTCCGATGCCGAGCATGGCCGCAAAATAAATGCCCAGAGAAATCAGCGTACCTGTTTCCATATTATTCCTTCCTGTTTTTTCTCTTATGCTAACAGGAAGTAGATACAGTCTCTATGGCAGTCTGATTTATCTGTCTTTTCAATCGGGCATTTAACTTTGCACCTGACCGGTTTGCATGAAATTCACACAAGCCGGCAGATTATGCAGAAAAGCTGATACTGCTTTTTACTTTTTTCACCAGCGGGTTCAGATCAGCACCTTTATCGCCTACCACCATAATGCTGGCGTTTTGCAGGGACCAGCTTTCGCCGTGATACTTTTCATCGGCGAAAGCAGACGGCACCGGATTACTGTCATTATGGGGCATAACAAACACCGACATTTTCCCCTGCTCTGTGTTTAAAATCAGATGCAAAGTTTGCTGGCGGTTAAGGTGACAGTAGTTTGCTACAGCCACATCACCGATAGACTGTAAAAATGTACCGCCGAAACCGGCCAGTTTCGCATTGACCTGCTGCATGCCAACCTCAATGCCGGAATGGGGTGTTTCAATTTCAGCGTAGCGCATGTGTGCCAGTGCTTCTGTGCCGATATCTGCAGGGGCCTGATTGAATACCATGGTGCCGGTAACGCCGGCCATAAATGCCACGGAAGCGGCCATGGCAATAAACCACCGGCTGCGGCGCTTATGACGGTTGAATTCGCCGGTAGCCTGCTGCCATATGAGCTTATGCGCCAGATCGTCGGGTACAGGCACTTTGGCTGCCTGCAGCAATTTACCGTCAAGTTGCTGAAGTGACGATTTCAAAGCGGCTTTGTCGCTGTCGCCTTTAATGGCATCCAGCATGTCTTTGTCTGTCGTATTGGGATCGGCATAAATACGACGGCGGAATTCTAAATCATCCATTATGGCGACCTCTCTGGTGTGCTGAATCACTATCCAGCATGTCTCTGAGTTGATTACGGGCGCGGAATAACCGCGTCATCACGGTATTCTTATTCAGCGACAGTTGCTCTGCGATTTCCTCACCGGAATAGCCGAAAATGAGCTGCAGGATCAATGGCTCCCGGTAATCTGCCGGTAATCTGGCAATGAGTATCCGGAGTTCTTCTGTGTCATCCCCGTTTCCGGCATGAAATGCTTCGTCAGCCACCGGCACATCATCAATATCCACCGTCTCGAGCTGTTTGCGTTCAAATCGTCTGGCATTCTCCCGCCTGACGATGGTGATAAGCCAGGATTTAGCTGATTTCTCATCCTTCAACCCGTCCAGTGAACGCCATGCCCGCAGAAAAGTTTCCTGAACAATATCTTCAGCCACCGCCGGGTCGCGGGTGAGCCAGTACGCATAGCGATAAATATCGCCATGAAATGCGTGAACCAGTGCTTCGTAACGTTGTTGTTTTTCTTTCATGACAGTTAAGACCTGTCGCATGTCAGAAAACTTTCAGTGTGAGAGAATATTTTTAGCCTGGCAGGATTGAGAGAAGCAGGCAACCTTAAATGGTTGCCTGTTTAACGTGTTGGCTTTTTTACAAAGATTGTTGCTGTTCAATCCAGCGGTTAATCTTTTCTTCCAGTACTGACAAGGGCACCGGACCGTCTTTTAACACTTCATCGTGGAAGCCCGCATAAGTGAATTTATCACCCAGCGCCTCTTGCGCCTTGCTACGCAGTTCCATGATTTTCAGTTTGCCAATCATATACGCTGTGGCCTGGCCCGGCATGGCGATGTATCTCTCAATTGCTTTAACCACGTCAGGTTCAGGGTTGGGGGTGTTTTCCAGTAAGTACTGAATCGCTTCTTCCCGTGACCACTGTTTAGCATGCATGCCCGTGTCTACCACCAGACGGCATGCGCGCCAGAGCTCCATAGCAAGGCGGCCGAAATCTGAATAGGGATCTTCATAAAAGCCCATATCTTTCGCCAGCTCTTCCGTATAAAGGCCCCAGCCCTCGGTATAGGCTGTGGCACTCAGATACTTTTGAAATTCAGGAATACCATCAAGCTCCTGAGCAATAGCCCGCTGCATGTGGTGACCCGGGATCCCTTCATGGTAGGCCAGTGCTTCAAGCTGATAGGTGGGCATGGCGTCCATGGTGTAAAGGTTGGCGTAATAGGTACCGGGGCGGCTGCCATCCTGAGAAGGACTTTGATAGAACGCCTTGCCGGCAGATTGCTCGCGGAAGGGTTCAACACGTTTTACTATCATGTCTGCTTTCGGAATTAAGCCGAAATAATCCGGCAGCGCTTTTCGCATTTCGTCAACTGCCTGCGTTGCTGCCTGCAAGTATTCTTCACGGCCGTCATCCGTGTTCGGGTAATAAAACTGAGGATCGGTGCGCATGAATTCGAAAAATTCCTGTAACGACCCGTCGAAACCGACCTTGTCTTTGATGGCTTCCATAGCTTTGTGGATTCGTTCTACATTATCCAGCCCGATCTGATGTATTTCTTCAGCGTTAAGATCTGTCGTCGTGAACCAGGCGAGGCGGTTTGCATACCATTTGTCACCGTCGGGCAGGCGCCACACGCCGTCACCTTCCGGTGAAAGGGTTTTCTGGTGAGCGAAAGCGGCCATAATCGCTTCATAAGCCGGCTTAACAGAGGTAACCAGAGCAGCTTTGGCTTCGCCCAGCAGTGTCTGTTTTTCAACATCATCAATGGGCAGCGCGTTTACCTTGTTCTGAAAATCTTCCCAAATGGTCGAAGGTGTCTCTGAAGTATCGAAAGGCGCGCCGGTAATGACATTTTGCGCGGCGGCAATCATCTGGTCGTAGGCCCATTTCGGTGGATACACGCCGGCTTTTTCCCGCAGTGCCATTTGCTCTATAACCTGATCGAAATATTCATCTACCTTATCCAGACGGGAAATGTAGGCTTTAGCGTCAGACACATCACTGACGCGATGAATATTGATCAAAAAACTTGGTACGCTGGTGTGCGCCGCACGGAACTGATGAACAACATAAGTATGGTGTCTGAATTCATCGTTAGCGAGTTCACGCTCTATGCCCGTACGGTAAAGACGTAAACTGAGCTTTTCCTGCTCAGTGAGTGTTTCAGGGTTAAAGCTGTCCAGTTCTTCAAGACGATTTTTCTTAATGGCGATGGTCTGTTCTTTATGCTCTTCGCTCAGATCATTCCATTCGCCGTAATTCCATTTTTTCCCGAGCCGGCTTTGAAATTCCGGTGAGCGCTTCAAATCTTCTTCAAACGTCCGTTCAAAAAACGCGTTTAAACGCTCAGATTCGCTTTGATTGGCCAGGGTGCCGGCTGGTGGCTCCGGTTGTGCTGGTGCAGCAGTTTCCGGTGCCGGTGAACAGGCCGTCAACGCTGCAACAATCAGCGCCAGCGGCGTAAATTTAAATGATGAAAGTGTTTTCAAACTGAGTCTCCCGGTAAATATTGTGCTTGTACGGAAGACGCAGAGATCAGGATGACTGGCCTTCCGGATACAGAGGTGGCAGCGCTGAATTGCTCTGCTTCGTGTTCTGTTGCCTGATGGCCTGAATACTCTGTAACAGTGCCTTTCTATCCCATTGTTGTGGTTTATCGCTATATTGACTCGATAACATGGCATCAATTTGCGGTTGAAGACCGGATTTTCTGAGATAAATGTCTGCCGGCACGGCGGGACTATGTTGTTTGCCAGCCAGAAATGCCCACTGTCTGAGCGCTTTTTGTACCTCTCCCGGTGCACCGGACTGAATGACTTTTTGCAGCGTATTAAACGCCTGCTTTTCGTCATTGCCTGCAGAGCCGCGCCCATCTGATGGCTTTTCACCTTGCATCACCGGACGACGTCTGAAGTAAATAACAGTAAAAATCCAGCCGGCAAGCGTCACTATCCATAATGCACAGACAATCCACAGCAGGGTATCGTTACTTTCTGCCGGTGCAGATTGCGGCACCGTTCCTTGAGCACCTTGCGGTATATCCGGCTGTGTAGCGGGGGCGGGCAGGGCTGTATTATCAGATTGCGCCTGAGTAAGCGGTGCAGACTGAACTGGCGTTGCCGTTGCTGAAGCCGGCGCTACGGTAATTTTCTTCGCCGGTAACCGGGCAGTTTCCGTTTTACCGGTCAGCACATTAAACCAGGGCACAGTTACCTCAGGTAGAATGAAGTCGCCGGCCTGAGTGGGGATCATCGCCAGTGTCTCGACCCGCTGGGCGATGAGCGTATTGTTTTTGTTTACGGTAGCCGTACTGGCCTGGTCAGGGTAGAGCTTGAATCCGGGCGGATACATCTGAGGTAGTTCAGGTAACTGCTCTTCCACTACACCCATTGCTGTCAGGGTGATAGTGCGGGTAACCGGTTCACCTACAGTAAAAGACGATTGTTGCGGCCACTCTTCGTTCAGTGACACATATTCGCTGGGTAACCAGTGGTAATCAATATCAGCAGGCACGGGCTTAACGTGAATAGTAATATCCGGACCGAGGCGGTTGATTTGCTTTGTGCGGTTGAAGAAACCAAAGCGGGTATTCGGATCCTGAGCCAGAACTTCACCGGCGAATACCGGTCCCTTAATAGTAAATTCGCCTGAGCTTTGCGGCACAATTGCAAACGTACGCTCAATAACCTGATACCGCTTACCGTTCACAATATCAGAATATTGCTTGTCGTCACCTAATTGCTGAATTTGCGCATCTTTAAGTTCCGGTGCCTGCAGGCTGCCACGTTCAATATTGGACGCCAGATATAATTTGGCAGTGTAAAGTAACTGCTGGTGAAGATAGACCTCACTGGTGTCCACATCCGTCGTCAGATAATAATCTCTGGCGGGTTCATCCTGACCGGCTTGTACCGGAATCACGTTTACCGTCAAAGGTTTTGTTTGTTTTCCTTCTACAGTCAGCGCAGGAATCGTAAAGTTACCTTCACCACGGGGAAACAGAGTAGTCGTCCAGGTAACGGTTTCTTCTTTATCAAAATTGATAATACGTGTTTGTGTACTCACCGATGTGCGGCCAACCACAAAGTCTTTCAGTAAGGGGGAGCTGTCGAACGCTTCTCTGGCAGGATCGCCCTGAGCGGTGACAGTTAATTGTATCGCTTCGTCCACCATCACCGGGTTTTTATCAATGGTTGCTTCAACCCGGGTGACGTCAGCCAGGGCCGGATGTGCCAGGCACAGAAAGAGGAAGATTGAAAAGAGAGATTGTTTCATTACCACTCGCTCCGGTTTGATGGCGGTCCCTGACGACGTCGTTGTTGTGCTTCAAGTTGCATTTTGCGTTTAAGCAGAAATGCAGGATCATCAGGGATCTTCTTCATCAAATTATCCAAACGTTGCATTTTTTCTTTTTCTTCGTCTGTCAGTTCGCCGGTCTGAGCCTGCGCTGACTGATTTTGCTGTTGCTGTTCACCTTCTTCTGCCTGTGCAGGAGACTGTGACTCACTTTCTTTGCTTTCCTCTTCCTGACCGTCAGCTTGTTCATTCTGCTGTTCCTGGCCGGGCGACTGAGACTCTTCATCGCGATTTTCGCTCTGTTGATCTTCTCCTTCACCGCCTTGCTGTTGCTGGTCACCGGAAGATTGTGACTGATCGTTCTGTTGCTGTTCGTCGCTGCCGTTATTCTCATCATTCTGACCCTGCTGGCCGTCCTGAGGCTGCTGGTTATCCCCGTTCTGATCCTGCTGGTCCTGATTTTGTTGCTGGTTTTGCTGCTCCTGCTGTTGCTTTTCCTGCTCCTGTTTCATTTGCTCAAGCAGGGCTTTATTGGCTTTCGCATCAGCATGCTCCGGATCCCGCTTTAATACTTCATCGTAACGGGCAATGGCGTCATCCAGCTTCCCCAGTTGCGCCAGCGCATTGCCCTGGTTGTACACGGCATCTGTACTGTCTGAGCGGGAAAATGCATCCAGCGCCTGTTCATAATTACCGGACTCGTAAGCTGCAGCGCCTTGCCATTCTGCTGATTTGAAGGTATCAGCAGCGGTACTAAAATTGCCAGCGTCGTATTCCTTTTCTCCCTGCTGGTCGGCATTCAGAAACGGCGTTTCATACCAGGTGATTACAGGAGTCTCTGCTTCCGGTTCCCCGTCTGTGGCCGGCCCGCTGGCCTGTGCAAAGACCGGTTGCGGCGTGGCTGCAAGCAATGGAACCAGTAATAGGGTGAGTACAACTCCGCGACGGAAAGCGTAAGCGGCAACGGGTAAAATCATCAACAACAGCCAGGGGCCCAGCTCTGCCCACTGATCGCCATCCTGAGACGTTTGTTCTCCGGTTTCTTCTGCGTTGTTGTGCAGTAAATTCCGGCCTGTAAGACGTTTAATATCACCGTCGCCTGCAGACAGCTTGCTGTACGCACCGCCTGATGCACTGGCGAGATTTTGCAGTTGCTGACCCCGTAGTTTGGGGATAACAATCTGACCGCGCTGATCTTTTAATAACTGCCCGTCAAGCTGACGGATTGGCGCACCTTCTTCCGTGCCTACGCCTAAAATATTGACCGTATAAGGCAGTTCACTGATAAGAGAGCGCAGATCCTGAGCCTGTGGCAGGGTAATACCGTCGGTCAGCCAGTAGATATTCCCTTGCTGATAGCCGGCGTTTTGCAGCAAATCTGCCGCTTCCTGAATGCCCCGGTAAGGATCACTGCCGGCGACAGGCATAATCTCAGGGCTTAAACCGGGTAACAGGGCAACCAGGTTGCCGGCATCCGCAGTCAGCGGACTGATAGTGAATGCATCACCGGCGTAGGCGACCAGTCCCGTTTCGCCTTCATCAATGCTGTTTATCAGATCAATCGCTTTATATTTGGCACGGGTTAATCTGTCCGGCGACACATCGGTTGCGCGCATCGACAGCGACATATCAATGACCACCACATGGCCTTCCTGCACCTGAAAAACAGGCTGGGGCAAACGCTCCCAAACCGGTCCTGCAAGGGCAACCACACAGATAAACCAGCACAAAGCAAGAAGACTGAGCGGAGCCTGCTTTCCTGCAACGGCTTTGCCGGCAATCAGATGCTTATACAGGTGAGATGGAATAACACTTTGCCAGCCTGACTGACTGCGACGATATTGCCTGATAAGCATTATCAGCAGACACAGGGGGAGCAGGGCGGCAAACCATTCCGGGCGGAGAAAATGAAAATCGTGAACAGGAAAATTCATGCTTGTCCTCCTGCGCGTGTACGGCCGTTTACCCGGTACCAGATATTTTTAAAGCAATATAGCAGTGCCGGTAATACTGTTAACAGTAAGGCCAGCGATAAGGGATAAAAGAACAGGGCAGTACGTGGACGGAGTTTTCTTGCTTCCCCTTCGACGGGCTCAAGTTTGTCCAGCGTCTCATAAATACTGTTCAGTTCCTGTACATTGCGGGCACGGAAATACTGACCACCGGTAGATTCCGCAAGATCGGTGAGCATATCTTCATCCAGTTCCTGAGAAGGGTTGACCTGACGGCTACCAAAAAAGCTGCGGATGAGCATTTTATCTGCCCCTACGCCAATGGTATACACTGTCGCGCCACTTTCAATTGCCAGTTCTTTAGCCTGCTCCGGTGTGATATTTCCTGCCGTATTCTGACCATCGGTCAGCAGAATAACCACTTTGTTGGAGTCTTCACGTTTTTTAAAACGTTTTACAGCAAGGCCAATAGCATCGCCGATAGCCGTTTGCTCCCCGACCAGACCAATGACAGATTCATCCAGCAGGGTAGCAACGGTCTGACGGTCGTAGGTAAGCGGTGCCTGAAGGTAAGCGGTGTCTGCAAACAGAATTAAACCGAGACGGTCGCCGACACGGCGTTCAATAAAATCGTGGAGGACAGATTTTATCATGACCAGGCGGTTCACCTGACGGCCGTTAACTTCCATATCATCAATTTTCATACTGCCGGACAAGTCCACCGCGAGCATTAATTCCCTGCCTTCATTCGGGATACTCACTGGTTCGCCCAGCCATTGGGGGCGGGCAGCGGCGCAGACCAGTAAAACCCAGCTTATGATGGCAATGAGCGTCAGCCACCGGGAGCGGCCGTGTTTATTCACAGCGCTTTCGTTACCCGGAATTAATGCGGGCACTTTAAGTGCCGCGCCCTGAGAGCGTGGCTGTGCCGGAAGCAACATAAATAATAAAGGTAACGGAAGGGCGAACCATGCCCACCACCATGCAAATTCAAACATTGCGGGCTGACTCCTTTACAGAACTGCGTAAAGAAAAGGTATAAATACGCGCTTTTCGCACCCATAACAGGGCAGCGGATTTCATTGCTTCTGCCTGTTCCGGTGTGACGCCTTGCGGACGGTACATGTTACTGTTCGCCGGTGAAAATCCTGCGGTAAATGATGTGCGTTCTTTTTCGGGCAGGGCTGACGTTAAGTAGTGCTGCCATTCTTCTCCCGACCCGGATGAAGCCATTGCCTTTTCATCATAGTGACGGCTGACCCGCTTCAGGATGGCATTGATATTTGCCGGGGCAGTGCTTACTTGCGTATCTGTGCTGGCAAGGAGGGTGAGGGCTTCCCGTTTCGCACCGTTAAACCTGCGGTGTTTCCGCCACATGATGACGGCACTGATAAGAATAATAAGTACAGCAGCAATCAGCGCCCACCAACCCCAGGCAAGCGGCCACGCGCTGACTTCAGCCGGTGTGTGAATAGCTTTTAACTGATCTAACGGATTTTGTCCGGCAGTAGGTGTCATCGTGGCTGCCTCCCCAGCATTTCAAGCTGTTGCTCCAGGGGTAAACCGGCGGAAACCTGGCTGAATTTGATCATCTTCGACTGGAAGAACCTTTCAATACTCGTTCTTACTTCTCCCCGCCACTGACTGTATTTTTTACCCAGAGACTTATCGCCCAGCAGCCAGCTTTGTTCATCTGCGCCATTGGTCACGCTGACTTGCTGAGATACCGCTACGTCGGGCAGATGGGTATCCATGGGATCGCCTACGCGGATAGCATGTACGTCGCAATGTCTGGCGAGATGACTGAGGGGCTGTTCTGCGGCTTGCTGCAGGTTTTCAAAATCGGAAATTAAATAAACCAGGCTGCCCGGTCTGGCTAAACGGCGTAGCCTGAGGCAGGCATCTGAAAATGCCTGTGACGTCTGTACGTCTTTTTGAGCGGCCCCCTGTTGCACGCGGATCAACTCGTGACACAGAGATAACACAGCACGCTGACGGGAAAGCGGCTTACATTCCCGGTGCATGGTGTCGTTAAAAATAAATGCACCGACTTTATCGCCCCTTGCGGCGGCAGACCAGCTCAGCAGGGCGGCGATATGGGCAGCCTGAACAGATTTCAGCAGCAACTGACTACCAAACTGCATGCCGGCGGTTAAATCGCATAAAATAAATACCGGCCGTTCCCGCTCTTCACGGTATATTTTCGTGTGGGTTTTGCCTGTGCGGGCGGTGACCCGCCAGTCGATTGCACGGATATCGTCGCCCGGCTGGTAATGCCTGGCTTCATCAAACTCCATGCCTCTGCCTTTGTGCCGGCTCAGGTAACCACCGGACATCAGCGCCCTGGGCGGTGTAGCAGGTTTCAGATTTAGCAGTTTGGTTAGTTGCTGGTAACGGATCAACTCACTCAGCGACAGGTTTACTCCGTCGCTTTTCAGTGCCGCCAGCGTATCATGTACGGCGTTCATCAGCTTAAGGTACTGCCACCAGGTTTAAAATGTTGTCCAGTACCTGATCCACAGTAATGCCTTCCGCTTCGGCTTCGTAGGACAAAATAATCCGGTGACGTAACACATTATGTGCCACAGCCTGAATGTCATCCGGCCCGACGAAATCACGTCCGGCCAGCCACGCGTGGGCACGGGCACAGCGGTCAAGGGCAATGGTGGCCCGCGGGCTTACGCCAAATTCTATCCAGTTGGCCATTTTTGCATCAAACGCTTCAGGCGTCCGGGTCGCCATAACGATCTGAACCAGGTACTGCTCCAGTTCCGGTGCCATATGTAAAGACAAGGCAGCATTTCTGGCAGTGAATATATCCTGCTGACTCAGAGAAGGTGGAGCAACGGTGGCTTTTTTCAGCTCTTCATCCCGGGTTAGACGCAGAATCGACAGCTCAGTATCAGCGCCAGGGTAATCAATACTCACGTGCATCAGGAAGCGGTCAAGTTGAGCTTCCGGCAACGGGTAGGTCCCTTCCTGCTCGAGGGGGTTTTGTGTGGCCATGACAAGGAACAGAGGCGGTAACGCATAAGTTTTATTTCCTACTGTAATTTGACGTTCGGCCATGGCTTCTAACAGCGCAGACTGCACTTTGGCAGGCGCCCGGTTAATTTCGTCAGCCAGTACCAGGTTATGGAAAAGGGGGCCCTGCTGAAATACAAACTCACCGGTCTCAGGACGATAAATGTCTGTCCCGGTTAAATCTGCCGGTAACAGGTCAGGGGTAAACTGAACACGGTGGAAGTCGCCGTCAATACCATGAGCAAGTGCATTAATCGCCCGGGTTTTTGCCAGCCCCGGCGGGCCTTCAACCAGCATATGTCCATCGGCTAAAAGCGCAATCAACAGGCTTTTCGTCAGTTCACTCTGACCAATAATCTGGGAGTCTAAATAAGTATGAAGTTGTTGAAACTGCTCTGCAGACATAGTGATTTAATCCACTTTTATTTTTTGAAACCAGCGCACAATTACGTTGACCGGCTACCTGATCACTCAGTTGTACCTGTGTTCTGTGCAACCTTGCAAATGAACCGTCAGGGCAGACAACGCAATGCAATCTTTTACATAGCCGGATGAGTACTTATACATAATAAGGCCCGAATCCTGCGCTTCAAGCCACCGGCGTAAATTTATTGTATAGCCGTTAATGGGCTTTGTGATGTTCTTAAACTACATTAGTTTCAGGCTCTTGGATAAGCTGGCAATTTTTCAGGATGAACTGCCTGCAGGGGAAATTTGCTATTTTGTTCATTGTTTGTAAAAATCTAACTCTTTACAGGTCTGACCACTTAGGGTCATTTAATTCAGGTGCAACATGACAGCTAAACAATCAGTCACAACCCGTAACGGTGACAGAATCGCGATAGTCGCAGGATTACGTACGCCATTCGCGAAAATGGCAACGTATTTCCACGGTGTGCCCGCCGTTGATCTGGGCAAGATGGTGGTCAATGAACTGCTCATCCGTAATGGCGTATCACCAGAGCTGGTGGACCAGGTGGTGTACGGACAAGTTGTGCAAATGCCGGAAGCGCCAAACATTGCCCGCGAGATCGTTCTGGGTACTGGCATGAATGTGCACACCGACGCTTATAGTGTGTCCCGTGCCTGCGCTACCAGCTTTCAAAGCACGGTTAACATTGCAGAGAGCATGATGGCCGGTACCGTAGAAGTTGGTATTGCCGGTGGTGCCGATTCAACATCTGTATCACCAATTGGCGTGTCGAAAAAACTTGCCCGTGCACTGGTGGATCTGCAAAAGGCAAAGACAGTCGGTCAGAAGTGGGCGATTGTTAGAAAGCTGGGATTAAAAGATTTAATGCCTGTGCCGCCTGCAGTTGCAGAATATTCCACAGGCTTGTCCATGGGGCAGACAGCAGAGCAGATGGCCAAGACTCACGGTATCTCACGACAGTCTCAGGATGAACTGGCACACCGTTCTCATTCTCTGGCGGCAGCAAGCTGGAATGAAGGTAAGCTGGATAATGAGGTAATGACGGCCTATGCAGAGCCGTTCAAAGGCGCGCTGGGTAAAGATAACAATGTTCGTTTTGACTCAAAGGTGGAAGGCTACGCCAAACTGCGCCCTGTATTTGATAAGAAATACGGCTCTGTGACGGCCGCTAACGCAACGCCGCTGACTGATGGTGCATCTGCAGTATTGATGATGACGGAAAGCAAAGCTAAAGCACTGGGTTATACCCCGTTAGGCTACATCCGCAGCTATGCCTTCGCAGCTATTGATGTGTGGGAAGACATGCTGATGGGACCATCTTATGCCACGCCAATGGCGCTGGACAGAGCCGGTATGACGCTGAACGACCTCACTTTGATTGAAATGCACGAGGCATTTGCAGCCCAGACACTGGCCAATGTGAAAATGTTTGCCAGCGACAAATTTGCAAAAGAAAAACTGGGTCGTGATAAAGCTACCGGTGAAATCGACATGGACAAATTTAACGTGATGGGCAGCTCTATCGCCTATGGTCACCCCTTTGCTGCTACCGGCACCCGGATGATCACCCAGATGCTGAATGAATTACAGCGCCGTGGCGGCGGAAGCGGATTGTTGACCGCATGTGCTGCCGGTGGTTTAGGCGCAGCCATGATTGTGGAGACAGAATAATGAGCGAACAGGAAAATCAGGACGTGGTTATGAGTGATTCATCTGCCAAAGCATTTACCCTCACAAGACAGGACAATGGTGTTGCCATTCTGACGATGGATGTCCCGGGCGAGTCAATGAATACGCTGAAAGCGGCTTTCGGAGACGAAATTTCTGCGGTACTGGATGAAATCGAGAGCGACAGCAGTATTAAAGGTGTTGTGCTGACAAGCGGAAAGCCTTCTTCCTTCGTTGCAGGGGCTGACATCACTATGCTTGCAGCCTGTGAAACCGAGGCTGATGCCAGAGCGCTGGCGGCCGGTGGTCAGGCTGTGTTTGATCGCATTGAGAATATGAAAGCTACTTTTGTTGCCGCTATTCATGGCCCTGCGCTGGGTGGTGGACTGGAACTGGCACTGGCTTGCCATTATCGTATTTGTACCGATTCACCAAAGACACAGTTGGGCTTGCCAGAAGTTCAGTTAGGCTTGCTGCCCGGCAGTGGCGGAACCCAGCGGTTACCGCGCCTGATTGGTGTACAGCAGGCAATGAAAATGATGCTCACCGGCGCGCCGGCCCGTGCTAAGCAGGCGAAGAAGTATGGGATTGTTGATGACATGGTACCGCAAAGTGTGCTGCTTGATGTGGCTGAACAATTTGCGCTTAAAGCAAAGCCACACCGTGATGCCCCGCAAAAAGGCCTGGTGAATAAAGCGCTGGAGCAAAATCGTTTCGGCCGTAATCTTTTGTTTAAGAAAGCCAGAGAGCAAACTTTTGCGAAAACAAAAGGCAACTATCCGGCACCGGCGATGATCATTGATGTCATTGAAACCGGTCTGAATGACGGTATGAAAGCCGGACTTAATGCAGAAGCTGATGCCTTCGGCAAGCTGGTGATGACACCGGAGTCATTCCAGTTACGTCAAATTTTCTTTGCCACCACAGAGATGAAGAAAGAACATGGTGTGGAAGGCGTAAAGCCTGCCAAAGTGCATAAAACCGGTGTGCTCGGCGGTGGCCTGATGGGCGGTGGTATTGCTTATGTCACGGCAACCAAAGCCGGTGTCCCTGCACGGATCAAAGATGTTCGTGAGGAAGGTATCGCCAATGCGATGAAGTACAGCTACGACATTCTTAACAAGAAAGTGAAAAAGCGCTTCATGCTGAAAAGTGAGATGCAAAAACAGCTTTCCTTACTCACCGGAAGTCTTGACTACCGTGGTTTTCAGGACGCTGATATTGTGATTGAAGCGGTATTTGAAGATCTTGCTCTGAAGCAACAGATGGTGGCTGATGTTGAAGCCAACTGCAAAGCTGAAACGATTTTCGCTTCAAATACATCCTCCATTCCGATCACTGACATTGCTGCGAAGGCACAACGGCCGGAGAATGTTATTGGCCTGCATTACTTCTCTCCGGTAGACAAAATGCCGCTGGCGGAAGTTATCGCTCATGACAAAACGTCAGACGAGACTATTTCAACCACAGTAGAGTTTGCCCGCAAGCAGGGGAAAACCCCGGTAGTGGTGAAGGACGGGGCAGGGTTCTATGTGAACCGTATTCTTGCTCCTTATATGAATGAAGCGGCCTGTTTACTGCTGGCTGGTGAGCCGGTGGAGTATATCGACAAGTCACTGGTGAAATTTGGCTTTCCTGTGGGGCCGGTTAAGTTACTGGATGAAGTCGGCATTGATGTCGGGACCAAGATTATCCCATTTTTGGTTGAACAGTTTGGCAGCCGCTTCGAGGCGCCTGCGGCATTTGACAAAGTGCTGGCCGATGACCGTAAAGGGAAAAAGAATGGTAAAGGCTTTTATTTGTACGAAGGTAAGAAACCCGGTAAGGAAGTGGATGATTCCATTTACGCCGTGCTTGGTGTGACCCCGTCGAAGAAACTCAGCGAAAGGGCCATCGCGGAACGCTGTGTACTGATGATGCTGAATGAAGCTGCACGTTGTCTGGACGAAGGGGTGATACGCAATGCCCGCGACGGCGATATCGGGGCAATCTTCGGTATCGGCTTTCCGCCATTCCTCGGAGGGCCTTTCCGCTACATGGACACATTGGGACTGGATACCGTAGTCAACAAGCTGACGCAACTTGCGGGCAGTGTTGATCCGAAATTCACGCCGGCTGAATGTTTACAGGAAATGGCAAAAGAAAACAAAACGTTTTACTAATGTTTTAATAGTGTTAAAAAGTCGGGCTTTGCCCGACTTTTTTGTTTTAAGCGCTGTTTTAACTGGCTTTCGTGGTCAAAATAAGTACACTGCAACCGGTTTGGTTATTTTGTAGTCAATTTTTTGGCGTAGTTAATCAAGAGGTTATTTTTCCTATGATGGTTTTTCTGGCTTTAATGGTGTTTGGGTGTTGTGCTGCGGGATATTACGTTGCAGCAATGAAAGCCGGAATGAATGCGAAACGCTGGGCAGTAGGTGGTTTATTACTGGGGCCGGCACTTTTCCCGCTGTTTAATATGAAGCGGTACTTACTGTGGCGTGAAATTGCAGGGTATCGTGGACCCGTGTTTGCCGCTTAGCCTTAAATGGCTATGTATCGCCTTCCGTGGCGAATTTCAGGCATAAAAAAAGTCAGACTGTTCTGACTTTTTTGTGTTAAGACCAAAATTAGTCTAAATCACAAGCATTCAGGTGTGTGCAAGGCTTCATCTTCTGGAACTGAGTCGTGGCTTCCTTTTGTTTCTCAACAGGCTTGGCGCCTTCTTCTACAGTGACAGGTGCAGTTGTGGAAAGTGCTAGTGCTACAGCGGCTGCTTTTAACATTATAAATATCCTCTGATTTTTTATTTGAACAAACAACACCGTTCTCGCCGGTGCACCAGAGATATTGCTATATGCGTGCCAACCTAAACCTTTAGTAGTATGAAAGTTTTAAAACTCTTATTTTTCAGTAATTTAAACGTGTTGTTTTTAAACTGAATTTTGATGGTGCCAGAAAAAAAGATTTGCAATAAATTAAGATGTGTACTACGCCTTATTTTTGACGCAGGGGAGTTCAGTAAGAATTCTGACCGATGAGGTTATAAAGCTTTTGATTTTCCTGAAGTAATTTCTCAAATCGTTCAGCATTCAGTGGTTTTGAATACAAATAACCCTGTAACATTTCACATTCGTAGCGACGTAAAATCGTCAGTTGTTTTTCCTGTTCCACACCTTCAGCGACCACTTTTAGCCCCAGATTATGGGCAATATTGATGATAGCGGCAGCCATATGCCGGTCTGTGCTGCTTTCTGCAATGTCGTCAATGAACGCTTTATCGATTTTCAGCGTATTCAGCGGGAAGCGCTTAAGATACGCCAAAGAAGAGTAGCCTGTTCCGAAGTCATCCAGTGCCAGGTGAATACCCCGGTCCCGCAGACGCTTCATCATTTCCAGACCCTGATCCGGATTCTCCATCAGCGTGCCTTCGGTAATTTCACACTCCAGATGGAGCGGGGATAACCCTACTTCCTTCAGGATTTGCTCAATCCGGTCGTCCAGGTTTGGCAACTCAAACTGCTTGGCAGAAATATTCACCGCTACACGGCCGGAGAACAAGCCGGCGTTGACCCAGCGTTTGGTATCTGCACAGGCCTTACGCAGTACCTGTTCACCAATTTCAACAATTTGCCCTGTTTGTTCTGCCAGCGGAATAAACTGACCCGGACTGACAATACCCTTTTGCGGGTGTTCAAAGCGCACCAGGGCTTCCATACTCACCAGCTTACCCGAGGCAATATCAACTTTAGGCTGGTAATAAACCGTGAACAGATCGTCTTTTATGCCCTGACGGATCAGGTTTTCTATCTGCAACTGGCGCACGGCGTTCTGGTTCATTTCACCACTGAAGAACTTATACGTATTACCACCATTGTTTTTCGCAAAGTACATAGCGGTATCTGCGTTTTTCAGCATTTCCTGAGGTGTTTTACCGTCATCAGGATAAAAGGCGATACCGATACTGGCACCAAGTACAAATTCCTGCTTATTAATAATGAAAGGCCGTGACAGGTTATCCAGAATGTCCTGTGCATAATGGGTAATAGTGTGGATGTCTGCCTGATCTTCCATCAGAACACTGAATTCATCACCGCCAAGACGGTAACAGGTTGCCGTAGTGCCGGTAATACGCTGTAAGCGCTTGGCGATTTGCTTAATCAGCACGTCGCCGGTCTGGTGGCCAAGGGAATCATTAATCTTCTTAAAGTTGTCCATGTCCAGACAGAGCAGGGTATGAGACGCTGCTTTACGGACCAGGTTTTGATGGCTGGCCTGGAAGAAAGAGCGGTTAGGGAGTTCTGTCAGCGGGTCGGTATTCGCCAGCTTCAGCAATTCTTTTTCTGTGCTCTTACGGGATGTGATGTCAGAGAATACACCCACAAAATGACTGATACGGCCATCGTCATCATGTACGGCATCGATATTCAGTTCCATCTCGTAGCGCTCACCGTTCACCCGGGCTGATTCGACTTCGCCAAACCAGTTACCTTTAGTGCGCAATGTTTTCTTAATTTCTTCGGTAAAGGCATCCGGATACTGGTTAAAGTACATGTACGAAGCCAGTGCCTGATCACGGCTTTCTCCGGTATAACCGCAATAGGCGTTATTGACCGAGATGTAGCGGAAATTGGTATCGGTAATGAATACCCCTTCGGAGATATTTTCAATAGATCGTTTGAACAGGTTTAACTGTTCCTCAGCTTCTTTCAGATGATGAATGTTTTTCAGTGTACCCGTCATCCGCATGGGTTGCTGATTATGGTCCCGCTGCACAACCTTGCCGCGGTCGAGTACCCAAATCCACGAGTTAGAAAACGTTTTTGCCCGGTAGGCCAGCTCATAAAATTCAGATTTACCTTCCAGGTGAGCCTTTAAGGCTTCCTGAACACGCATGACGTCATTGGGATGAATATTGGCATCATAAGCACTGGACGTGCGGATGTTGTCCTGAGGGAAATCCAGCGTGCCCCATGTGTTAGCACGATAAACCTGACCACGGTAAACGTCCCAGTCCCAGAGTTCGTCGCCGGAACTCCACAGGGTAAGTTTCAACCGTTCTTCCGACTCTTGTATAGCCCGCTGACCCTGCTTACGTAACTGGTACTGGCGCAGAATGTAAAAGAGTACGGAGAGTGCTATAAAGGCGTAAAACACCAGTGCTGCACTATGTAACCAGAAAGGCCGGCCAACAGATATTTTAAAGCTGGTGCTGTCTGACCAGGTTTTATCCCCTTCCTTGGCCTGCACTTCAAAGACATAATTGCCGAAATGCACGTTATTAAATTGTGCCAGTCTGCTGGTATCAGCCGGGAACCAGTCATCTACATTCCCTGGCATGCGATAACGGTAAACCACATCTTCAGCGGTTACCGGATTAATGAGACCAAAAGTAATACTGAAACGGGATTGTTCGTAATCCAGAGAATACCCGGACTTTTCTAAAATGCTGGTATTAGTCAATTTTGTTTCATCATCAAAATCGCTAATTGAAGATGAGCCAAATATTTTAAGATCAAAAAGATGTGGTGGACGTGTTTGAGAAGTCTGAACTAAATCTCTTTCAATAAAAGTTTTAGTTAGTATATTGAATCCTTTCGAACCGGCAAAAACCAGTGCTTCATCAGAGGTAAGTAGGGCAGCACTCTCACTGAACTCATTATATCCCAATGCTTCCTTTGAAATATAATCTTTGGATTCAAGAGTAAAAAGATCTACACGCGTTATACCCAACCTGTTGGTGTACCACACTGAACTGTCACGACCCTGAGCAGAGAAGGTCACTCCTGCATCCTGCAAAACTTGTTGGCGGTCTTCAATCTCGAGACTATGGGCATTAATTTTAATAACACCGTTATAAAAAGTGGTGACCCAATAGAAATTTCGCCAATAGTGAACATTCATGGCCCTGAAGCTGTTATTTGTCGGGTCTTCAATGACTCTGACAACCTCACCGGCAACGGGGTCGAAGACCAGTATTTTATCAGGTGTTGATACCCAAAGCCTCTGTTCACTGTCCGTGAATATAGGAAAAACAACAGTATCACTTTGTACAATTTGGTAATCTGTAGAAAGGGTTTCCAGTTCGCTGATACTTTCTGCCTCACCTAGCATTGAACTGGGTATAGAAGTCAACTCACCATTATTCAAACTTAACCAAACATATTTGCCATCAAAATACAGGCTTTCCAACACCTTGTTCTTGAAAAGTGTTGTAAGTAAATTGAATTTTCCGTTCTGATATTCATATATTAGCAGGCCGCTAGTACTTGCAATCCAAAAGTAGCCATTGTCATCAATAATCAAATCCCAAAGGTTACTCTTGGAATTTTCGATAAAGTAGTCGATTGTTCCAAGATCCCGGTCAAACTTACCTAATCCTTCATTTTGCGTGACAAACCATAGATCACCATTCGCATCTTCATCGATGGCCCAAATGGTTGACGAGATGGAAGCTTTCTGAAATTCTTTTCTGTTTTCAAACGTGCGGACAGCACTAAGTTTTGGCTGGTATCTGAATAAGCCTGAATAGGTGCCAACCCACACGCTGCCATTACTGTCTGCCTGAATAGAAAAAATTATTTTCTGTGTTAAGCCGGTAAGTTCTGCGCTTTTCTGGCCTGCTGCGATAAATTGTCTTTTTCTCAGGTCGTAGATAGCCAGACCTTTGAAAGTGCCTATCCAGACGATATCTCCGACCTGTGTCAGTGCAGACGTGGTAGATAATTTAATTGGCTGGTTGTCTTCTGAACTGCCCAAATAAGAGATTTCGCCGTTATTGGCAATCCTTGTAATTCCGTCTCCTGTTGCCAGCCAGTATTCCCCGTCGATTACCTGGATGTCATGCACACGGTTTTGAGCAACTGAATAACCATAGGGATTCACTTTTGAAAGCGGGAATATCTGATCACTGTTTTTATTCAGAATGAAAGCACCGTGGTTCTTTGTTCCTATCCATAAACGGTGTGCTTCATTATAAATAACCAGCATATCGTCGGGTAACTTTGTGCCACGAAAAGCCGGGATCAGTACCTTCCCATCGGGTTGCAGGCGATAAATTTCGTCATAGGTACTGACAAGCAAGCGACCGTTTTCGTCTGCTATTATTTTTCTGATGTATTTAGATTTTGACGTATTGGCTTCAAAAGCGATGACGGTAAAGTCGTCAGTCTGGGCATTGTATTTCGCCAGGCCCTGGTCTGTGCCTACCCAAAGGGTGCCCTTATCATCGATAAACAGATCGTTTATCCATGTCGAAGGCAGAGAGCGGGGATTTGAAGTTAGAGGGTGATACTGTTTAGCACCTTCTGAATAACCGGTATAACGGTGCAGGCCGGTGAGTGTGGCAATCCACAAGCTTCCGTTCTTGTCTTCAACAATATCCAGAATGCTATGGTCTGAAATACCATCTTTTTGCGAGATATTCTGGAAGTAAATGTCTGTGATTGATACAGCCTTACTCTCCGCACAGAGTAGATACCCCGGCAGCAGAATGCAGCTGACAAAAATCCAGATTAAGGTTGAGCGCACCAATACACCTTTGGCCGTATTATTTTATCGTTTTAATTACGTTTATTATCGGCAGCATCCATTCAAACCGAAGGTTCAATATGCCGAAATCAGCCAATATCTACAAGTTTTTTTCCGGATAGGGGACAGAGGAGGTTAATTCTTGTCCACTTTAAAGTTTACACCCTATTTATCGTGAAAAATCAGTCAAAATAAGGTGTTTGCTTTTTGAACGATGACAGGTCGCTGAGCAATCTGTCCTGAGGTACATCGATACCTTTGAATTTACCGGGTGCAAACAATACCAGTTCGCCGAACAATCTTCGTTTGGCCAGCGCGTTGGCGTAGTCCTGTATATCGGTAAAAGACAGTCTGCAGATCAGGTCGGCAAGCTTGCTGTTCCTGTCAAAACCATGATCCTGAATGCCCAGGCTTACCCACAGCCTCTGTGATTTCATCGACAGTGATAAATCACGCTCTTCCATCTGTTTTAGCAGATTCTTTTGAATCGTTGACCAGTAGAACCGGTAAAAATCAATTTCATTAAGTTGCTCAAACAGAAAGGAGGTCATTTCTTTAAGCAGAACTTCCGGTTCGTGAGACGGACTTTGAATGTAGAAAGCCATACCCGGATGCTGATTATGTGGCACATAGCCGGTGCCGACCACGTACCCGAGTTGCTTTTCTGTTCTGAGTACATTGAAAAACGGGGCGGCGAGCATTTGTTCCAGCACCATACACATGGCAGTGTCTTTCAGGCTGTTTCCCGGCGCCTGTAAATAAAGCACTACTGCCGCGTCATCGTGTTCACATATGACTTCGTGATAGAGGGCTTCGCCAACAGGTAATTGGGTCACAGCGCGGGACAATGGCTGACAACCGGCGCCGGGACAGGCACCTTTTAAATGCTCTGCAAAGGTTGAGGCTTCTTCTGCCGGCCAGTTGCCATGCATAAAGCTCTCGACGAAATATTTATTCAGCGCCTGCCGGCAAATGTCTGTCATATTTTCGAAAGAACATTCACGGACTGCCTTAAGCAGTTCCACCGGCGCCTGGGTGTTGCGCTGAACAATCACGCTGAGCCGTGAAAACAACCGGTTGGTAGGCTTATTCATCAGGGCATTTTCAAGGGTCTGAATCTGCATGGCTTTCAGACGCTCAAATTGGGATGCTTCAGGCATAAATTGATGGATAGTTTCCAGCAGCTGACCAGCCAGCTTGACCTGATGATTTGAAAATCCGCGAGTATGGAGGGTAAAACCAGCCTGATGCCCGTAAATCCGGTAATGCAGGCCGGCAATTTCTGCGCGGTAATATTTCGCCTGCAAATGGTCATTCAGCGCTGCGAGCCAGATACGTTTTGCCGCTACTGCAATCAGGTTGTCAGTAAATGCAGGTGCATCGAAAGAAATATAAATATCGCCTTTCGGGCTGTGGAACTGGTTGTCCTGCGCAAACCAGAATGCGAAATGTTCTTCTCTGACCAGTGCTCCTGGCAGTAAATAATCATCGCCCGGAATAGTAAGGTGATAATCATCACCCAGATAAGGATTGGGCGGAGGTAACTGTAAACCGTCGTAAGCTTCCGGCTCTGCCAGCTTGTGCAATAAGTCCTCAGGCAAAGGGCGCATCTGATAGCGGGCGTTATAGTGCCGGCACACCGAATCTGTGGGAAGGTCCGGCGCAATCATTTTTACCCGCATTGTACGGGGGGTAAAAAAGGACAGTGCGTGTTCCAGCTTCTGCTTGTCAAAACTGTCGATAATGATTCTGAAGAGCTTAATTTCTTCGCTGTCAAAGGTGAACAGATGCTGGGAATATTCACAAACAATACTTTGCAGCTTGGGATTCTCTTCATACTGATAAGCCAGTGCGCCAAGATGCGCTTTTTCCTGATACCGCCACTTCTCATCAATGCTGTTTTTAATGAGCCTGACGAATGCGAATAAGGCTTCCAGTATGCTGTCTCTGTTGTTCAGACCTTCTTCGGTTAACTGAAAGCTGACATTGAAATCTTTAAAGTCATCGCCTTCAATCCCGCTGCCTGCTATCAGATTGGTGACCCAGTTTTTAGCCTTCAGACAGGCCAGTAAGCTGCCTTCACCTTCATCGCCGATGAGGTGACTTAAATAGTTAAGCGGTTTGGTGCGGTAATCCAGGTGGAGTCCGGGCAGAGCAAAGGTGACAATCATCCGCCGCGCGGTTTGCAACGGAATGATATTAATATCTACCGCAAGTTGTTCTTCGTTATAAAGTGGCGGCCATTCTTTTGGCGCTTCTTCACCCTGACGGAATGCACTGAAGCTCTGCTGTGTCAGTTCCAGCACATCTTCCGGATCTTCACTGGTAAAAATGGCCAGGCACATATTGCTGGCAGTGTAGTACTGACAATGATAATCATGTAACGCTTTATGCAGTTCATCTTCCGGTAAAGAGCGGAAAATATTGGCATTGCCTACAGAAAATTTACTGAAGGGATGGGCCGGATTCGCAGTTTCTTTATGGATTTGATAAAGACGGCGCAAATCATCTTTACGTTTAAATTGAAATTCCGCCTCGATAGCGTTGATTTCTTTATCCAGAGTGTCTTTATCTAACAAAGGGAGTCTGAGCATATCTGCAAAAGCGGGAAGAATGCGTTTGAGTTCCGCGCTTCTGCAATGAAAATGGTAATTAGCAAACTCAGTGCCGGTCCAGGCGTTAATACTGCCGCCTGCACTGTCCACCATATCATTAATGCTGTTGGGCTTAGGCAAGTGGCGACTGCCAAGAAACATCATGTGCTCGAGGAGGTGAGATAAACCTTCACACTGTTCGGGATCATAAAAATGGCCGGCACGGACAGACATGGAAACATAGGTGGAGGGTGTCAGTTCATGCTGGTAAATCATGACCCGCAGGCCATTTGGAAGCGTATGGAAAGTGGCTTTTTCCAGATTCAGTGGTGTTGTCAAAATGCTCTCTTTATTTATGTTTTTTACTGCATTTCTTAAAAGGTAACTTTCCGGCGCTTGCGCTTCCTGAATTGATTACACGTCCGTATCACCTAAAGTCTTACATATTTATACTAGGCTAGTCTTTTCCGGTCTGCTATGGTTACAGTGTAGTCTTTCATCATATTCATTAAACTATGCCACGTCAAAATTCCAACGCCGACATTTTATTGTTTATCATGCGCCACGGTGAGGCGGAATCATTACGGGTTGATGACAAAAGCCGGCAACTTACCGATTATGGAAGGGCTCAGGCATCAGTCAGTGCTAACTGGCTTATTGATAACTACTGCCAGGACCGGCAAATAGATCTGGCTCTGATCAGTCCTTACCGTCGTGCTCGTCAAACATTTGACATGGTCAGTCTGGATATCAGTGCTAATAAAACGGAGTTGTGTGAAGACATTATTCCGGAAGGCAATCCAAAGCTCGCACACGACTATGTAGACACCCTGTTCACCGCTACACAGAGTAGAAGTCAGCCTGTTGAACGTATGCTGCTGGTCAGCCACATGCCCTTTGTCAGCTATTTTCTTGATGAGGTGTGTGTCATACCCAGTAACAGCCTGTTTGCCACCGCTTCAGTTGCTGTCGTCCGCTATAATGTGCAGAAACAGCATGGCGAACTGCTAGCACATTTCCAGGGATAACCCTAAGCCAAAGATTCTTAAGGCTTTCTCAATAAAATCAAAAAAATGCTTCAGAAGTTGGTTTATTAACCGATAAACAGGTTAGTGAGAGTGTAACCAGCTGCGCAGGGCAGTATTCCTAATGACGACCAAATCTATTCCGGATTTGCTCCGTCGATCTCTGGAGAGTCATATGGCGGAAGCCGATCTCAGAGATGATGAGGAGCTAAAAGATATCCTAGGCAAACTGAATGTGTTGTCGGGTAAAGTTGCTGCGGCGAAAGCGCAGGTACTGGCCCGCAGAGCGCAGGCCAAAGAGAAATCAGAGTAAATTAAATATCTGAAGCGTTATCCCGCGGCTCAGTGAAGTATTCGGGTAGGATACGCACGGTTTTCACCATATTGTCTTTTATATCCACGATCTCCATAGGATAACCGGCGAGACGCACACTGACCTGATTTTCCGGAATTTCTTCCAGGTACTCCAGAATAAGACCGTTAAGGGTTTTCGGGCCGTCAACAGGCAACTTCCAGTCCATTTCCTTGTTTAAATCACGCACGTTAGCACTGCCATCTACCAGCACACTGCCATCCTGTTGAATGTTCGCTTCTTTACTGTGATCCGGCACCATGGACGTGGTGAAGTCACCGATGATCTCTTCAAGAATATCTTCCAGCGTGACCAGGCCCATAATATCGCCGTATTCATCGACCACCAGAGCAATACGTTCTTTTTCTGCCTGGAATTTGTACATCAGAGTATGTAGTGGAGTGGACTCCGGTGTGAAGTAAATTTCACGCACTGCGCGTAGCAAACTCGACTTAGTGAATTGATCTTTTGATAACAGACGAAGGGCGTCACGACAATGCACGAAGCCCACGGCATCATCAATGCTGTCACGATACAGAAGTACACGGGTGTGCTGGGCATGGGTAAGTTGCTTCTGGATTTTCTTCCAGTCATCGTTGATATCGATAGCGACAATGTCTGCTCTGGGAACCATGATATCTTCGGCGGTGACATTCTCTAAATCAAGAATACCCACCAGCATATCCTGGTGCTTTTTCGGTATCATCGTGCCGGCCTCGTATACCACCGTCCGTAATTCCTCCCTGCTTAGGGAGTCATCGTTACCATTTGTCGGGTTAATACGCAGCAGGAACAAAATACTGTTAGTGATGGAATTGATGAGTGCAACAAACGGATAAAGTACAAATAGCAGAGGCAGCAGTATGACTGAGCTCGGGAACGCGACTTTTTCAGGGTACAACGCCGCCAGTGTTTTCGGGGTGACCTCAGCAAATATCAGCAGGACCAGAGTAAGGCCAAATGTGGTTGCAAAAAATCCCCAGTAATCGCCAAACAGGCGGGTGCAGATAATTGTTGCGATAGAAGACGCCGCAATATTAACCAGGTTGTTACCAATCAGGATCAGGCCGATGAGACGGTCAGGACGTTCAAGTAACTTTTGCACCCGTAAAGCTGCACGGTTACCTTCGTTTTGCAAGTGTTTGAGCCGATAACGGTTTATCGACATCATGCCTGTTTCAGAGCTGGAGAAATAGGCAGATAAAAAAATCAGCACGCCAAGTGCAATAAATAGCGTACTCGTTGATATGTCGTCCAAAAATCCGGGTTCCTTTACCTGTGTGGACTATCCAATTTAGTTATTCAGACAGCGGGTTTCAAGTGTAAGTTAATGAATCTTTATTATAACTGGCCTTTTCGGGCATTTTATCTGCATTTTAAGACATTAAGAAGCCTTTAAAGCAGTATTTCTCTGACAAAGCGGCTTCCAAAATAAGCGAGTGTGAGCAGCATCAAACCAATAACGGTGAGTACGATAACCTGTTTGCCGCGCCAGCCCCAAATATGCTGACCGGTAAGCAGGACAATATAAACTGCCAGGGCAATTATCGACAGGACAGTTTTATGGGCATACATGGTACTGAACATATTGTCGAGGAAGACGAACCCGCTTACCAGCGATAAAATCAGCAGGAATGTGCCGACAAGCAGTAGCTTAAACAACATGCCCTCTACCAGCATTAACGGAGGTAGCGGCGAATTCAGCAGAGATGCGCCTTTCTGTTTCAGCTTAAACGTAATAAACGACATTTGTAGCGCGTAAAGAAAAGCGATCACCAGCGTGCCGTAGGCAAATAACGAAAGGGTAATGTGGATAACCAGACCAGGCTGCATTTCTATGTGCATGATATGACTGACCGGCAGTACCTGAGCGGCCGCAATTGTCATCGCAGAAAATCCAAACACCACGGGCAGCAGAATGATATTAGGCATGACCGATGCGCTAATAAGCATAGATACAGTGATGAGCCAGGATACCAGTGACAATACATTGGTAATACTCATGTTCTGGCCAGGGGCAATAACAATGGCCTGTGACAGGTAGCATATATGGGCAGCCGCACCTGCCAGAGACAGGATCATTGCCAGTTTCTTGTTTGGTGTTTGCTGATTGACAATCTTGCCCATCAAAAGAAAAGCGGCAGCAAGATAAAAAATTATGCCGGCTACGGCAAATACGGTGGTCATCCCAATTCCTGTACGAAGGGGTGCTGTGTGACTTTTTCCTGCACCCGTTTTACTGGCTGTATTGATACTGCAAGTGCAAAGGAAATTCAACCAGAACCATTGTTTTTACACAGATTAAGACAATATAAACAGAGAAACACATATCAAGGTTCGTTGTGAACGCCTTTTTCGCTATAATGGCGGGAATAATGAGTTAACCGATTTGAAGAAGCTGCCTTATGTTTGAGAATTTATCTGAACGCCTTGGTCAGACGTTACGCAACGTTAGTGGCCGTGGCAGACTGACCGAAGACAACATTAAAGACACGCTCAGGGAAGTGCGGATGGCACTGCTTGAGGCGGACGTTGCCTTACCGGTAGTCAAAGAGTTTGTCGCCCAGGTCAAGGCCCGTGCTGTAGGCACTGAGGTGACCAAAGCCCTGAAGCCCGGTCAGGTCTTCATAAAAATTGTACAGTCTGAACTTGAGTCTGTCATGGGGGAGGCCAATGAAAAGCTGAACCTCTCTGCTCAGCCACCGGCGGTCGTTTTGATGGCAGGTTTGCAGGGTGCCGGTAAAACCACCAGTGTGGGTAAACTGGCTAAGTATCTGACTGAGCGCGAAAAGAAAAAAGTGCTGGTGGTCAGTGCGGATATTTATCGTCCTGCGGCAATCAAGCAGCTGGAAACACTGGCTACAGATGTGGGTGTGGGTTTCCATCCTTCCTCTATTGAACAAAAGCCCATTGATATTGTTAACGGCGCCATCGATGCGGCGAAAAAACAATTTTACGATGTACTTTTAGTGGATACAGCCGGTCGTTTGCACGTTGATGCAGACATGATGGATGAAATCAAAGCGCTTCACGCTGCGGTTAAACCTGTTGAAACCTTGTTCGTGGTAGATGCCATGACCGGTCAGGATGCGGCAAATACAGCGAAAGCCTTCAATGATGCATTACCACTTACCGGTGTGATCCTGACTAAAGCCGACGGTGATGCCCGTGGTGGTGCCGCGTTGTCGGTGCGTAAAATCACCGGCAAACCCATCAAGTTCATTGGTATGGGTGAAAAGGTTGATGCCCTTGAGCCGTTCCATCCTGAGCGTATTGCCTCGCGCATTCTGGGGATGGGTGATGTACTCAGCCTGATTGAAGAAGTTGAGCGTAAAGTTGATAAAGACAAAGCGCAGAAACTAGCGAAGAAAGTTCAGAAAGGCAAAGGTTTTGACCTTCAGGACTTTAAAGAGCAGCTTGAACAGATGCGCAATATGGGCGGCATGATGGGGCTGATGGACAAGTTGCCGGGTATGGGCGGCATGGCTGACAAAATTAAAGATCAGGCCAATGAAAAGCAGTTCAATCAGATGGAAGCCATTATCAATTCCATGACGCCGGCTGAACGCGAGCGTCCTGACATGATCAAAGGCTCCCGCAAACGTCGTATTGCTGCCGGTTCCGGTACGCAAATTCAGGATGTTAACCGTCTGCTGAAGCAATTCACCCAAATGCAGAAGATGATGAAGAAAATGTCCGGCGGCGGCATGAAGAAAATGATGCGCCAGATGAAGGGCATGATGCCTCCCGGCGGAATGGGTGGCATGGGCGGTGGCGGCGGAATGTTCCCGCCACGGTAAGCCACAGAGATAAAACGAAAAAGAGACGGCATGCCGTCTCTTTTTTTATTGGGCCGATGGTCATTTCCCGTGTTATAACATGACACAAATCTGCGCCCACACCGACATTGTCTAATGTCAGAGTCTGATTCGCCATTACATCCCGTGAGGGCCACACTTGCTCCAATCAGCAGAGCCAATAGTTTGTTATCTATGTCTTTATCCTCGCACAAGAAATACGTTAAGTATTCATCAGCGTCACAGCCAATTATGTTATTAATTGTAATTTGGGTCGTCAGAATGTAATGGCGTTGAGGGCGTGTCGGGTATGCCAGACTATTGTGTTGTATAGCCTGATATAACTTCTACAATGTATAGGATATTGACGTGAAAACTATTTGTTATACATTGTAGATCAAACCAAACACAGGAGGCGCTATGAGTAAGGAAAAATACCTCGGCGAATTTGAGCAGTATGTGTTGCTGGCAATTTTGAAACTTGGTGATCAAGCCTATGGCACCACCATTCGTCAATTGCTACACGACAGCATTCAGCGGGATGTGAGCATCGGCGCACTGTATACCACGTTGACCAGAATGGAAGATAAAGGGCTGCTCACCAGTGCAATGGGAGAAGCGACAGCAGAACGGGGCGGACGGGCAAAAAAATACTTTCAGGTGACCGCTGAAGGGCAGGCGGCAGTGAAACGCTCTCGTCAGGCGTTGCAGACTATGTGGCAAAACATCGCACTAAGCGATAAGGCCGCACAATGCTGAGTATATTGCAGAAGCCACCACGACTGGCCCAAAGTCTGTTAGCAAGAATAGTACCCCAACACCTGCAGGAGCCGATGCTGGGCGATCTGGATGAAACGTTTTATGCCAGGCAAGCACAGCATAATGTACTGGCAAACGCATTCTGGTATTGGCGACAAAGTTTATTAACCTCCATTCACTTTATTAATGACACACAAAAGGTAGTAATTATGTTTATTATCAGCGTCGGTTTATTTTTAGCGTTAACCCTTTTCGCTATGGCGTTGGGGGGAGAAATCAGCATGTTCATTGATGTACCGTCAATGCTACTCACATTGCTACCCGCGGCACTGTTTACAATAGGCGCAACATCATGGAAAACTTGCAAACTGGCCATTAAAACGGTGATGTTGGGAGACATGGAAACCAATACGCAGGCCATTTCTAGCCTACGAGTATTTACCTTGCTAGGTAACAGTATCATGTGGCTGGGTATACTGATGACTGTGCTGGGGTGGATTTCCATGGGCGCATTTATGGAAGATCTTAGTGTCTTCGGTCCGGCGTTCGCCGTGTCCATGCTGACAGTGTTCTATGCACTTATTGTGAAAACACTTTGCTATGTGGCTATCCAGCGTATCACCTTCCTGCAGGAAACGCTGTCAGGTGAAGATCTTTAAGGCCTGACGATCGTTTGTGGTGCACTGTTTGATATTCACTCAAACAGTGCACCGGAATACCGACAAAATCACATCCACACTGGGCAATTTTGCCAATTCATAATACACTGCTACCCCGCTTAAACGATGGATATCGCTGGCGACAGGGATGACTTGAAGAAAAGACTCGGGCCAGACTCTTGCAGGCCGGAATGCTGGTTTGCAACGCCTGACATATTTCCCCTCCCGACAGCGGTATAACAATTTCAGCAAGACGTATACCGGCAGTCACGACGATAACAAAAAAGACATGCCGGTACGAAGACAGGATTATTATGGCCGGTTTAAAACGCATCATTCTTATTGATACCCACCTGCCGGGTGTCGTTGAACTCAAACTGGATGGACATACCAATATCTGCGGTACCAACGCTTCCGGTAAAACCACGCTGCAGCGGCTGATACCCGTTTTTTACGGCGAGTATCCCAGCCGCGTTGTACCGGCCACCCGTGATAGTTTTGAGCGCTGGTATTTACCCCGCACCTCCAGCTTTATTATTTATGAGTTCACCCGCGCTGAAGGGGATTTATGTCAGGCGGTATTGAGTTCTAACGGAACGGGGGTTAATTACCGCTTTATCGGTAAGCCTTTTGATATCGACGATTACCTGTTGCCGCAAAAAAACGGTAAACGGGTGAGTATCAGCAGCGCCGAGCTTGCCAGAGCGATGAAACGCAACAACGTGCTGGTGACCAGTTTACTGACCACAAAAGACTTCCGTGCCATTTTGCAAAACGATCACGGTGTACTGAACCAGAGCAGCAATTCACGGGAATTGTTGGGTTACGCCCGTATTTTCAGTTTGTGTCAGCCTAATTTGCATGTACGTCACATCGAGAAGCTGGCCAAAGCCGTGCATTCTAAAGAAGGCAAGATGGAAACCATCAAGGCCATGATTGCCGCTATTCTCGAAGAAGACGGTGTGCAGCCGCCCACCTCAAATTTAAGCCGTAACCGTGTGGATGACTGGCTGCGCGAATGTCAGCTCATTAAGCAGTTTGATCGTATCCGGCCCGAGTTCGGCAAACTTGAACAGGCCGATATGGCACTGGGAACGACAGAGAAGCAGCTTGGCGGTTTAAAGCAGGTGTTTGAGGCGGATAAGAGTCATTTATCGGCGGCTGTCGAAACGGCTAAGAATCAACTGGAAGAGAATCAGTTCCAGCGCAAGCAGAATGATAACCAGTGGTCTGAGACCCGTGACACGCTCAATCAGACGGTGTCATCTGCCCGTGCGGATGTAGAAAAATACACCTCGGAACTGGATGCTGTGGAAGAAGAATTCCAGAGCTGGCAGGAACAGGATATTGAACAGTTAAAAGAAGATGTGGCGAATCTTGGTCAGTGGCAGAACGAGCTGGAACTGGTATCCGGCCGGTATACCTTATTGACCGAAAAACATCAGGATATTGAGTCCACGTTTAACCGCCGTATCGCTGAACTGGGTGAAAAGCTCAGTATGAACCTGGAGCAGCTTTCAGCCAGCCGTCAGGAAGCGGCTGATAAGCGCAGTGACCTGCAGCAGAAAGAGCGTGATGCATTGCAAAACATCCGCGACGATTATGCACAGCAAATTCAATCGTTAAATCACGCACATCAAAACGCCCTCAGCGACCTGAAAGTTGGAGAAGCCGAACTGAAAGCCGGACTGAATAACGCCGGTTATAACGAGTTTGAGCAGTCTCAGCTTGATTTACTGGATGCCGCAATCAAAGAAGCCAGCATCAATGAAGATGCTGCGCGCAGCGAGTATCGTCAGGCACAGCAGGCCCACAGTCAGGCGGTACTGCATCGTCAGTCAGCCTCATCGGCACTGGATAAAGCCCGCAACCAGCATCGGGCACAGGAAAAGCATGTCGACGGTATCAATCAGCTCCTGTACCCCGGAGAAGGCTCCCTGCTGGAGTTTCTGCGTGGCAACCTGGATAACTGGGAACATACGCTGGGTAAGGTCTTGCGTCCCGAATTGCTGGAGCGCAAAGATCTCGTTCCTCAACTGGCTGAAGGTGAAAGCCTGTTTGGTATCAAGCTGGCACTGGAAGCACTGGATACGCCGGAATATGCCCATACTGAACAGGAGCTTAAAGCCCGTTTAAGTGCTGCAGAAGAATCTCTGGCGCTGGCGTTAGCGGCTCAAAACGAGTGTGAAGCGGTATTGTCGAAAGCCAACGAAGACGTGCGTAACGCTGAGCTGGCGATGACCCAGAAAGATAACGCTGTACGCAGTGCAGAAGCCACCCGTAAGCGTGCCCAGCAGGACCGTGATGCAGTACTGAGTGAATATCAGCAGGCGTTGTCGGCCCGCAAACAAAAAGCACGCAGCAAACTGGATGATAACGTTCAGGCCAGAAAACAGCTGGTGGCACAGTTTGAACTTGACCGCGATGAGATTAAAGATCAGCAACGGGAAGCCGAAACGGAGCACAGCTTCCACTGGCAGCAGCTTATTGCTGACACTGATGCCCGTATCAGTCAGCTTGATTCAGATATGCGTAAAGCCAGAGATAATGCGGCAAAAGACCGTCGTGACACTGAGCAGTGGCTGGAAAATGAGCTGAATAACCGCGGCGTGGACGTGGATGAAATCGGTGAGATGAAAAAGCGCATTAAAGTGCTTAAAGAAGATATCTACCGCACAGAAACCCATCGTCATAAAGTTGCTGACTACGAACGCTGGTATCAGACGGTGTTCACCGGCCACAAAGTTGCCTGGCAAAACAGCCTGGCGAAAGCCCGTAAGTCACTGGCCGAATCTGAGCGCGAGCTGGCTGCAAAACAAACCGTGTACCGGGAAACGCGGGAGCAGCTTAAAGATCAGCATGGTCAGTTAGAAACGGCACTGAAAACCTCATCCGACCAATATGAGCAGGTGGTTAACTTTGCTAAATCGCTGGCAAAAATTGCTCTGCCGGCGGTACAGGCCGAAGAGGCTGTACGCCATGATGAGTTATCCGTTAATCAACGCTTATCTCAGGTGCAGAGTGCCCTGCAGGAGCGTGAAGGCTTAATGTCTGATGTGAAAGCTTATGTTGAACGCTTTGATCAGCTTATCGCCGCGCAGGCGGGAACCGGTTTGTCAGATACCTGGGAACGGGCCCGTGAAGAATGTGCCGTGATGAACGCCCAGGGCGTGAAGAGCGTTGACCACCGCCGCATGGTCGGCCATCTGGCGCAGCTGCTGAATGTTATTGTGCCGCAGAAATTACAGGGCCTGAAAGAGCAGGGACGTATCTTTGGTGCGGATCTGAGTCAGTACTATTACGTACTGGCAGATATCGATAAACGCATCGTCAGTCAGAGCCGCCGCATTACCAAAGAGGTTGACGGTGAATTGTTCCTTGATGGCGTGTCTGACTCCGCGGTAAAAATCCGCTCACGGATCAGTGAACTGGAATTCTGGCCTGAACTGGAACAGTTCCGGGCTCTCTACGACGAGTGGATGGGGCTGGGCGCAAATGAATTGCCGGATGAAGAATACGGGCAGAGTATGCGCCGTGTGCTGGATATTCTCGGCCGTGCCGCGCTGACCGGCGGCATCAGTAAACTGCTGGATATCGAACTGCATTTACGTGAAGGCAACAGCGATCTTGTGATCCGTACCGACAGACAGCTGAACGAGTCTTCCAGTCACGGTATGGCTTACCTTATTTTGTGTAAGTTCCTGCTTGCCTTTACCCGTCTGCTTCGTGGTGAAGCCGATACCACTATTCACTGGCCTATCGATGAATTAGGCACACTTCACCAGAGCAACGTGAAGAAGATCTTCGATGCCTGTCAGAACAATAATATTAGCGTGGTAGGGGCCTTCCCGAATCCTGAGTCTGATGTATTAACGCTGTTTGAGAATCGCTACCTTATCGATAAAGTCAGCAGACAGTTACAGGTGGTTGAGCCAAAAGTCAGCGCTATTGCAGAACGCATTAAAGCCCGCCGCGAACAGGAGGAGTCAGCATGATGTCAGAACAGGGTCGTATTTTAAGTTTATTGCTGAAAGGGCAGTTTATTTGTCAGGTGAGTGATGAAGAAGGCTGGCGCTACCTGAAAAGCCGCGACAATGCACAGAAGCTTGAGCCTCATCTGAATGTGCTCAACCGCACTCTGGCGTCAACCGGTGAAGGCGACGTGTTTTTTGCTGCTTATTTAACGCTGGGTGACGATGAGCGCAAAGTGCTGACCCAGCAGTTTCAGGAAACTGCATCCAGTCTGGTGCCGCTGGTAGAATGGTTGTTACTGGTACAGCAAGCCAGTGAGTCAGATATGCCCGTCACGATGGGTAACGCACTGCGTTTAAATGAACTGCAAAGCGTCATAGAAGATACGCCGGCTTATGCAGAACAGCTTGAAAAAATCTCACGTTACCGGGTGTTTAACTCTACCAGTATGAATCTGGACGGTCAGCTTAAGCAGGTGTTTAAGCGTCTGACCGATATGGGATACCTGATTAAACCGAATACCGAAAAGCAGATTTATCTGGTCACCGGTAAAGTTGAGCATCTTTTTGAGATGATTAAATTTATCGACGAAACCGAAAGTCTGTCGTTGTCTGAGCAAGCTGAGGCTGCCGTGCAGCAGGGGAGCCTGATATGAGTCAGGTGTTGGTTCAGGCCGGCACGCGGTTGCTCAATGCGCTGGGCCGCCACAGCGACCTCATCATGCATGCTTACGTCAACGGGTCGGTAAAAGAGGCGGATTTTAGCCGCAAAGTGCTGGAACAACTGGTTCAGCTAGGTGTGTTGTGGCGTCCCGATCCTCAAAGTCCGCTGCGCTTGAAAAACGCGGTTCGTGCATTGCTGGAAGGCAGTTTGCAGGTTGAAAGAAACCGTACCATCAACACTAACATCACTGCGTCGCTGGCAAGCTTGCGCACGTTAGCTGAGCACTACAAAGAGTCGCTGCACTACAACCGTTTTAACGAAGCCCATGCTCATATGACCGATTTAACTGAGCATGTGTATCAGTTAACAGAGTCACTGACCAACAGCGTAAGGGTGCTGTTCAGTCGCATTAACAATGAGTTTGGCTATGTCTCTTCGGTAGAAGCAAAAATTCGTGAGAACGAACTGGCGCAGGGACAGGTGAGTGATTTACTGCAGCAACTGGAGAGTTTCCATTTCGATGAACTCAGTGAGCTCGCCGGCAGTAACCGTGAGTTGCGGCATTTGCTTGTTGTTGCGTTACAGCAGAGTTTCTCTAAAGCTGCGCAGGAACTGTCTGTGGTGCAGGCCCGCTTACTCGACCTGCTGGGGCGCTTCCGTGAGTTTCAGGGACGTACCCGTCTGCTTAAGGGCTTTTTACTGCACATGGAGCAACAACCGGATTTTACGCCGGGGAATTATCCGGCATTAAGTCAGGTGCCCGTGTTGTTCAATCAGGCAGAGAGTGTACTTGAAGCGGCGGCAGCCGACGTGAACCAGGTAGCTCACGAAGGTGACTATCAGATGATTGTCAGCACCCTGACTGACATTCATCGCCGTAAGCCGGATGAAAATGCCCACAAGGCCGCACAGGAAATTGAAGTCACGGCGCAGTCCAGTGTGTCACTGGAGAAGGATCCTATCCATGTTGCTGTGGATGATTACTTCTGTGATGTTATTGACTCCGGTCAGCCTAAATCTGCCCTTGAGTACTTTGAAGAACGGGAACTTGAGTTCGATAAAGAGGTATGGATTTATCAGGTTATCGGCGGTTATCAGTCGCTGGATGAAAACGATAAACAATTCTTCGCGCTGGATGCTTCCGGCCAGCCGGACGCTGTTTACACCGGCAATTTCTACATAAACGACGTTACGCTGGGGCTCAGATAGTCCCGGCGTAAATCGTCAACTCTGTGTCATTCACCCCGGTTTAGAACAATTTAGTCTGAACAAAGGGTGAAAATTTTTTAAATTTCCATATAATTAACATTTGTGTAACATAATGAACTTTCTGTAGCAGCTATGCGTAATAGGCGTGTCACATAGAGGAACTAAAGTGGCGCGCGAATTTGATAATACCGGCTAACCGTCGTTGTTATCAGACTGTTAAGGCATATGGCACACGAATGGAGATTATCATGCAGTTGTCCCATGAGCAGGCTTTTAATCAAGCTCTGATCCGTTTATCGGTTTTGTTATACCAGGTTGACGGTAAGGTCACACTTTCAGAACAGGATTATCTGGAAGATGTTATAAACCATTTAGACTGGCAAAGCCCCATTTGCCGCGAGGCATTTTTTACCGACGCTATCTACCAGACACGGCAGGTACTGGATGCAGGCGAAGAGCAACGTTATCTGCGTACGTTGCAAACTGACTTACTCTTTGATGCTGATAAGGCGCTGGAAGTGGCCATGGCCATCACCGGCATTGACGGCGAACGTAGTGATGAAGAAACAGAGCTTCTGTCACTGCTGACGCACAAGGTGCTTGCGAAAGCGCTGGTAAACCGTGCAAAACCGGTATCACCCTCGGAATTGAACTAGAACGATAAAATACGGCGTCTTGCAGAGATGACCGGTATCTGAATTCTGAACAGATAAAATAAGTACTGACGACATGAAAAAGGCCGCTTCAATTTGAAGCGGCCTTTGTTTTTGCTGTGTTGTTTACGCTATTTGCTGTTCATCAGCATCGGTGAGTTCTTTCTCCAGCCGCTGGGTTTCATCAGCCCGTGGCTTGGTGAAACGGGCGAGGGCGAGATACAGCACCGGTGTGAGGTAAAGAGTAAACACTACCGCGATACCTAATCCACCAAACACCACCCAACCGATAGCGTTACGGGATTCCGCGCCGGCACCGGAGGACAGGATAAGCGGCAGACCACCCAGGATGGTGGATACCAGTGTCATCATAATCGGACGCAGACGTACCTTACCGGCCTCTACTATGGCGTCGTAAACTGAATGGCCGTGGTCGCGGAGCTGGTCAGCGAATTCGATGAGCAGGATGGCGTTCTTCGCCAGCAGGCCTATCAGCATCACCAGACCAATCTGCGAATACACATTAATTGTGGTATTGGTCAGGTACAGCGCATAAATCGCTGCGGCGATACCAAAGGGTACAGTGAGCATAACCACAATGGCACTGTTAACACTCTCAAACTGCGCTGCCAGAACCAGCAGCACGATGATGAAAGCCAGAACATAAGTCAGTGCAACTTGCTGAGAGGTTTCTTCAAATGTTTGTGCCTCACCCAGGAACACAGTGCCAATGCCATCAGGAAGTGTGTCGTTGCCGAGGGCGCGGATTTTCTCTACAGCTTCATTGATGGGGAAGCCGTCAGGTAATTCCATTTCCAGTTTAATAGCTCTGCGCTGGGACTGACGCTCCAGCTCCGCGGCAACACCTTCTTCCGTGATGTACGCTACGCTGCTCAGCGGGATGAGTGAGCCATTATCAGACTTCACATAGAGATTAGTTAAATCCGACGGGTTGCTGGTATTTCGTCTGCTGGATTCCAGCATGATTGGAATCGCCTGGTCACCCACATTCAAATCAGCAATATCGTCGCCATTCACGGCAGCCCTGAGTGTCGCAGCAATGTCACTAAGCGGTACGCCCAGCTCTTCTGCCCGGCGACGGTCGATATTCACACGCATTTGAGGCTGGGTGGGTTCATAACTCACACGGGGTGAACCCAATTCCGGAATGTTGGTTTCAATAGCGGCTGCAAAGTCCATCGCGGCTTCATAAATACGTTCGTAGCTGCTACCGGTCAGGGCGAGTTCAAGTCCGCCACCCTGTCCACGTAAATTCAGGCTGTTGCCCCCGAATGCATTTCCCGGCGCTCCCGGAATTGCCTGCAACTGAGGACGGATTTCCGACACGATATCCTGTAATGATTTATCGCGGTCATCCCAGTGTTTAAGAGGTACTGTGATAAATACAATGTTTGGATCCCAGGAGCCGACTACCGTATAGATAGAATCCACAGTACCGTTTTCGACGTAAGGCAGCAGCACCTCTTCCATCTTATGAGCCTGACGATCCATAAAATTCATGCCTGCGCCGTCAGGGCCACGGGCGAAAATACGGATTGTGCCACGGTCTTCGCTGGGTAGCAGCTCATTGTTGATATTCTGAGCTGTAAACCAGGCGCCAACAGCAGCCAGAATACTTAACAGGACAATAAGCCAGGCGTATTTAAGCGACCATAAAAGTGAGCGCTGATAACCACGCAGGCATGCATTTCCGAAACGTCCCAGCGTGGCTGAAAATATGCCTTTCTCTTTGGCTTTCTTCACCGGCAAACGTGCGGTCAGAGCAGGTACCAGAGAAAGTGCGACGAAGGATGAAATGATTACCGCACCGGCCAGTACACCGCCGAATTCTCTGAACAGACGTCCCGCCGTAGACGGTAAAAATGCGATGGGGATGAACACCGAAGCGAGTACCGCCGTGGTTGCTACAACCGCAAAAAACACTTCACGGGTACCGATAACTGCCGCGGCTCTGGCTCCGAGGCCCATGCCCCGGCGACGCTGAATATTTTCTGACACCACAATAGCATCATCAACAATCATCCCGGTTGCCAGCACCAGTGCGAGCAGGGTAAGAATATTGATTGAGAAGCCAAGCATCCAGATAACGCCAAGCGCCCCGGCCAGGGATACCGGAATGGACAGGGCGGGGACGATGGTTGCACGCCATGAACCAATGAAGACTAATAATGTAAACACAACCAGAATAATGGTGATGCTTAAAGAGCCAATCACTTCGCCCACAGAATCACGGATGAATTCAGCGTCATCACTGGTAACGACAATGTCCATATCAACAAAGCGTTTGTTCAGATCTTCCACCATGGCCATAACTTCATCTGAAATTTCGATGGTATTAGAGCTGGCTTGTCTGATCACGCCTAAACCAATCACCGGACGACCGTCAAGGCGCACCATACTGCTGCTGTCTGCGGGGCCAAAAAATACGCTGGCGACATCGCCAACCCGGATATCTCCGCTGATCACGATATCTGAAACATCCTGTGCTGAAACAGACGTCGCATCTGCGCGGACGATGAGAGACTGGTCCTGAGACTGGATGCTCCCTGCAGGAACATCAAAGGGCGCTAATTCGAGTGCATTTGCCACATCTGTCATCGACAGGTTGAAACTGGTCAGCCGCAGAGGATCGACAGACACGCGAAGTACGCGCTCGCGGTCGCCACTTAACTGTACGTCAGCAACTCCGGGAATACTCAAAAATAGCGGCGCCAGATCGGTATCAACACGCTCGGTCAGCGTTTCCATATCCAGAGTGTCACTGGATACTGCCAGACTGACTACCGCCTGAGCGTCACTGTCTGCACGGATAATGGATACCTGTTCCACATCCTCGGGTAACTGGCGCTGTACACGGCTTACTGATTCGCGGGTTTCATTGGCAGCATCTTCCAAATCAATGCCGGGTCTGAACTCAACCCGCACGCGGGCGGAGCCTTCTTCGCTCTGAGCGTAGATATTTTTCACACCGCTGACCCGGGCCACTGCGCCTTCCAGCCGGCTGGTCACTTCAGCGTCCACGGTTTCCGGAGAACCGCCGGGGTACTCCGCCGTTACAGTGATTTGTGGTGTATCAACGTCAGGCAGTTCCCGTACTTCCAGACCGTTAACGGCAGCAAAGCCGGCAATGACAATAAGCAGATTAAGTACAACAATTAATACGGGGCGGCGAATAGAAACCGACGGCAAATCGCCGGTCTGTTGAGAGTGCTTAGTCATTGTTGTCGCTCCGGCGTGCCAGTTCGGTTGTGATTTGCTGCCCTTCACGAAGACGCTGAACACCTTCAGAAATCAGCATATCACCCGGAGACAGGTTACCGGATACGAGAATTGTGCCTCGCAGACGCTGATGCACAATCACATCAACGCGGCGGGCTTTACCATTTTCAGCAATCCACACGTAGGCACCGGTTGCACCCCATAACAAAGAAGCTTCAGGTACAGCCGCATATTCATTGCCATTAATCTCAAGGTTTACACGGAAGCTCATGCCCGGGCGGTAGTTGTCTAGATTGTTGTCCAGGATAGCCCGTGCACGTAAGGTACGGTCAGTTTCGCTGATACGCGAGTCAACTTCAGCAATTTCTGCCGGCAGTGTTTTATCGCGGTTTGTCCAGGGTTGTAACGTGACTTCCGGCTGGTTGAGCAATACAGTAAGCGCTGCTTCAGGGGCGCGGAAATCAACAAAGAGTTTGCTTCTGTCATCCAGAGTCGTGATGGCGGTGGTGGCTGTAATACGATCGCCCACTTCAACATCTGTCAGGCCGACAATCCCGCTGAACGGTGCTTCAACGGTGCGGTCTTCTAAATCTGCTTTGGCTTCATCAAGGGTAACTTTGGCAAGGTCACGGGTGGTTTGCGCCAGATCGAGTTCACTCTGGGGAATGGCGCCCTTTGCCCGGCTTTCCTGTAAACGTTTATAGGAACGTTCTGCGTCAAGTAACTGGAGCTCAGCGCGGCGAACGGCAACCTGCTGACGGCGGTCGTCCAGTTTTACCAGTACCCGGCCCTGTTCTACATACTGGCCCGGTACAAAATTCACTTCAGTCACTTCGTCTGCAACAGCGGGATACAATACAACCGAGCGGACGGCTTCTGCAGTTCCCACAGCTTCCACATCCCGTTTGGCATATTGAAATTTAATTTCTTCAAGGACAACGAGTTTGGCCTGATTATCGCCAAAAAACTGGGCATTGGCACTGCTGCTCACTATGGAAAATAAAACAGTGAGACTAAAAAAAACAGAGGTTCGTAGTTGGGTTTTCATTGTATTTCCGTGTTTCATCAACGCTTGTCACTCTCCTGCACGCTGAACGGAGACGCGCCGGAGTCAGTAAAGTGATTGTTGTTAAATTTTTGTTTTTATAAGCTGTGTATAGCACCACAGCCTTGTTAGCTAAGCAATTGCAGTTCAGCGTACTCCCTGTACAGCGTATCGTTTTCTATCAGTTCATCGTGTTTTCCTGTACTTACAACGTGTCCCTTATCCATGACGATGATCCGGTCAACATGTTTCACGGTGGCCAGCCTGTGAGCAATGATAATGGTAGTACGACCCTGCATCAGCTTATTCAGCGCCTCCTGCACCATTTTTTCACTGCGGGCATCCAGTGCGCTGGTTGCTTCATCAAGTAACAGTACTGGCCTGTTGGCCAGCAGGGCACGGGCAATGGCAATGCGCTGCTTCTGACCGCCGGACAACCTTACTCCCCGTTCTCCCAACTGAGTGTGATAGCCTTTCTCCAGCTCTTCAATGAATTCGTGGGCAAATGCGGATTTAGCTGCTTTCCTGACCTGCTCATCGCTGGCTGACGGGCAACCGTAGCGGATATTTTCAAGTACGCTGGTGGCAAAAACCACGGGCTCCTGAGTAACAATCGCGATCTGACTTCTTAATGATTCCAGCGATAATGACGTTATAGGGGCTTCGTCCAGCAGAATGGTGCCTTTGCGCACATCATAAAAGCGAAGCAACAATTGAAACAGCGTCGTTTTTCCTGCTCCGCTGGCCCCTACCAGGGCAACCTTCTCGCCGGGATTGACAGTTAAAGACAGTTGATTAAACAGGACGCCGCTGCCGGGGTAACAAAAAGTAATATTGTCAAAAATGATGGCTGGTGGTCTGGCCGTGTCATTACTGAACTGTGTTATGCCCGGGGAGATGTCCGGCACCGTATGTAAAAGTTCCAGTAACCGTTCGCTGGCGCCGGCTCCACGCTGAACTTCGCCGATAACCTCGCTGATGGTTGCCACGCTGCCGCCGGCCATCACCGCATAGAATAAAAAGGCTGACAGTTCACCTGCGGTCATATCACCGGCAAACACTTGTCTGGCACCGAACCAGGCAATCAGGACGATAGCGCTGAGACTCAGCAGCATAATTAATCCAATCAGCATAGAACGGTAATGGATACGGCGTCCGGCGGTTTCCATAACGGCATCCACGCCGGCCTTGAACTGGGAACGTTCCAAATCTGCTGCGTTGAAAGCCTGTACAGTCATTATTTCATGTAAACTTTGATCAATATGCGCCCCCAAATCTGCCACCCTGTCCTGACTCAGACGGGCGTAATGACGTACCTGAGGGGCAAGCAAACGGATGGGGACTAACACCGCAGGCACCGCCAGTAATACGCACAAGGTCAGCACCGGGCTGGTGATGGTCATCAGCACCAGCGCGCCGGTGAAAGTGATAAAGGAGCGGATCGCCATCGACAGACTCATACCCACCACAGTTTGAATAATGGTGGTGTCGCTGGTGAAGCGGGAAATGACTTCTCCGGTGCGTAATTTTGCAAAGAAAGATGGTGGCAGGGTGAGCAAATGAGAAAATACGCTGATGCGTATATCGGCACTGATGCGTTCACCCAGCCAGGTCATCAGGTAAAAACGCACATAGGTTGCCAGGCTTGCCACCGCAGTAATCACAAGAACACCAATAATTGCCCGGTTCAGCATGTCTGCGTTGTCGTTCATAAAACCCTGATCGACGGCCAGCTTAATTCCCTGACCCAGAAGCAGCCACGCGCCGGAGGCCACCAGCAAGGCGATGATTGCGCCTGTCACCTGTATCCGGTAGCCCGTGAGCAGGGTCCGGATCCATTTAACAACCTGCCAGGTTGTTGCCTTATTCTTTCCTTGATCTGAAGTCATGCCGGTATCTCAAAAAACACTGAACTTTGTATTTTACGCCACAGTTAACTATCAGGATTGCCGGATAAGACCACTTCGTCATTCAGCAAGACCAAAAACACAATAAATTTCTGACCCATAATTTGAATTTCACCGGAGATTGACCATAGTTAAACAACAGCAAAAGGTATTTTTAGTAGTCAGTCAGGTTCTGTGTTTGTTAAACAAGTGAACCGTCTCCGGGAGCCTCCATGCAAAACAAAGCACTACTGGTGGATGATGTGGCCAATGTGCTCGATTCTTTCCGGCGCAATCTTCGGGGGCAACTTGCTTTTGATGTGGCAAACAGCGGTAAAGCGGCGCTGGCACTGATGGCAGAAAATCATTATGCCGTGCTTGTCACTGACATGACTATGCCGGATATGAATGGCTTATCGCTGCTAAGGGAAGTAAAGCGTCTCTATCCGGACACTGTGAGAATTATGGTTACCGGTAACGGCGATCAGCAAACAGCCATAGATGCAGTAAACGAGGGGGATGTTTTCAGGTTTCTCACCAAACCCTGTTCTGTTGTTGAACTGAAGCGGGTTATAGAAGCCGGATTTCATCAACATAGTCTGATTATGGCAGAAAAGGGCCTGTTGAATCAGACAGTAAGAGGCATTGTCAGTGTTCTGGCTGAAGTCCTGGAGTTGGTGAATCCGAAGGCTGCAGCACACAATGTACAGTTGAAAATGTACATGCTTCAGCTCGCAAGGGAACTGAAGCTAAAACAAAGCTGGATGTTGGAACCCGTTGCTGAGTTATCACAGTTGGGAACGATTCTATTGCCGGGCGTACTGGCCGACCAGTATGAAACCAGCAAGCTGACGGCGGCTGAAAATGAACTGATTGAACAACACGCCAGTCTGGCCAGCGATTTACTGGAAAAAATTCCCCGCTTTGAAGCGGTAGCCAGGAACATCCGCTATCAGGACAAGTGCTTTAACGGGGAAGGTGTCCCCGCTGACGATGTACAAGGTGCAGACATTCCTTTCGGAGCGAGAATGCTTAAAGTGGTTAATGATTTTATCAGGGCACGGGAGACAGGCATGTCCACGGTGGATGCATTACGCCGGCTGGAAACAGATGCCCGCTGGTACGACGGCAAAATTTTGTCGGTCTTTACCCGAATGTTGCTGCGCAAATCCGATTTGATGTCTGTGCCGGTATCGTCCATTGAACCCGGTATGGTGATATCAGAAAAAATCGCGACCAACGCCGGAAAGCAACTGGCCAGAGAAGGGCAGGTAGTAACCACTACACTCAAACAGATCCTCACTGTATGCATACAAAGTGGTGCGTTAAGTCCTGCACTGATGATCGGAGTGTATCTGGAAGACAACGGTGACGCCGGAAATGCGGAGGATATTGCAGTATGACTTTCTGGAGGTTTATTACGCCGGAGCCGGCGTTATATACGGAAGTAAACGGTCATTATAATCACTTTATTCTTTTCCTTTCTCTGCTCGTTTCAACACTGGCGGCCTACTCGCTAATTGTCGTGTTAAAACGGATGTGGCAAACCGAATTATTGTCAACAAGACGGCAATGGAAGCGGTTTGGCAGTGTGACATTTGGGTTAGGGGTATGGGCGATGCACTTCACCGGCATGCTCGCCTTTATGTTACCTATCGGCATGTCATTTGATGTGGCATTGACCATGGTGTCTATATTGCCACCCATTGTTGGCGCTTATATCGCTGCGAAACTCATAGCGACACAAGTATTCACCTTTACCAATATTCAACTGAGTTCATTGAGTCTGGCGATCGGGATCGGGGCAATGCATTACACAGGCATGGAAGCTATGGAGACTGAAGCTGCCATGACCTACGATTTTGGCTTCTTCTTACTCTCCATCGTTTGCGCCTGGCTGTTTGCGATGGTTGCCATTTATATGGTGATTTACATACAGCGTAAAAACATTCGCGGGCAATTAGGACTGGTGGGCTGTGCCATGGTGATGGGCATGGCCATCGCGGGCATGCACTATGTGGCAATGTATGCGGTGCATTATTATTTGCCAGTAACATTTATTCCCTCAGAGACCGGGGGCCACGCTGAACCAGCCATTCTCGCACTGGCTATTACAACACTGGTGTTCGTCATTTTTGCAACAACGCTGCTGGGGTCAATTTTTGACAAGCGTTTACAGGCTGCTGAGCTTACAGCCAAAGTCAGCGCTGCCAGAGAGAAAGACATCGTGGAAAACCTGGCTGACGGCTTGCTGGTGGTCAATGAAAATGGCCGGATTACCGGCGTTAATACCGTCGGTCTCAGTTTGTTCGGATATAAAGATGCAGACCAGTTGCGCAACGAGGATATTACAAAAATCCTGCCCGGATTCGACATCCGGCTGCTCACAGGAGACGGTGAAGAAGGGAAGCATCAACACGTCATGCAACTGGACGGTAAACGGTCGGACGGCACTACCTTCCATTGCGAAATGAATTTTTCTCCTATGACCGTGGTTATACAGAACATGCATCTGTTCAACGTGGTTATCCGTGATATCACCCAACGACTTATGCTGGAAGACCAGTTGCGGCAGGCACAGAAAATGGAATCCATCGGCCAGCTTGCTGCCGGTATTGCTCATGAAATAAATACTCCGACGCAGTATGTGTCAGATAATATCTTCTTCTTAAAGGGCGCATCTGAAACCGGCATTTCTGTGATGAAAACCGTTCATGCGCTTCTCAACAGTAAGGATGAAGGCGAACAGGCTGAAATAAGAGCAGAACTTGAAGCTCTGATGAAGGGTGAAGATATTGAGTTCCTTATTGACGAGATGCCAGTGGCATTCGACCAGTCGGTTGAAGGTGTGCAGCGTATTGCAAAAATCGTCGGGGCGATGAAGTCTTTTTCCCATTCGGGTGACGAAAAAATGCATAAGGTCGACCTGAAAGAAGCAATCTCCTCAACCATTACGGTGGCCCGGGGAGAATGGCGTTATGTGGCCGACCTTGAAGCGGAGTTTTCTGAAGATGTGCCGCTGGTGACCTGCAGCAGAGACGAAGTGAATCAGGTGGTACTCAACTTTATTGTAAATGCCGCCCATGCCGTAGAAGAAAAGTTTGGCCGCGAACGGATGGAAAAAGGTTTGATTCAGGTGCGTGTGTATCCTGCGGATGACACGGTGATCATTGAGATTACCGATAATGGAACAGGCATGAGTAAAGAGGTATGCAAACGCATTTTTGAACCGTTTTTTACGACCAAACCGCCCGGTAAAGGAACAGGGCAGGGGCTTTCACTGGCCTATGCAGTGATTATAGAAAAGCACAAAGGCCAGATATTAGTGAACAGTGAAATTGGACTAGGTACTACCTTTAAAATTGTTTTACCGGTGGAACACCCGCAGACCGTTGAAAGTGAGCTCAGTGATGAAAATACTCTTTGTTGATGATGAAAAAATGGTGCTCAACGGCCTTAAACGGGCGTTGTATCAGACCGGTTGGAAAATCAGTATTGCTGACTCGCCGCAAAAAGGGCTGGAGGCTATCGCGTCAGATACGCCTGATGTGGTCATTACCGACATTATGATGCCGGTGATGAACGGTGTTGAATTTCTTGAGAAAGTGAGCGAAGGCAACCCGGTGATCAGTCGTTTCGTGTTATCAGGCCAGGCGAATGAGAGTTTAATACTGCAGGGAAGTCAGGTGTCTCACTGCTGGTTTACGAAACCCTGCTCACATGGTTTGCTGACCCAGCATTTGCGTGCTGTTGAGGAAGTAAATCAGACTTTTCCGGATAGTGCTGCTTGTCAGTCGATGGCAGTCAGTTCACCTTTGTTTAATTCTTTTACCTTGCTAAAACAGTTCATGCAGTGCGTCAATTCCAATTTGTGCGAGCTCACTGCATCTGCGCGGCCTGATATCAATGATAATATGAAAAAGGCCGTGTCTCTTTGTGGCGAACGTTTTTTCGGGCAGGGAGATTATAGTGATTTCAAGGATGCATCATTGAAACTGACACTGGGGGAGAGTCAATTTTATGCGTTGTTGTTCACCGCTGAGTTAATGATGCGGCTGCCGGGGTTATTAGACGAACCTGCGGTGGGCGCCAGGCTGGAACAGGCACTTTCCCGGTGCAAAGACCATGCTACCCCCCTTAATGCACTGGTTCTGATGATCATGGCGTTGAAACAGGATTTGCTGGCCGGCGTGACCATCCCGGCAAAAGTTTCACCCCGTCAGGCATTGTTATTTATGCTGCATATGTGGAACTTACCTTACCCCATCATCCACACCGTATCGGAAAAGGTGTCCTGAGGCGCTTTTTTCATCACTAAACTTGCAATTAAAGCGTAGATCCGTATAATGCCGCGGCCTTCTTGTTGGCGCTGATTTTTCAGTGCTTTCAACGAGGTAAGTTAACGGTAACGCTACAACGAGTTTGAGGCAACTATGGTTACTATTCGTTTACAGCGTGGTGGCGCGAAAAAGCGTCCATTTTATCAAGTAGTTGTGGCTGACAGCAGCCGCGCAAGAAACGGTCGTTTCATCGAAAACGTCGGTTTCTTCAACCCAACTGCACAAGGTCAGGCAGAACGTCTGCGTTTAGATCTTGAGCGTGTTGAATACTGGGTTGGTGTTGGCGCGAGCTTATCTGAGCGCGTTAACAGCTTGGTAAAAGAAGCTAAAAAAGCGGCAGCGTAAGCTGTCCTTAATCTGGTAGGTAAAGATGAGTCAAGCGTCTGACAAAGTGATTATTGGCAAGATCGGGGCATCGTATGGTGTGAAAGGTTGGGTCAAGATCAACAGCTTTACTGATGTACCAGAAGGTATTTTTGACTATTCACCGTGGCAACTCAGTGATGGTAAAGAATACCGGATTGATCAGTGGCGACCCCACGGTAAAAGTCTGGTGGCGAAAGTTGTCGGTGTAGAGAGTCGTGATGACGCAGAGCGCATCAAGAATCTGGACATCGCAATTAACGAAAACCAGTTACCTGAACTTGGTGAAGGTGAATTTTACTGGCGGGAGCTCACCGGCATGCAGGTCGTAACTACGCAAGGTTACGATTTGGGTGTGGTGAAAGATGTGTTTAACACTGGCGCAAATGACGTTTTGCAGGTCCGCGCCAAAGTGAATGACGCATTTGGTCAAAAAGAAAGATTATTGCCGTATGTGATGGACTCCGTCATTAAATCGGTAGATAAGGCTTCAAGTGTAATTACGGTAGACTGGGACCCGGGGTTCTAGTGACTGCGGAGAAATGGTTCGGCGTTATCAGTTTGTTTCCTGATATGTTCGCACCCTTCATGCAACAAGGCGTTGTGGGACGGGCTGTGAAATCAGGCATTCTGGATGTCGAGATGTTTAACCCACGTGATTACACGCACGATCGTCATCGTACCGTTGATGATCGCCCTTATGGCGGTGGTCCGGGTATGTTGATGATGGTGAAGCCTTTAACTGACGCCATCGCCGCGGCGAAACAAGCCGGCGGTGAACATGCAAAGGTGATTTACTTATCACCACAGGGTAAAAAGCTGGATCAGGCAGGGGTTAAACGCCTTGCCACTAACGACCGCATGATTTTTATCTGCGGGCGTTATGAAGGAATCGATGAGCGCGTCATTGAGGCCCATGTTGACGAAGAATGGTCAGTAGGGGATTACGTGCTAAGCGGCGGCGAACTGCCAGCGCTTGTGCTCATGGATGCGGTAGCCAGAATGGTGCCGGGTGTACTCGGTCATCAGGCTTCTGCCATTGAAGATTCTTTCACCGACGGGTTACTGGATTGTCCGCATTACACGCGGCCTGAAGTACTTGACGGTAAAGCGGTTCCTCCTGTGTTGTTGAGCGGTGATCACGAAAAAATCAGACAGTGGCGACAGATGCAATCGCTGGGCAGAACCTGGCAGCGTCGCCCCGAGTTATTAAACCACCTAGCTCTGACTGAGGAGCAGCAGCGTCTTCTTGAAGTATTCAAGTCGCAGTTGCAGCAAGATGACAGTTAACTAGGACGAGAGGATATGATGAGCAAAGTCAGTCAAGATATCATCAAGAAAATTGAGCAAGCACAGCTCAAAGCTGATGTTCCTGCATTTGGTCCAGGTGACACAGTAGTAGTAAAAGTTCGCGTTACTGAAGGTGACAAAGAGCGTCTTCAGGCGTACGAAGGTGTTGTTATCGCTAAGCGTAACCGTGGTCTTCACTCGTCTTTTACCGTACGTAAAATTTCAAGCGGCGAAGGCGTAGAGCGTGTGTTCCAAACACACAGCCCGGCGGTTTCTTCTATTGAAGTTAAACGTCGTGGTGCAGTTCGTCGTGCTAAGCTTTACTATCTGCGTGAGCGTTCAGGTAAATCTGCACGTATCAAAGAGAAGCTTAACTAAGATTACTAATCCTTGCGTTACTGTTAACTATGAAAAAGCCCGCTTTAAGCGGGCTTTTTTGTACCTTCTGAAAAACCTTTACAGCCAGCCTTTCTGTTCTGCGATTCTGGCTGCATCAACACGGTTTGTTGCCCCGAGTTTGGCAATGGACTCTGAGAGATAATTTCGAATCGTGCCTTCTGACAGAAATAACTGAGATGCAATTTCTTTGGTTTTTAATCCGTCGCTGGCGAGTTTCAGCGCCTTACGCTCCTTTTCAGACAGGGGGTTATTGTCATCTAATGCCAGTAAAGCCAGCTCAGGATCAATGACACGTTCTCCACGATTGATTTTCCTTAACGCTGAGATAAGATAATCACTGTCAGATTCTTTTAAAATAAAGCCTTTTGCACCAAGCTGCATAGCCCGTTTAATATAACCGGGTTTAGAAAATGTCGTCATAAATACCACAGTGCCGGCAAAACCTGAGTCCTGTAACTTACGGGCCATGTCCAGGCCACTCAGATTTGGCATTTCGATGTCAGACAAAATCATATCCGGATGAGGATTGTTACTAAGCCATGAGATGGCAGCTTCCCCGTCCACACACTTTCCGGTGACTGTGATGTCATCTTCCAGATCCAGTAAACTGGCGATAGCATCCCGCACCAGTGACTGGTCCTCGACAATGAGTAACGAAATAGCCTGCATAGTTATTCTCCGGTGTGTAAGGTCAGTCTGACCCTTGTTGCGTCGCCACTCGTTATCGACATCTCTGCACCTATTAAGCCGGCGCGTTCTCTGATGCCAGTCAGTCCATTTCCCGCATCAATAACCGCATGCTTACCATTATCTTCAATCGTTATCGCTAACATTCCGTTTTCCCGCAGGGCTGAAAGACTCACAAGATTCCCCTTGCTGTGCCGCAAAATATTGGTAAATACTTCTTTTACGACCAGCGCGAGATGAGATTCTTGCAAGGCGCTGAGACCGCTAAATGCATCGTCGTGAACAGAGGCGTTGACTGCAAAGCCCAGTTCAGAGAGTGCGCGGGTGTTTTTGGTAATTTCTTCCGAAACGCTGAGTTTTTTCAGGTCGCTGACTGCATGACGGATCTCGCTTAAAAGAGACTGAGAAAGATGTGCAAGCGCTTTTACTTCCCGGTGTGCTTCCTGCGTGCGGCCTTTTTCTATGAGTTTCCCCGCTAACTGTGCCTTCAGTGACATGCTGCTTAGTGCGTGGCCGGCAATGTCATGGAGGTCACGGCCAATGCGTTCCCTTTCTGCAATAGCACTGAGCGCACTCAGTGACTCTGCGTGTCTGGCATCTTTAAGCTGGCTCCAGGTTTCCTTACGTTCCATTACGCCAAAGCAAGAAAGTACAAGCAGGTTAATTAATGAAGCGAGAAAAAATAGCAGGTGATCATCAAACCAGAATAATTGTAAGCCTGTTAAGGACAAACCGGTAAACAGTACAAATGCGATACCGGCGGAAACCGGGTAGTAGTAGCCGGCAATATATGCAATAAAGCCAAATAGTACAGACGCTCCCGGATTGTAAAAGCTGATGGTAAATGACAGGGCCGTCAAAGCCGACAAAGGCAGGGGCAGGGTAGAGAGCTTGCAGTGAATGGCAAGCAGATACAGAGCCACAAACAGGATGTATCCGCAGCCAAAGATCACTAACTCCCGGGGAGCAACTGACTCAGCATAAAAAAGAGGGACAAAATAAGATAACGAGAAAATTAATGAACTGTAAGACCATTTTTTCTTGGATCCTTCCGACAGTAACGGTAGCTGAGAAGCATGCATAACTGATGAATTCCTTCCTTATTGGAATACGACGGCAGATTTGCTGGTAATTAATAGTGTACCCGAAAGTATGAGCACTATTCCCGCAACAGCGTAAGTGTCGAATTTTTGGTTCCAAAATACAACTGACGCAGTGACAATAAGCGCAATGCCCATCCCCGACCATATTGCATAGGCGACACCAATACCCATATTTTTTAATACGGCCGCAAATATCATTCCTGAGATTGCATAAAGAGCAATTGACGCAGAGCCATAATGCCATTTTTCCCAGCCGTCCGACATTTTTAAACAAAGTGTGGCAGCAACTTCTGTGAAAATGGCGCAAGCAAGTAATACATAAATCATGGTGTTCTCCTTATTGTGCAAGCCGGGCTTGCAGCGGGTTAAGTGCCGGTTAAATGTACTCAATGTTGAAGCATGTTCAGTATGGCTTGAGCGGTTGCCTGTTGTAAGTCACAAACATCATCAGTGTCAGATGACAAATGTCATGATAAATAATGATTATCTAATGTTAATGATAATAATTATTATTTGAAATTCGCTATGTCCTCTTTATAATGTCGTCCGAATTTTCACTTTGGTTAAGAGCAGGTTTCACAATGACTAAAAAGCACATTTTTGCGCTTTCACCTATCATGCTGGCAATGGCTGTACAGGCGCAGAATGCTGATGCAGACAACAACGGTGCGCAAGCGGATGAAGACAATATCGAAGTAATCCGAATTGTTGAAAGTCGCGTTCAGCGTATCAGTTCAGGCGCGACTGGCCTGGGTCTGGACAGCTTTGATACGCCACAGTCGCTGTCGATTCTGGAATCTGATCTGATTGAAGACTACCGCTTAAGTGATATCAACAGCCTGTTTAAGCAGGTGACAGGTATTAACGTCGACCAGTCTGAAACCGACCGGACATACTTCAACGCCCGTGGTTTTGACATCACCAGTATGCACATTGACGGCTCGGGCATTCCTTTCGGCGATATTTTTGTCGGCGATCTGGATACGGCGATTTATGAAAAGGTCGAGTTTATCCGTGGTTCAAACGGTCTGATCACCGGCCTGGGTAATCCGTCCGGTACGGTAAACTACGTGCGCAAACGCCCCGGTAACGAAACCGAAGCCAGTGTTGACTTTACACTGGGCCGCTGGGCATCCATGCGAACTGTGGCTGATGTATCCACGCCACTGACTGATTCCGGCAGTTGGGCAGCCCGTGTGGTGGTGGCCCATCAAAATAAAGAGAGCTGGCTGAACCTGTACGAAAATGAACGTAACGTGTTCTACGGTATCGTTGACGGACAGCTGAGTGACAGCGTGACTGTGATGTTCGGCTATTCGCATCAGGACAACAACAGTGACGGTGTGACATGGGGTGCAGTGCCTTTAATTTATTCAGATGGCACCCAGGTTGATTTCGACCGTTCTACCACTACAGCGATGGATTGGACCTATTGGGATACATTGAATAAAACCGCGTTTGCAGAGCTAAGCTGGTTTATTAACGACAATCTGCAATACACGTCTAAGCTGAATCACATCCGCTATGAAGATCACTCTGCGCTATTTTACACCTATTCCAACACCGGCTTAGACGCTGAAACGGGCTTAGGCATGCTGGGTTATCCGGGTAGATTTGATGCCGAAGATAAAACCTTAATCTGGGATAACAACCTGCAAGGTACGTTTGAGGCTTGGGGCAGGGAACATACATTTAATGTTGGTGTCAGCCTGGCTGATGCAGAAACCAGTGACATGGATTACGGTGCACTGAGCGGCTTTGATGACATGCCTGCTCTGCCGGGCTGGACGGGAACTGAAGTGGCACTCCCTGAATGGGCGGCACCTTATCAAGCGGGTTATACCGACATTTCATTAAACCGTTTTTACGGCTCAGTACAGCTTGCGGTTACCGATGCGCTTGATTTGGTGCTTGGTGTCAGCTTTGTTGACTATGAAAACGAGGGTGAGTCCTGGGGCGCGTCAACCTCTACGACTGAAAATGGCAGCAGCCCGTATATCGGCTTTACCTGGGAAGTTCTGGAAGGCCTGAATGTATACGGCAGCTACAGCGATATTTATCAGCCACAGTATTACCTGAATGAAGATCTTCAGCCTCTGGGGTCAGCAGAAGGCCGCAGCTATGAAATGGGCGTTAAGAAAGAGTTCGCAAACAACTTCCTGCTGACTGTTGCACTGTTCAGAACGGAACAGGAAAACCTGTATGAATTCATCGAATACGGCGATGGTGACGGTGTTGATGATGACGATTACTCAGATGACTTTAATTATGCGCTGTACCGTGGTGTAACCGTAGACTCAAACGGTTTTGAAGTTGAACTGTCCGGTGCAATCACTGATGAGTTATCCGTTCAGGGTGGCTTAACTGTGCTGAGCATGGATGAAGAGAACGGCGATGAAGCCCGTACCTTTATTCCCCGTCGAACTTTTAAGATGCTGGCGGACTATGCACCTGTGTGGAATGAAAAGCTTAATATGGGTCTGTCTGCCCGGTATCAGAGTGAAACTTATTTCACATCAGGTTATGGCCGTATTACTCAGGATGCATACGCTGTGCTGGGCGGTTATGTGACCTACAGCTTCAGTGATAATCTGTCTTTCAGCCTGAATCTGGATAACATTACTGACGAGAAATACCTCAGCTCAGTAAGAACCGAGCAGGCATTCTACGGATCACCGACAAACTACAGTCTGACGGTTAGCTGGGATTATTAATTCCTGCTGACAATGTAACAAAATGCCCGCCTGAGTAGCGGGCATTTTTGTGTCTGTGATAGGCTTTTTCTTCCCCATCTTTACAGGCATTTCTGAATGGAAAACGGCACTTCACTTTTACAGCACAATCCTGAATTTCTGAACATGCTGGCAGGGGAATGGTATCTCACTAATGATGCCGGCCTCAGGCAAGCCAGGGCGCAGGCAAAAAAGCTGTGTCATCAGGCTGACGTTCTCTCAGGAACGGAAAAGTCACAAGTACTCAGTCAACTTATTCCCGGTGCCACGGGTTTACAGACAGGCCGTCACTTTAATTGTGATTACGGATTTCAAATTGTTTGCAGGGGTGTGTTTACCGCTGGTTGTTATTTAACCATTCTCGATGGCGCTTCTGTGGAAACCGGCGATAATATAATGGCCGGAGATAATGTTGTCATTGCCACCGTTGAGCATCATAAAGATCCCCAAAAACGACTTGCCGGATGGCAACGGGCACGTCCTGTGGTGATAGGGAGTAATGTAACTATCGGAAATGGCGTAACAATTCTGCCGGGCACCGTAATAAAAGACAATACAGTCATCCCCGACGGCGCAGTCGCAGGCCGGCGATAACCTGGTCTTTAGAACGATTTTGCCGGCGTAGTGTCAAAAAAGTCTCCGGTGGTGGTTGCGGCCTTTATCAAAAATTGATAAAAAGTCAACGAGCTACGCCAATAAAGATTTTTATATTCTGTAAACTTAGATTTACATCGTGAGCGGGCAGTTAAAATACCGTGTAGCGCCGGCGGCAATTTTGCAAAAGGTCACTGCAGGCAGGCCAACCAATTTTATTTTATGAAGAGAGTCTCATGATTAAGGACACCGTTAACAACGTACACGTCAGTGCTGAACAGGTACTGATCACTCCGGATGATTTAGCTAAAGAATTGCCGGTTTCTGATGAAGCCCTTTCGGCTATCTCTGAATCCAGAAAAATTATTTCCGATATTATTCATGGCCGTGACCACCGTTTACTGGTGATCTGTGGTCCCTGTTCCATTCACGATATCGACGCAGCGAAAGATTATGCGTTGCGCCTGAAAGAACTTCATGAGTCGTGTAAAGATACCCTGTTCATCGTTATGCGGGTGTATTTCGAAAAACCACGTACAACCACAGGCTGGAAAGGGCTGATAAATGACCCGCACCTGGACGGTACGTTTGATATTGAAACCGGGCTGCGTAAAGCCCGCGAGTTACTGATCTGGTTAGCAGAACTTGAAATCCCTGTTGCGACAGAAGCGCTGGATCCAATCAGCCCGCAATATCTGGCAGAGCTGTTCAGCTGGAGTGCTATCGGTGCCCGTACTTCTGAGTCTCAAACTCACCGTGAAATGGCATCAGGCCTGTCTATGCCTGTCGGATTCAAAAACGGCACAGACGGCAGCCTGGATATTGCAGTGAATGCACTGAAATCAGCTGCTTCCGGTCACAGCTTTATGGGGATCAACAAGCAGGGGCAGGTAGCGGTTATTTCTACCAGTGGTAACCCTGACGGCCATATCATTCTGCGTGGTGGTAAACAGCCAAACTACGACTCCGTTTGTGTATCTGACTGCGAAGTTGATTTGGAAAAAGCCGGTCTGACTGCAGGACTGATGGTAGATTGCAGTCATGCTAACTCCTCCAAAGATTACCGTCGTCAGCCGCTGGTAGCGCAGAACGTGGTTAATCAGATCCTGGAAGGTAACCAGTCGATTATCGGTATCATGCTCGAAAGTCATATTAATGCCGGTAACCAGAAAGGTGATGGTGTGCCTGTTGACGAACTGGAATATGGTGTGTCAATCACTGACGGTTGTATTGACTGGGAAACCACAGATACGCTTATTACCCAAACCAGAGATAAGCTGATAACTGTGTTACCATTGCGCCAAAATAAACGGTCTGCTGTAGCCTGAAGCTGCAGCGCCTCTCTTCAGAGTCGCAACATGACGGATCATTCCAGTAAACTGGCCGCACTGCGGTCAGGTATTGACGAGCTCGATGCTGAGCTCGTTTCTTTATTATCCCGGCGGGCAAAACTGACCACTCAGGTTGGTCAAATCAAAGCGGAAACAGGCATGCCTGTGTATGTGCCCGAGCGGGAAAAAGAACTCATTGCCTCAAGACGTGCCGATGCAGAAGCTGCCGGTGTATCGCCTGATTTAACCGAAGATTTACTGCGCAGGATCATGCGTGAGTCTTATCACACCCAGAATAACCGCTACCGCTGTATTAATCCTGATATTCAGCAGGTTGTTATTGTCGGTGGTGCCGGTGCGCTGGGTAAAGTCATCGTCAGTCTGTTTGAAAAGTCCGGTTATCCGGTGGCAGTGGTAGAAAAAGACGACTGGTCAAAACCGGAAACGGAACAGCTTTTTGCGCGGGCAGATCTGGTGATCGTTGCCGTACCTATTACACTGACTGAAGCGGTGATCAGACAACTGGATGCATTGCCTGAACATTGTGTGCTGGCTGACATCACCAGTATTAAAGTGAAGCCTCTGACCACCATGCTGTCGTGCCACAAAGGTCCGGTGGTGGGTTTACACCCCATGTTCGGACCCGATGCGCCCGGTATGATAAAGCAGGTTGTGGTGGTATGTGATGGCAGGGGAGAAGCCAGCTATCAGTGGTTGATTGAGCAAATGCGCACCTGGGGTGCCACTGTTCATCACAGCACGGCAGAAGAACACGACCGGGCAATGGCCTTTATTCAGGTAATGCGCCACTTCAATACATTTGTTTATGGCGCACATTTGCAGGGTGAAAACCCGGATCTGGAAACTCTGACAGTATTCAGCTCACCGATTTATCGTCTTGAACTGGCAATGGTAGGCCGCCTGTTCGCTCAGTCGCCGCAACTCTACGCAGACATTATCTTCAATAATCCTGATAACTTTGCGTTGCTGAAGCGTTTTCATGAGCGTTTCGGACATGCATTATCGTTATTAGAAAAAGGCGATAAACAGGCATTTATCGATGAGTTTAACCGCATTGGCAGCTGGTTCGGAGATTACGCGAAAAAATGTCTTGTCGACAGTAAACAGCTTTTATTAAAAGCCGACGATGATGAGATGTTGAGGAAAAATTAATTATCTTTATTTGATATTTAATTAATAGAGAAAGGTGGACGTTTGTCTGCCTTTTTTGTTTTGTATGATATTTAACTCAAATTCGTCGAATTAAAAGGTCATTTTACAATTAATTCAAGGTTAGTATTCACTATCAATAAAGTGATTGTTTAGTTGGGCTTTATTTAGGTTTCACTGATGTGTGTAAAACTTATTCACCCACTGTCTTTAAAATGTAATTAAAAGTAAAAAATGGAATTTTTGTCGCTATTTCCCCTTTTGTAAATTGATTTACACAGCTGGATTATGGTTTATTCCCCGCCGCGATTTCAGTCGCACAAATATAACCATCAATAATCAGAACTTCGTAATTGTCTGATTTCAGATAATGCAAATAGTTCAGGGGAACTAAAAAGTGAACATCAATCCTAAAATCGCCCAATCGATTAAAATTGCATTTGCAATGGGAGCAGCTTCAACCCTTCTAACGACAACACACGCCTTCGCACAGGATACAGCCACAGCTGAACAGCAGGTTGAAAAAGTGCAGGTCACCGGCTCACGCATTAAGCGTACCGACATGGAAACGGCCAGTCCCGTTGCAATCATCAGCGCTGAAGACATTTCTTTAGGCAGCTACACGTCGGTTGAACAGGTTTTACAACAAAGTCCTGCTGCCACTGGTATGGCAACAGGTGCCGCATCGAACAACGGCGGTGTGGGGGCTGCCCGCATTAACCTGCGTGGTTTAGGCGCCAACCGTACACTGGTACTGGTTAATGGCCGCAGAATGGTAAATTCCGGTACCGGCGCAGACTCTTCGGTTGACCTTAACACTATCCCGCTGGCGGCAATCAAGCGTATTGAAGTACTGAAAGACGGTGCTTCTGCGGTATACGGCTCAGACGCTGTTGCCGGTGTGGTTAACATCATTACAAAAGACGACTTTGAAGGTTTTCAGATTGATGTCGGTTATGCAGGCAGTGATGAGGGTGATGCCAACACAGGTAACATCAGTATTGTAACCGGTGCAGGCGGTGATAAAGGCAATATCGTTCTGGGTATCAGCTATGTTGACCGTGGCTCTGCCATGCAGGGCGACCGTGGTTTCTCTGCCTGTCCTGACAACGATTATGATGCAGAAGGTAACTGCCAGTCAGGCAGTTCCTATGTACCGGGTGGTGCATACAATGCGGGCGACGGCTGGGGAACACTGGACAGTGATAAGAACTTCTCTGAAGGTTACACGCCTTACAACTACTCTGAGCGTTCTTATCTGTACACGCCGCAGGAACGTATCGGCTTATTCGCGAACGGTAATTACAACCTGACTGATGATGCACAGGCATACATGGAATTTTTGTATACCAAGCGTACATCCACGCAACAAATGGCACCGTCTCCGATCAGTGCAACCCTGACCGCTGATGCGACAGGTAACCCTTTCGGTGTCGCAACCTCCATGCGTCGTCGTATGACAGAAGTGGGTGACCGGGTTTTCGATCAGACCACAGATACCATCCGTTCAGTCGTCGGATTCCAGGGCTATCTGGATATCGGTAACGGTTTTGACTGGGATGTGTCTTACACCTACGGCCGTAACGATGCCACAGACCGTTCTTCCAATTACATCAACCTGACTAAAATTTATCAGACCATGGACACTGATGTGTGTGACGATGTCACGATTCCTTGTCAGGACTGGTTCGCCACTGAAGGCAATATTACTCAGGAAACTCTGGATTACATCACTTATACCGACCAGGCATCCGGTGGTAACCAGTTTACTTCCTGGAATGTAAACCTGTCGGGAGAGCTTTTTGAACTGCCAGCCGGTTTCGTCGGCTTTGCCGGTGGTGCGGAATACCGTAAAGAGAAAGGCTGGTATCAGCCTGATGCGGTAACTGTTGCAGGTGATGGCAGCGCCTCGGCGCAGGATCCTACATCCGGCGGCTACGACACCACGCAGGTTTACGCAGAATTTGCTGTGCCTTTACTGGCTGACGTCCCGGGAGCAGAAGAGCTGTCTCTTGATGCCGCTATCCGCTGGTTTGATTACAGCACGTTTGATTCTGATATCACCTGGAAGCTGGGTCTGACCTGGCGTGTAAACGAAGATCTGATGTTCCGTGGTGTGGCGTCTACTGCATTCCGTGCACCTACCGTAGATGAACTGTACGGCGGTAACGTGGGTTCCTTCGATTACCTGGTTGATCCGTGCTCAGGCTATGGCAGCCTGGATACCGCGTCAAACGTATATCAGGCTTGTAATGCGCAGATTGGTAACACCTCTTATGCGTACACGGATTCTCAGATTGAGAATACCTACGTGACCATTGATAACCTGAGCCCGGAAGAGGCTGATACTTATACATTAGGTGTGGTGTACAGCCCGTCTTTTGTGGAAGGCTTATCAATGACACTGGATTATTTCACCATTGAATTGAGCAATGCAATTTCCCGTATCGATACACAGTCTTATCTGGACAGCTGTTACGGTGGGGATGAAGAAGCTTGTAGTGTCCTGAGCATCGTCCGTGACGATATCACCGGTAACATTGATTACATGGAATCACCGCTAACTAACGTGGGTACCCTGAAAACCCGTGGTGTTGATGCCAATGTGACCTATAACTTCGACGCACTGGGTCTCAACTGGAACGTTAACTGGGATACCACCCGTCTGCTTGAGTATACTGAAGACAATGTGGAATACACAGGTAAAATCGACGGTAACAACGGTGGATTTGCAGAGTGGAAGTCTAACTTTGCGATTAAAGCCGGTACCGATGACTGGAAGCTGCGCTGGAAGATGCGTTACATCGGTGGCATGACAGACGATTACTATCTGGAATCGTACGGTCTGATGACAGATGTGGGTACTGTGGTGTACCACGATGTTTCAGGTGAATACTACATCAATGATCAGTGGTCAGTGTCTGCCGGTATTGACAACCTGTTTGATAAAACGCCTCCGTACCTGTATTCGTACAACGATATGAACACCGTACCGGAAGTTTACGACGTGCTGGGCCGTTATTTACACGCCCGCATCACTGTACGCTTCTAAGCTTTGTGCAATATGAGTAAAGCAAGTCCTCAAACATGCTTGCTTTACTCTGATTGAACTGCGCAACTGGTCGTCTCCCTGGTACCGTGTTGCGCTTTTTTTAGTTAAAAGCTGAATGTGCGGCTGACACTGGCAAACAATCTAGCATCCGCCGTATCGTAACTCAGTGTTGTATCCTCTGCTGCAATCTCGATGTCAAAACCATGAAACTGCGTCTGATATGCCACTTTGTAATGCACGTAACTGCTGTCGCCGGTATCCCACTGATATTTATCTTCATCCAGTGAATGAGAGTTATCAACCGTCAGCTGTATTGCATGGTTGTCTGCAATACTGAACGTATGGGCGACTTTCCCGATGACATGGTCTGCGCCGGTACCGAAATAATCCCACGAATACCACAGTGTGGTTTCTGTTATACCCAGGCGGTGGGTAAAAATCAGTTTTCCGTACATCTCCGGGTAGTTATATTCGCTGGCTGCAGAGCTGCCATAGTAGCTGTAGTAAGCAATACCGAAATCAGCATCTGTTGAATCATTCAGTGACTGATAATAACCGGTGTAAAAATCCAGTTCGCGGTTTGCTGCATCGCCGTAATCCACATTGGATGTCCAGCTGCCCGCATACCAGCCGTTGTCAGCCGCATAGTCGATACTGCCCTGAAGGGCCGGATCATTTTGCGTCTGACTTACCCCGTTAAACATGTAATCAGAGGCGCCGGTTACCGTGGCTGACCAGTCCGCCAGCGCGGCCGGTGCAACGGCAAGTGAGCAAATCGCTACCATTTTTGAATATGTAAACTGCATATATTCTCCTTACTGCATGGTTTCGATTTTTTCAAAATCGAGTTCATTTTCTTTCGGTGAGCTGTCTATTTTTCTGACCGGTGTGAATTTCTTGTACAGAATATAGCCCAGACAGCAATAGAACAGGGCAATCACCAGGGCGCCGACCCACTGAATTTTCAGGAAGTCGATTTTGAACAGCATGGTCAGTGCTGCCAGTGCGATGAAGTTCAGGAAGAAGTACTTCCACTTACCCAGTCGTCCTGACGACAGATTCAGGTTGTCGGTATATAAACGAATGAGGGAATCCAGCGAGTTGATAACGAACACAATACCCACAAACACCATGGCGATGTTGCGGATCCCGGTGGTGTCTAAACCGGCCTCGTGATAGTGATACAGCACACCAAACCACAGTGCGATGGGAATCGAGGGGAAGATCAACATCGCTGACAGCACCTGCCAGGTTTTTAAGCCGCCGACGAAGCGGGAAGTAAACTGACCAATCATGATGCTCCAGGCAAACCACCAGAACAGATAAAACGCGTGATAGTTATTCAGCGGGAACAGAAAGTGCTCAATATTTGCGAAATAGCCGCCCAGCAGGGATGTGGCAGCGAAGTATTCTGAAATGTCACTTTTACCCCACAAGAAAGCACCGCCCCACATGAATGCGATGAGCGAGATAAACAACCAGGTCGTAGAAACACTTAAAATTCTGACGTATTTAATATCTGTGCTGCTGTACACCGAAAAAGCGATGGCTGCGAACACGATAAGATAAAACACAGGTACTATGGACTCGCCATCTCCGAGGGACGGCAAATACCATGGCAGGTTTTTAAGAAGGAGGAACGCCGTAAATGCACAGGTACCGATGATCACCACGTTATTGATGAACTTTACCCAGCTGATTTCAAAGAATTTTACCTTCGGCTCGATGACACAAAAGTAAAAACAGGTAACAAAGTAAAAAGCCCAGATGAAGAAGCCCCAGAACCCGAACTCAATGGCGAGAGGGTTGGTAAAGGCATACTCCGGGTTTGCCGGGGTATCGGCATAGGTGCTGAACTCCGTCAATGGAAACATGATAAGTCCTACATCCAGTCCTGAAGTAAACAGAATGGAAATGAAGGTCAGTGTTTTCACCGGCGTCACACCGATCATGGTTAAGTTGCCCCACTTCCACAAAATGAAAACAATGGCGATAAGGGTTAGCGCGATACCGGCGCTTAACCATAAATTCATAGGTTACTCCTGATTGTTCACCGGCGATTCAACGCCCATTACACCCATATCTCTGCTGCGCTGACGTTGCTTCCACTTAAGATCGCCCAGCACATCCCGGTTCTCTGAGGCGAGTGGTTCATTACCCAGGATCAGATCGGCTGCCCGCTCAGCCACCATGATGGTCGGTGCATTCAGGTTGCCGTTAGGAATGGTGGGGAAGATGGACGAGTCAACCACGTGCAGATTAGCGATACCGTGTACCCTGGTTTGCGAGTCGACGACGGCCATATCATCTTCACCCATTTTGCATGAGCAGGAGGGGTGGTAGGCACTTTCCACCGCCCGGCGGACAAATGCATCGATTTCCTCATCAGTCTGCACCTGTTTGCCGGGCTGGATTTCTTCGCCACGGTACTTGTCGAACGCAGACTGATTGATGATTTCGCGGGTCAGTCTGACACAGGCGCGGAAGCCTTCTATGTCATCCTGATGTTGCAGGTAATTAAACTGTATTGCCGGAGCCTGTGACGGATCCGCTGATTTTACATGCACGAACCCGCGACTCTTTGGTTTGTTGTGGCCAATGTGCACCTGGAACCCGTCACCTTTCACTGCGCTTTTTCCATCGTAACGCATGGCGGCGGGTAAAAAGTGGTATTGCAGATCAGGCCATTCCACACCTTCTTTCGAACGGATAAAACCGCAGGACTCAAAGTGATTGGTGGCACCCAGGCCGTCTTTAAACAGCAGCCAGCGGGCTCCGATCAGTCCTTTTGAAAACCAGTCCAGTTTGCTGTTCAGTGTGACTGGTTCTTTGCAGTAGAACTGGAAATAAAACTCCAGATGGTCCTGCAAGTTTTCTCCCACACCGGGTAAGTGATGCTGACAATCAATACCGGCTTTTTCGAGTACTTCACGGTTACCGATACCGGATAGTTGCAACAAATGAGGAGATCCGATGGAACCGGCACTGAGAATAACAGCTTTGCTTGCAAACGCTTTTTCAGTGCCGTCTTTGCCGGTGAACTGAATACCTTTTGCGACTTTGCCTTCCAGCAGGACTTTTTCAACAGTCGCCAGGGTCACAATGGTCAGGTTATCACGGTGCTTAACCGGATCCAGATAAGCTCTTGCGGCAGAGCAGCGTTTTCCGCCTTGCACGGTCATGTGCATCGGGCCAAAACCTTCCTGCTGTGCGCCGTTGTAATCGAGCGTTTCTGCATAACCCGCCTGTTTGCCCGCTTCAATGAAAGCAGTATAAAGGGGGTTCTGCATCTGGTTGCCGTTATTTGTTCCCAGCGGTCCGTCTTCTCCGCGGTAGGCGTTGGCACCTTCGTACCAGTCTTCAGCACGTTTAAAATAGGGCAAACAATGTTGATAATCCCATTGCTCAGCACCGTGCTCTGCCCATTCATCAAAGTCGCAGGCATGGCCCCGTACGTACACCATACCGTTTATTGATGATGAGCCACCCAGCACCTTTCCTCTCGGGCAGTGCATTTCACGGTCATCAAGATAAGGCTCCGGTTCCGTGTGAAACTGCCAGGCGTATTTGTCGGTATTCATCGGAATCGACAGGGCAGTGGGCATCTGAATGAAAATGCTTTTATCACTGCCGCCGGTTTCTACCAGTAATACCTTATGCTGCGTATTGGCAGACAGGCGATTTGCCAGCACACAGCCTGCAGAGCCCGCACCGACGATAATGTAGTCATACTGTTCCATAGTGACCCCTTAAAACGGTGCTTCAAGTGGTGTCATGCCCATGTATACCGATTTTGTCTGGGTATACTGATCAAGGGTTTCGATACCGTTCTCACGGCCGATGCCGGATAGCTTGTAGCCGCCCACAGGCATTTCAGCAGGAGAAGCGCCGTAGTTATTGACCCAGCAAATTCCGGCTTTCAGCTGGTGGATGACACGGTGAGCCCGCTGTACATCTTTGGTCATGATGCCTGCTGCCAGGCCCAGAGGGGTGTTATTCGCACGGCCTATTACTTCGTCTTCATCATTGAAGGTCAGAATACTCATGACAGGGCCGAAGATTTCTTCCCTGCAGATAGTCATGTCGTCCGAACAGTCAGTGAAAATGGTTGGGGCCACGAAATAGCCGTTGGGGGCATCGTCCGGTTGCAACGTCGTGCCGCCGGTGAGCAGTGTCGCGCCTTCAGCTTTCCCTTTTTCGATGTATCCCATCACAAGGTCCTGATGTTTTTTTGAAATCAAGGCGCCGAAATTGACGTCCGGGTTCATCGGGTCGCCGGCTTTGATATTGTTTTCCGTGCGGGTTTTCAGTTCACCGACAAAAGCGTCATAAACACTTTCATGAACAAATACCCGTGTGCAGTTTGTGCATACTTCACCCTGGGTATAGAAATTCCCCAGCATGGCTGCACTCACAGCCTGAGAAATATCCGCATCGTCAAAAACGATAAGGGGGGACTTGCCACCTAACTCCATGGTGACATCTTTTAAATTGGCGGCAGCGGCTTCCATTACTTTACGGCCCGTGCCTACTTCGCCGGTAAACGACACTTTTTCAATGTCCGGGTGAGTGGTCAGCCAGTTACCTGTGTCGCCATCACCATGAACCACATTAAACACACCGGCTGGTACGCCGGCTTCAATGTAGACTTTAGCCAGCTCAACAGCTCCCCGTGGCGTTTCTTCTGATGGCTTGAACAGCATGGCATTACCGGCGGCCAGTGCCGGCGCGGATTTCCAGCAGGCGATCTGGATTGGATAATTCCACGCACCAATCCCGGCACAAATGCCCAGAGGTTCTTTTCGGGTGTAGTAGAAATCCCCGCCCAGATCCTGTTGCTGACCAACCTGAACAGGGGCAAGATTGGCGAAGTATTCGATGGCATCAGCACCGGTGACCACATCCACACAATCTGCTTCCTGAATAGGCTTTCCGGTATCCAGTACTTCGTAACGGGCCAGTTCGTCGTTGCGCTCACGTAGAATAGCGACGGCTTTAAGCAGTATTCGTGAACGTGCCATTGCAGTCATAGAGGACCACTGCTTAAAACCTTCTCTGGCACTCTCTATTGCTGCCTGACGGATTGAGTCATCAGCAACTTCAACATCGTAAATGACTTCTCCGGTGGCCGGGTTAGTAACAGAGAAGGTTTCCCCGGACTGGTTACTGACAGGTTTGCCGTGGATAAAATTCAGAAGTCTTTTTTCAGACATTAGATACCTCAGTAAAAATAAAAAATGACGATGACACCGGCCAAAATACGGGTAGCAAAATACCCCCGCAGTGCAGGTATCATTCAGTTCGAAATCGCGTTATATACTTTCTGAGAGGGTGTTTTGGCTCACTTTCGTTTGAAGTCAAACGGGTGTGATGACGCTTAATTATTATTTAGTGAATTTGAAAGCTTTCTGTATCATATAGATAGCATGCTGAACTTCAGCAGAAAAAAACGCAGTAAAAATCGCGGTGCATGGTCGCAGAAATGAGAGGAAAAGGCAAATCAGCCCCTGCACGGGGCTGAATTAAAGGCTGGCGATTACTCGCTGTCGATGAGCGCGCTGGCGGCGGCTACTTTCGTCGGACTGACTTCTTCAGTGGGGTAACAACCCAGCACCTTCAGGTAGCGGGTCATCTTTTTCAGGCTCTCAATGGCATTCTGTACCGGTCCGTCTTCCAGATTTCCTTCGAAGTCGATGTAAAACATCTCTTCCCAGGGATTACCCGTAATCGGCCGTGATTCCAGTTTGGTCATATTAAGCTGGTTGTCTTTGAGCACCGTCAGAGCTTCAACGAGAGCCCCCGGCTTTTGTACAGTAGACATAATAATCGTGGTCTTAGCCGGAACCTGTAGCGGTACTTTTACCGGATCTCTTGATACAACAAAGAAGCGGCTGTGGTTCTCTTTCTGATTTGCCAGATTAGACTTAATAGCCATTAATCCGTAAAGATTTCCGCCGGCTTCACTGCCGATAGCAGCCACATCGTCACGTTGTAACTCACTGACAGTCAGCATCGCTGAAGAGGTGGCATCCATGGTTTTCACTTCAACATTGCCCAGTTCCGCGAGGAAATGGCTGCACTGAGTAAATACCTGAGGGTGGGCATACAAGGTTTTAATTTTGCTGAGACTGGTGTCTTTAGCTACCAGCAAGCTGTGGCGGACAGGGTGGGTAAGTTCACCAATGATACTCAGGTGAGTGTGTTGCAGCTGGTCATAAACTTCATTGATGCTGCCTGAGCTGGTGTTTTCAATGGGGAGTACAGCGTAATCAGCTTCATTACTTTCTACTTTCTGAACAATTTCAGCAAAGCTCTGGCAGCCCATTTCCATCAGTTCACCGGGCCGGCGGGAGAAATATTTTTGTGTTGCCAGATAGCTGTACGACCCTTTATCGCCCAGAAAAGCAACACGGTTAAGCGGCAGGCTGCTGCCGGGATTTGCCCGTTCGGCCAGCATGGCTTGCTGATTCAGTACACTGTCTTCAATGATAACGTGAAAAATCTGGGTGACGTAGTGGGGATCCAGGCCAGCGTTCCGGCCTTCTTTGATTAAACGGATAAGCAGTTGTTCTTCCCGTTTAACGTCTCTCACCGGAATGTGGTGGCGGATTTTAGTTTCTGCTACTTCATTGGTCAGCTGACGCCGCTCGGCCAGCAGGGTTAACAACTGGCTGTCCAGTTCGGTAATGCGTTTTCGTATTGCGTCTAAAGCGGGTTCTGACATAGTTCTACACTCGTATTCGTGGCAAAAAAAAACCTCCCGTGCGGGAGGTTTATACACACAGCGCATCCTCCCTCAAATGAAGGTGATAAAACCAAAAAAGAATGCGTTAGTGTGCTTTATATTCGTTTTCATATGCCCGACTTTATGACGATGACCGGTGAGTGTCAATAGTTTTATACAGTTTTGCACCGGTCGTTATCACCGTTCATCTTCAATCTTAGTGCCGGTTGTGCTAACAGCACCGGGGTTTACCTGTTACTCGCCTAAAAGTGCCGCCAGCATAGCCCGCACTTCGGTAGGTTCGAAGGGTTTATCACACAGGGCATTAACCCCGGTTTGCTGAATGTTAGCCATGTGCATACTGTCCTGAGACTCAGATGTCACCATGATAATTGGAATATGCGCAGTTTCCGGATTAAAGCGAATAAATTCAGATAATTCACGGCCGTCCATTTCCGGCATGTTGTAGTCTGTCACTACCAAATCAAATTCGGCATCTTTTATATGCGTCAGGGCCATGGCACCGTTTTCTGCTTCAGTGATCTTCTTCAGACCCATTCCTTCCAGCACCCGGCGGATATGATTACGGGCCAGACGGCTGTCATCAACCAGCAGCACGCGGACTTCATGCACGTCGAACAATTCCAGTTCAAGCTCATCGTGATTAATTAAATCTAAACTTGCGTTCAGTGCCCGGGACAGGTGAATGGGTTCGAAAGGCTTAGGCAAAATCGCGGCCACCCCTGCCTGTTTAAATTCTTCCAGTTTCACAGTACGGCTTTCGCTGGACACCAGCATGAAAGGAATGGATGCATATTCCTGATGACTTTTAATGAATTTTAATAACTCAATGGCGGTGCCGTCTTCAAAATACATGGCACTGACAACTAAATCTGCACTGTGGGATTCGATAGCCTCGCGGGCTTCCTTAATTGAACTGACAGCGTCAATTTCTCTGACGTTTTCCTTGAGTAACAGGTTTGTAATTATTTTTCGTTGTGTATCTGAAGGTTCGACCAGCACTATGTGCAAGTCAGAGATTGAAAGCTTTTCCATTTTTTCTCACCTGACGTCACTATTGAATGAGACTAATTGTAGTAAGGATTCGGTTTATCCACCGGCCAGTTTAACGGTATATTGTTTGTCCTGAAGTAAAGTCCGCAGTTTTTCGCGGTCATCTGTTTGTACTTCTATCAGGCCTTCTTTTACTGCGCCACCGCAGCCGCATTTCTTCTTCAACTCGGTACACAAGGCCTTCAGGGCTTTTGCATCCAGGTCCAGACCGTGGATAACAGACACACCTTTACCTTTGCGTCCTTTTGTTTCACGGTGAATTCTGACTACACCATCTTTGGAAGATGAGCGGGTCATTTGTGGTTTCGATTCCTGAATACGTCCACCGTCGGTACTGTATACTAATTTTGAGTCTTGCATATGTATGTCTCTGATTACGTTTGTATGGCACCGTACGGGTGATTTAGTCTTTAGTCTAATATCAGTGCGCTTTTCGCTATTTCCGCATGCATCTCAGTACGTTAGTGTGCCTGCTAAGGTAATGATAAGAAATATTACAGGGAAATCCCAATGGATTCCGGCTTTTTCCGTTGTTTATGTTTTATAAACGGTTAATAACGGACTACGCTTAAACAAGATTTAATCAAAGGAAGAATGAATGACAATTGCAGCTGGTTTATCTGATGATGGCGTCACCTGGGTAATCGAACTGGACGATAAATTTGATTTCGGCAAGGTGCAGGAATTCAGAGATGCGTACATGTCGCTACCTCAAACTGTTGAAACCGTAGAAGTCGATTTGGGCAAAACAGAATACATGGACAGCTCGGCTCTTGGCATGTTGCTTAACATGCAGAAAACTCTGGCAGACAAATCGCTGAAATACAAAATTACCCATTGTCGTCCTCAGGTCGGGCGCATCTTAACTATCTCCCGGTTCGACAAGAAATTTGCCATTTCCTGATAAACAGAAAGGCTCACAGCCATGAAAATTCTGATTGTCGATGACGAGTCGCTGAACCGCTTTTTGCTTCTGCACATGCTGGAAGAGGAGGGGTATACCGACTGCTACGAAGCGAAAAATGGTGCAGAAGCACTGGAGATGGCCTCACGGCTTAAGCCTGATCTCATTTTGCTTGATGTGATCATGCCCCAGATGAACGGATACGAGGTCGCTCCCCATTTAAAGCAAATGTATGGTGACAGCTATCTGCCGGTGATTTTCATCACTTCACTGGATGATAAAGAGAGTCTGGCCCGTTGTCTTGAAGTGGGTGGTGATGACTTTGTCGCCAAGCCTTTTGATAAAGTCATTCTGGCAGCGAAAATCCGTGCTCACGGGCGTATCAGGCAACTCAGCAACAAAATTGAAATGCAGAACCGTGCCTTACGGTATTTTCAGCAGAATGTTGACCGCGAACATACCATTGTTGAGCATATCTTTAATAATGCCATTGTAAACAAGTCTGACATCACCGCTTTCTTCGATTTCGATTTGTCACCGGCGGCGGTGTTTAACGGAGATGTGTTTCTGTGTGAGGCCAGTCCTGCCGGCGGCGTGTATTTCATGGTGGGTGACTTCACCGGTCATGGTCTTGCATCTGCTATCGGCGTGCTGCCTGTCAGCCGGTCTTTCCGTTCTATGGCCAGACGTGGTCTCTCTGCCGGGGAAATGGCGGCAAAACTGAATACCACCCTATTATCTTTACTTCCGGCAGATATGTTTTGTGCCGCTGTCATTGTGGAAATAGATGCCAGCGGCAAGCGGTTTTCCGTCTGGAATGGCGGCATGCCTCAGTTATTGCTGAAGGAAGCAGGCACACGCCGGGTACGCTCCTTACCGCCAAGGCATATGGCTTTGGGTATCCTGGAGTCTGATGAATTTGAAGATGACTGCGAGGTGTTCGAAGCGGCAGAGGGAGACCAGCTACTGGTCTACACCGACGGATTGATGGAGGTGATGAATGCTGCCGGAGAAATGGCTGACGAACATGGCGTTATTAAGTGGTTTTCCGCACAGGCAAAGGTAACATCTCAATATTTGCACGACAGGGCAGTGAACTACCGTGGCGACCTGCAGCAGGCCGACGACATGACCATTGTGTTGTATACCTGTCAGTCACTGGCAACAGTGAAAAATGACTTTACCCTCAATGAGCTGCCTTACAGCATCAGTCTGTCTCTCAGCGGGGCAGAGCTTAAAAATCAGCATATCGTACCGTCGCTTATCGAAATGATTAATTCACAACCCGGTATGACGTTACTGCGATCAGATCTATACACTGTACTTTCGGAGATGTTTAATAACGCACTCGAGCATGGCATTCTGAAACTGGACTCTGCGTTAAAGTCCTCACCGGACGGCTTTCTGGAATATTATCAGGCGCGGGAAATCAGGCTTAAACAACTGCAGGAAGGCTCGGTCAGCTTTTTAATTCAGTTTCTGCCCAAAGATGCTGCACTGGATATCACAATCAGCGATTCCGGAGAGGGTTTTGATTATACAGCGCCGGCAAATACTGGTGAAGACAACAGTTTTGGCCGGGGACTGACACTACTCAACGAGCTTTGTGAGCAGGTGACTTACTCAGGTAACGGCAACACACTGAAGGTCCGGTTGTCTGTTGACCGGTAATTTATCGCCGGCGCTTGATTGCTTATCTCACGGGGTGAAACATTCTGGTTGAAAACGCGTATAAACAGTTAAACGTCCAAACCGGAATATCACATGTTAAAAGCCGTACTTGATTTGTTCAGGGATAACCCGTCAGACAAACCGCAAACCCATACAACAGAACTGGCCACCGCCGTGTTGCTGAGTGAAATTATTCGCGCAGATCGCGAAGCAGACCCCAGGGAACTTGAGGCATACCGCGCCTTGCTGGAAAGGCAGTTTTCTCTGGATACTGATGAGCTGAACGCATTAATGAACGAAGGTCAGACGTCGGCAGAAGAAGCGGTCGATATGGTGCAGTTCACACATGTTATTAATCAAAAGTGTAATATTGATGAAAAGCAGGCTATTCTAACGGGCTTATGGGAAGTGGCCTATGCCGATAAAAATATTGCTCCTGTTGAAGAGCATACCATCAGACGTATAGCCGACTTATTACATTTACCTCACAGCCAGTTTATTAAAACAAAGCTTTCCGTTACGGAACAGTCTGCCGGTTGAGCAGTTTGCATAGCTGAGTCGTCCGACTGGTGTAAACAATCAGGCAGGTTAGTTTGTTCCGGTCCATGAAGTTGCCGTTGACGTTGCTGATATCCACAGCGGTAGCGGCGTCAGTAATCGTTGTCTACATCGTGTCGCTGAACGCGCAGCAAGCCCGTGTTACCTCCATGCAGCAGGAGCAGTTGTCAGCACTCGTGCAGAATGTTGCGGCCCGCCTGGAGCCGGCGCAGGATAACCGTGACATCGATGGCGAAGTAGCACGAAAGGAACTTGCTCTGCAGTTATCACACCGTCAGGTCACTGCGGCTTTCGTATTTGATTTAAGAAAAAACCTCATCACCTCTTCGGTTAAACAGAATAACCTGGCCAGTGACTCCTTTGCTGCCACATTGCCAGCCGGCATTCAGGCGGCTGACGGACTTATGTATGCCGTAGCCAATATCGGTAAAGAGCCTTATCTGACTGGCAAAGTGGTGATGGTCAGTGATATGAACGGGCTGCTGGCGCAGTCGCAGAAGACATTATTTTTCTCTGTCATTCCCTGGCTTGCCGGCACCATCTTTCTCACCGTGATTGTCGCGCTGCTGGTAAGCCGCAGATTGCTCAGACCCCTGCAGGCCCTGATCGAATTTACCCGTGATATCGCCAGAGACAAAGACTACTCAAAGCGATTTTCTGATAAACATAATCACGAGGTCGCCAGGCTGGGCACCAGTATCAACAGTTTTCTCGATACAATCGAAGTCGAACTGATCATCAATAAAGAACAGAACGATACGCTGGTGGAACAGCAGCAAACAATGATGCGGCTGGCGAATTACGACAGCCTCACAGGACTCCCTAACCGGCAATTCGTGGTGGATAACCTCAGGCTTGAGCTGGCCCGTGTAAGACGCACCAAAGATGATTTGGCACTGGTTTTCTTTGATCTCGACGGATTCAAAGGGATTAATGACTCGCTGGGACATGAAACCGGTGATCTGATCCTGATAGAAGTGGCGGACCGTGTCGTGAACCTGTTGCGGGAAGGCGATTTAATTGCACGGCTGGGCGGTGATGAATTTATTATTGTGCCTGACAGGGACGTGTCGGATGCAAGCCTGAAAAACCTGGCAGATAAACTGGTCAGCGCATTCACCGACCCCTTCATGCTGAGAGGTCTGGCGTTGACCGTTGGTGTCAGTGTAGGGATTGCCAGAGCCAGTGATGCGGAGTACGAGCTCAGTCAGTTAATGAGTAATGCTGACCTTGCCATGTACCGATCTAAAGCGAAAGGACGCGGGACTTACACATTATTCACCATTGATATGGTTGAATCGTACAAGCGTAAAATGTCTATTGCTAACAGCATTGACGGTGCCATCCGGCAGGATGAATTTCTGGTTTACTATCAGCCCAAAATTAGTCAGCAGGGTGAAATTATCGGCCTTGAAGCGCTCATACGCTGGCAGCACCCTGAATTTGGTCTGGTGATGCCGTCAGAGTTTATTCCCATTGCAGAGCAGGGTGGTAAAATATCGGCCATCACCCAGTGGATGATTGAACGGGTATGTATGGAACTGCCCGATCTGCAAATGCTGATCTCCCGTAAATTTAAAGTCGCAATCAATCTGTCCGGCCACGATTTACGCCACACCGGCTTGTTCGACGATATCTACGGGTTATTTGAACGTTATCAGGTGAATCCTGAGTATTTCGAATTTGAAGTCACCGAATCCGCCTATCTGGAAAACTTTGCTTTTGCTGATAAGTTCTTCAAGCGTCTCAGCAATCTCGGTTGTGCTATTTCTCTGGATGATTTTGGTACCGGTTATTCATCGTTAAGTTACCTCACGCAAATCACCATCGATACGCTTAAGGTTGATCGTCAGTTTATCCGTGAACTGGACACCTCTGAGCGCTCACGGCTGGTAACCGGTACCATCATTGATCTGGCTAAACGACTGGCACTAACCGTATGTGCCGAAGGTATAGAGCACCCCGGTCAATGGGCGTATCTGATTGAGCATGGCTGTGATCATGTTCAGGGATACTTGTTCAGCAAGCCTGTACCCCTCTCCAAACTGCTGACTATTGACCAAAATTATCTGCATTTATTAAATGCTCCGGATGCGGCGCAGGGATAAAAATTTGCGCCGCCAGTGTAGATAATTTGCAACACCTGCAACTTCTTATTCGTAGTGTTAAACCGCAAGTTACTGATTTTGTTGGTTAATGGTATTTTGGCACTACTTGTGCAATCTCCTGTTTAACGTGAGCTTCTGTATAACCGGACGGGTCTCAGTCCTTTACATCCGCTCACAACCCGCGAGCACAGGAGGTTGTTATGAAGCGAATTGAGAAAGTATTTTTATTGTTATTTACCATTATTGCTGTTCAGGCTATCGCTGTTGCAGAGGCCAATGCCGGTGAAGCATGGATGTCTGAACTGGATGAAGATCAGGACGGTTATATCTCACTTAAAGAGGCTGTTGCTGATACCCGTTTGTTACGTCTTTTCAGTCGCATTGACGATAATGCAGATGGTCAGTTGAGCATTGACGAGCTGAAAGCCAGCGAGGAAGTAGAACTACTCAGCATGCGCGCATCTGCTAAATAATCTTTTTAACGATGGCACAGGGTATTTGGTGCCATCATCTATTGCGGCATTGAAAGGGGTATGCGATCCTGAAAAACCGGACTTTATTTAGTGATCGAATTTTGCGAGTTGGTTCCCTCAGACAACTTACGTTAGGTAGTTTTTTACTTGCGCTGGTTCCCCTTATAGCACTGCTTTGGCAAAGCCAGAGCGATCTTGCCAAAGTCAGCAGGATGACCACCAAAGAGACACGTTTCGTCGTGACGGTCGTGGGTTACCTGCAAAATCTGGACGGTGCTGCCATAGATCTGGAACGTACCCTCCGTCAGTACGCCATTATCCAGAACGCCACCGTCGCTGATTTAACTGACAATGCAATTGCTCAGTTTGCCAGCGCGCAAAGCAAGCTCTGCGGTATCGTTCCGGCGAGTGAAAATTGCGGGCTGCTGAAAAAGCAAATTGAGCAATTACGAAATTTCCGCACTATTAACGATCAGCTTTTACTGAATGCGTATCTCGCTTCATTAAGTAACGGTGTTACAGCCATCCGTAAAGACGTGGACAAGGCTATTCAAACCCGTCTGGCTGTGCAGCAGGAAGACATGACTGATATGCAGGCCAAGCAGGCATGGTCGACGGCGCTGCTGGTCAGTGTGTCATTGTTGCTGATTTTGCTCGGCAGCCAGTTGATTGTGAATCCGGTGCGCAAGCTCAAGCAAATCATTCAGATCCTCGCCCATCAGCGTGGTGAGCTGCCGCCATTGTCTACGAAGGCGCCCTACGAATTAATTGGGGTAGAAAGAGATCTTCATTGGCTGGCGGAACGTTTACAGCAGCTTGAACATATACGCACTGCGCTTTTGCGACATGCCGCCCACGAACTTAAAACGCCGCTGGCAAGCATTAAAGAAGGGTGTAGTTTGCTTTCTGAGAATGTTGTCGGTGAGCTGAATCCCCAGCAGGTTGAAGTACTGTCTTTGCTCAGTTCCAGTACCCAGCGCCTGAATACGCTGGTAGAAAAGCTGCTGGATTACAACCTGCTTCTGCAGCAGGCTGAACCCAAATTTACGGACATCAATCCGCAGGATCCGGTCAGAGATTGTATCGAAGATTACGCTCTGGCACTGCAGGACCGTGAGGTTACTGTGGATGTAACAGTAGAAACCATTAGTGTCGACGAGGAGTTGTATCGTCGTATACTTGATAATCTGGTATCGAATGCTGTGGCACACGGTGCAATAGGCAGACCTATTTCCGTCAGAATTTATCAACAGGAGGAGGTAGCAGTACTTGATGTAGCTAACCGGGGGAAAAAGATTCCGCCGGAAAAAGTGGGTAAACTTTTTGAACCGTTTACCCGGGGTGACGATCCAAGAAACGACAATGTCATTGGTACGGGGTTGGGCCTGTCCATTGTTTCAGACTGTGCCCGTTTGATGCACGGCGATGTGGCTGTTGTTGATGTAGATTATGCCGATGTCTGTTTTAGAGTAAGCATTCCGCAGAAGGAAAAACGTTAATGAAAATCAAATTATTGCTGCCACTGGCCGCCATGCTGGGTGGATGTGCAGCGATAGAAGGGAATGAGTCTGCACCAGTTATTCCGGTCGAGGAAAATACGGTCGCACCGCAACTGGTGGAGAGTGATTCCCTTTGTCTGGTAGAAAAAGACACAGAATCTTTTGAGCACCAGTGCGATTTGCTCTATTGGGTGAACCTGTGGGTTCAGGCCGACAATACCCGCTGGCCTGTGCGCAGAGATGCTATCGCCGGGTTGTCCGATTCCACAGAGGATAAAATTAAAAAAATCATTTTATCACTCCCTGTAGACACCCCTTATCAGAGTCGCCTTCGTGCCCGGCACTGGCTGACTGAAGTGAAGGATAAGCTGACGCCGGATATGCAAACCGTGGTGGCCACTATTGTTAATGCCCCCAACGATGAAATGCTTGAGCTTGAATCGGCAATGGTGATCTTAAACCGCGTGAACACCGATAAAGAAAAGCAGTTGCAGATGCTTGAAAAAGAACTGGAATCACAAACAAAGAAGATGGAAGAGTTGCTTAAAGTTGAAGCAACGCTGATGGATAAAAACAGGAGTACGCAGCGATGAATGAATCCGGAGCGCGAAACGCCAGATTATTGCTCGTTGACGACGATAAAAGTTTACTTCGCCTGCTGACCATTCGCCTTGAAGGTGAAGGGTATCAGGTCACGGCGGTAGAAGATGGTCAGGCGGCATTACGCAAAATTCGTAGTGATGACTACGACGTGGTGTTGTCTGATTTACGTATGCCGGGCCTTGATGGTCTGAGCTTATTTGAAGAAATCATGGGGGTCCGTAAGGATATTCCTGTGATATTGATGACAGCCCACGGTACGATTTCTGACGCCGTTGCGGCAACCCAGCGTGGTGTATTCGGCTTTTTGCCTAAGCCGGTGGATCACGATGAATTACGCAAGTTATTGCAAAAAGCCCTGAGTCAGTCGTTATCTGTTCAGCCGGAAGAGTGGTGCAAAGATATCATCACCCGTGCACCGGAAATGACCAGTGTGATGGACCAGGCTTTCCGTATTGCCCAGCGTGAAGTGAGTGTGCTTATCAGTGGTGCCAGCGGTACCGGTAAAGAACTGCTGGCGAATGCTATTCACCGTGCCAGTAACCGCCGTGACAAGCCGTTTATTGCCATTAACTGTGGTGCATTGCCGGAAAACCTGCTGGAGTCAGAATTGTTTGGTCATGCAAAAGGCGCCTTTACCGGTGCGGTGCATGCAAATCCCGGTTTGTTCCGTGAAGCGGATGGCGGTACCTTGTTCCTTGATGAAATTGGCGACATGCCAATGACGTTACAGGTCAAATTGCTCCGTGCGTTGCAGGAACGTCAAATCCGGCCTGTGGGCAGTGCTAAACACGTAGACATCGACGTACGTATTATTTCTGCAACACACAAAGATTTGCATAAAGAAATGGAAGAGGGCAGCTTCCGTGAAGATTTGTACTATCGTCTTAACGTGGTGAATCTGAAACTACCTTCCCTGAAAGAGCGCAGTGAAGACATTCCGTTGCTTGCCCGTACATTGCTTCAGCAAAGCGGTCAGCGTCACGGTGTGAATGTGACGCAGTTTTCTGATGATGCCATGCAGCTACTGGTGAAATCAGAATGGCCCGGTAACGTGCGGCAACTGGTTAACGTGGTTGAGCAGTGTGTGGCGCTGACACAAACGCCGGTGATCCCGCTGCATCTGGTGCAACAGGCTCTGTCGGCTACCCGCCAGAGCTGGCCAACACTGACCGAAGCCCGTGATGCATTTGAACAGAAGTATCTGCACAAATTATTGAAAATGACCGATGGCAACGTGACCCGTGCCGCCGAGCTGGCCGGTCGTAACCGTACCGATATGCACAAGCTGATGAAAAAACATGAGCTTGATGCCGGTGATTTCCGCTAGAAGCCGGTAACTTCACCAACATTATTTTCTGATAATGCCCCGCCGCACTCTGTTAAATGAGCAGAGTGCGGATATTTATTTCCTCTCTACAACCCGGTTCTTAATCTTTCAAAACAAAGAAGTTTGCTCAGCAGATGGTGGTGCGAAAGTCAGAGCAGGCAATGCTGCATCAGGATAGCAGGCGTTGTAACTGTCGATAAATTCTGCTGCCAGCCAGGGCGCATCGCCATTTTCCGGTTTGTGGAAGAACATGTATGGTGTGCGGCCTTCAAGCCGCCACTGATGGCATTTTCCTATCCAGGGTTGTAAGCAGCGGGTATTGGCGGCATCGTCATTACCACCCACAAAGCGCACAACCGGTGCCGTGGATGTCGCAATCACATTCACCGGCAGTCTGGGCTTTTTCATCCGTACTTCTGTGGTCAGTTCGCTGTCAGACGGACCGGCGAATAATCCCCGCGTATCCATAATGACCCTGTTTACCTTCTGTTCTATGAGCATGCGGTTAAATTGTTGTTCCGCGCCACCTTTTTCAAAAAATGCCGGATGACGTACTTCAACGCCAAGAGGTATGTCTGCCGGAAATTGCTGCAACATGGCTGAAATGGCCTGCAAACTGTCAGGGCCGGTGCTGGCGGGCAGTTGCAACATCAGCATGCCCAGCCGCTCTTTCAGCGGGGCCAGCAGCAACAACTGCTTTTCAATATCAGGGTGGTTCGGGTCCGGTGCACCGCTGTGAGTGATGGTCTGGTGGACTTTAAACGTAAAGCGGAAGGTCTGCGGGGTTTGCTCAATCCACCGGGCCACAGTGTCCGGTGAGGGCAGGGCATAGAAGGTGGTGTTGCCTTCCACTGAATTCATCTGCTTTGCATAATATCCGAGGGCATTTTTTCGTGCTCCGGCATCGTTAAACCAGTCCCCCGGCCAGCGGCTGTGTTGCCACTGAGGCACACCAATGTACACAGGTGGCAGAGAATTGTTCAGTTGGCTGTGGAAATCGCTTTTAGTCATTGGGCTTTACGATGCATTTGTTTATACTATGCGACCTTATTTTTATCTAAAGTCTGAGGCTTAACCGGATAGTTGCCTGACTGAGACAAGTCACCGTCCGGCTGCATTGAAGCACTGACCGCAATGCCTTGCAAGTCAGCATCGCCAGGCAGACAACACATTACCAGAGGTTCAGGGACCATGCGCACAGATTACTGTGGGAATATTGATTCATCTTACGCCGGCCAGGAAGTCACACTTTGTGGTTGGGTTAACAAGCGTCGTGATTTGGGCGGCGTTATTTTCATCGATCTTCGTGACCGCGAAGGCATCGTGCAGGTGGTATTCGATCCCGATTTACCGGAAGTACTGGACGTAGCCAATAAACTGCGTAATGAATTCTGCGTGAAGCTGACCGGTAAAGTGCGTGCCCGCCCTGAAGGTCAGATCAACAAACAAATGCGTACCGGTGAAATTGAAATTCTGGGTACTGGACTGGAAATCATTAACAAGTCTGCGGTGTTGCCGCTGGACTGGAATCAGGAAAACTCTGAAGAACAACGTCTGCGCTATCGTTACCTCGACCTGCGCCGTCCGGTAATGAGCGACCGCCTGAAGTTTCGTGCCCGTGTTACCGGTGCGGTACGTCGTTATCTGGAAGAAGAAGGTTTCCTGGATATCGAAACCCCGATTCTGACGAAAGCTACGCCGGAAGGTGCCCGTGACTATCTGGTTCCAAGCCGGACTCACAAAGGCGAATTCTTTGCGCTGCCACAGTCACCTCAGCTTTTTAAACAGTTGCTGATGATGTCGGGTATGGACCGCTATTACCAAATCGTAAAATGTTTCCGTGACGAAGACTTACGTGCTGATCGTCAGCCAGAATTCACTCAAATCGATTTGGAAACCACCTTCCTTGATGCTGATGGCGTAATGTCTATCACCGAAGGCATGATCCGTGACTTGTTCCAGAAAATGCTGAATGTCGATCTGGGTGAATTCCCCCGTATGACATACGCAGAAGCGATGCAGCGTTTCGGTAGTGATAAGCCTGACTTACGTAACCCGTTGGAACTGGTAGATGTGGCTGATTTGCTGGCTAACGTAGAGTTTAAAGTATTCTCCGGTCCGGCCAACGATCCGAAAGGCCGTGTGGCGGTTATCCGTGTGCCCGGCGGTGCCAGTCTTTCCCGCAAACAGATTGACGAATACACTAAATTCGTCGGTATCTATGGCGCCAAAGGTCTGGCATGGATGAAGGTGAATGAAGACAAGCCTGGTCAGGAGGGTCTGCAATCACCCATCCTGAAATTCCTGTCTGAAGACATTACTGATGCGCTGTTACAGCGTACCGGCGCACAGGCTGGCGACATACTGTTATTCGGTGCGGACAGCAAAAACGTAGTAACTGAAGCTATGGGTGCACTGCGTCTGAAGCTGGGTGAAGATTTCGAATTGCTGGAAGGTGACTGGAAACCACTGTGGGTTGTTGACTTCCCTATGTTTGAAGAAGCGGACGGCGCGCTGTTTGCGTGTCACCATCCGTTCACAGCACCCCGCGGCCTGACCGCTGAAGAGCTCAAAGCGAACCCGGCTGAAGCGATTTCTGATGCCTACGACATGGTACTGAACGGTGTGGAACTGGGCGGTGGTTCTGTGCGTATTCACAATCAGGACATGCAGTCTGCGGTATTCAGTATTCTGGGTATCGACGAAGAAGAAGCGCAGAACAAGTTTGGCTTCCTGTTAGAAGCTCTGCAGTTTGGCGCGCCGCCCCATGCTGGTCTCGCTTTCGGTCTGGATCGTCTGGTGATGCTGATGACCGGTGCAACGTCAATTCGCGACGTAATGGCATTCCCGAAAACCACCACGGCTGCATGCCCGCTGACAGATGCACCGGGCCCTGCGAATCCGGCAGCGCTGGCGGAACTGGCCATTGCGACTGTTAAGAAAGACGCTGAATAATTCCGGATGGCGTTAAAGCGACCGGAATCTGTGCTGGTGGTGCTCTATGATGAGCACCACCGTATATTGTTACTACAACGCAACGATGACCCTTCATTCTGGCAGTCTGTAACAGGGACTGTCGAAGCCGGTGAGCTTCCTGCAGAAACTGCTGTGAGAGAAGTCGCCGAAGAAACAGGCATCGTTCTGACTCCCTTGCAGCTTAATGACTGCTCTCATATTAACCGCTACGAAATCCGCCGGCGCTGGCTGCACCGTTACCCGCAGGGTACCCGTTTTAATACTGAGCATGTCTTCAGTGCCTGTGTCTCTTCGGCCAGTGAGCTTGTGCTAACTGAGCATCTGGCGTTTGAATGGCTGGACAAACCTGATGCCCTGGCTAAATTATGGTCGCCTTCAAACCGTGATGCAGTAGAAGCATTTGTACCGGAGTGCCGAAGATGATTATACTGGGTATAGATCCAGGTTCCCGTGTAACAGGGTATGGTGTGATTGCCAGAAAACAGGGAAAAATTGTTTATTTGGGCAGTGGATGCATTCGTGTCAAAAGCGATGTTATGGCTGACCGGCTGGCACAAATTTTTGCCGGTGTGGGTGAAGTAATACGTGAATTCACGCCGCAGCAATTTGCCATAGAGCAGGTTTTTATGGCGAAAAACCCGGATTCTGCATTGAAGCTCGGGCAGGCAAGAGGGGCTGCCATTGTGGCGGCAACGCAGTCTGAATTGCCGGTGGCTGAATATTCGGCGAGACAAATCAAACAGGCTGTTGTCGGAAAGGGTAGTGCGGAGAAAACCCAGGTACAGCATATGGTTAAACATTTGCTTAATTTGCCGGGAACGCCTCAGGCCGATGCTGCCGATGCCCTTGCTGTAGCGCTGTGCCATGCACACACGGAACAAAGTCTGATTAACATGGCGGGACAGGCCAGTAAAACCGTCCGTCGCCGCCTACGCTGAATCGGTGCTAGCAGGCTCTTCTGGAGACACATGCCGGTGCCGTTTAAAACACGCCGTGAACCCATCCCCGGGGGCTCTGCTGCAGCATCCATGCTGCAGAAGGTTTTAAACGTCCCCGACTAGTGTCTCTGCGAGCCTTTTGCACCTAAAAAATGATGCTTGGCTATTTTTGCAATTGAGCACGAATTGGCTGCGAAATGAAGGCGGTCATTATAGTCCGGCACCTAATTTGGTTATCAAAAAAATGATTGGAAGAATTGAAGGGCGATTACTAGAAAAACAGCCCCCGGAAGTATTAATCGATGTGAACGGTATTGGCTATGAAATTCAGATGCCGATGACCAGTTTTTATCAACTACCAGCAGTAGGTGAGAGTGTGGCGGTTTATACCCACTTTGTGGTGCGCGAAGACGCACAATTGCTGTTTGGTTTTGCCGATAAAATGGAACGTGAGCTGTTCCGCGAACTGATTAAGGCCAATGGTGTGGGGCCGAAGTTGGGCCTTACCATTCTGTCTGGCATGTCTGCAGGACAATTCCTGATTAGCGTGCAGAATGAAGATGTGAGTGCACTGGTCAGCCTACCGGGCATCGGTAAGAAAACTGCCGAACGGCTGGTGGTTGAACTGAAAGACCGGCTGGCCAAATTCGGTAAACAACAAGCTGTTCCCATGCCCGTAGACGTAGACGCCAAATTCATGAACACTATTGTGCCGGTAAACGATGCCAGAGAAGAAGCACAAAGTGCACTGATTGCCTTAGGGTATAAACCTGCTCAGGCAAGTAAGCTGGTTGAATCTGTTTATCAGGACGGTATGGGTAGCGAAAGTCTTATCCGCGAAGCTTTGAAAGCTGCAATTTAACGGGAATAAGTGATGATTGAAGCAGACAGACTTATAGCGCCGGCTGCCACCACCGAAGATGAAGTTATCGACCGTGCCATAAGGCCGAAAATGCTGGCTGACTATACGGGTCAGCCCCATGTGTGTGAACAGATGGAAATTTTTATTCAGGCGGCGCGCAATCGTGATGATGCCCTTGATCACCTGCTCATTTTCGGTCCTCCGGGATTAGGAAAAACCACGCTGGCAAATATTGTTGCTAATGAAATGGGCGTGAATATTAAAACCACATCCGGTCCGGTGCTGGAAAAGGCCGGTGATCTGGCAGCACTGCTTACCAATCTTGAAAAAAATGATGTGTTGTTCATTGATGAAATCCATCGACTGAGCCCTGTGGTGGAAGAAATCCTGTATCCGGCTATGGAAGACTATCAGCTTGATATCATGATAGGTGAAGGCCCGGCTGCCCGCTCTATTAAACTGGATTTACCACCGTTCACGCTGGTGGGGGCGACCACCCGTGCCGGCTCTCTGACTTCGCCTCTGCGTGACCGTTTCGGTATTGTGCAACGTCTTGAGTTTTACAATATCAAAGATCTCACCACCATTATTCAGCGCAGCGCCAGTTATCTGAATCTGGATATGGATGCAGCCGGTGCTGAGGAAGTGGCGCGGCGCTCCCGTGGTACGCCGCGGATCGCAAACCGTTTGCTTCGCCGTGTCAGAGACTATGCAGAAATTAAAGCCGACGGAAAAGTACATGCAGAGATTGCAGCGAAAGCGCTGGATATGCTGGATGTGGATAAAGAAGGCTTTGATTACATGGACAGAAAACTGCTGACGGCCATTATCGATAAATTCGACGGAGGTCCGGTGGGGCTTGATAATCTGGCAGCCGCAATCGGGGAAGAAAAGGAAACCATCGAAGACGTCATTGAGCCGTTTCTTATTCAGCAGGGGTTCCTTCAGCGCACCCCGAGAGGCCGTATTGTGTCTCAGCGGGCTTACCTGCATTTCGGATTTGAACCAAAAAGCTAAAATATCCTTTCTTGCCGGTCAGTGATTCATTGGCCGGCCATTTCTTCTTTCTGCTGCTATTTATGATATTTTCTTTCGGGCATAAAAAAAGCCCGCTCAAATTGAACGGGCTAAAACAACAAGTGTTGAAGGAAATAAATCCAGGGAACTCATGTCAATCAGGAGAAAACTCGTGTGAAACCGTTCCAGAACCGCTTCACTCTGTTCGACAGATGGGCGCATTATAGAGTAGTTTCTGAACCTGACAATTGAGGAAAATTATTTTTTACCATTAGAAAAATTAATGTGTTAAGTTGCTGTTAATGACTGGCCGTGGAATTTGTTTTTACCGCAGGAATAAAGCGTTTCAACGGCATAGATGGACCATTTGGTGAGTTCCCGGGTAAGTTTTTATTTATGACGTTTTCATTACATTTTTAAAAGTGGAGTATTGCATGTCTGCAAAACATACCATGCCGGTGCGGGTTTATTACGAAGACACAGATGCCGGCGGTATTGTGTATTATGCGAATTATCTGAAGTTCATGGAGCGGGCCAGAACCGAGTGGTTGAGATCGCTGGGCTACGAACAGGACAAGTTGATGGAACAATCCATAGCCTTTGTCGTCAAACGGGTTGAAATGCATAACCATGCGCCGGCCAGATTTAATCAATTGTTGAGTATTGAATCGCAAATTGTAGAATTGAAGGGCGCAAGTTTGACTTTCAGACAAGAAATAAAAGATCCGCAAGACAACTGTTTAGTGTCGGCGGACATAAAAATTGCATGTGTAGACCCTGTGGCAATGAAGCCACGGAAATTACCAGCCACTTTATCAGGGGATTTAGCTAGTGGAATCTGATTTAACCTTTATCGGTCTGTTCCTTCAGGCCAGTTTTGTTGTTCAGCTTATTATGTTGTTGCTGCTCAGTGTGTCAGTGGCTTCATGGACGTTCATTTTTCAGCGTACCAAAGCATTGAATGCAGCAGATAAAGAAATGCGCCAGTTTGAAGACAAATTCTGGTCAGGCGCAGATCTCAACCGTCTTTATCAGGAATTATCCGCCCGTTCTGATGTAACAGGGATGGCCAACATTTTCTGCGCCGGTTTTAAAGAGTTTGTGCGTCTGCGCAAAGGTAACACCGCAGTAAACGGCATTGTTGACGGTACCTACCGTGCAATGCGTGTATCTATGTCCCGTCAGGTGGAAGAATTGGAAAGCCGTTTACCCTTTCTGGCGACTGCCGGTTCTATCAGTCCTTACATCGGTCTGTTCGGTACGGTATGGGGCATCATGAATGCATTTATTGCACTGGGTGAAGTGCAGCAGGCCACACTGGCCATGGTGGCGCCGGGTATTGCAGAAGCCCTTATTGCAACCGCTATCGGTCTTTTTGCTGCTATTCCGGCAGTTATCGCTTACAACCGCTTCAGCCATAAAGTTGAGAAACTGGAGAACAGCTACGGGAATTTCATGGAAGAGTTTTCTGCCATATTGCACCGTCAGGCGATGACGGCACAGCCACAGTAACGATGTCCGGAGACTGATTATGTACATTCGTAAACGGCGTCGTCCGGTATCCGAAATTAACGTGGTGCCTTATATCGACGTGATGCTGGTACTGCTGATCATTTTTATGGTTACCGCGCCGCTTATTTCCCAGGGTGTGAAAGTGGAATTGCCGAAAGCCAGCGCCCAGCCGATTGAGCAGGAAAATACGCCGCCGCTCATCGCTTCGGTGGACGTACAGGGTAACTATTACCTGAACGTTGGCAACGACCAGGAAACCCCGCTGGGTACGCAGGAACTTACTGCACTGGTGGCCGAAAAATTAAAGTCTGAACCGCAAACGCCGGTGGTGGTGAAAGGGGACGGACAGGTTGCATATAACGAAGTGATTCAGTTGATGGTCTTGCTGCAAAAAGCAGGGGTGCCGTCAGTGGGATTGATGACAGACCCGGTGGACGAATCATAAAAAAGTATGCGTAAATTAAATTCTAATCAGCAGGCATTAGCTAAAGCCATTGGCGTTCACGTGGCGATTGCTGTAGTGTTGCTAATTAGCGTCAGTTTTTCGCCCGATCCTTTCGAGCCTGTAAGCAACAGTGATGCGCCTGTCATTCAGGCAACATTCATCGATGCGCAGGCCATTGCCGATAAGAAGCGTGCTGAACAGGCTGCAGCAGAGAAGGCTCAGGCGGAAGCCGATGCCCGTCAGCGCAAAGCCAGAGAAGCAGCCGCTCAGGAGCGCAAGTGGAAAGAAGAGCAGGCGGCCAGACAGGCAGCTGAAAAGAAAGCGGCAGATAAGAAGCGCCGCGAAGAAGCTGAGCGTCAAAAGCAGCAGGAACTTAAGCGTATTGCTGCGCAAAAGGAGAAAGAACGTAAGCAGCGGGAGGCACAAGAAAAAGCCGACGCGGAAAGAAAAGCAAAAGAAGCCCGTGAAAAAGCAGAACAGGAAAGGATTTTGCAGGAGAAAGCCGAAGCTGAACGCGCAGCTCAGGCTCAGCGTCGCCGGAAACAGGTGATGTCTGAAGTTGATCGCTACCGGGCGTTGATAACCTCTAAGGTGCAAAGCTTCCTGTATGCAGATGACAGCTTTAAGGGTAAAGAATGTCGTCTGAATATTCGCCTTGCAACGTCAGGTTACGTGACTCAGGTTAAACGCCTGGGTGGTGATGATGCGTTATGCCGTGCAGCAGAAGCAGCCGTGCGCCGGCCGGATAAGTTGCCTATGTCGGATGATCCGGCCGTGTACGAACAAATAAGAGATATAAACATAACGGTGAGACTGTAGTGACGATGAAAAAAATCAGGATGTTATTAGGTCTTGTCATACTAAGCGCTAGTGGTATGGCAAAGGCAGCATTGGAAATAGTGATCACTGAAGGGGTAGACAGTGCGCGCCCGATAGGTGTTGTCCCGTTTAAATGGGAAGGGGCCGGTCAGATGCCGGAGAACATCTCCGAAGTGGTGATGGCAGATTTAATGCGCAGTGGCAAGTTTAACCCGATTGCCGTTGCTAAAATGCCACAACAGCCGGCAACCGATAAGCAGGTTAATTACAGTGCCTGGGCGGCTACCGGTGTGGACACCATTGTCGTGGGTAGCGTGGCGCCGGAAGGGGCTGACAGATACAGAGTATCGTTTGAGCTGATTGATGTGTTGCGTGGTCAGGTTACCGGCGGCAAAAGTCAGGGTATGAGCAATGGCAAACTGGTTGACAGTGCTGATCATGTGATTGATGCCCGCCAGTCGGTAATCGGCTCTGCGGATTTTCGTCAGTACGCTCACCGCATCAGTGATGTGGTTTACGAAAAATTGACAGGTGAACGCGGTGCGTTCCTCACCCGTTTAGCGTATGTTGTGGTGCGTGACAGAAATAAAGAAAAGCTGCCGTACCAGCTGGTTATTTCAGATTATGATGGTGAAAATGAGACAAGATTATTGTCTTCACCTGAGCCGTTAATGTCACCATCATGGTCGCCTGACGGTGAGAAACTGGCTTATGTCAGTTTCGAGAACAAACGTCCGCAGATTTTTATCCAGGATATTTACACCATGGCGCGCACAAAGATGACGGATTTCCCCGGCATCAACAGCAGCCCGGTTTTCTCGCCGGATGGTAAAAGTCTGGCAATGGTGTTGTCAAAAGATGGCAACCCGGAAATCTATGTGATGGATATTGCGACGAAAAATTTACAGCGCATTACGCGAAATCGTGCCATCGATACGGAGCCGGCCTGGACACCGGATGGCAAGAGCTTAACATTTAGCTCGGAACGGGGTGGTAAACCTCAGATTTATAGCGTAAATTTATCTTCTCGTAAGGTTAGACGTCTTACATTTGAAGGCGAGCAGAATCTTGGCGGTACCATTACACCTGACGGTAAACAAATGGTATTGGTAAATCGCACACGGGGTGATTACCGTATCGCTAAACTTGGATTGGAAAATGGCGGAATACAAGTACTGACGAAGACCTTTCTGGACGAGTCTCCGAGTATTGCGCCGAATGGAAGCATGATTATTTACAGTACCCTTCACAATGGCACACAGGTTTTATCTCTGGTGTCTTTAGACGGGCGCTTTAAGGCCAGGTTACCAGCCACAAATGGACAAGTGAAGTCGCCGAGTTGGTCACCATTTTTGTTTTAAAACAGATATACACAAATAAATATAAGGATTAAGAGGATGCAAATGAATAAAGTGATGAAAAGCTTCATTATTGCCTTGCCAGTGGTGACTATGATGGCTTGTTCTTCCGGCCCGTCTGAAGAAGAACTGGCCGCTGAACGTAACCGTGTTGCCCAGGAGCAGGCAGAAGCGGAACGTCAGGCTCGTGAAGCTGAACAGGCGCGTGTACAGGCAGAAGCTGCTACCCGCATGCAACGTCAGCAGGAGATGGTTGAAGAGCAGAAAGCGGCGCTGAAAAAAGAGCAAACCGTTTACTTTGATTTCGACCGTGCAACGATTAAAGCAGAATTCCAGGCTTTACTGGATAAACACGCTGAGTTCCTGGTAAACAACCCGGATCAAAACGTGGTTATCGAAGGCCACACTGACCAGCGCGGTACACCAGAGTACAACATTGCTCTTGGTGAACGTCGTGCACAAGCTGTTGAAACTTACCTGATGAACGCAGGTGTAAGCAGCAGCCAAATCTCTACTGTTTCTTACGGTGAAGAGAAGCCAGCAGTTATGGGGTCAACTGAATACGCGATGGCACAAAACCGTCGTGGTATCGTAGTTTACCAATAAGGGTTAAGCTTTGGTTAAACCAATGATTCAGGGCGTCACCATGTGTGCCGCCCTTTGTATTTCAGCCGCAGCGCAAGCTCAGGCACCTGTTTATGATGTCGGTAACAGCAGCTCGCAGCAAACGGCTAATTCAGGCAATTCCTCCAGCACTTTAGAGCAACGCATCACTGTACTGGAGCGAATGGTAGACAGTCGCACGCAAATGCAGCACCGTTTACAGCAACAACTCGACACCATGCAGGGTGAAATTGACGAGTTGCGCGGGGCTGTAGAAGTGCACACCAATCAACTTGAGAAAGTGCTTGAGCGCCAACGCGAGTTATATCTGGAAATTGACAAGCGTGTTGAAGCGTTAAAGCAGGCTGGTGTGGGCAGTGCATCCGGTTCAGCTTCTGATTATTCATCACCTGCGCCGTCTCAGCCAACACCGTCGAAACCTCAGTCACCGGCACCGGCCAGCGCAGAAAGCGAGAGTGATGCCTATGACGCTGCAGTTAATCTGATCCTGAAATCCAGAGAATACGACAAAGCCATTCCGGCTTTTCAGTCTTTCCTGTCATCTTATCCAAACAGTGAATACGCGCCCAACGCGCATTATTGGTTAGGGCAGTTGCTGTTTAATCAGCAAAAGTGGTCTGATGCATCTGAACAGTTCAATATTGTTATTGATCGCTTCTCAGACTCTCCCAAACGACCTGACGCATTACTTAAGCTTGGAGTGATAGCAGAAAGACAGGGCAACAAAGGGCAGGCCAGAAGCCTGTTTCAGCAAGTGGTCAATGAATATCCTGATTCATCAGCCACCAAACTTGCCCAGTCCCGTTTATCCGGATTATAAGCTGATTAAAAAAACCTCCTCCGGGAGGTTTTTTATTGCCCACGAAATTCTGCGTAAAATACACCTGCCTGTTTTTTATACGGAAAATCAAAAGTTAGCGGTGATGTACTCAATTTCCTCACTACAAATTTGTCTGCGAAGTGTGACGTTGAGAACGTAAAATAACCATCTGTTGCCGGCGTCTCAAAAATAATTAAAATTATTTTGAGAAAGTTGGTGAATAATCCGGCAGTTGCACAAAATTTTTTTTAAAGATGAGAAAAAATTCAGGCAAATCCCACTGCAATTTCGCGTCCGGATGCTACATTTTTATCTGTCGGGCAGGGTTAAATTCAAAATAACTCTCCGAAAAGCGGGGGAATACTGTACGATTTGATTTCATTTTGACCGTTTGAACAAGAAAAACGAGAAAAGTGAAAATAAATCCGGATTTAAGGTTGCACTGCCTCAGAATCTGAGTATTATATGCCGCCGTTGCCACAGAGTGGTGACGCAGAAAGGCGAAAGGGTCGTTAGCTCAGTTGGTAGAGCAGTTGACTTTTAATCAATTGGTCGCTGGTTCGAATCCAGCACGACCCACCACTTTCTCCTCTGTGAGAATGTCGCTTTTTACCGCAACCATAAGATGGGTCGTTAGCTCAGTTGGTAGAGCAGTTGACTTTTAATCAATTGGTCGCTGGTTCGAATCCAGCACGACCCACCATCTTATCTTTGCTCCGGTTATCCGGAACCTCTTAAAATTCTTAAATACTTCCTGTTAGATATTATCCCGATCCGTTATCAGCTTTATCAACCGCAAAAGCATTGCACTGTTATAAGTCATAGCGCTTTAATCCGGGCAAACACTTTTATTCATAGCGTATCCCTATGTAATTTTTATGACAGTCGGGTATAATCCGTCGCCCTATTGTCGATTATTCAGGCTATTTGTTATGACTATTGCTTTCAGAGTCGATCAAGTTGATTATCCGTTCCCGGCCAAGCCTGCGCCGCTTACTGATGTGCGCAAGGCCGAACTGAAGGAACAGATCAAGCAACTGCTGCGTGATCGTAATGCTGTTCTGGTAGCTCACTATTACACTGACCCCGAGATTCAGGCGCTGGCCGAGGAAACCGGTGGTTGCGTTGCGGACTCTCTGGAGATGGCACGCTTTGGCCGTGATGCCACTGAGCAAACGTTAATCGTTGCCGGTGTCCGCTTCATGGGTGAAACAGCAAAAATTCTCAGTCCTGAAAAAACCGTACTGATGCCAAACCTGGAAGCAACCTGTTCGCTGGATATCGGTTGCCCGGTGGAAGAATTCAGTGCTTTCTGTGACGCGCACCCTGATCACACCGTGGTTGTTTACGCCAATACGTCTGCTGCTGTAAAAGCAAGAGCCGACTGGGTGGTGACATCCAGTATTGCGCTGGAAATTGTTGAGCACCTGGACGAGCAGGGTAAACCTATCATCTGGGGCCCTGATCGCCATCTGGGTGCATACATTGCGAAGAAAACCGGTGCTGATATGCTGATGTGGCAGGGCGAGTGTATTGTTCATGACGAGTTTTCAGCGCAGAAACTGAGTGATATGAAAGCAGTGTACCCTGATGCAGCCATTCTTGTGCATCCGGAATCACCTGCCAGTGTTGTTGATCTTGCGGATGCTGCCGGTTCGACAAGTCAGCTGATTCAGGCCGCTCAGGATATGCCTAACAACACGTTTATTGTGGCAACAGACAAAGGCATTTTCTATAAGATGCAACAACTGATGCCAGAGAAGACGTTTATTGAAGCTCCAACGGCCGGTAACGGCGCAACCTGTAAAAGTTGTGCTCACTGCCCGTGGATGGCAATGAACGGCTTACAGGCCATCTACAACAGCCTGACAGAGGGTGTGAATGATCACGAAATCCATGTGGATGAAGCTTTGCGTCACAAAGCCCTCATTCCGCTGGACAGAATGCTCAACTTTTCAGCACAACTGAAGCAGAAAAAGCTGGCAATTGCTTAATAAAAGCGCAGTTGAGGATTTTTTCCCGGTGAGTACTTGATTCAGCGGGAGACTTTCCCTACTATACGCGCGCTTTGACGAATTTCGTCAGACAATTCCGGAGAGATGGCTGAGTGGCTGAAGGCGCACGCCTGGAAAGTGTGTATACGTTAATAGCGTATCGAGGGTTCGAATCCCTCTCTCTCCGCCAGATACTAAAAACCCGCATTCACTGCGGGTTTTTGCTTTTCAGGCTTAAAACTGAATATCAGGCACCAATCACACCGCACAATGCTCTTGCGCCACCGCCGCCAAGTTTCTCCGGCGCGTCCGAGTAGTTATCACCGCCCTGGTGAACCATCAGTGCTTTGTCTTTTACGTCTTCCAGTGATAACCGTGGTGCCAGTAACGGATGGCTGGCATTGCCCTCATCATCAACCAGCAGTATGGGTAAATCACCCATGTGGCTGTTATCAGCCCAGGGATAACCGTGCTGACCGGTTTTTTCCGGGTCCATATGACTGCCTGCTGCACCGGCGGGAACATTCTTTCCGTCTTTCATGGCAGAATCGCATGACGGATTTTCATGCACGTGGAAGCCGTGTCCGCCTGCCTCAAGACCGGATAATGCCGGTGTAAACACGAGTCCGTATTCGCTCTCTTCAATTTTTACGGTGCCGGCTGATTCACCGGTGGCAGGGTCTTTCAAGGTAACAGTGAAAAATTCTTCGTCTTCTGCAGCAATGCTACCGGCTGCGAAAAATAATGACATAGATAAAACGAGGGCTGATTTTTTCATGAAGTCTCCGTGTAAATGAAATCTGAGGGCCGTTGCAGTGGAGAAGCGGTTCTTGCAGTGGCTGTCAGGTTTCTACCCGGTCAGCACGGAAGGGAGATCAGATTTTAACGGTGACAAATACAAAAAAGCAGCCATCAGAGGCTGCTTCGCTTAAGAAAAATGATGCTTACAGAGCGGCAATAGCTGCTTCGTAATCCGGCTCATCAGCCGTTTCAGCAACTTGCTGGGTGTAGGCCACTTTGCCTTCTTCATCAATTACCACAACGCTGCGTGACAACAGGCCTGTCAGAGGACCGGTAGTGAAAGTCACATTGTAGTCTGTACCAAAATCTGAGCGGAACGTTGAACCGGTCAGAACGTTTTCAATCCCTTCTGCGCCACAGAAACGGCCGGCAGCGAATGGCAGGTCCGCAGATACACAAATGACCACAGTGTTGTCCAGTGAAGCGGCTTTTTCATTGAATTTACGTACAGACATGGCACACGTGCCGGTATCTACAGACGGAAAGATGTTTAATACCACTTTCTTACCTGACAAATCTGCAGAGCTTACGGTAGATAAATCGGATTTTACCAGCTCAAACGCCGGTGCAGGTGTGCCAACGGCGGGTAAATCACCCAGAGTTTCTAACGGATTGCCCTGTAATGTAACTGTTGCCATGGAAGTTCCTTCATAATTGGAGTGAATGTTCATGATCTATATTGATGGAGTCAGGCGGGATTTCAACCGCTTAATCCGCAATTTATCTAATTATTTTTCTGTCTGCTTTGTAAAGCGGTTATATGCCGTATACTCAGAACGTAAAGAGATAAGCGGGGGAGCGTTGTGAGCGTTAATAGTATTATGAGTCAGCGGGTGGTGAGCGTGAAAATGGACGACAGCCTGCACACCATTAAGGAGCTGTTTGAAGCCACCGGGTTTCATCATTTACTGGTTGTCGAGGGCCGCAAACTCACCGGGATTATTTCTGACAGAGATTTACTGAAAGCTCTGAGCCCGTTTATCGATACGATTTCAGAAAGGGCGAAAGACAGGGCGACGCTGGAACGGCGGGCACATCAAATCATGACCCGTGACGTGATTGCCGTTAAAGAACACAGTTCCGTTCTTAACGCCATCAGCACCTTTAACCGTCACCGCTTGTCATGCCTGCCGGTCATCAATGCAAAAGACGAACCTGTCGGGGTATTATCCTGGCGGGATATTCTTCGCTACATGGAAGACAAGGTAACCGCCAGGCAACAAAATTAATCTGCGGCGAACTGTTTGAGGGCGTCGCCGTCCAGACGGTATCTTATCCACTCACCTTGTGGCTTGGCGCCAATGGACTCGTAAAAATCAATAGTGGGTTGATTCCAGTCCAGTACGCTCCATTCAAAACGGCCGCAGTTTTGTTCTGTTGCGATCTTTGCCAGATGTTTCAGCAGAGCTTTGCCTGCACCGCAGCCTCTGGATGCCGGTGATACATACAAATCTTCCAGATAAATGCCGTATTGTCCCTGCCAGGTGGAATAACTGAAAAAATAAACCGCAAAGCCAACCGGGCCGTTTTCATTTTCACACAGCACACAGTGTGCCTTTGGTTGATCTGAAAACAGGGTATTCTCAATATGCGCTATGGTTGCTTTTACTTCATGCTCTGCTTTTTCATATACCGCCAGTTCGGTAATGAAATCGAGTATTTGCTGGCTGTCCTGCACTACTGCAGGACGGATGGTAAGTTGGCTCATCAAAGAAACTCCGTAAATTATTCCGTGCGTGGCTGGCCGGTGGATTTTCGTCCGGGCGTTACATGCTTCGCAATCCGGACAATGTGACGAAACAGCCATTTAAAGGCATTGCCTGAATCAATAAGAATGAGATACAGACAGGGCACCAGAATAAGCGTCACCAGTGTGGCGTACATTACAGCAAATCCCAGCGCGATAGCCATAGGAATCACCAGAACAGCCTGCAGGCTTGTTTCAAAGAGAATAGGCAGTACGCCCGCAAAAGTCGTAATGGATGTGAGCGTAATGGCTCTGAAGCGGGCAGAGCCCGCTTCTTCCACAGCATCCCGGGTACTGTACCCCTGACGGCGGCGCTGGTTAACAAAATCTGTCATCACCAGTGAGTCATTAATCACAACCCCGGCGGCGGCAATCAGACCGAAAAACGACATGGTACTGAGATCATAGCCGAGCAGGAAATGTCCGAATGCTGCGCCGGTGAAGCTGAAAGGGATAACCGACATAATGATGAGAGGCTGGCTGTAACTCTTTAACGGCACGGCCAGCAGTATGTACACCATAATCATAGCGGCAGTGAAAAACAGCATTTGCTGATCCTGCTGTGCCTGTTGCTCTTCAATATCACCGCCCAGTTCTGTCATGACACCGGGATAGGTTTTTTGCAGTTCCGGTAACAAGTTTTCATAGATGGCTTTTATAGCCTCACCCGGTTCTACTTTCTGTTCGTCGATGCTGCCCCAGATATACACACTGCGATAGCCACTTTCACGGCGGATATAGCTGATGCCGGGGGCTTCGGTCAGCTCCGCGATGTCACCCAGCATGACTTCCTGACCGGCAGGAGTGGTAATCACACTGTATTTAAGATCGGCAAGCCGTTCCCGCTGGAGGGCAGGGTACCGCACCATGACCTTAACTTCCTCGCCGTCACGGATCACCCGCTGGGCTTCGCCACCATAAAAGCTGCTGCCAATCTGCCCGGCGATGTTTTGCAGCGTCAGACCAAGATCGTAGGCCACCGGCTTCAGTGTCATCTGCACTTCTTTGCTGGCGGGATCGATAGTTGAGCTGACGTCAAACAAGCCTTCTTCCCGCTGTAGCATCTCAATGAAAGCCAGTCCGGCCGCGTTCAGGGTTTCCAGCTCCGGTCCGAACAGCAGGAAACCAAATTCGCCGTCATCGCTGCCGCCGTTGATATCATCTATGACAACCAGTGATTTCATTGCCGGAATGTCCGGCATGGCTTCACGCCAGCGTCTGGCAAGTTCGAAGGTATTAATTACCCGTTTACTTTCATCTACCAGCGGTGCAAATACTTCGCCGTTAGTACGGTCGTCGTTAAACACCAGAATATCCCGGACCATGCCATCGCCACCAAACTCCTGTTTGATTTTTTCATCTTCATCGAGGATGGTTTTTTCAATGATTTTTAACGCATCGAGTACGGCGCTGTCCGGTACGTTTTCGTTCATTTCAACGCGGACTGAAGGGAAGTCGTGGGGCACTTTGCCTTGAGGGACCATGCGAATGAAATTGCCCTGAATTAAACCCAGTGCCAGCATCAGCAGTGCCACAAACACCATCAGCACAGCCCATCGCCATTCAATGGCTTTAATGACGGTACGCTTGTACGGACCGTTGACAAAGCCATTAAAGCGGCTGTTAAAACTGGCGCGCCAGCTATCCGGCTTCACCGGCTTAAATGTGATGTGAGCGATGTGCGCCGGCAGAATAAGTTTGGATTCAATGAGACTGAAAACCAGACAACAAATCACCACCACGGCGATGTTCACCATGAAAGGTCCGTCCATACCGTCACTTAATGTGAAGGGAGCAAACACGGCGATGGTGGTCAGCACCCCGAAGGTTGCCGGTGTTGCGACACGCTTGGCACCGCGGATCACGTTATCAATACCGCTGCCTTTGCTTTCAATTTCTGTGTAGGCACTTTCTCCGATGACGATGGCGTCATCCACCACAATACCCAGCACCATGATGAAGGCAAACAGAGAAATAATGTTCAGACTGATACCGAGAAGCGGCATCATCATAACTGCGCCGAGAAAACAGACCGGCAGCCCGAGCATGACCCAGAAGGCGAGTCTGAAGCGTAAGAAAATGGTCAGCAACAATGCAACCAGAATGGCACCCTGCAGCAGGTTTTTCAGCATCATGTCCAGACGGCCGTCGAGGTAGTACGTCATGTCGACCATGGTTTCCAGCGACACACCTTCAGGAAATTGTTCATTTTTGTGTGCAATGTAAGCTTTTACTGTTTCTGCCACTGGCACAATATTCTGAGAAGGTGTTGCTTTGACCGCAATATAGATGGCGTTTTTACCGGAATACTTGAAGTAGTATTCGCCCTCGGTGAAGGCATCGCGGATCTCTGCCACATCGCCGAGCAATACTCTGGCACCGCCGGGGCCGACTTTAACCGGAATGGCAGCAAATTCTTCGCCACGGTAGTACTGGTTCTCAACACGCACAGAGATAATGCCAGAGCGGGTTTTCAGTTGTCCGGCAGACAGGTTGGTGGAATAGGCCCTGATGGCGGTGCTGATATCACTGATAGAAAGATTGTATTTACGTAACTGATCAGGATTCACTTCAATGGCAATTTCGTCTTCGGGATAGCCTACGTCGACCAGCGAAACGTTATCCAGCAGTAATAATTCATCCTCGACTTCTTTCGCCAGGACTTTCAAATCTTTAAGCGGAAGATCGCCCACAATGGGCATGTCGATAACCTGTTGCCTGAACGCCAGTTGCCGGATATTTACCGGCTCCATGTCTGCAGGGAAGGTGGCAATGCTGTCGACTTTCAGTTTAATTTTATCCAGAACGTCGCTCAGTACTTCCTTATCGTCAATCTCCATATTGACTTCGCCACCGTTGCGGTAAGCTCTTGAGATCGTACTGTTGATTTCAGAAACGTCTTTTACCGCCTCTTCAATCTTTATCAGGATCCCTTCTTCAATTTCCTGCGGAGACGCGCCCGGGTAACTCACATCAACACGGATGTAGTTAACCTCGACGTTGGGGAACATTTGTTTCTGGATAGAGGAATAGGCAGACAAACCCATGATGATAATAAAACCCATCAACAGGTTTGCAGCAACAGAGTTTCTGGCGAACCAGGCAATCACGCCGCGGTTCGTATCGTGTTCCTGATGCATAACTTCCCCTTAAATACCGGCGGAAGTGCTATTCGCATGAGCCGCAACCAGTTTGTTGCTCTGCTCAATCACTTTCACTGCCATTCCGTTAAGCGGATATTCCGGCGGGGAGGTGACAAGTTGCAGACCATCAAAATTCCCGCGAACGAAATAGAAATCGTCCTGCTCACGGACAATTTCAACAATCTCCGACTGCAATGTGGCATCTTCACTCACCAGCCAGATCCGTTTATTGTTCACCAGTTCCTGTGGAATACGGAACACATTTTCCAGTGTTTTACCGTTAAAGCTGATGTTGGCGAAACTGCCGAATTTAATCAGGGCTTTGCCGGAGCGTACACCGTAAGGGTCGTCAATACGTGCAACCAGATGACTCATTCTGGTGGACTGATCCACGATACCCAGATCGCGGTGGAGTTTGGCCGGGATAGTACGCCTGTCTACGGTTACTGTTGCGTCGAGGCCGGTGACGGTGACAGGCAAAAATGACTGGTCGAAGCCGGCAACCGGGAAGGTAATTTCAGCGGTTTCCACATTATTCAGAGTGGCAGCCACTGTACCGGGAGTTACGTAGTCACCGGTACCGATTTCACGACTGATGATCAGAGCATCATAAGGGGCGCGTACTTCACAATTGTCCAGATCCCGCTTAGCAATGCGTAACATGGCTTCAGCAGATTTTACGGCAGCCTGTGCGCTGAGTAACTGAGGCTTTCTTAAATACAGGTCGGTCACACGACTCTTTGACATGCCGGCCGCTTCCCGCTCCGCCACGTTCGCCTGAGCCTGCTCCTGTATTAATTGTGCCTGTGCTGATGACAGGTTAGCTTCGGCCTGCAGCAATGCGGCTTCGTAGGCATCTTTCTCGATGGAAAACAGGATTTCACCACGACGGACAAGCCCGCCGGGCACAAAATCCGGGTTCCAGGACGTTACCTCCCCCGATACCTGAGCAGCCAGCATGGTGCTTTCAAGCGGCGTGATTTCGCCATAGGAATTAAGGGTAACCGCGTAATCTTCGGCCTGAAGCTCGCTGATTGTCACTGTCGGACGGGTATCTACTACTTCGGGTTCTTCTTCTTTATCACCCGCCGAGGCGATAAGTGTCATACCTGCAAATCCTGCAGCAAGAATGACGATTGGCAGGGCAATTTTTTTCCATTGCATGTGACGCTTCCCCAGTTTCCATCTCTGTTATTATGATACTTGTTGAATCTGCTGATTGTATTGTCTGTTTGTAACAGCGTATTTATTTTGTTTCAGCGACTGCTTTTTTTATTATTGCATAACACTGGCGCATACAACTTTATTACGACCAGTTTGTTTTGCTTTGTATAGTGCTTTATCGGCCAGAGATAACCCACGGTTAAGTGAAATTTCCTCATTTATTTCACATAAACCGAAACAGGCGGTGACCTTTATTTCTTTTTGTTCCAGCCAGATGCTGGTTTTTGCCAGCGTATTACGAATTTTTTCTGCCAGAACAGAAGCACTTTGTTCTCCGGTTTCAGGCAATACCATTAAAAACTCTTCTCCGCCCCAGCGGCAGACAATATCTTGCCTGCGCACATTTTGCCGGAGAAGGGTTGCAGTACGTTGCAACACAATATCACCGTTTCCGTGCCCGTAAGTATCGTTGATTTCCTTAAATTTATCTACATCAACCAATATGAGTGTGAATGCAGAACGGGTGCGCTGATGCCGTTTTATTTCCTGCCCCAGCAGTTGCTGCATGCCTCTGCGGTTTGGCAGTGAGGTCAGGGTATCGTGTAGTGCCTGTTGTTCGTATCTGTCACTGAGTTTCTGCATCAGCTCAAAGGTCCGCTCACGACTGTATTCGTAAAATGCAGATAAGAATGTGACAGTGGCAAACGACAGTATCAGCCGGCTTTTAAAATCCGTGGAGTAACTGGTTAACAGCAGGGCATCATGTGGTGTGAATAGAATAATGACAATGAGCAGCGTAAATACTGCCATCACCATCAGACCCCGTTTGAAACCGCCGAAAAACATTGCAACGGGGGGTAATATGTAAATCCAGAGCGGACCGGTATTGTTATGCCCGCCGGTAACTAACAGGTAAGTTTCCAGCCCCATCAGGCAACCTGTCAGTAAATAAACGGATACCATCCGGCCGATTTTATTGGGGTAGGTAGCCTGAATCTGACTGGCCAGAAAAAACAACAGCGACGCGGACAGTAAGCTGAATCCGAGCGGCCATCCACCGTTCATCAGAGAGCTTATCCCCAATACCAGTGTGATGCTGATCCCTACGAGAGAGAACAGATTGACAACCAGTATGCGGCGATTAGTTTCTTCGTCAAATTCGGGGTGACAACCGCGTTTTAAAAAAAGCGATGTGGCCGGCTTAAACATTGTCCTGCTTTTGAATCGTTACGGCGCCTTATCACTTATCGCTGAAGCCAGGTCATCGACAAGCAGGCGCATAGTTGCCACAGCCTCTTCAAAGCCATCGCCCTGCATGGGGCGGCGGAAATCAAACTGATGTATTTGAGGCTGTGTGTTTTCGTCCTCTTTCCAGTATTGACCTTTAATCAGCACGTTGCCATCAAATGCGGGAATAAAATCGTCGATTTTAATATGTAATCCTGACACAGGGTATTGTGGTGAATACACGGCAGCAGGTAAAACTGCCACTCCGTGATGTTGCAGAGAGGCGGTTAAAGCCTGACGGAGACTTTTATCCAGTGGCTCAGCCCATACATGGCGGGGGGAAAAATACACCGTAGCAGGTCCAGTTTGCATAGCCAGAGAACGCTGCTTCAAATACTCAGGTAAACTGAGTTGTTCAATATAAACCCGTGCTGCCGGCTCAGATTGTTCTTCAGTTGTCGCCTGAGGAGAGTGCAAAACGTAATAGGTTAAGGATGCCGGTGCACTGCTGCAACCGCTCAATAACGCAGTAAAACAGGCAGCGGCGAATAACTTAGTTCTCATTAAACATTCCTTTTCCGGCTTTCGGCTGAATATCTTCTTCGCTATTGTCCGAGAAGATTAACCCGTTAGGTTTTTGATTAAGTTGCAGCAGCAGAGGCTGAATATTCCGCAGGGTTTCCTGCATCGTATCAACGGTTTCCTGAATTTCACCTTTACTCAAACCGCCTTCGGTATAGTTTTCCAGTAGTGCAGACACGTTGATCAGCATTTCATTCAGGTTCTTATTCAGGGCTTTCGCGTCAATATCGCCCATCAGAGTATCAAAATCACTGCTTGCCTGTTCAACCCGGTTAGATGCGGCTTTAATGTCGTCGATCACATTGGTGACCTCTACAATCATGGTTTCCAGAGGTAAATTATTGAGCTTATCCAAAATTGCATCAGCTTTTTGTGTGAGCTGAGTGAACTCGTTCGACACGGTGGGAATGACTTCAATATCGCTGATGGTTTTTACCGTCAGAGGGCTGGCATTGATGTCATGTTGTAAATCGACATAAAGTCCGCCGGTAAGCACATTTCCCATGCGCAGCGTGGCGCGTAAATCCTTGCCTATCCACTCGTGCATGGTGTCTTTAACAGCTTGCAGACTTTCCTGTGTATCCTGCTGGCGCACTTTGCCCGGATAGATGCGGATAAGCACAGGAATAGGGTAATTCTGATCAAGAATATTACCGTCTATCAGATTGGCCGGATTAATTTGCGCCACTTCACCCACTTCAATACCACGATATTCCACCGGCGCACCTTCGGTAAGGCCCCTTACGGTTTCATCTATCAGCAGCACGTAACTGGCGTACAGTTTATAGCGGGCGTTAGAGGCGGCTGCATCATCAGAGAAAATAATAAAACTGGCATTTTCATCTACCTGTCCACCTGAACTCGCGCCTTTAGGAATACCGAAAGTGACGCCGTTAGCCAGCAACGTTTCCAGCGAACCGGTTTCAACTTTTACACCACTGGATTTAAGGTGCAGCTTTACGCCACTGACATTCCAGAAGCGTGTATTCTGGGTGATCAGCTTATGATAGGGAGCCTGAATGAAGGCGCTGTAATACACCACACGTTCTTCAATATTAAATTCTGCTTCTTCAAATTCGCCGACTTTAAACCCCTTGTAAATGATCGGGTCGCCGGGTTTATAGGCAAACTTATCATTACTTTTTAAAGTCAGATGCAAGCCCGGTGTGCCGGGCGGTGTAGCCGGCGGGCGTTCAAGAGCAACAAAATCAAATTTACTGCGACCGCTGTCATCGGCAGACATGGCGATGTAAGAACCTGACAGAAGGGTATTTAAACCGGAGACTTCAGAAAAACTGATCCGTGGTGCCACCACCCAGAAATCGGTATTTTCTGTCAGCAGCCGCTCAGCACTGGCATCAATGCGTGCGGTGACAAGTACACCGTCAAGGTCCGGCTTCAGCTCAATTTTCTTCACCTGACCAACTTCAAGATCCCGAACCTTTACCGGCGTTTTGTTAATTTCAATGCCACTGGCTGATTTCAATTCTATGGTGATTAACGGCCCCTGGTTTTTCCACTGGTACCACACCATCCATCCGCCGGTAATAATGGCAATAATCGGGATTAGCCAGACCTTTGAAACGTGGGTTGTTGATTTTATTTTAGCTTCGTCTGTCATGCTTACTTCCTGTTTTGCCAAATCAGGCGGGTATCAAAAGTCATTGCTGCCACCATAGTAACAAAAACCACGCCACAAAATGCGAGGGCGGCCGGGCCGGGATAAATAGAAAGCGTGTTACCCAACTGCACCAGTGCTACCAATACTGCCACAACGAAGACATCGATCATGGACCAGCGCCCTATGCCTTCCGTCACGCGGTAAAACCGGGTCCGGATGCGGGTACGTTTCTCAAGACCGCGCTGCACGGTTAAATTCAGCCACGCGAGTATGATGATTTTCGCCACCGGAATAATAACGCTGGCAATAAGAATAATAATGGCCACCGGATAGTCGCCGGATTGCCACAGTGTGATAGCGCCGCCCACGATGGTACTGGGCTCATCACGTCCGAACATTTCGGTGTGCATAATGGGAAGCATATTCGCCGGGATATAAAGCAGTGCAGCGGTAACCAGTAATGCCCAGGTGCGCTGAATACTCACTGAGGCGACTGCCGGTGTCAGTGGTTTCGGTGGCGGCACTTCTCCGAAAATCCAGAACGCATAGCGGTTGATATCGAACTGAATAATACAGGCGGTCATACAGACAGAAAAGGCAATGAAAGCATAAAATGACAGGCCGATAGCAATGTCTGCCATAGAAGATATTTTGATCAGGCTGACGAGTGTGCCTACCAGAAATATTTCCGCCATGCTCCAGGGCATCAGCGCTTTCACCCAGAAAAACACATGCTTCACAAACACAGGTTTTTTATTGTGTTTACGGCAGTGGCTTAAAATCATCATCCCGGTGAGCACGAGTCCGGGGAAAACCACGGTGGCCAGGCCGGTGATTATGGCCAGCGACAGGTAATCCTGGTTTAGCAGCGCATTGAAACTGTCTGGCAGCGCAATCTGGTGCTGAATGCCACTGGCACGGAAGGATAAGAAGTTAAAGGGCAGGGAAAGGCCCAGAAAAATGAGTGCACTGATGGCAAACGCCAGTACTTTATCATTTTGATGATAACGATAAGTCAGCAGGGTATGGCCACATTTGGGGCATACAGCCCGTTGCCGGTGATCCAGCGAAGGTAAATGTACTACCGTCAGACATTGGTCACATTGAATTGTAGACAGCGCGTTTTCCTGCATGCCCGGCCAGATTTATCCTGTAGAAACAACCAACTTATACAATAGCACGAATTTGTTCAACATCAGCGCCTTTATCTGTAACGGAATGTCACCCGCCGTAAAAAGCAAAAAAGGTGGCACAAAAGGCCACCTTTTTCTTACTGAAAAAATATCAGTAGTTAGCGTTACCCGGCGTGCGGGGGAACGGAATGACGTCACGGACGTTCTGCATGCCTGTTACATAAGCAACCAGGCGCTCAAAGCCCAGTCCGAAACCGGAGTGAGGGACGGTGCCGTAGCGGCGCAGATCACGATACCAGCTGTAATCTTCTTTGCTCAGGCCCATTTCTTCCAGGCGGCGGTCGAACACGTCCAGGCGCTCTTCACGCTGTGAACCACCAATGATTTCACCAATACCCGGCGCAAGGATATCCATTGCAGCAACGGTTTTGTTGTCATCGTTAATACGCATGTAAAACGCTTTAATGTCTTTCGGGTAGTTCTGCATGATAATCGGCGCACCAACATGCTCTTCTGCCAGATAGCGTTCATGCTCCGATGACAAGTCCACACCCCATTCAACCGGGAACTCGAACTCTTTACCACTGGCTTTCAGAATTTCGATAGCATCGGTGTAATCCATACGTACGAAATCAGAACTGATCAGTTTTTCCAGACGCGTAATGGCATCCTTGCTGATTCGCTCTGCAAAGAAAGCCATGTCATCGGCACGTTCTTCAAGCACGGCTTTGCACACATATTTCAGCATGTCTTCCGCCAGTTGTGCCACATCGCTTAAGTCAGCGAACGCCACTTCTGGTTCAATCATCCAAAATTCCGCCAGGTGACGGGAGGTGTTGCTGTTTTCTGCACGGAATGTGGGACCAAAGGTGTATACCTTTGACATCGCTGCACAGTATGTTTCAACGTTCAGCTGACCGGATACGGTAAGGTAAGTTTCTTTACCGAAGAAATCTTCCTTATAGTCAATCTCACCTTTATCAGTGCGGGGCAGGTTCATCATATCCAATGTGGACACGCGGAACATTTCACCGGCACCTTCTGTATCACTGGCGGTCAAAATGGGTGTGCTGATCCAGAAGTATCCGCGCTCATGGAAGAAGCGGTGAATAGCCTGCGACAGACAGTTGCGGATACGGGTAACAGCACCGATAACGTTAGTGCGCGGACGCAGATGTGCATACTCACGCAGATATTCAATTGAGTGACGTTTGGCTGCCATCGGGTAAGTATCCGGGTTTTCTACCCAACCTAAGATTTCGATACTTTTGGCTTCCAGTTCTACCGCCTGGCCCTGGCCCTGAGACGGTTTGACTTCACCTTCAACAGATAAAGAGCAACCTGCCGTCAGGCGCTGAATATCAGCATAATTTGACAGAGAATTTAACGCGATTACCTGTACGGGATTAAAGCAACTGCCATCGTGCAGAGCGATAAAAGAAAGTCCGGCTTTTGAGTCGCGGCGAGTACGCACCCAACCTTTTACCGTCACCGTTTCGCCAACTGCGTACTTACTATCAAGCACGTCGACAACGGGCGCATGCGTCATTTGAATGTCTCCATCTTACCTGTTTGAAAAAATAATGTGTTATCAGGCGTAAAAATGCCGTAAATAACTAAAAGACACAGAAGAATTGCCGATAGTAAATGACAAAGCTAAACGCTGATAAACAACGAAAAAAACTATTAATCTTGTTATGGCATGCCAACCGGTCAGGCATGGCGGGTATCTAAAGTGTCGGTTCGTACGTATAAACGAATCGCTAGTATACTCATTCAGAAACGGGATACCAGCGAACTTTCTGCACGGAGAACTAAAATATCATGAATTCGCAACAACCGGACAGACGACGTAAGCCGAGAGATAAAGACGGTTTTTACCAATTTGTTCTGACAGTCAACTCAGTTTGCTGGCTGGTGCTGATTGGAGCACTGGTGGTATTTCATTTTGCCCGTCCGGAAATGGTCACGGGCTTACAAACATATTGGGGCATTGAAGGGCGCACTACCTGGTCTGAAGAGCATGTGGACGCGCTGATCATGTTGTTGCAATTGTGTCTGGGTATGACGTTGCTGACCATGCTGCTGCGTTCCCGTCGTAACCGTCGCCGGGAAGACAACTACGGAGTGAATTTATTTATTCTCGCGGGTATTTCAATGTTAAGCCTGTTCACCCTGAATGTCAGTGTAGCCTGATACAACGGCAACAAGCTCAACCAAAAAAGCGGCCTGTAAAGCCGCTTTTTAAACCATATGTTACCTGCAACGGGTTATCAGACGAAGGCTGACTGCACCAGATACCAGGTGTAAGCCACATATCCCAGTACAAATACACCACCTTCCAGTCTGTTCAGACGACCCTGACCTTTAATGCCGATACAGAAGATAAAGAGTGCCACCGACAGCCCTAACATGATCATGACGTCGCGGTAGAAAAAGCTTGGCTCAACCTGCATAGGCTGAATCGTTCCTGCGAGTCCTACCACTGCCAGCGTATTAAACATGTTCGAACCGATAACATTACCCAGTGCCAGGTCATGTTCACCCTTACGGATAGCCATCAGTGATGAGGCCAGCTCAGGTAGAGACGTGCCCACCGCAATGATGGTTAATCCGATAATGGTATCGCTGACACCAAACTGGGTGGCAATTTCCACTGCTCCCCATACCAGAATACGGGAGCTGGCGACCAGCAAAGCTAACCCGGCCAGCAGCCAGATCACATTGGTTTTAACGCTGGCATCGTCCGGATTAATTTCACCTTCATATTCAGCGGCAAGGGTATCACTGCTGCCTTTCATGCCAGTCCAGATACTCCAGCCCATCAGCAGTATGAATAAACCAAGCAGGGAGAATGCATCATCTTTGGATACATGAAAATCAATTAATTGCCAGCAGGCGAAAAAGGTAAGGCCAAGCAGAATAGGCAGTTCGCGGCGGATGATATCTGAGCGGACGGCAATAGGGCTGATAACCGCGGTCAATCCAAGAATGAGTGCGATGTTAGCGATATTAGAGCCGTATGCGTTACCTAACGCAATGCCTGAATTGCCCTGCATCGCAGCAAATACCGACACGATAATTTCCGGTGCAGAGGTACCGAATCCGATGATTAGCATACCAATGAGCAACGGAGATAAACCAAAATGCCGTGCCACACCGGCGGCACCACCGACAAATTTTTCTGCACTCCACAGCAGAACCAGCAGGCCTGCAATTATCGCTAAACTGGGTAAAAGCATATCAACTCCTTGGTACCCGTAACGGCGATAAGAATACGGGCGGGACATAGACAGATCATGTGACCACTATATAGCGTTTCTGCTGCGTTATTTAAACGTTCTCTGATAAAAAAATTAAAACGATTTAGTGCATAAAAATAACAGGCGGAACGCTATCACAAAAACTCATGGTAACGACAAAAAAAAGCCGTTCTGAAAACACTGGTGAATGCCAGCAGTTGAATTACACTGCCCGGACAGAAAAGGTTACCTTCAATGAAATCAACATTGTGGTAACAAATAGTTCTTACTTATTCAGGTATCAAGAAGCATTTCATGCATAAAACTCTTATCGTTGTTGACGACATTAGCGGTTTCACTCTGCCGGACCAGACCATTCTGACTTTTCAGGATTATCTGGATGAATTCCCGAAACGGAATGAACCCAAAACCCGTGTTATCAACTTGTGTGACACATCCCGCTATTTAAGTCAGGGATATTACTGTTCGTTGCTGGCGCAAGCGCGTCAACACCGTGTGTTACCGTCTGTAAAAACGATCAATGATTTGCGCATTGCCGATGAGGGCAGTGCCCGTTTACCGTTGCCGGACAAATTTAAATGGCCGGTGACAGAAGGCATCGAATCTTTCTTTGTACTGTTCGGTAAAACAAAAGATCAGGCTCTGTTGCCGGTTGCGGCCACAGCGTTTGAAGCATTTCCGTGTCCGATTTTACAGGTCACTTTACATATAGCTGCTGACAACATCGGCTTTATGGAAGTGCAGGCTCGTGGCTTTGCTGATTTGCCGGATTCACTGAAACAAGACTGTATTGATGGTTTACAGCAGTTCACACAACAACAGTGGCGCAGTGACCGCAAAGGCAAGAAGATGCGTTGGGATATGGCAATTCTGGTTAATCCTGATGAGCCGACACCTCCGTCTGACGACAAAGCGATTAAGAACTTTGTAAAAGCGGCTGAAAAAGCGGGCTTCAATGCTGAAGTGGTAACCAGTTTAACACCGGAAGCCGTGGGCCATTATGATGCCCTGTTTATCCGCGAAACTACCGCGATAGACCATCATACCTATCGTCTGGCCCGGGCGGCAGAGCGTGAAGGCCTGATTGTTATCGATGACACCCAGTCGATATTGCGTTGCTGTAATAAGGTGTATCTGCAGGATGCGTTTGCTTATCAGCAAGTGCCTGCACCGCGAAGTGAGATGGTTTCAGACAGCACTGATGACACCTGTCAGGAGTTGATTTCAACCCTGGGGTTACCTCTGGTGCTTAAGTTGCCTGAGAGTTCGTTCAGTCGTGGTGTGTATAAAGTGGAAAGTGCAGAAGCGTTGAAAACTCGTCTGGTAGAAATGCTTGAAGCGTCAGCACTGGTTTTGGTGCAGGAGTACGTGTTTACCGAGTTTGACTGGCGGATTGGTGTGCTTGGTGGCAAACCTATCTATGCCTGTCAGTACTTCATGGCACGCAACCACTGGCAGATTTACCATCACGAAGGTGACCGTTTCAGTTCCGGTGGCTTTAAAACCATGCCGACTTTTGAGGTGCCAAAAGCAGTCTTACAGGCGGCGATCAAGGCGGCCAAAGTGGTGGGTGACGGCTTGTACGGTGTGGATATTAAACACTCAGGCAACAAAGTGTACGTGATTGAAGTTAACGATAACCCGAGTATTGATTCGGGCGTCGAAGACAAATATCTGGGCAAAGAATTGTACCAGTTAATTATGCAGGAATTTGCAAACAGGTTGGAGTTACGCGGTCGATGAGCGCCAAACTTGCAGCTCGTGAAGTCGCAGAGCCCGTATTATCACTTTCACCGGTGACGGTACGGTCTGCGGCGGCTGAGGATTTATCGTCTTTGTGTGATGTTGAGCAACGTTGCTTTTCTCATGACAAATTAAGCCGTCGTCGTATGCGCTTTTATTTGACGGCGCCCCATGCTGAATTGCTGGTGGCTGAACGGGACGGCATTATACTCGGTTACGCATTGTTGTTATTACGACGCGGAACCATGCTTACGCGCCTGTACTCTATTGCAGTGCTGCCGGAGGCGAGGGGACAACAGGTTGCCCAATCGCTGATTGGTGAACTGGAAATCAGGGCATTGTCGCGGGGAAAGCGCTTTATGCGCCTGGAAGTGTCTGAGGACAACAAGGGCGCAATAACACTGTATCAACGTTTAGGTTTTAGTCAGTTTGGTATGTATAACGAATACTACGAAGATAAATCTGACGCCATTCGTATGCAGAAAGTACTGAACTATCCTTCCAGTACTGCAGAAGTTGATGTGTATCCGTGGTATCAGCAAACCACCGAATTTACCTGTGGTCCTGCATCGCTGATGATGGCGATGGCACAGTTGAATAATGAGTACGTGGTGTCGCAGGAAAAAGAGCTATCTCTCTGGCGACGTGCAACTACGATTTTTATGACGTCAGGTCATGGTGGTTGTCATCCGGTAGGACTGGCTCTGGCAGCGGCTGACGAAGGCTTTAAGAGTGAAGTATGGTTGAACCGTACATTACCGCTTTTCACTGACGGCGTAAGAACAGCTCATAAGAAAGACATTGTAGAGGTGGTGGAACAGGGTTTCCTGCATGAAGCCGGACAAAAGGGCATTACCGTTGATATTCACGAATGGAAAATGGAATCTTTGGATGCCTTGCTGGAAGAAGGCGCTGCGGTACTGTGCTTGATCAGCACCTATGCGTTTGATAAGAAAAAAGCGCCGCACTGGGTCACGGTGACAGCCTCAGACCAGCGTTGTTTCTATATTCACGATCCGGATCCTGAAATCTTTGAAGATCAGGTCGTCGAGTATCAGCACATTCCGGTCGCGCGGGAAGATTTTGTGCGTCTGGTCAGCTATGGCCGGCGAAAAGTCCGGGCGATAGTCATTATCAGAAAACGCTGAATTTAAAGCGCGGTGTGAGAATAAATCACTCCGCGCTTATTCGTTTTCAGTCTTCAACGGCTGATACGCGCGTTGAAGTTACGCAGTGCCTTTACCAGATTAGACAATTCTGCCGCTGAGCCCTGAAAAAGAGAAGGCTTAGTGAAAGTCGTGCCTTTACGGGCAGTGTTAAACGTACGTTTAATATCGAAGGCGGCAGTGCGGTCTGTGAGACGCTTCCATTCGCTTTGCAGAGAACCCGGAATAGCGTGGCGTTTTGCCAGAATGTTGTCTCGAATTTGCAACACTTGCCCAATCAGTAACGTATTTTCATTCAACATGGTTAAAACCTATTTCAATGTTGTTAGTAGTCTAAAGCCTTTATTTATGGGGTCCTGACACCAACTTATTGCCGTTTGACCCTGAATAAAGGAGCGCATTCATTTAAGACTGTTGCAACATCGATGCCTGTTTATCCTTTAGTATAATAAAAAGGCCGGTCAGTCCCGGCGCTTTACCTCATCGTATTGACGTTTGAGTAAGGATTCAGGCAGGTAAATAATAGCAATGTTCAGGGACCGGTCATCCTCTGCCAGCATTGCCGACTGTATTTGAATCTTTGTACCGTCGCGGCTGAACGTCGGGTGAGTATGATCTCTGGCCGAAGTTTTGTGGCCACCGCTGAGCAATTGCATTTCATCTGTGGTTCTGTCAATCAGATACAGATTACGTTCGAAGTCATCACCCACAGCCCAGCGCCCGTCCGGAGAACCGTGTACATGCCAAAGTCCGCTGCCGCTGCGGGTTTGCCCGGCAATTCGCATTTCATTTGTACGCAAGTTCACAATACCCAGTCCTGTGGGTTTCTGGCGGCTGGCTGACGGGCCCCATTCATCATCAGTACCGACGTCGCGATGCCCCATGATAGCAAAGGCTACTTCGTCCCTGGTGATCACTGCTTCATGGGTGACCCACTCATAATCTGCTTCAGGGTATAGGGCTTTGACTTCTCCACCGACTTTCATTGTCCACATTCGTTGTGGCGATTTGCCGCCGGTTTCCCAACAAAATACCAGTTCCCTGCTTACCCAGGGGTTAGTCTGTATGTGACCAAGCTGGAAGGGCAGTGCCACCACCATGTCTATCTTTCCGGTTTGAATATTCATACTGGCGATGCCTGTCGGGCCCGCGCCCATATTCCGGGGACCGAAATTTTCCTTGAGCGCAACCTTATCACTCAAGTGTCTGGCTGCTTCTTCCCGGCCAATACGGAAATAAATGATATCTTCGGCGGCATCCAGCGCCATATCTCCACCGGCCCCCATGGAGGCGGGTACAACTCCCACTGTTCGTTCATAGTGTCCTGACTGCTTCACTTCATTATTCTTTACGTCCTCGAGCAATGCTTCAATGTTCACTTCGATGATGGCTTTATCGTTCGGGTTATCGCCGTAACGGGGTTGGGCATCTGCTGCAACAGCAGGATCCCGCATCAAATAGAGCTTGCCGCTTCGCTGTGCATTCACCAGCATGCCAAAATAACCACCTTCACTGACCTGCACTAACAGGCCGGTTTCTTCGTTGACGGCCATGGCCTCTCCCGGCACCCGTGCAGACCTGAATACCAGCCACTCACCGTCAGCCGTCCATTGAGGATGAGTAGGGTAAATTTTGGCGTCACCCTTTGACTGCGTAGTTAGAAAGGCGATTTTTACACCGGTAACCGGATCGCGGATAACTTTTCGTTCCGAAGGAAAAGTGTCACCGGTGGCCGCGCTGGCCGGATTTTGTAACAGACAGGCAAACAATAATGCGAAAATGTAAAGCGGGTTCAGGCAAAAGGGGGTAACAGTCATGGCAATTTTCTTTTTGTGGTTAGCTGAACTGAAAGCAAACCACAGTGCTTACTTTTGCGCGACGGATACCTGATTTTTTTGTCAAATATGAAACACAGCAGCCAGAAGCGGTGCTAACTGCTTAACTTTTCACGGGGTCCCTGATGCTTATCTTAACTGAACCGGACCCGCGCCTTTCTCGCCTGACGCCAGTGATACACCCGGCGACCGGCCCAAAGAGGCGAGACCACAAGAATGTTCAATGCAATGGCAACAATCAGACTGAATACAATGGCCGCCGGTGTCAGGGGGATGGACGGCGCAAAATTATCCAGCACTCTGAATAAAGTATCTTTCCTTGCGGGGGCAAACATATAGCGGGCCTGCTCAAAGTAGTTGCCGGTGGAGAGGGTTTTTATGCCATTGTCTGCTTCTTCCAGTTTCGCTTGCAGCGCGGCTTTATTTTCAGCGTCCTGCTGCACCACGCCATCGGCGTTATTCCGCAGGCTTTCTATTAACGCATCTACAGAACTGAAATTGAATTGTCTGGCCAGATTTTCCAGCTCTATGACCTGTTCTCTGGTGGCATCGTAGTAGCCTGAGAGATACTGGCGGTAATGATCCGCCAGAATGGGAACCTGCAATGCAGCGATGAAGAGTCCTGCGAACAGAATTTTATCAATTACCCGGGCCATCAACTGCATTGTTCATCCTTTGTTTTACAGACTGGCTAAGGTGTCATAAATGCCCGTTGTCAGTCTTTCAAGTTGACTTTCAGTGATTATGTACGGTGGCATGATATAAACCAGTTTACCGAAAGGCCGGATCCAGATCCCTTTTTCGACGAAATGCTTCTGCAGTATGGCCACATTGACCGGTTGTTTCATTTCAACCACACCGATTGCACCCAGCACCCGCACGTCAGCCACACCGGGAAGCGCTTTGCAATTTGGCAGGCTGGCTTTCAGTTGTGATTCAATGCCGGCTACCTGTTTTTGCCAGTGCCCTTCATTAATCAGTGACAGACTGGCATTCGCTACAGCACAGGCCAGCGGGTTACCCATGTATGTCGGGCCGTGCATGAATACGCCGGGTTCTCCCTGGCACACACCTTGTGCCACATCTTCTGAGCATAATGTTGCAGCGAGTGTCAGATAACCCCCGGTGAGCGCTTTGCCTACGCACATGATATCCGGGCTGATATGTGCATGGTCACAGCCGAACAGTTTTCCGGTACGGCCAAATCCCGTGGCTATCTCATCACAGATAAGCAGCACATCGTAGGCATCACACAATTGACGGCAGCGTTTCAGGTACTCCGGATGATAAATCCGCATGCCACCGGCACCCTGAACCACCGGCTCAATGATGAGAGCGGCTAATTCATGATGATGGCGTTCAAATAATTCCTGCAGCGGCAAAATATCATCTTCACTGAAGGTCTGATCAAACCGGGTTTGCGGGGCCGGCGCAAACACCTGTTTGCTGAGTACACCGGAGAATAAGCTGTGCATCCCGTTTACCGGATCGCATACCGACATGGCGGCGAAGGTATCGCCGTGATAACCATTGCGGGGCGCGATAATCCGGTGCTTTTCCTGACGCCCCTGACAGGCCCAGTACTGCAAGGCCATTTTCAGTGCCACTTCAACGGAAACTGAGCCGGAGTCGGCCAGAAAGACCCGGTTCATGCCGTCGGGTGCCATATCAAGCAGCGTGCGGCAAAGTGATACCGCCGGGTCATGGGTCAGACCGCCAAACATGACATGGGAAAACTTGTCGATTTGCTGTTTGGCTGCGTTGTTCAATACCGGATGATTGTAGCCATGGATGGCTGCCCACCAGCTCGACATACCGTCGACCAGGTTCTCACCGGTGGCCAGAGTAATTTCTACGCCGTCAGCTCCGGTCACCTCAAAACAGGGCAGGGGGGAGACGGCAGACGTATAAGGGTGCCAGATATGCTGGCGATCAAACTCAATATTGCTCAAAATGTAACCATTGGTAAAGGTTTGAAAATGGTCAGAGTTGACAACTCTGTAACCAGGCATAGACTAAGCCAGCATTTCTCATTAGTAAAGGATAGGGCATGACCATCGCGTCCAACGCACCACAACATCAGGCAGACATTCGCCATGACTGGACCAAAGCCGAAGTTAAGGCACTTTTCGCATTGCCATTTAATGACTTACTGTTCAAAGCCCAAACTGTTCACCGTCAGTATTTCGATCCGAACGAAGTGCAGGTGAGCACGTTATTATCAATTAAAACCGGCGCGTGCCCGGAAGACTGCAAATACTGCCCGCAAAGCGCACGCTATGATACCGGATTAGAAAAAGAGCGCTTACTGGAAATTGAAAAAGTGATTCAGCGCGCTAAAGAAGCGAAAGCCACCGGATCCACCCGTTTCTGTATGGGAGCTGCCTGGCGTAACCCCCGTGACCGCGATATGCCTTATGTCACACAGATGGTGTCTGAAGTGAAAAAGCTTGGTCTGGAGACCTGTATGACGCTGGGTATGCTTACCCGCGAGCAGGCTGTGGCACTGAAGCAGGCCGGTCTGGATTATTACAACCACAATCTGGATACTTCCCCTGAGTTTTACGGTGACATCATTACAACCCGTACCTACGACGACCGTCTTAATACCTTGCAGAATGTGCGTGATGCCGGCATGAATGTATGTTCCGGCGGTATTGTGGGCATGGGGGAATCTGCAGAAGACCGTGCAAGCCTGCTGATGCAACTGGCTAATCTGCCGGAACAGCCGCAAAGTGTTCCTATCAATATGCTGGTGAAAGTAGAAGGAACGCCGCTGGATAAAGTGGACGATCTCGAACCATTCGAATTTATCCGGACCATTGCGGTCGCACGCATCATGATGCCTGCCTCACACGTGCGTTTGTCCGCCGGCCGTGAAAACATGAATGAACAGATGCAGGCGCTGTGTTTTATGGCCGGTGCCAACTCTATTTTTTACGGTTGCAAGCTGCTGACAACCTCTAACCCGGATACCCACGAAGACGTGTTGTTATTCCGCAAGCTGGGCATTAACGCTGAGCGTACCCGCGAGTTCTCTGATGAAGCTCATGAGCAGGCATTGCAGGAAGAAATTGCCGCGCAATCAGCGCCGGCTGACTTGTTTTACGATGCCACCGCGCCCCGTAAAACCGCGCCTGCGGAGGCCTGATGGCATTTGATTTTATCAATGCTGAGCTTCAGAAAAAGCAGGATGCCGGTTACTTGCGTCGCCGGCATTGTGTGGAATATGAAAAAGACGGCATTATTTGTATAGCCGGCGAGCACTATCTGAACTTTGCCAGTAACGATTATCTGGGCATGCGTCAGCATCCGGGTGTGCTGCAAAGCTGGGTAGAAGGCTTAGCCCAGTTTGGTGGTGGCAGCGGCGCGTCTCCGTTAGTGACAGGCTACACACAGGCCCATGCGGCCCTTGAAGCCTATCTTGAAGAGCATCTTCAGCGTGAAGCGGTACTGCTGTTTAATTCCGGCTTTGCAGCGAATCAGGCCATCTGTCAGGCACTGTTTCAAAATGGTGGCAACGTACTGGCCGACAAATATATGCACGCTTCATTCATTGACGGCGTGCTTGCCAGCAAAGCTGAATTCAAGCGTTTCCGTCATAACGATTTAGCGCACTGCGAAATACTACTATCCGGTTTATCCGGCGATACCCTTATCGCCAGTGAAAGTATTTTCAGCATGGACGGAGACAGCGCACCGGTTAAAGGACTTGTTTCACAAAGTCGTGACAGCGGCGCGTGGTTGATGCTGGATGACGCCCATGGATTTGGCGTACTGGGCGAAAATGGTTTCGGTGTGGCAGAGCACTATCAGCTTACACAGCAGGATTTGCCGGTACTGATGGGCACATTCGGTAAGGCGGTGGGTACAGCCGGTGCCTTCGTTGCCGGCAGTCAGGCCTTTATTGATTATCTGGTCAATCACGCCAGGCACTATATTTACTCCACCGCGCTGCCGGCCTCTCAGGCTATTGCTACCTTGTATTCGCTTACGGCCATATCAACGGGTGACGAGCGTAAAACGTTACATGAGAATATTGCGACGTTTCGTTCGCTTGCTCTGGCGCAGGGCCTTCAGTTAACTGAATCTGTCGGTGCCATTCAGCCTGTGATGTGCGGCGATCCTCATAAGGCGCTGGCGCTGTCAGAAGCGCTGAAACAACGTGGAATATGGGTACCGGCAATACGTTATCCGACAGTGCCGAAAGGGGCTGACAGATTGCGGATCACCATTACTGCTCAACACAGTGCCCGGGATATCAGCGTGCTGGTGGATGCATTAATGCTGGCTATGGAGGCGGTGTGAATCAACCCGCTTCAAAAACCGCTGAAACAGCCGTAACCCGCAAACAGGCGATTGCTGCTTGCTTTGACCGTGCTGCTCATTCATATAATCAGGTGGCAGGAGTTCAGGCCCGTATCGCTGCCCATGCCCGCAGTTTGTTGCACGTTGAACCGGGCAGCAGGGTGCTTGATATCGGCTGCGCCACAGGGCGGGAAACCGTGTTGCTGGCGAAAAACGGTGCTCAGGTCACCGGTCTCGATATTGCCGCAGATATGCTCCAAAAGGCGCGGCGGGATTATCCGTCTCTGACATTCAAAGAAGGTGATGCGGATGCCCTGCCTTTTCCTGCACAGCAATTTGATGCGGTATTTTCCTCAATGGCGTTGCAGTGGAGTGATGATCCTGCCAGGGCTATGCCGGAAATTGCCAGGGTGCTTAAACCCGGGGGCAGAGCGCAGTTAGCCATTATGGTTGCCGGTTCTTTTCACGAGCTTATTCAGGCCCGTTCAGTGGCGGGGTTGCCTGAATCCGTAAACACTTTACCTCAGTCACTGGTGTGGGAAAAAGCAGCCTGTCAGGCTGGCTTTCAAGTAGTGAAAAGTACGGTTGAAACGTATACAGAGCACTTTGACGGAATACGCAGTCTGCTGCATTCAATTACTAAAGCCGGTGCTGGCTTATCAGACAGCGGACACGCACAACATTCTTTCACCCGCAATTCACTGAAAGCGTTGGAAAAGGCTTTCTGTACCGCCCCGGCCGGTACGCTGCCCCTCACTTATCACGTATTACAGATATCGCTGGAACGCTAATTTATGCATGCTTATTTTGTTACCGGTACCGACACAGAAGTGGGTAAAACCTTTGTGTCGTCTTTATTTTTACAGGCTGCGGCGCAATCCGGACTTTCCTCTGTGGGGTACAAGCCAGTCTCTGCCGGATGTGAAGTCATTGACGGCGCGCTCAGCAACGAAGATGCAAGAGCTTTACATGCGGCCTCATCGTTACCCGTATCACTTCAGGAAGTGAACCCGGTGACCCTTGAACCACCTGTCGCACCGCATATTGCTGCAGAACAGGCGGGTTTAAAAATAGAAAAAGAAGATCTGATTAAAGGGTACGAACATCTGGCAGGGATGCACCCTGACTTTATGCTCATGGAAGGGGCCGGTGGCTGGCGGTTACCGTTAGGCAATGGTCTCTGGATGCCACAAATCGTTCAGGCACTTAAGCTGGATGTTATTGTGGTAGTGGGCATGCGGCTGGGATGTCTGAATCATGCCGTACTCACCTGTGAAGCCATTTTGAATGACGGCCTGAACATTAAAGGCTGGGTGGCGAATCAGTTGTCTGCTGATATGCCGGTATACGATGAAAATCTGGCGACACTTAAAGCCGTGTTGCATGCTCCCATGCTGGCCGAAATTCCTTTCGGCGCAGATGAGAATACGGTAGCAGACCTGGTATCAACGGTGCAGAAACTGGCTTAAGTCATCACCGTCTTTAATGGCGGTTTTTTGTTTTCCTGAGAATACAAAACCGCCATATTCCCCTTTAAATGTCAGTTTACCTTTAGACAGCTCAAGCGCAGTGCCTTCACGTATTGCCAGTACAGCTGTATCCGGATTCAGCTTCGTGAATTCAGCAAGACGTTGATCGCGGGTTTCCCCGTTAAAACCCGGCGGGTGGTAATCAGAATAATGCGGATTCAACTGACAAGGAAGCAGCGCAAGGGCGTCAAACGACGGCGGCTCGATAATAGGCATGTCATTGGTGGTTCTGATGGTAGCACCGCAAATATTTGAACCGGCACTCCAGCCGATGTAGGGAACGCCTGATTCAATGGCCAGGCATATAGGCGCAATAAGCGAGTTTTTATACAGATTTGCCAGCAAATTAAAGGTATTACCACCGCCGGTTAATATTGCTTTGCCTGCCTGAATGGCTTCTGTTACTGCTTGTGCCGGATGCTCAAATGTATGTAACCCGGTAACCCGGCATTCAGGTAAAGCAGCCTGTACTTTTGCCGTGTACTCGTCAAAAGATACTGTCACACCGGCGTAAGGAATAAACAGCACGTCCCGTTTGTCACCTAAATGAGAAAGGATCATGGGTTTGGCGTGGGCGAGATAGTCTTCGTCTCCCACACGGGAACTGCTGAGCATCAGCACATGAGCAGGCATGGTCACTCCGGAAATTGAATTTTTTGATTTTAAAAGATGATACGCGAACACGAACCCTGTGTTTAGTGTGGTGTACAAATAACTTTTTGGAAAGGGAGAGAGGAATAAAACCGGAACGGCGCGGTTACTTTTCATATTCTGTAACTGATTTCCCCTCAAACAGAACACAGTTTGAGGGGAAACGGTGGCATGGATGAGTGAAGGTTTACAACTGTATTACCACTCAGAATTGTCCCTGAGGCGGTCTCCGGCCAGGAGGCTCACCCATATTATCAGGCCGGCAGGCCAGTTCTTCTGATGAAGTGTCTTCGTCTGGTCCGGATGGCGGTGCCACACACTGGCCTGACACTGTCTCACCATCCCGGCCGCTCATGGAGCAACTGTCACCCTCTGATGAAGATGCACAGGCGTCAAATGCTTCCTGAGGGATTGAAGGCCTTTCTTCCCGTTCCGCTGCGCAGGCGGCAAGTGCACTGAACCCTGCTACAAAAATGACACAGCGCTTAATCGATTGTTTCTTTACCATAGTTTGTTCCGGTTGGGCTTAAGGTATTCTTAACTGACTACCGGAATGGTCTTTGTGTTCTTTTCTTTTCGATTTCTTTACGCTGTTCAACGGTATGTCAAATGTTAATTTGACGAAAAAGTACAATTGATTGCGGGAATAGTGACTAAACGCAGGTGTTAAATTCATTCACGATAGGTTAACAATTTAGCCCTTTGCCGGAAGAAGAAAATGAATACCACCAAAACTGATGTCGCTATTATCGGTGCAGGCCCGTCGGGACTGATGCTGGGCCACCTGCTCACTCAGGCAGGCATCAACTGTATCATCGTAGAACGTAAATCACCGGATTATGTGTTAAGCCGTATCCGCGCCGGAGTGCTTGAACAGTGCACCTTACAGGTAATGGAAAAGCTCGGTTTGGACAGCAGACTGAAAGCTGAAGGTTTACCTCACGACGGCGTTATTCTCGCTGATGGCGAAAGGGTCATTGAAATTGATGTGAAGGGTTTAACCGGCAGCCAGGTGGTTGTTTACGGCCAGACTGAAATTACCAAAGATCTCATGGACGCATCAGACAGTCGCGGTGTAATGCGGGTATACGATGCAGATGATGTTGCTCTGCATAATATTGAAACCGAAGCACCCTGCGTAACTTATACAAAAAACGGCGAACCTCATCGTATCGATTGTCGTTTTATCGCCGGTTGTGATGGCTTCCACGGGCCTTCCCGTAAAGCCATGCCGGGAAGCAACACGAACTACGTGGAAAAAGTCTATCCATTCGGCTGGCTGGGTGTGCTGGCAGATGTGCCGCCAGCCACACACGAAGTGGCTTACAGTAATCACGACCGCGGTTTTGCCTTATCTTCAATGCGGTCGCTTACCCGCAGCCGCTATTACATCCAGGTAGGGCTGGATGAAAAGGTGGAAGACTGGTCTGATGAACGGTTCTGGGATGAACTGGCTGTTCGTCTGGGTCCTGAGATCTCCTCAAAGCTGGTGACCGGACCTTCAATCGAAAAATCCATTGCACCACTGCGTTCATTTATTTTTGGCAGCATGCGTCACGGCAGCCTGTTCCTGGCGGGAGATTCTGCGCATATCGTGCCGCCCACCGGCGCGAAAGGGCTCAATCTGGCATCTTCGGATATCACCTACTTGTCGGCAGCAATAATCAGTTACTTCAAAGAAAAGCAATCTGATGGCATTAACCTTTACTCTGAAAAAGCGCTGAACCGCGTATGGAAGTCGTCACGTTTTTCATGGTATCTCACCACGCTGATGCACCGTTTCCCTGAAAGCGGAGAGTTTGATCGCAAAATGCAGGTGGCGGAACTGGAATACATTGCCGGCTCAAAAGCAGCACAGACCACTATTGCTGAAAACTACATAGGTCTGCCACTTTAACAGCGCTTTACATCATCGCCAGACGTTATGGAAATCCCGGCAAGCACGCCGGGATTTTTCTCTTATTAACGAACTACAGGCCCTGAGCAACCATCGCATCTGCCAGACGTCTGAATGCGGCGATATTCGCGCCCTTTGCATAATCAGTAAAACCGTCTTCACGGCCTTCTTTCACACATTGCTCATGAATGTGCTTCATGATTTTTTTCAGTTCTTTATCCAGTGTGTCATAACTGCTTCTGCGAAAACTGGCGTTCTGCATCATTTCCAGGCCTGACAATGCGACGCCGCCGGCGTTAGAAGCCTTACCCGGTACGAAAGGAATACGGTGTTCAGCAAACACTTTCTGTGCGTTAGCAGTGCACGGCATATTTGCACCTTCCAGCACATACTTCACGCCGTTCCGGCAAAGCATATCAGCGTCATCTTCATCCAGCTCATTTTGCGTCGCGCAGGGCAGGCAGATATCAGCGGAATGATGCCATGGCTTTTTGCCTTCGTGCCATTCTCCGCCACTCTTCTCCCTGATGGCTAAGAGGATGTTGTCATAGTTGTGCTTCTGCTCAATAGCAAACTGAATGTCCTGCTTTGACAAACCGTTCTCTTTTATCAGGCAACCACGGCTGTTCGACAGGCTTGTTACCACAGCGCCGGATTCACAGGCTTTCAGCGCAGCGTGCAGCGCAACATTGCCCGCGCCGCTGATACCGGTGCGTTTGCCTTCGAGGTTATCGTCATGAGCAGCCAATACTTCCTGCAACATGTAAATCAAGCCGAACCCGGTGGCTTCTGTGCGCACATGGCTGCCACCGAATGAGATGTCTTTTCCTGTCAGTGTGCCGCCAAATTGATTGTGGATACGGCGGTACTGGCCGTACATGAACCCGATTTCACGGCTGCTGACGTTTATATCGCCGGCGGGCACGTCGGTCTGCGGGCCGATATGACGCTGCAATTCAGCCATGAACGCCTGGCAAAAGCGCATGATTTCAGTGTCGCTTCTGCCTTTCGGATTGAAATCAGAGCCTCCCTTCGCGCCGCCCATGGGCAGGCCGGTTAATGCATTTTTGAAGGATTGTTCAAAGGCGAGGAATTTTAAAACAGACTCGTTGACGGTGGGGTGAAAGCGCAGGCCGCCTTTATATGGACCAATCAGGCCGTTGTGTTGTATGCGCCATCCACGGTGTATTTCGACCCCGCCGTCATCGTTCATCCACTGCACATTGAAGTGAATGATACGCTCGGGCACGCAGAGTCTTCTGACCACGTCATAGCGTTTGTAAGCTTCCGACGCGTTTGAGACTGGCATGACATGATCCACAATCTCCTCAACGGCCTGCAGGTATTCCTTTTGTTCGCCGTACAATTCTGTCAGCCATTTAAGCACGCTGTCACGATTTGATAGTTGACTCATAATGCATTCCGTTTCAATAAATTATTTGTATTGCTTACCTGTACGGCACTGATGTTGATCATTAATTCCTTGTCATCTGAGGTTTACGGCTGTTCTGAACGGGATTGCATGGACCGTGGTTGAACCTTGGCGGTAGTGGCGCGTACCCAACAATACAACTGACTTTATTCACTGGATGACAGGAGACATTATGACCTCAACTGTACTGGTAACCGGCGGCAACCGCGGTATTGGCCTGGAAATCGTTCGTGGCTATGCGCAGGCGGGCTTCAAGGTGTTGCTTGGCTGCCGGGATGAAGAAGCCGGCGAAGAGATTAAGAAGGACATTGTCGGCAAAGACATTCAGATAATAGAAATTAACCTGTCCAATGAAGCGGCAGCTAAAGAAAATATTATCCGTGCTCAGGCCATTTATGGCGGTGTGGATGTGCTGGTAAATAACGCCGGTGTACTCCATAAAGAAGACTGGCAGGACGTGTCTTCTGATTCACTGAAAGAGGCAATGCAGGTGCATGTAAACGGTCCGCTGACATTGATTCAGCAAATTCTGCCCGGCATGTGTGAAAGGGGGTATGGTCGCATCGTCAATGTCTCATCGGGGTGGGGCGCTTTTTCAGAAGGGATGGAAGGGCCGCTGGCCTATGCCGTCAGTAAAGCCGCGCTGAATGCACTGACAAAACACCTTGCCGCACAGGTGGCCGGCGAGAAGAATATTAAAATTAATGCCATGTGTCCGGGCTGGGTACACACCCGCATGGGAGGACGTGATGCACCGCGAACACCACAGCAGGGGGCTGAAACCGTCGTCTGGCTGGGACAACTTGGTAAGGATGGTCCTTCCGGACAGTTTTTCAGAGATAAAAAAGCTACCGGCTGGTAAACATACGTTGTCCGGCTTTTATGCCGGAGGCAGGCTGTATGTGCGGCCTGCTTTAATCTCCGCTTACACCATCGACGATAAGAATTCGTTTATGCACAGGGCAAATTATGGCAGTCTATACGGCGAAATTGTGGAAAGGATTTTCCTTAGGGTAGTACAGCGGGTCTGAACCGGGCGCCGGTCATAACTGGTTGCTTGACAGATATACCGCAGAAAATAAGAAAATTGACATGTTTAAGTCGAAAAAGAAAACATCTGTGCTTTTTGTGTGTCTGGGCAATATTTGCCGTTCACCCACGGCTGAGGCCGTTTTTCGTCACAAAGCGAAAGCGGCAGGTTTAGACCTCAAAATTGATTCGGCCGGTACCCACGGTTATCACATCGGAAAGCAGCCGGATGGTCGTTCGGTATCAGTGGGTGTGCAGCGTGGCTATTCATTTAAAGGCATTAAATGTCGCCGTGTAGAAGATAAAGATTTTACTGATTTTGATTACATCATGGCCATGGACACCAGTAACTATGAGAATCTGATGAAGGTGAGTCCTGAGGAAGAACAGCACCGTATTCATTATTTTCTCGACTTTACCCCGGGCGATGAAAAGGAAGTGCCGGACCCGTATTACGGCGGGAAGCAGGGTTTTGAACTGGTGCTGGATTTAATCGAGCAGGCATCGGATGGTTTTATCCGTCATCTGAAGCAACAAAAGCCGGCCGGTTAGGTCATTGCGGGCTGTAACGCCCGCTAAAAATTTGCTTCGCCATCTCTGTTATAAGCCATCGCAAAAAACTCACCAAATTTCTGTGATGAAACCTCCGGCACCGGTTGAATTGTGGTAGACTCCCGCCAGGTGTTTCATATAAAGACGTAGCTGTCAGCCTTATTGGCCGCAGGATACGCGATAAAGTACATTCAGGTTCATCATTGCACTTCGCAACCTTTCTGCTGAACCCGTTACACAAATCAGACTACACCAACAGAGACATGCATGAACTGATGCCGTTGAAGCGGCACCGGTTGTATCGTCCGGGGACATCAATTTTTCTGTGCCATCGCTGCCAACAATGAGGAGAAAGCGTGAGTAACTGGCAACCTGACAGCTGGAGATCAAAACCGATCCTGCAGCAACCTGAATACGATAATCAGGAACAAGTCGCTTTTGTAGAGCAAACATTAAGCAAATATCCGCCACTGGTTTTTGCTGCTGAGACACGTGAGCTGCGCCGTCAGCTTGGTGATGTGTGTCAGGGAAAAGGTTTTTTACTGCAGGGCGGTGACTGTGCCGAGTCTTTTGACGAGTTTAATGCGCCTAAGATCCGTGACACGTTTAAAGTCTTGCTTCAAATGGCAATCGTGATGACTTTTGCCGGCCGTTGTCCTGTCACTAAAGTTGCCCGCATGGCCGGTCAGTACGCCAAACCGCGCTCTTCTGACTACGAAACGATTAATGGTGTGACATTGCCCAGTTACCGTGGCGATATCATCAACAGCTTTGAGTTTACCGAAGAAGCCCGTCGCCCTGATCCGAACCGTCTGCTGGATGCTTATCATCGCAGTGCGGCTACGCTAAACCTGCTGCGCGCATTTGCTCAAGGCGGTCTGGCTGACTTAAACGAAGTTAACCGCTGGAATATGGCGTTTTTAGAGAATAACCCGCTGAAAGACCGTTATTCTGACATTGCCAGCCGTATTCAGGATTCTCTGGAATTTATGAAGGTGATTGGTCTGAATGCGCTGAACACGCCTTCATTGCATGAAACGAGCCTGTTTACATCGCATGAAGCACTGTTACTTAACTACGAACAGTCTCTCACCCGTATCGACACGTTAACCGGTAAACCGTACAACTGTTCTGCCCACATGGTGTGGATTGGTGAGCGTACCCGTCAGCTTGATCATGCCCACGTTGAGTTTTTCCGTGGTATTCATAACCCTATCGGTGTGAAAGTTGGTCCGACGATGGATGAGGATGAGCTTATCAGACTGATTGACGTGCTGAACCCGGACAATGACCCGGGGCGTCTCACTTTCATTACCCGTATGGGCGCAGATAAGCTGGAAGCGAACCTGCCGCGCTTACTGCGTCGTGTTAAAGCTGAAGGCCGTAACGTGGTATGGAGTTCAGATCCGATGCACGGTAATACGTTCTCGGCATCAAGCGGTTATAAAACCCGTAACTTCGATGCGATTTTAAGCGAAATTCGTCAGTTCTTCGCAGCCCACGAAGCTGAAGGTACTCATGCCGGTGGTGTGCATTTGGAAATGACAGGTCAGCATGTTACCGAATGTACCGGTGGTGCTTATGAAATTTCAGATGAAGATCTGAAACAGGCATACAAAACCCAGTGTGATCCGCGTTTGAACGCCGATCAGGTACTGGAAATGGCGTTTCTGGTAGCAGACCATTTACGTAAAGGCGCATAAGCCTGTCTATTTCCCGCTGGCGGCAAAAGTCGCCAGCGCTACTTCTCTTTCCTGCTCTGTTAACACACCGGTAAAAATGGTGTTTCTTCGTAACGCATTCCAGCGTGGCTCATCGCTGAGTAACTGTGCTTTGAATGCTTCCGCGTCATGTTTTAATTCCAGCATGCTGTGCCATAAAAGATAACTGCCGTAACGCAGGAGCTTTTGCTGATAACGGGCTTCCAGCGTTTCTTCTGCCTGCGCGAGCAGCACCGGATTACTTATTACCTTGTCAGCAATTGCCCGGTGGATTTGCAGTATACGGTTGTCGATATCCGCATCCCGTTGTCTTCTCGACCTTGAATACATCTTGCTACTTCTTAAGGTTGCTGTATGGTTATACAGTGTCATTCTAACTCATTACGGAGAAAGTACAATGGAAGTGCAGGGCAAATTTGATGTGTCGTTACAGCCGGTTGAAGGCTTCATGACAGCGAAAGACGGGATGAATCCCGGTCGTATGACCATAGAAAAAACATTTCACGGTGCCCTCAGTGCCACAAGCAAGGGCGAAATGTTATCCCTGATGACAGCTGTTCCCGGCTCTGCTGGATATGTGGCAATAGAAATTGTGTCCGGAACATTGAATGGAAAGTCAGGTTCATTTGCTTTGCAGCATTTCGGCGTGATGGATAAGGGCAAAGACTCCCTTATTTTAAAAGTGGTACCGGACTCCGGCACAGAAGCGTTATCTGGCCTTTCTGGTGATATGAAAATCATTCGGGAGGGTGGGGAGCATAGTTACGTATTCGACTATTCGTTGTAGACATTCCCGTGCGGGACTGCCGCTCTGCAATCATTTACAAAAGCGCAGGTACTCCCTACATATTCAGATATGGAAGTTTCTGATTATTTAAGCCGTTGTAACAGGCTGCATCAGCAGTTTCAATTGACGATAAGTTTGCTCTGTCATTAGCATGATTTTTTATGGTGGCTTTTAAATTTACCGGCGGAAGTGTTACATGCGCAGAGTGTTCTTTCAGTTGTTTTTACTTTGGGTAATCGGTTTCATCCAGAACGTGCAGGCTCATGACATGCAGGGGTACTATAACGTCAGAGACTTCGGGGCCGTTGGCGACGGTATAAGCAGGGACACAGATGCGATTAATGCTGCCATCATCGCTGCCAGCAGGGATGGTGGGGGAACGGTGTATTTTCCGCCCGGCACTTACGCGAGCTTCAGCGTTGAGCTGAAAAGTCAGGTTGATATGCACCTTGCGAATGGCGCGACGCTGCTGGCTGCAACACCGCAGGATGAGAGCGAAGGATATCTGAAACCTGAGCCCAATATCTGGGGTGAAAAATATAAGTACCAGGATTTTGGTCACAGTCATTTTAGAAACAGCCTGCTCTGGGGCGAAAATATTCACGATGTCACCATTTCCGGCAGCGGGCTGATTGACGGTAAGGGGCTGTGGAAAGGCTTATACCCGCCACTGGGGCCGGCACCTTCAGTTAATCCGGGTAACAAAGCCATTGCGATAAAGGGCGGCCGGAACATTACTTTCCGGGACTTCAGTATTTATCGCGGCGGGCACTTCGGGATCCTCGCCACCGCCATTAACAACCTGACCATCGATAATCTGCGCATCGATACCAACCGCGATGGCATTGATATAGACGTGTGTAAAAACGTGCGGATAAGCAACGTGGTGGTTAACAGCCCCAATGACGATGCTATCGTGTTGAAAAGTTCCTATGTGATGGGCAAAGCCATCGCTACCGAAAATGTGACCATTAGCAACAGTATTGTCAGTGGTTATGCCATGGGTACTATGCTTGATGGCACTTATCAGCCAATGGAGGGCGCTGCACCGGATGGTGACGGGGCAACGGGCAGGATAAAGCTGGGTACCGAGTCTAACGGTGGTTTCAAACGCATTGCTATCAGTAATGTGGTGTTTGATCACAGTCGCGGTCTGGCGCTGGAAACCGTAGACGGCGGCATTATTGAAGATGTCGTTGCATCCGGTCTGGTGATGAACCGGGTCAGTAATTCTCCCATTTTTATTTATAACGGTGCACGCATGCGCGGGCCGGAAAATACGCCGCCGGGTGCTATTCGTCGTGTGCTGATTAAAGATGTAACGGTAAGTCATTCTGACGGACGTTTTCCGGTGATCATCCAGGGGTTACCGGAATCGCCGGTGTCTCAGGTAACCCTGAAAGATATGTATCTGATCGCCGGCGGCGGACTGACGCGGGAAGATGTGCTCGCTCAGAAACCTGATCACATCAGCGCCTTTTTTGCCCTGAAAGAAGAGGAACCGCGACATTCGCCTTTTGATGTGCCGGAGCGTCGTGCAGCCTATCCTGAACCTGCAATGTTCGGGTTATTGCCTGCTTCCGGTTTGTACATGCGGTACGCACAGGACATAACGCTTGAAAATATCAACCTGCAGCTTGAAGCACCTGATACCCGTTCTGTGCTCGTCTTCGATAGTGTCAACGACATCACGCTGCGGAATATGTCATTGCCGGAGGGCGCGCAGAAAGACCAGATCACTGTAATTAAAAGTCGTGATATCAGATTCTCTTCCCACGGGGAGAAAACAGAGACGCTTTCAGCAGACAAACCAACCGGCTTCAGCGGTTTCTGAATTCAGCAGGTTCTGAATGACAGACTCCGTGACGCCGGTTTTGCAGTCAGTCCTCAAGCAAGGGCTCAGCGACAGCTTCCAGCCCGTTTAATTTGATCTCGTACATCAGGGCCAGTTGTTCGCCAAGCTTTCCCTGCGGGAAGCCTTGTTTGTGAAACCACACCAGATAAGGTTCCGGCAGATAGAACAGTTTTCTGCCGGCATATTTGCCGAAGGGCATTTGTGCGTTAACTGCGGTTTTTAAGAACGCCGGATCCATTAGTCTTCCTGTTTTTGTTGTAGTGTCCACAGGCGGGCGTATTCGCCTTGCTGCATCAGCAATTCCTGATGGGTACCCTGTTCTGCCAGTTCACCCTGTTTTAGTACAAGAATGTTACCTGCATCTGTAATGGTTGATAACCGGTGTGCAATCATAATCGTAGTGTGTCCGGAAGCAAGCTCAGACAGGGCCTCCATGATGGCACGCTCAGCACCGCTGTCCAGAGAGGAAGTGGCTTCATCGAAAAGCAGTACGGGCGGGTTTTTCAGCACTGCACGGGCGATGGCTACCCGTTGCTTCTCCCCGCCGGAGAGTTTTAATCCCCGCTCACCCACACGGGTTTCGCCCTTCTCAGGCAATTGAGCAATAAAACTGTCAAGATGGGCGGTACGAATGGCTTGTTCGATATCCGCCTCACTGGCATCCGGGTTACCGTAGCGGATATTTTCCAGCAACGTATCGTTAAACAACACGGTGTCCTGGGGGACAATGCCCAGCCTTTCTCTCAATGATTGCTGCGACACTTTCCGGATGTCCTGTCCGTCAATCAATATGCGCCCCGATCTAGTGTCGTAAAAGCGGAAAAGCAATTTGACAAGCGTCGATTTACCGGCGCCACTGGCACCCACAATGGCCACCTTTTCACCTGGCTTGATGGTAAAACTGATATTTTTGAGGATAGGCCTGTCATCGCGGTAAGAAAAACTGACATTCTCAAAACAGATTTCGCCACGGGTGATGTTCAGTGGCGGTGCATTGTCTTCATCTTGCACTGAAGAACGGGTATCCAGCAGGGCGAACATATTGTCTATGTTTGCCATGGAACCACGGATCTCCCGGTAAACGAACCCTAAAAAGTTCAGGGGCATAAATATTTGCATGGTAAATGCGTTTATTAATACAAAATCACCGATGGTCATGTCGCCCCGTGCGACGCCGTAAGCGGCGTTTGCCAGCATGGCCGTCATTGCCACTGCGATGATGAACGCCTGACCGCCATTCAAAGCAAATAACGATAACCGGTTTTTACGTCTGGCCTGTTCCCAGTCAGCAAGGTTATTGTCGTAACGGTTGGCTTCATATGCCTCATTGCTGAAGTACTTCACTGTCTCAAAGTTCAGTAAGCTGTCTACCGCCCTTGAGTGGGTTGATGAATCTGCCTGGTTCATGGCATGAACAAAGCGCGTTCGCCAGTTTGTTGCTTTCATGGAATAAGCTACATAAGCAATGACGGAGGTAAGGATAATAGTGGCAAAAGAAAGGCCATACTGAAAAAAGAGCAGGCCGGTTACAATCAGAATTTCCAGCAGGGTAGGGCCGATGTTGAATACCATAAACCGCATCAGAAAGCTGATACCGCTGGTACCACGCTCTATATCCCGCGACAAACCGCCGGTCTGACGGTTCAGATGGAAAGACAAATCAAGGTTATGCAAGTGTTTGAAAACCCGTAACCCCATTCGTCGCATGGCCCTTTCAGTGACCCGTCCGAACAGTGTGTCTCTGACTTCACCGATGATCACGTTAAGCAATTTCAACGTACCGTATGCCACAATTAATGCCAGAGGCACGGCAACCAGACCGGTGGCCGCATCTTTTGTGTTCAGTGAATCGACTGTGTATTTAAGTACATAGGGCAGACCGATTGCTGCAAGCTTTGCCATAATCAGGCAGGCCAGCGCGATGGCAACGCGGCTTTTAAACTCAAGTAAATAAGGCCAGAGCTGATTCAGCACGTGCCAGCGCACCGGTGTGTCCGGTGAAACATTAAATCGGGATGGTCTCATCGTGAAAATGTGGTGTACGACTGTATGTAAATAAGAGTACCGCAAAGCGTTGCGCGCTCAAAGTTTCACGTTCAACGCATTTTTTGTGTTCATGACGACATAGTTCTTTCGTGGTAAAGTGCTAATCTGAATTGTTTCTTTCATTTTCCTGTCTTTACAGGGCCAATGCTAAGCGGGAGTGTCTTTTTGTTACAGGACAACTTTGGTCGCCGGTTTCATTATCTGCGTTTATCCATAACAGAAGCATGCAATTTTAAGTGCCAGTATTGCCTGCCTGACGGATACCACGGGCCTTCTGACGACACATTTCTTACGCTGCCTGAGATAGATACGCTGGTACAGGCCTTTGCCGGTCTTGGCACATCTAAAATCCGGATCACCGGTGGTGAACCCAGCCTGAGGCGGGATTTTACCGACGTGATTGCACTGTGTAAGAACACTGACGGCATTAATAAAGTGGCGACCACCAGCCACGGCGGACGCCTGGCCAGAGATGCACAAAAATGGCGTGATGCCGGTCTTGATCAGGTGAATGTGAGTATTGACAGTCTTGATCCCCGCCAGTTTGCTGACATTACCGGACAGAATAAATTAACTCAGGTGCTGGATGGCGTCAGTGCTGCCATCGAAACCGGCATGACTGTGAAAGTGAATTCTGTTTATCTTAAACATTTTGCAGGTAAACAACTTCAGCAGTTTAAAGACTGGTTGAAAGACACGCCAATTACCTTACGTTTCATTGAGTTAATGGAAACCGGTGACCATCCTGAATTCTTTGCACAACAACACTTATCCGGCGGGCCGCTGAAGCAACAGCTGCTTAATGAAGGCTGGATGCCGGTATTGCGCAGCAAAGATGCTGGTCCGGCGCAGGAGTTTCATCATCCGGATTACGCAGGCCGCATTGGGCTCATCATGCCTTACAGCAAAGATTTCTGCGCCAGCTGTAATCGTCTCAGGGTGGCTGCAAACGGCAAGTTACACCTGTGCCTGTTCAGTGAGCACGGCATTGATATCCGCCCTTATCTGCAGCAGGGGGATGTGCAGGCATTAATGGCACACTTGCAGCAGTTGCTGACTCAGAAGCACGCGACGCATTATCTGCAGGATGGTAATACTGGAGCAACGTCACATCTTGCGATGTTGGGCGGCTGATTACCGTCCGCGGGTAGCAAATCATGCACATTCCTCATACAAAAAGATTGTCCTTTCATTTTGTCACCGCAGATGACGCAGAGTTTTTGTGGTCGGTAGATCAGGATGAAGCCGTGATGAAGTACATCAATGGCGGTAAAAAAACATCTATGGAGACGATTCGGGAACAGTTTATTCCGCGGATCCGGGCGTTTTCTGATGAACTTAAAGGGTGGGGGCTCTGGCGGGTGAGTGCTCTGGAGTCACCACAGGAAGATCTGGGATGGATTCTGGTGCGGCCTTTCGGATTTTTCACCGGTGAAAGGGATGATAATAATCAGGAGCTGGGCTGGCGCTTTCACCGCAAAACATGGGGAAAGGGGATTGCCACCGAGGCCGCAGCACAGGTCAAACAGGCGTTATATGTTAACGGGACAAACCAGTTTTCAGCCATTGCACTGCCGGATAACAAGGCATCAGTAAACGTAATGGAAAAACTGGGTATGACGTTTTCGTACCGTTATCTCTATTCTGATGCAGTGTTCAATGATGAAGTCGTGGTTTACCGGCAGACACTGTTACCAGCAAAACCGGTGTGCTGAGAAACCGTCAACTGCTCAGGTGATTAAAGGCCGCTGAGACTACTTTTCACCCGGTGATAGCGGCGTTCCTGTTCATCTGTCAGAGTGGCCGACTCCAGCGTTTTCATGCAGTTGAAAATTAATTTTTTATTATCTTCTGTTTGCCTGGCAGGGTTATCCCTGAGCTCAGACGCGGTGGTTTGCAGCAGATTCAGCGCTATGGCCGGGTTCTTTGGCATAACCGTAAATGCCTGGCGGAAGGCAATAAGCGCATTGGCCACATCCCCTTCGCGGAAATAGTTTACAGCCGTGTTATTCAGCGCTTTCGGGCTTTCTGCAATCTCCCGCTTCTCCTGCTGTTGTTGCTTCAGGTAATGCATAAACAGCGCACTTTGACTTTCATCGGTAACACAACGGCGCTCAACTTCATCCAGAATCGCCAGCGCATGTTCCTGCAAGCCAACCTCATGAAAAGCTTTTGCTCTGTCCATCAGACCTTCAGTATTTTCATGGCTCATATCGGCATTTTGTAACTGACTCAACAGCATGCGGGCTTTATCGGTTTCATCTTCAAGATAATACAGCCTGGCATCAATGACCTTGAGTTCACTGTCGACCTCCGCTTTCGGAAACGCTTCTTTCATCTGACGGATAAAGTCCTGCGTTTGCCTGACAAGTTTTCCTGTCTCTGCTGCATCGGCGGTCATGGCAAAATCAATGCCGGCGCGGGCCACATTAAGGTAATTTTCAGGTTTGTCGTGAATAGAATTTTTAGCGTATTTTACCACCCGTCTTGCTGCGTCAAATTGCGCAGGGAAATCATGGGTGATCTTAGATAAATCCACGGCCTGTTTATGCCGGTGCACATTACGGGGAGAGATTGAGGATGCCAGAGTGACAGATTCCAGCGCATCATCGAACTCCTGTTGCTTTATCTGCAACGCCGCCAGTAAATCGTAGGCGCTGAGCATGGCATCCGGCTGAAATGCCAGCCTGAGGATAAGCTTTTCCGCTTCATCATCTTTATCCAGTTGCAGGTAGCAACGAACCAGTCCCAGTTTTGCCCAGGTAAAATCCTGCACATTGATGATGGCCTGATAAAAATCAGCGGCTTCTTCGAAGTGTTCGCATAAAAGGAGTAATTCACCCTTTGTTCGCAGGGCTAGCGGGAAAAATTCAGCGTTTTTGGGTTCTGTCAAAAAGCGCTCAAGTTCGTCAAGTGCCCCTTCGAAATCCCCCTTGTCCATTAACGCATAAACATCTTTGAGTGCTTGTTTGCGAACCAGTACGCGACTCAGGCGTTTATCCAGCTCTTTTACCGAGAACGGTTTGGCAAGAAATTCGTCAGGTTGCAGTTCAACGATTGAATGAACAATCTCAGCAGTAGTGTCTGAAGAAATAAAAACGAACGCGGTGGTCAGAGGCAGGATCTTGTGGGCTTTGAGTTGTTCGTAGAGAAAATAACCTTCTTTTTCTTCCCGCAGATCATACGCGCACACCACAAGTTCAAAGGTTTCTTCTTTTATCAGGCGCAGGGCTTCGTCAGCTTTATCAATATAACTGATTTGCTGGAACCCGAGTTCTTCCATTGTGTATTTCAAATATCCCTTCGCCAGGATCTGATCATCTACAATCAGAACACGAATAGCGCGGGCAAGCTTGATATTCATCGTGCGTGTTACTACCTGTCCATAGCAATACATTGTGCTGTTTTTGTATCGGCAGCATCCTGCAAAACTATTAGGAAAATCAACTGCAATAGTTAATCAGCACCTTAGCACGGTTTGAAATACAAAGAGAATAGGAAAGTTAACAGGGAAGTGGTGGACGCTATTGAGCTCAGGCAAAAAGCAAACATCTAAGCTGTCAATTCTGAGTAATTCATTAGAGATGATAAGTATAGCTGTCAAAATTCAGGTTACTGTCCGCTTAAGCGATGAGTTTGTTCCTGATATAACGAATGCTCTTTATTCTGTTAGCACTGAAGTGCTCATCTAAGATAGGGTTGACAGTAATACATAAACCATACTATAGAATATTTGCAAGAGCCCTTAAAGCTGGTAGATCAAGAATTTTAATCGACGTAGAATCGGGAGTCGCAATAATGCCGTCTTTTTTTATCCGGCTTAAAGTTCGGCTCACTGTTTCTACATTTAAGCCCAGGTAATCGGCTATATCAGCACGCGTCATAGGCAGTTCTATCAACTCCTGAGTCGCGTTAGGAATCCGTTTAAGAAGATGAATGATCATATAGGCTACGCGCTCGTACGCACTTAGCTGCCCAAGTAAATAAACCTGGTCAAATGTCATCTGCTGAATCATAGCGAGTAAGCTTTTTAAATTTAGTTTAAGAGAATCCATTTGTTCTGATAATTCAAAAAGACGATTACGCTTAGCTTCATAAACCGATAAGTCCACCAGACACTTTATGCCATATTCGTAATGTTCAGTACTAGACAGGCCAAAAAAATCGCCGGGAAACACAAACGCCAGTATTTGGCGTCTACCGTCGTTAGAAATTCGTTCTACGATTGCACAGCCGGAAGCAAGATTAAATACGCGGTCTTTTACTGAGTGTTGTAAACAAATATACTGATTCCGTTTAAGATTACGTAATTTGAAGTTGTCAGATACCCGATTAATCTCCTCTGCACTTAAACCTTTTAGCAAACCATAGTGGTCTCGTGGAATCTGCTCCTCGAAAGAATCGCACTGTAACAACATAGTAATACCTCATTCTAATAACAATTCCGTCATCTAAATGCTGAAAGCCTATCTTTTCAACAATTAATAGCAAGCAATTAGCATGCAATTTTGGCAAATATTGTAATAAGCCGGAAAAATACGAAGTGGTATCTGAATCGACTATACGTAAAATCCTACAACCTTTTGATTAAGCAGGCATTAGGACTAAACTGTACTGCAGGTGCTGTAAAACGTATAGCCGCTGCTCGTTACATGGAACGCACTAAAAGTGTGCAACTTCCCCTCTCACGCGCTTTGTGGACCATATATTACTCATCCATGCTTTGTGGGAGTCTTGCAACATAGAATCTGCTATTAGTTTATGGGCATCTGAAACTGTCATCTTGTCTATTCATGCGCATTTCAACATTGATATATATCAAATAGATTTGTAGTAGAAAATTCGGGTTACCTTAGCTCCATTCGTTTTCTCTACTGCAGTCGAACCAAAACTAAATTTCCTCATACTTACCCGCTCAAATTTACGACCTAAGGGGAACTGATTTTTGTCAGGACATAGTGAAATTTAAGGTGCTTATATAGGGAGCGGGCAAACACAAATCACAAAATATAACCGACCGGTTTGTCCATGAAAGATCATCCAGGCAGCGAATTCGCATTGAAGGAAAATATTATGACTACAAGACACTATCCAAAAGCATACCAATATAGTGCTTTAGCGCTTCTTATCGCGACCTCATTGCAGGTCCAGGCACAAGATGACAATGAAAAGGGGGCAAAACCGATTATTGAAACCATCGAAGTTACCGCAAGGAAACGCTCGGAAAGCCTCCAGGATGTGCCGGTTGCCGTTACGGCGCTGATCTCTGATGATGTTGAAAAGCGAGGTATTGTGCAAGTCAGTGATCTCGCCGACCAAACACCCGGGCTTGTTATTTCTGATAGTGCCTCAGGAAAAACAGACCGTTCAGTGCAGACTTTAAGTATTCGTGGTTTTTCACCGAGCAGCGGTTCTTCAGCAACAGCATCGATGTTCATTGACGGTGTCCCGGTATCATCTACCACTGCGATTTCATCTATAGGTAGTCCTGAGCGTATCGAAATTCTGCGTGGTCCTCAAAGTGCTTACTTTGGCCGGAACACCTTTGCGGGTGCTTTAAATATTGTTAATAAGTCGCCTAACGAGGAATGGGCTGGCTCAGTAGAAGCAATTTTCGGCAACTACAACTTCAAGCGTTTTCGCGGTGATGTAGAAGGCGTTGTCATTGAAGACAAATTGTCTTTTCGTTTATCTGGCGAAACCTATGATAAAGAGGGGGCCTGGAAAAATGCAGGTACAGGGGGAGGCACCTTTGGAGATCAAAGCACTGATATGGTGAACCTCTATATAGAAGCTAACCCAACCCAAGATTTGAGCATAAAAGCCTTTGGTCTTTATTCCTCCGATGAAGATGGTCCTGCAGCCTCTGCTTTTGTTTCTGCCTACGATATTACCGATTCAGAAGGTAATGTATTAGTGCAGGGTCAAGCAAACTGTGAACTCAATGGCAATCCGTATTTTTGCTCGCCTGTAGTGAAGGCCGATCCCTTTGCATACAATACTCAGGCACCGGCCGAACTGAAAGACGTGCTCTCAAATATTTCAACCAACCGTGTCACATCTACCAGCATGCTTAATGATTACGGCATGACACGTAAATTCAAGCATTTTCATCTTGTTGCAGATTGGGAAGTGGGGGACTTTATTCTTTCATCACTAACCGGTTATAACCGGGAGCAGTGGATACTTTTAAACGATATCGACCACTACGAGTCTGATACCTTTAACTATGGCTTCCTGGTTGAGCGCGACATTGAAGATATTTCACAGGAATTTCGTGTAACCTATGACGGTGACGGTCCGTTTTCAGGCACCTTTGGTTTGAGTTACCTGGATGCTACCAAAGATGCGACGCAAACGTCTGTGATTAATAGTTTTATACCATCTCAAGTTGTGCCTACCGGTCGGAACGAAGCAGAAACGATAGGCGCGTTTTTTGGTACCAGCTACGAATTTACCGACCAACTTACACTCAGCGTCGAAGGACGATTTCAGCGTGATACCATCACCGCGATTGATACAGTGGTTGATGCGGAGCTAGCCTCAGAGAGCTTTGATAACTTTTTACCCCGCGTCATTTTAGACTACTCGGTAGCACGGGATACCACTATGTACGCCAGCTATTCGAAAGGAATAAACCCTGCAGTGTTTAACTTAGGGTTATCTGCATTGTCAGATTATGCTCAGGAAACAGCGGCTAGCGTAGGTATAACTCTGGTGGTTGAACCTGAAGAAGTTGATAACTTTGAGATTGGCTTAAAAGGCTCAGCGCTGGGAGGCTCACTGACCTACGCCTCAGCAGTATATTACGCCCAATGGAGCAAGCAGATTAACCAGGGCTATTTTGTGTTTACTGAGCCAGGCAATGATATGGCAACAGCCCTGGAAGGTGTAACCAATGCCGGTGCACTGGATTTGTATGGCCTGGAATTTGAATCCAATTGGGCCGCAACCGAAAATATCAGAGTTAACCTCGCGGCAGCTTACACTGGGTCTGATATTAAGGAATATTCGGACGAAGCGCTTACATTGCTTACCGGCACTCGCGATTTTTCTGGTAATGAACAACCCGGAGTATCTAAGTATTCGGGCAACCTGGGCGTTGAATATCGGGATACCATAGGCACGGACTACGATTATTTCCTTCGCGCTGATTATATTTACAAGAGTGGTCAGTGGACAAATCAGGCTAATTTCATGAAAACCAATGATATTAGTAAAGTAAACATCCGGGCGGGTGTTAACATCGGTGATCTACAAATTCAGGCATACGTGAACAACTTGTTTGAAAATGACGAGTATACCTCTGTGTATGACTACTATGCGTTTACCCCTACCTTTGCTTACTTCTCGATATATTCAGGTGTTGTAATGGGATTGCCGGAGCCTCGTACCATAGGGGTTCAGTTCAAATATTCATTCTACGAATAATCCCGTGCTCGGTATCACGCTGAGACTGTCAGCGTGATGCCAACAAACATCAAAATTAAGCGCAACCATAATTACAATGCCAACTGGCATCGAAGGAGTTCACATTGAATTCATCCCCCGCGTCTCATCAGGGTTCACAATTAGCCATTACTACCAAGGCAGGCTTTAGCTTAGGGCAGATCGCCGGACAGCTGTTTCGTGATGCCCCGTCTTTACTTCTACTGTTCTACCTTTCGAATGTGATGGGTATAGAGCCTGCGGTTGCAGGAGCTGCTATTTTTGTCCCGAAAGTGTTTTTTGGTGCCTTTTTCGATCTGATTGTAGGCGTTTCATCCGATAAATTTGCCAACGTATTTGCTCGTCGGAACTGGTTGTTGGTCGGTGCCATTGCCGCTCCGTTGGCGATGTTAGGACCATTTCTATTACCCGAAATGAATACGAACGCACAGGCCATTTGGGTATTTGCCGCGTTTTGTATCTACATGGCCGTGTTCTCAACATTCTCAGTCCCTTTCTTAGCGCAATTTGCCGAAATGACAGATAGCAAACAAGAACGGACTGAAATGATGGCCTGGAAACATGCATATACCGGTGTGGGTTTGCTCGCGGGCTCAGCAGGCATTCCTGTCCTTATCCACCTTTTAGGCGGTGATCGCGAGGCCTATCTTTGGTCAATATCTCTGGTGGGGATCATTTGTTCACTGAGTCTGATTATCTCCTGGTATTTTGCGGGAAGAATTCCCGATCGCCAACATACTGCTCAACCATTACCACTGAGGGAATTTCCCAAAGTATTTAAAGATCGGGGCTTTGTGGTGCTTTGTGCCACAGCCATTGTAATGACCCTGGCCGCTGGAACAGCTTACGCCAGCTTTGCATTCTTTGTTACGTACGGATTAGGCCGGGCCGATCCTTTTGTGCAAATTGGTATAATGACCACGGTGATGGGATTTGCGGTCATGTTTGGCTCGCCATTGTGGGTCTGGGTCGCTCAGAAGATTGGTAAGAAGAATACCTTTGTTTTTGCGGCTGCTATGCACGGCGTGGTGTTATGCCTCTGGGGTTGGCTCGCGGGAAGTCCAGTATGGGTTGACTACATATTGAGCGCTCTAATGGCGATATTTAACTCTGGCTGGGGGTTAATTATCTTGTCGTTACTATCAGATACCATTGCTCGCTCGCGAGAAGAACGCGGGGAAAACCGGGCCGGCGTTTACTCTGCGGTATGGTCAATTATTGAAAAAGCGGGGATTGCTGCAGGGGGATCCCTTATTGTTGGTACACTGCTTAGTTTTACTGGATTTAGTGCAACCCTCGCCAAGCAAGGCTTACCACAAAGTGATGACGCTATAAGCGGTATCATATTAACTTACGCCATTATACCGGGCGTTGCGAAAATTCTGGCGGCCATCATTATACTGTTCTGGTTGCCTGATGAAGAGTCTGCAAGCCTTGCTACTCAGGAGGTAAAGCATGTCTAGCTGTACGCCCCAAACCCCTATAAAACTCGCGCTCGTCGGCTGCGGCCGGATTAGTCAGGCTCATCTATCAGCAATGGATAGCCGTCCGGAGTTGTTTACTTTATCAGCCACCTGCGATGTCACACTTGAGGCCGCACAACACGTTGCTGAAAAGTATGGTGCGCACGCCTATACAGAGATAGACGATTTGTTACGTGAGGCTGATGTTGATGCCGTGCTGATTGCCAGTCCCAATAAGTGCCATTTTGAACAAGCCCTCAAGGCGATTCAGGCGAAGAAGCATGTGCTGATTGAAAAGCCCCTTGCTGAAACCAGCGAGCAGGCGCAAGTACTTCATCAAGCCGCAGAAGAAGCGGGATTAGTCCTTGCTGCAGGGCATACTTTCCGTCATGGAGATGCGACACGTGAACTGATGAAGCGCATGTCTGATTTCGGGAAATTATTGTCAGTGGAGGTGACACAATGTGTCTTCTGGGACGGCCCTCAAGCCCCCTGGTGGGCAGCAAGAAGTCCCGAAGAAGGCCTGATTTTGTCCATGTTTGCGCCACATTCACTGGATTTTGTTCAGTTAGTCATGGGTGATGATGAGCCTACTTCGCTCCATGCTGAAGCGGCCCGACACCAATCAGGTTGGCAAGGTGAAGACGAAGCGATGATGATATTTTCCTATCCAAACCGTCGCATAGCGAGTGTCCATATTAGTTATAATCAACCCTATGTGCTGGACAGAAAAACCTTGTTTTTTGACCAGGGCATTGCTGAGATTCACGATGGAGAGTGGTTATATTGGAATGGCAAGGTACTTGTTGAGCCCCCTCCGGGCCGGGTCAGTGATCCTCACTCGATGGGCAAACGTGACCTGTCTTCTTTCTTTGAGAACCAGTTAGAAGAATTTGCTAAAGCTTGTTACAAGCAACCCAATATGTGCCCAACAGGCCGGGATGCAAAAAGACTCATTGATACACTAGACAAAGTACGTTCTTGCGTTCGTGCAAACAGTGCCAGTGCAATCGATCCGCCTTTATAGCAATGATTGCTGTGGTGTTACACTGATTGCTGACTCAGAGGGCTTTGCCCTCTGTTTTCACATTACTGCCAGGGTTGGTAGTACGCAATATTCAATGTTTCTCTTCTTTGCAACAGATCATTGCTGCTATCAACGGCCGCCAGTGACGTCTAACATGGCACCGGTAATGTAGCTTGCCTGGTTTGAGGCTAAAAATAAAATGGCATCAGCGACTTCTGTTGGTGTGCCCAGCCTGTGCATCGGCGTCATTTTTATCGGGTCGTAGGTCAAGCCTTGTTGGTGCATATTGCGCAGGTATGGCCCAGCCAGTTCGGTATCAATCGGTCCCGGAGCCACGCCGTTAATCGTTATCCCTTCATCGGCAAGTTCAATAGCCAGATCACGTATAAAGCCTTGTACGCCCGCTTTCGCAGTAGAATAGGCGCAGGCACCGGTATGAAAGGCATTCCACACAGTACCATTACGCGCACCCGAAGAGAGGCACACAATTCTGCCGTACTTATTTTTCATCATTGCTGGTACTGCCGCCCTCGTACACAAAAACATTGAGCGCAGACTGAGGGCCATTGTGAAATCCCAGTCTTCCACAGAAAGATCCCAAATCCGGCCACTGCGACCACCACCGACATTATTGATTAATACCGAAATGTCACCAAACTCACCGACGGCTTTAGAAAAGGCGTTTTCGACCTGACTTTCTTCGGTGAGATCCGCTTCAATGGCTAAAAAAGCGGCGCTAAGGGTGTCCAGTATCTGCGCGGTTTCCTGTAAATGCGTTGTCGATTTATCCACCATGACCACTTTAGCGCCTTGCTCCGCGAAACGAATGGCGGTTGCCCTGCCAATGCCCAGGCCAGCCCCTGTGATCAGTACAACTTGTCCCTCATAGTTTGGCGAAAAATGTTTATTTTTATTGTCAGTCAGCATGAAGCCTCCTTTGGGGTAGAAAAAGAATGACACTTGGTTTAGTTTAAAAACACTTTAAATAACAGAAAAATAAGAAAATATAATGACTCCGAAGCTTGTTACTTTAAATCACTTGGATGGCCGCGAAACAGACATTTATCATTGGCAAGCAGATAATCCTGGTGCACCAACATTAATATTCTCTCATGGTTTTGAATCGTCTCCATTCCATTACCACAAGTTACTCGGGCCGTTGGCCTCAAGTGGATTTGAGATTATTGCTCCGCTACACACAGATTCTAAAAATCACCCTCAACATGGTACGTTTGATCCGCTGCACATCTGGCAAACCCGGATTGAAGATTTACATCACTGTATCGAACATTTTTCAGTGAAAGAATTTGTGGCTGCAGGCCATAGTTACGGAGCGCTAACAGCACTTTGTCTGGGAGGCGTGACGGCGTTGCGTCCTCAAGGATTGACCGTATCGATGTGTCAACCCGGCACCAGAGCCGTATTGGCGTTTTCCCCGCCTCCAGCGCTCCCCAATTTTGTGAGTATGGAAGACTATGCAAAGCTCAGCGTGCCAGCGTTGATTCAAACAGGCACGAAAGATATCGTCCCGGGTATGCAAACCGAGCCAGATCAATGGCGGGATCATTTAGCTGCATTTAATGCCTGTGAACCTGGGGCGGAGACGTATGCGTTAGTGCTCGATGAAGTGGATCATTGTTTTGGAGGAGCCATTTGTGAGCCTGCGCCTGAATTATCTCATCAGAGCACACAGTTACATGCAGCGTTGAAAATAGCGACCGAATTTTTACATGTTTATGGCGGGGTAGATGGCTCTAACCAAACTATCGCCATGGATACCCTTAAAAACAGGTTACATAAAAATGGCGAGTTGGGTTTCTACCAACGCTGAGCTTCGACCTGACAGCCCTTGTATCTCAAGTTTATACTAGATCCGCCCGGCAAAATTCAACAGGTCTTTGGAACCCTGACATTTATCAGGTCGGAACTCTCTTATTGATGATTGTATAGAGAGAGTTGAAGACGTGCCCGAAGTCCTTGCGAAACAGGAGTGTTTATGTCTGCAATATGTCGCCATAAGCGCGTGGGCTCAAGATAAATACAGGGGAATAAATGAAACGAAAATCACAGATGAGATTTATTAAATGCTGTGGGTTTGCTTTAGTCATTTGCAGCTCTACTCAGCCTACATTTTCTGATGAAAATGTCGAATCAGCGAGTGCAGAAAAAAACGCACGTGTCCAGACTGCCGTGCGGATACCTGCGAATCAGATAGAAACCAGTGATTTGGCCAAAGAAACGGCACCACCACCGGTATATCCCTCTACCCGGGCTGGCTCTGCTTTTACTGATTGCAGAGATTGCCCGGAGATGGTTGTTATCGGACCGGGTAACTTTATTATGGGCTCCACCGAAGAGGAGCGCCGTACGCTGGGCGTTATATCAATGTTTGACACCATGGAAGAGCCACGTCATAAGGTGTCCATCGAGTATAGTTTCGCCCTGTCCCGCTACGAGGTGACATTTGAACAATGGGACGCCTGCGTTGCAGATGGCGGCTGCAATGGGTACCGTCCAGACGATGAAGGGTGGGGCCGCGGCCAGCAACCGGTTATCAATGTGAACTTTAATGATGCACAAAACTATGTGACATGGCTTAGTGAAAAAACCGGTGAACACTATCGCTTACCCAGCGAAGCGGAGTGGGCGTATGCCGCTCGTGGTGGTACTCAAACATGGTATCCCTTTGGTAATCGCCTAACAGCTGATGATGCTAATGCAGGCTATGTACTTGACCGTACAGCACGTGTGGGTAGCTATGCACCCAACGGATTCGGTTTGCACGACGTAACAGGCAACGTTGCAGAATGGACGATAGACTGCTATCACGAAAATTACGAGGGTGCCCCGACTGACGGCTCTGCCTGGCTCACGGGTTCTTGCGAGAGCCGCAATGTGCGTGGCGGAGGATGGAGCTTACTGGCCTGGTCGGTTAGGGTTGCTCAACGAATTGGCGATCCGCCCGATGCAAGAAATTCTCACCTTGGTCTCCGAATTGCCAGAGACCTACCTCCGGCTCAGGACTGATTCGATTTTTTAAATAAACGTAGTTAAGTGCGTAAGTCGAGGTTGTTTACGCACTCATTTAACCTGATTAGGACTGGGGGTAAACGATTTATTTGGCATGCTGTTAAATAGTTCACCAACAACAACGTTTGTTGTAAGAAGGTACCCAAGTATATTATGCACCACCATTGCATACTCTTTGAATAAACGGAAGTGCGTTATCGAGTGACTCGTCAGGACGGTCGAGTAAAATCATATGACCACAGTCCTGCACGACCAGCAATTCTTTGTCTGGCGACTTGAGATACCCGAATGCGGCCATACCGTGCTCTTCGAGTGAAGTCTCATGATCATTCTCTGACCATAAAAGTAACGTTGGTACCGTGATCTGCTTTAAATCATCCGGCGTACGGTTCATATCAGTGCCATCGGCCACCTGCTTAGTAATCGCGGGAGCACGCATCATTCGATGGTTGAGATAGGTCCATTGCTCCACGAGTTCAGGCGTGACATTCGACTTGTTTTCTACATTAACAAGCAGGATCTCACGCCAGTAATCTTTTGAGTGCCAGTCTGGATGTTGCTGATCCGTTTCAAGCACCTCAATTAAGGACTGCGGAAATGAGGCGTAATCCATGTTAACCGGGCCTGCTGCAATATTGCCCAGTATTAATCCGTTAATCCGCTCGGGCTTTTCTGCAGCGTAGGCTGCTGCAGTAACGCCTGCGCTTGACGTTGCTACGATAACAAAACGTTCGATATCCAGCTTATCCATCAGTGCGTCGATGACGTTGATTTGTTGCTGTGTGGTATAATCCCCTTCCGGATTCGGGCCAGACAAGCCCGCAGGCGATTTGTCGTAACGTACAACTCGGTATTGATTCTTGAGCTTGCAAGCCCAGGCATCCCATTGACGCAAACTGGCGTATGAACCGTGTAACAGCAAAATTGCAGGGCCCTGGCCTTCATCTACAAAGTGTACCGGCTCTCCGGCCAGAGTTTCAAAGCGCGAGTCTGATAACGCATATTGCTCCTTAAGAGCGCTATCTGAAGGAAATGTTGGCATTGTGATATTCGGCTGAATTTTGTCAGTCACTGTAGAAAAGCTCGACCCTTGTTCAGCCTTTGTTGCTTTCTGCTTAAAATGAGTTTGAGTCAATGTATTTTCCTTCTTATTTACAGTGAGGTACCGCGCAAGCATTCCCCAATGAATTTCAGCGATTTTATGTTGCGAATAATTTTTGAATGCGTCGTTCGTCACGTTAATAAAATCACTGATTAAAAAATCCTGGAATGATAAATGTCAATACATGCAGGAAGTGAAATTAAATAGGTTTTTTGTCATGGAACTGGGGTATGAAATGATTGCTTGAAAGGAGGCTAGTTGGTTTTTTTAAAAAGAGTGCACGTAACGAAGTTGTTGAGCCAGTGAATGGACACGTTGCTTGATATATAAATGAAACAAGGAATCTGAAAAGAAAGTGGTGGACGCTACTGGACTTGAACCAGTGACCCTCGCCTTGTAAGGGCGATGCTCTCCCAACTGAGCTAAGCGTCCGAATTTATTGCTGCAACAAATGGAAGAATTGGTGGACGCTACTGTGACTCGCAACGAAGTTGTTGAGCCAGTGACCCTCGCCGTACCAAATCCAAAGAAAATTGGTGGACGCTACTGGACTTGAACCAGTGACCCTCGCCTTGTAAGGGCGATGCTCTCCCAACTGAGCTAAGCGTCCTCTTTCTTTTCAAACAGGTCCACGTTAGAAGTGGTGGACGCTACTGGACTTGAACCAGTGACCCTCGCCTTGTAAGGGCGATGCTCTCCCAACTGAGCTAAGCGTCCGCTGTTTGTTACCTGTCCGTGCTGGACAAGTGGGGCGGTATTATAGGGTTGCATTCGATGGTGTCAACAACAAAATTACGGAAAAATGACTGCCTGATTGAATTCCGATCAATTAGCAGGGTGCTGATGTTTCTCTGTCCGGTGGGTGGCGGAATTTTAAGCACAAAGTGAAAATCCCGTCCATTATTTTGCAGTTAACCGCTGATATTAAATAATGGCACGATAGCTGGCTTTTGCCGCGCCGGATTGGCTGGTAGAATGCACGCAATTTTTACTTCCATTTAAAGATAGAGAAACTACATGTCTGTCGTAACGCGATTTGCTCCCAGCCCTACCGGCTATCTTCACGTAGGTGGTGCCCGTACCGCTCTTTATTCCTGGCTATATGCGAAAAGCAAGGGCGGGGAATTTGTACTTCGTATAGAAGATACAGATTTAGAGCGTTCTACTGATGATGCAAAGCAAGCTATTCTCGATGGTATGCAATGGTTGGGTTTAACCTGGGATAAAGGTCCTTATTACCAAACTGAGCGATTTGACCGTTATAAAGCGCTGATCCAGCAAATGTTGGATGAAGGTAAAGCTTATAAGTGCTTCATGAGTTCAGAAGAACTGGACGCGATTCGTGAAAAGCAAAAAGAAAACGGCGAGAAGCCCCGTTATCCCGGTACATGGCGTGACCGTACTGACCATCCGGAAGGTCAGCCTTTTGTTATCCGTTTCAAAAACCCGCAGGAAGGCACGGTAGTCATTAACGACCATATCCGTGGCAAAATCGAAATCAGTAATAAAGAGCTGGATGATCTGATCATTCAACGTTCTGACGGTTCGCCTACTTATAACTTCTGTGTTGTAGTGGATGACTGGGATATGGGGATTACTCACGTAGTGCGTGGCGAAGACCACATTAATAACACGCCACGTCAGATTAATATCCTGGAAGCGCTGGGTGCGCCGGTACCTGAATATGCTCACGTATCTATGATTCTTGGTGATGATGGCAAGAAGCTTTCTAAGCGTCATGGTGCTGTGAGTGTAATGCAGTATCGCGATGATGGTTATCTGCCGCAGGCGGTACTTAACTACCTGGTTCGTCTGGGTTGGTCCCACGGGGATCAGGAAATCTTCTCACTGAAAGAAATGATTGAGTATTTCGATCTGGATGCCATTGGTCAGTCTGCTTCTGCTTTTAATACTGAAAAATTGGTATGGCTGAATCAACACTACATGAAAACTTTGCCGGCCAGTGAGGTTGCTTCACGTCTGAAATGGCATTTTGATGAGATGAATATCGATTTGGCTGCCGGACCGGCATTGGAATCGGTGATTGCCATTCAGGCTGATCGTGTCAAAACACTTAAAGAGCTGGCGGAAATCAGTACATACTTCTATGTGGATTTTGAAGACTTCGATGCAAATGCTGCGAAAAAGCATCTGCGACCTGTTGCCAAAGAGCCTCTCGAGGTGGTTAAAGAGAAACTGCTGGCTATTGAAGAATGGGATCCGGAAAATATCGGTGCTGCTATTAATGCGGCGGCAGAATCGCTGGGTGTGGGAATGGGTAAAGTCGGTATGCCTTTACGTGTTGCAGCAACCGGAAGTGGTAACTCTCCGTCGCTGGATGTAACGTTGAATTTGCTCTCAAAAGCCAAAATTGAAGAGAGAATAAACAAAGCGCTTACTTTTATAGCAAACAGGGAAAATTCCTAAAAAAACCGTTGACAGGGCAGTGGGGTATGCCTAGAATGCGCCCCGCTGTCACGGAACAGTCACACGAAATACAGTGACCATTCCAAGTACGGGGCCATAGCTCAGCTGGGAGAGCGCCTGCATGGCATGCAGGAGGTCGGCGGTTCGATCCCGCCTGGCTCCACCAAATTCTTAAAGAATTTACAGTAGTCGGAAATGTATTTTCCGGTAAGTTCTTAGGTAAGGCAATAAGGTCGCTCATCTCGCGGGCTCGATTCGCCTTACTGAAAATCTCGAAAGCTTGCTTTCGAAACAGATTTTCAGTCCCCTTCGTCTAGAGGCCTAGGACACCGCCCTTTCACGGCGGTAACAGGGGTTCGAATCCCCTAGGGGACGCCATTTGTATCGCGTCACAGTCGGTTAATACTGTGAAATAGGCCGGAGTTGTTGTTTGTAGCTTGTATCAGTGAGTTACATTTAAACATCTTCAGGACTTGAAAGTCAGTAAAGCAATAAGGTCGCGCGGTTCGCAGGCTCACCTTGCCTTTACTGAAATTTAGCGAAGCATGCTTCGCTGAGCAAAATTTCAGTCCCCTTCGTCTAGAGGCCTAGGACACCGCCCTTTCACGGCGGTAACAGGGGTTCGAATCCCCTAGGGGACGCCATTTAAATCGCGTCACAGTCGATTGAAACTGTGAGATAGGCCGAAGTCGTTGTTTGTAGCTTGCATCAGTGAGTTACACCTAAACATCTTCAGGACTTGAAAGTCAGTAAAGCAATAAGGTCGCGCGGTTCGCAGGCTCACCTTGCCTTACTGAAAATCTCGGAAGCTTGCTTCCGAACCTAGGATAAGGCCGCTCACGATAAATCGTGAATCGCCTTACAGAAATTTAGCGAAGCATGCTTCGCAAGACAAAATTTCTGTCCCCTTCGTCTAGAGGCCTAGGACACCGCCCTTTCACGGCGGTAACAGGGGTTCGAATCCCCTAGGGGACGCCATTTATATCGCGTCACAGTCGATTGAAACTGTGAGTTAGGCCGGAGTTGTTGGTTTTAACCAGCAGCTTCAGGACTTGAAAGTCAGTAAGAAGAATAAGGTCGCTCATCTCGCGGGCTCGATTCGCCTTACTGAAAATCTCGGAAGCTTGCTTCCGAACCTAGGATAAGGCCGCTCTCACGATAAATCGTGAATCGCCTTACAGAAATTTAGCGAAGCATGCTCCGCAAGACAAAATTTCTGTCCCCTTCGTCTAGAGGCCTAGGACACCGCCCTTTCACGGCGGTAACAGGGGTTCGAATCCCCTAGGGGACGC